>CAJWQJ010000032.1 GCA_913045315.1 uncultured Chloroflexota bacterium | reverse complement strand
CGTTTACCATCTGAAGCAGAATGGGAATATGCTGCACGTGGAGGAAGAGACTTAGCTCCATATCCTTGGGGTGGTCCATACATCAGAAACGATCAAGGTTGTGTTCTTGCAAACTTTAAGCCTATGCGTGGAGACTACGTAGAGGATGCAAATGCTTACACTGCTCCTGTTGAATCTTATAGTCCAAACGATTTTGGCCTATTCAACATGGCTGGTAATGTAGCAGAATGGACAAACACAGCATTTGATGAAACTGTTTATGATTTTGCATTTGACCTAGCTCCAGACTACGTTTATCACGCTAAAGTAGATGACCCTCCTGCCCTGCACAGAAAGGTGATTCGCGGTGGTTCGTGGAAAGACATTGGTTATTACTGTCAAACTGGAACTCGTACTTATGAATACAGTGACACAGCAAAAGCATACATCGGATTTAGATCAGTTATGTCTTACTTAGGTCGAGGTAAATCTGGACCTTCGGAAGAATGGAACTAATCAAATAAACCAAAGAAAATAAAATACCTAGCATTCCATAACTCAGTTTATGGTGAAAATTGAAATTAATCCTACAAGAAAATGAAACCAGGAAGTAAAAGTTGGAAAAAAGCTGAAAGTGATGGCTTAGAAGTTGGCACAGTGTCTGAAGTATCTGAATCATCAGACTTAATAATGATGTTATTACCTGACACTATTCAACCTCAAGTATATAAAGAGTCCATAGAAAAACATATGAATGAAAATAAAACTCTCATGTTTGCCCATGGTTTTAATATTCACTATAACACTATTAAGCCTCCATCTAATGTTGATGTAGTAATGGTTGCGCCCAAAGCTCCAGGACATAGAATGAGAGAAGTGTTTACTAAAGGATCGGGAGTTCCAGGTCTATTAGCTATACATCAAAACCCTTCTGGAAATGCTATTTCCACAGGTTTAGCTTATGCAAAAGCAGTAGGCTGCACAAGAGCAGGAGTGTTAACAACAACTTTTAAAGAAGAAACTGAAACAGATTTGTTTGGCGAGCAAGCTGTATTGTGCGGAGGTACTGCACAGTTAGTAAAATATGCATTTGAAACATTAGTTGAAGCTGGATACCAACCAGAATCAGCATACTTTGAATGCCTTCACGAATTAAAACTTATTGTAGATCTAATGTATCAAGGCGGATTAGATTATATGCGTTATTCTATAAGTACTACTGCGGAATATGGAGATTTAACTAGAGGTCCAGTGATAATCGATGAATCTGTAAAAGAAAATATGCAAAAAGTACTTCAAGACATACAAGATGGTTCCTTTGCAAGAGAATGGATAACAGAAAACGACGAAGGATTGCATAAATTTAATGAATTAAGAAAAGAAAACAGTTCACATCCTATAGAAGTGATAGGAAAAGAATTAAGAGGAATGATGCCCTTTCTAAACGATTCGGAATAATATTTACAAATGAGGTTCATAAATGGCTAATGATAATAAAATTCTAATTTTCGATACCACTTTAAGAGATGGAGAACAATCTGCTGGAATTGGGCTGACAAAATTTGAAAAACTTGAAATTGCCACACAATTAAATAAATTGAATGTCGATATAATTGAAGCTGGATTTCCAGCTTCATCACCAGGGGATTTTGAATCAGTAAAAATGATATCAGAGAAAATAAAGGAACCAGTCATTGCAGCTTTAGCACGTTGTGTGCCGTCTGATGTTGATGCAGCCTGGAATGCAATTAAAAATGCAGAAAACCCTAGAATACATGTATTTATAAACAGTTCAGATATACAAATATTAAATCAATTAAAAAAAGATAGGGAAGAAGTGTTAGATATGGCAGTCTATTGCGTAGAAAAAGCCAAACAATATTGTGATGACGTTGAATTTTCTCCAATGGATGCTTCTAGAACAGATATGAACTTTTTATATCAATTAATTGAAGCAACAGTAAAGGCAGGTGCAACTACAATAAATATACCTGACACAGTAGGTTATACAATGCCTTGGGAATTTAAAAACCGTATTGAAAATATAATTCATAATGTACCTGGGATGGATAAAATAGTTACAAGTGTCCACTGCCATAATGATCTGGGGTTATCTGTTTCAAATAGTTTGGCAGCCATTACAGCTGGGGCAAGACAAATTGAAGGATGCATAAATGGGCTTGGAGAAAGAGCAGGAAATGCTG
>CAJWQJ010000031.1 GCA_913045315.1 uncultured Chloroflexota bacterium | reverse complement strand
CTTGAAATGGGAAAAATTAAGCAAGAGGGCGATGGAGAAGTTCAAGAAATGATAGATATTGCAGATTTTGCAGTTGGTCAATCTCGAATGCTATATGGAAAAACTATGCACTCAGAACGTCCAGATCATCGAATGTATGAACAATGGCATCCATTAGGGCCAGTTGGCGTCGTATCGGCTTTTAATTTTCCAGTAGCGGTATGGGCATGGAATGCTTTTATTGCTGCTATTTGTGGAAATACAACTATCTGGAAGCCATCATCATCAACACCGTTAACTGCTATTGCAGTTCAACATATATGTAATTCTGTAATGGAGCGCAATGGATATAGTGGAATTTTTTCTATTTTGATAGGTAGAGGTTCTATAATTGGTGAAAAATTAATTCAAGATAACCAAATACCCCTTATATCATTTACAGGCTCGACTCATATGGGTCGACATGTAAGCTCAACAGTTTCTGAGCGTTTTGGTAAAACGATATTAGAATTAGGCGGAAATAATGCTATTATTGTTGATGAAACTGCAGACATGGAGTTAGTTATTCCTGCAGTTGTTTTTGGCGCTGTTGGTACCGCTGGTCAAAGATGTACATCAACAAGAAGAATTATAGTACATGAATCAATATATGATTCATTTCTAAAAAAATTATTACATGCATATAAGCAAGTAATAATTGGTGATCCACTTGATAGTAAAACATTAATGGGCCCTTTAGTTAATCAGCAAGCTGTGGACGATTACTTACTTGCATTAAAAGAAGTCAAGGAATCAGGTGGGGAGTTGCATACTGGAGGCAAAATTATAGAAGGGAATGGTTATTACGTTCAGCCTGCTGTTGTAACAGCAGAAAATAATTGGGATATTGTTCAGAAAGAAACATTTGCTCCGATACTTTATATAATGAAGTATAAGAATATGGATGATGCAATTTTCAAACATAACGATGTTCCTCAAGGTCTTTCTTCATCAATATTTACCACAAATGTGGGTAATGCTGAGAAATTTTTATCGCAGAGAGGAAGTGATTGCGGTATTGCAAATGTTAATATTGGCACTTCTGGTGCAGAAATAGGTGGCGCATTTGGAGGAGAAAAAGAGACAGGTGGCGGTAGAGAGTCTGGTTCAGATTCATGGAAACAATACATGCGACGTCAAACAAATACAATCAACTGGAGTAAAGAACTACCCTTAGCTCAAGGAATAGAATTTAATTTAGATAAATAGAATATCTCTAATAATAAAGGAATATAATGAATATTATATCAGGAAATCAGGTAAGGGAAGTTATAAATAAATATATGCTTGCGGATGGCATGGATCCCGTAATTGATCTTGATAAAAGTCATGGCGTATGGCTTGTTGATTCAAAAGATAATAAAGAATATCTGGATCTTTTTTCAATGTTTGCATCTATGCCAGTAGGCTATAACCATCCTTATGTGCTTGAGAATAAAGATCGTTTTATTTCTCCTGCTCTGAATAAGCCTACTAATTCTGATGTTTATTCAGTAGAAATGGCTGAATTTGTAAAAACAATGGGACGAGTAGCTCAACCTGATTACTTGCCCTATGCATTTTATGTCGAAGGGGGTGCTTTAGGTGTTGAAAATGCTTTAAAAACAGCTTTTGATTGGAAAGTAAGAAAAAACCTTAAGTCAGGAAATGGTGAAAAGGGTTCCAAAGTTATACATTTTAAAGAATGTTTTCATGGGAGAACAGGATATACGATGAGTCTTACAGATTCTCCAGACCCAAGAAAAACAATGTATTATCCTCAATTTGATTGGCCAAGAATAACTAATCCAAAAATTCATTTTCCTCTTGATGAACAATCTTTAAAAGATGTAATTCATGCAGAAAATGAAGCTATTGAACAAATAAAAACTTCATTAATCGAAAATCCGAATGACATTGCCGCACTTATTATAGAACCGATACAAGGTGAAGGAGGGGATAATCACTTTCGTTGTGAATTTTTTAAAGAATTAAGAACTTTGGCTAATGATAATGAATTTTTACTAATATATGATGAAGTACAAACTGGAGTAGGTGTTACAGGAGAAATGTGGGCACACCAACTTTTTACTTCTGAAAACTTTGATTGTGAATGTGATAGCGTTGATACCAGACCGGATATCATTAGTTTTGGTAAAAAAACACAAGTATGTGGAATATTTGCAGGTGATAGATTAAATGAAGTTAAAGGTCACGTATTTGAAGAATCAAGCCGTCTCAACTCAACTTGGGGTGGAAATCTTGTTGATATGGTTAGATTTACTGTTTATTTAGAAATTATAGAATCTGAAAACTTGGTTTCAAAGGCTAAAGAAAATGGAAAATATTTAAGTGAAGGATTGAAAAGCTTAGATCAAAATCATAATGTTGTTTCAAACGTTAGAAATAAAGGATT
>CAJWQJ010000030.1 GCA_913045315.1 uncultured Chloroflexota bacterium | reverse complement strand
GGATATTTTTACTCCTTTGATAAGAGTATCTCTGTCTTTTTGAGTAGAGAAATAATTTGGTTGAATTATTGGTTGGACGTTTGGATCAAGAGACTTTAGAGCAATGTAACCTCTACTTTCAGGTCTAAGCATGCATACATGGTTGCTGAATGCGTGGGAGTCGGGTCTCGTTTTGCCATGATCTTTTAGTAGAGATCCGATAAAATGCATCTGTATATCTGGCAGATCTAGCGTGTCATCAGTTTTCAAAAATGAAACACCAGATAATCCTATATCATTTCCTGCGCCCTTTTTTGTAAGAAGCCATTGAGCTAGAATTCCAGCCATTCTAAAAAAAGCTAATCCACCCGCTGTATACTTTGCTTCAGTAACTGGTTGAGTACACTCATAATGAGAGAGCACATCTAAATGGTCTTGAAGATTTTCACCTACACCTGGCAGGTCAGCAATTACATCGAGGCCCCACTTTTTAATATAATCGCCTTTTCCAATACCTGACAATTGAAGTATCTGTGGGGAATTAATAGCGCCACCACATACAAGAACTTCTCTCTCAGCATAAACTTTGTGAATATTTTTCCCATTGATATATTCAAGTCCAATACATTTTGTACCCTCAAACAACAGCTTGTTCGTTATTGACTTAGTAATAATTGTTAAATTTTTTCTGTCCTTAATTGGATTGATAAAAGAAAAACTAGTACTTGCCCTATAGCCTTTAGAAATGGTTTGAGGACATGGTCCAAAACCTTCATTATCAAAACCATTAATATCTTCTATATATTTATAACCTGCTTGAATTCCAGCATCCAAAAAACAACGATGAAGTGGATTATTCTCGAATAGAGGATTCTGCACACTTAGTTCACCATTGCTTCCATGAAATTCGGACTCTCCATTTTCATTATTTTCAGATTTTTTAAAATAAGGCAAAACTTCTTCGTATGACCAGCCTTCATTTCCTAATTGTCTCCAAATATCATAATCTCTTGAGTGACCTCTTACATATAACATTCCATTAATGTTACTAGATCCACCAACACCTTTTCCTCTCGGAAAAAAAAGTTTTCTGTTGTTCAAGTGCGGTTGTCCTTCAGTCCAGTAGCTATAGTTATAAAATTTCCCAGCGCCCTCACCTGATATCAACTCAAGAACTCCTGCGGGCATCTTAACAAATGGATGCCATGTGGTGCCGCCTGCTTCAATCAAGAGAACTTTTATGTTTGGATCTTTTGATAATCTATTAGCTAAAACACAACCTGCAGAACCACCACCGGCTATAATGTAATCAAATCTTTCACTCATATTTTCCTGTATTTTCTTCTAGTTGTGATTTAAATCTTTTCATATTTTCAACGTAATGCAAGGCACTTAGATCTATCATCTTCTTCTCTATATCAGAAAGCTCTCTTTTAACTTTGCCCGGTGAACCAACAATTAATGAATTATCTGGAAATTCCTTACCTTCTGTAATGAGTGTATTTGCACCAACTAAACAGTAATTTCCAATTTTTGCATTATTTAAAATTGTTGAACCCATTCCAATGAGTGAGCTATTCCCAACTCTACAGCTATGTAGGATAACTTTATGTCCAACGGTTACATTGTTTCCAATGATGAGCGGCATTCCATCATCTGTATGGCACACAGAGCCGTCTTGAATATTAGAATTTTCTCCAACAACAATTGGATCATTGTCTCCTCTAAGAGTCGCATTAAACCAGACACTTGAATTCTTTTTTAATTCTACATCCCCGATTACAGCAGCATTAGGGGCAACCCAAAAATCTATACTTGATTCTTTAAGTCTTTTATCTCCAAGAGAATAGATCATATGTTTCTATTTATTTAATTTTTCTGATCAGCTATAGTAACTTAAATATTTATAATAGAAATAAATTTTATGGTAGCTCTAGAAACACCTATTTGTAATTTTGGCTGGAAGGCACCTGATTTTAATCTTAAAGGAGTTGATGAAAAAAATTACAATTTCTCAGGCATTAAGGGTGAGAATGGAACACTAATAATGTTCATTTGTAACCATTGCCCATATGTAAAATCTGTCATTGGTCGTATCGTGGAAGACTGCCAAATACTTCAAGAAAATGGAATAGGAATTATTGCAATCATGTCTAATGATGTAAATGATCCTAAATATGGACATGAAGACTCTTTTGAAAATATGATAAAATTTTCAAAAAATAATCAATTCTCATTCCCTTACGTATATGATGAGACTCAAGAAACAGGTCGTGCATATGATGCTGTTTGTACTCCAGACTTCTTTGGATTTAATTCTAATAACGAACTCCAGTATCGTGGAAGATTAGAATCTTCTCAACAGGAATTAGTACCAAATGCAAAAAAAGAACTACTTGAAGCTATGTTGCAAGTAGCAAAAAATGGGCAAGGGCCAAAAGAGCAGATCCCTAGCATTGGCTGTTCTATTAAATGGAAAACGTAATTATATTTAAGTGATAATTATTACAACTCAATGTTTTGCTCCTAAGATTGGAGGAATTGAATCTTTAATGACTGGAATGGCTGAAGCC
>CAJWQJ010000029.1 GCA_913045315.1 uncultured Chloroflexota bacterium | reverse complement strand
CTGCCACAGGACAAGCATCGGGTCCTCCAGTGTATGGTAACCTAGCAATTAATGCAGTTCTTGCTGGATTATTTTTTATGTACAGCAAAAAATAAAAAATAATAAGGTTCTGATTTAAAGTAATGTCAATAATTGATGATCTAAAAAGAAGAAAAGTATTTCGAACAGTTATGAGCTATGCAATTGTGGCATTTGTCATAATGCAAATTGTAGATATTGTCTTTCCCATGTTTGAGATTCCTAATTGGGCTGGACGTTTCGTAATCATTCTTTTATTCCTTGGTCTCCCAATTGCAATTATCCTTTCCTGGATGTTTGATGCTACTAAAGAAGGTATTGTTCGTACCAAATCAGAAATTCAAACGGAAAGCGAATCAGGACTGAATAAAGTCATTGCGCAAGAAGAAAGGAAGCCTATTCAGAAAAAGCGGACGTGGTTAGCTATTGGAGGTACTACCTTAGCATTGTTGCTTGGAATTATTGTAAGCAGTAATTATGGTGACAAAGCTTTTGGTGATGAAAATGGGAATTCTTTGGCAGTCATCAGTTTTGAAAATTTATCTGACACTGAGGACAAAAGTCGTTTAGGTCAAATCCTCCAAGAATTAATTATTACCGATTTATCTGATATTCCAATTTTGAAAATCTTAAGTAGCCAGCGCTTAGTTGATATTCAAAAACAATTGGGGTTAAAAGATAAGCGGACTATTGATCCTTCCATGGCGTTAGAAGTAGCAAATAAAGCTGGCGCATCCGCCATGCTTATCGGAAATATTATTGATGTCAGCGGAAAAAAAGTACTTACTTCAAGACTTCTAAATGTAAATGATGGTTCGGTGATTAAGTCCCGGAAAGTAGAAGGGGCCGATGTCTATGCATTGGTGGATGAATTAACTGAGCTACTTAAAGAGGATCTTAATATTTCAAATGCAGTTGAGCAAACTACTGATAAAGCAGTTAGCCAAAAAACATCATCCAATGTGGAAGCATACGCTCGTTTTCTAACAGGGAATGATTTCCTTAATAATGGCAAATTTGAAGAAGCTATTTCAGAATTGCAGTTAGCAGTGGATATGGATCCATCTTTTAAAAGAGCAATCTATAAATTGGCCGTTGCACAATGGTGGTCAGCTATGGGATCAAGCAATAAGGACTCCATAGTATTTGTTAATTTAGACGCTTACTTAGCCCTACCTAACCTCGATGAAGATGAAATTAAATTGGCAGAAGGTGTCAAGAATATTATCTCAAATGAGTTTACCGATGCACTTGCCTCATTCAAAGATCTAACTAACCGCTACCCTGATAACAAAGAATATTGGTATTGGCTTGGTGAATGCCATTATCATGGGGATGAAAAATACTTAAAATCATTGGATGCCTTTGAAAAGGCTGTAAACCTCGACCCTGCATTCACATTAGCTTATGAGCATATATTTGGTATATACAAGGAGCAGGAACTCTATGAGCGTGGTATTCGTACAGCAAAGCAACTCATGAAAACCTTTCCAGAAAATCCAGCTGGTTATTTGAACCTAAGAGATTATTATAGAGTAACCGGAAAATTTTCGGATGCATTAACAGTAATTGAGAAGGAAAAAAAGCAGTTCCCGGAAAGGGAGAGCAACCTTCGCTTAACTTCAACCATTTATTACATGCATATGGGGCTCTACAAGAAAGCATTAGCAATTTGTGATGAAATTCTAATTGATCAGGATGATAGTAAATTGAAGCAGACGGCATATGGTAGAAAAAGTTTTATTTATTCCATTTTGGGGGAATATGTTAAAGCCATAGAAAACATTGAGATGTTACTTCCGCTGCTTAAGGTTAACAACCCAGAAAATTTACCTATTATATATATGGAAATGGGTGATATTTATACAAATATTGGTGATTACGAAAAAGCAATTAAGTATATGGATCGTGGCAAAGAATTAATAAATCCAAATCTAGGAATGATGTATTTTTTCGCACCATACATCAATATCTATTTTAGAGGATTGGTTTATTCACGAAAATCTGACACTGAGTCATTCTCTTCAAATTTAGATTCTTTTCGTGCCTTGTTGAATAGTGAAAAACAGGCTATGATAAAACAATGGATGAATCCGACATATGATGCGATGCTATTTGAAAAATTAGCAATGAATGGGGAGATTGATGAAGCATTGAGAATATTTGAGGGTCTATCTATTAAGCAGTATGAACTTGAAATATTTCTCTACCGTGCAGGTCTTCTATATATTGAAAAAGGTAATTTCAAACGAGCACTACAGTGTGCGGACGATATGCAACTCCCAGGTAATTCTAATTGGGCTTATAGTTACACTTTCTCAAGAAGTCATTACATTCGTGGTAGAACCTATGAAGCCATGGGTAATATGGAAAAAGCTAAAGAGAGCTATCGTGCATTATTGGACCTATGGAAAAATGCAAGTCCCAACATTCCAGAATTAATTGATACAAAGAAACGTTTGGCAGACCTCGAAAAAATTAGTTGAAGTAGAAAACATATCTGAAGTACTTCGATTATTATTCTAATGAAACATTTATTGATTATATTGCCCGTATTCTTTTTTTCTTGCGAAGAAAAACGTTGTATTGATGAGTCAAAGATAGAAGAAAAAGGCTGCCCAAAGATTTATCGCCCTGTTTGCGGATGCGACGATAAGACTTATG
>CAJWQJ010000028.1 GCA_913045315.1 uncultured Chloroflexota bacterium | reverse complement strand
CAGATTTTATTCAGAAAATAGAAAATACAGAAATAACATATGGTTTTACTGAAGGATCGCCTGAATTAAGAGAATCAATAGCATCAATCTATCCGGGTGCAGTTGTTGAAAATATCCAAGCTTTCAATGGTTCTGCTGAAGCAAATATGGTAGCGATAATGACTTTAATTGAGCCTGGCGATGAGATTGTTTATATGATGCCCAATTATTTACAGATATATGGTTTTTCACGAGGCCTAGGAGCAGAGATAAAAACATTTCATTTGAAGGAATCCTTAGGGTGGAAACCCGATTTGGAAAAATTTAGTTCAATTGTCTCAGATAAAACCAAGTTGATATGCATTTGCAATCCCAATAATCCTACGGGTTCAGTTCTTCCTAAAGAGGCTGTATATAAGATAGGAGAAATTGCCCAAAAATATGATTCTTGGATCTTATCAGATGAAGTTTATCGCGGTGCAGAGCTTGATGGTAATGAATGCAATTCTTTCTGGGAAATTGGTTATGACAAAACCATTGTGAATTGTGGACTGTCAAAAGCATATGGATTGCCTGGCTTACGATTAGGATGGTCAATCTCTAATCCAGATTATATTAAACAATGTTGGGCGAATCACGATTATACAAGTATATCTATTGGGAGATTAAGTGATTTAATTGGGTCTCATGTACTTCACCCAGAGAATCGATTAAAAACACTTAGTCAGATTAGAAAATGTTTAATTAATAATTTAGATCTTTTTCAAAACTGGATTAAGGGTTTTGGCGATCATTTTAGTTTTATACCTCCCCAGGCAGGCGCTATGGCTTTTGTAGGATATGACTGGTCGATTAATTCTTCTGCGCTCATTGAGAAATTGCGCAATGAAACTAGTGTAATGCTGGTAGCGGGTGATTGGTACGGAATGGATCATTATTTAAGATTTGGCTATGGGGCTAAATCTTCTGATCTTAAAGAAGCCCTCGATAGAATATCTCCAGTATTAGAGTCCTTATGATTGATTTTCCTCATCACGTTGAAGAATCATATAAAAGATCTAAACATTATATAAGAAAAACTCCTCTAGAGCATTCTCCTTATCTAAGTAATCTAATTGATGGAGAAGTCTACCTCAAGTTAGATAATATTCAAAAAACGGGTTCATTTAAATTCCGCGGAGCAATCAGTAAAATGACTTCATTGTCAGAAAAAGAAAAGTTAAATGGGGTAGTTACCGCTTCAACTGGAAATCATGGGGCAGCATGCTCATTAGCTATGTCTTTACTTGGAATAAAAGGTAAAATAGTTGTTCCAAAAAACGTTCATAAGAATAAAGTAGAAAATATACTTAATCTTGGAGGAGAAGTTGAATACTATGGTACTGATTGTATCCATGCAGAAGAAAGGGCCCAAGAAATATCTAAAACAACTGGAGCCACTTATATTTCTCCCTATAATGACAAAGCAATTGTTTGCGGGCAAGGAACACTTGGGTTAGAAATAAATCAAGACTTAAATGATGTTGACTCAACTTTTATTTCAGTTGGTGGAGGGGGATTGATTGGTGGAGTAGGAGGCTACCTTAAATCAATTAACAACCAAACAAAGATGTATGGAATTTCTCCAGAAAACTCTTGTGTGATGTATGAGTCGTTAAAAGCGGATAAGCAATTAGATTTGCCATCGAAACCCACACTATCTGATGGGACTGCTGGCGGAGTAGAGTTGGGTTCAATAACTTTTCAATTATGTAAAGATGTTGTTGATGAGTTTACGGTAGTCTCAGAAGATGAAATAATCGATGGAATTCGTATTGGAGTTGAAAAACATCATCAATTAATTGAAGGAGCAGCAGGTACAGCTATTGCTGGGTTTTTAAAGTATAAATCAAATTTAATTGGTAAAACTGTTGTGATCGTCATGTGTGGTGGAAATATTAGTTCTGAAGTATTAAAAACAATTTTATGATAAAAATTGTTGATCTAAATACAATTAAATCTATTCTTCCAAAAGTTGATTTAATTAATGAAATTGAAAAAGGTTTTGTGGCATACTCTAATGGTGAAGTAGTGGTTCCCCCTGTTGGAGAACTTAGTTTTGACTCTCCACCTGGTGATGTTCACATTAAATATGGTTATATAAAAAATGACGATATTTATGTGATTAAAATTGCTTCAGGATTCTATAAAAATTCAGAATTTGATCTTCCTACAGGCAATGGGATGATAATGGTTTTTGATCAAAAGAATGGACGACCTATTGCTGTTCTAAATGATGAATGTTATCTAACTGATGTACGTACAGCTATAGCAGGAGCAATATGTGCAAAATATTTTGCTCCTAAGAATATCAATAGGATTGGTATTATAGGTACTGGTGTTCAAGCAAGAATGCAATTGAGATATTTACAAGGAGTTGTTGATTGTAATAATGCACTAGTTTGGGGTAGAAATTCAGATTCTTTAGATAAATATGAAAAGGATATGAAGAATAGTGAATTTGCTATTTCAACGACCACCAATCTTGATGAAGTTATTAATGATTGTCGATTGATAGTAACGTGTACCCCAAGTGAAATGCCGTTAATAAATTCAGTAAATGAAGGGACACATATTACTGCCATGGGCTCTGACACTGTTCAGAAACAAGAATTAGATCCTAATATATTATTAAAAGCAGATCTGATTATATCAGATAGTCGATCACAAAGTACTGATAGGGGTGAGATTCATCATGCCTTGAAAGATGGTTTAGTTATGAATTCAGTTGTAGAATTAGGTGAGGTGATATCAAATAAAATAAATGGTCGAACATCTGATAAACAAATAACAGTTGCTGATTTAACTGGTGTTGCAGTTCAAGATATACAAA
>CAJWQJ010000027.1 GCA_913045315.1 uncultured Chloroflexota bacterium | reverse complement strand
CAGATAAACCACCAGTCGGTCTTATTTGGGGCGTATTTTTACTGGTATTTTGTAGGTAATTTTTATAATCGATTAAGCCAAGGCACAACAGGCACCCCTCATTAAATATATATGGTCACGCAAGCGATAATTAATTAGTATGGCATTGTTATGAGTATTTTTGATGTAATTTCAGACATATTTCAATCACCTGATAATAGAGAACAAAACAACTTGTTTAGAAAACTTCGTGAATCAATTGATTTACAAGACCCTATTTATCATGAAATTAATGGTTCTATTGATAAAAATGTCAAAGAAACATATGAAAACTTTTGGTATGAATTCGATATGTTAAGAGCCCACCAAGTGCATCGTTATATGATGAAGAAGTACAAGATGAATGCCTCTGGAATTGAATCACATCATCAAGAAAAGGTATCTCAAATTAAAAATCACAAAATTAAAAAAGAAAGATGGATAAAAGCTTTAAGAAATGAATGCATTGCTCTGGTTTATTATTTTGAAACAAATGATTTCACAGTTCTAAAAGATGCATTCAAAGAGCTTGATGATGCGATGATTGATTATTATTATGACAAACGTAGTATCTGGAAGCAGCGATTGGATTTCCTCACTGGTTATTGTTCTCAAAAAGACTACGAATGGATGTTCAAACAATTCCTCATCATAAAATACCGTTATTTCATCAAGTTCATGGAACCCGTATACGATGAGTATGCAGATGCCATTTTTGATTCAATACATGATGATTATTATTATGGAAGAAGTTCATATGAACTCTTTATGTCCTACTGGTCTGAAATCACTAAGGTAGAGTTTAATACTCAGTTGCCAGTTTTATCATCAGCTTCAGCAGCATTAAAGAACGATATTACCATTGCATTGCAGAAAATTTATCATTCACATTTGTATCGTCTCGCAGTTACTGCTGCTCAAAGATATACCGTATATACCATTCATTACGCACATAGGGAAGAAGAAGAGGAGAAAGAGGATATTGATAACTGGTCAATTATTGCATCAGCGATAATTGCCGATCCATCTGATACCGATATTAAGATACCAAAGATTACTAAAAGGTATATTCATAAGGATTTGCATAAGAGAAAATCCGTCAATTCAATTCCTGCCAAGGAATTAACAATAGAAAAATTTTCACCTGATCTGGAGCTAATGGATGAATTTCGAGAGTATGGCCCAGGAAAAGAAGCTCAAGAGAAATTCGATCACGATCGGGATAAGTTTGGGTTGAATGCAACTATTCCTAAATATTATTTGCCTCATCCTCGTATTTACTCTGACACAAGCATATCGGGATATTTTGATCCTAAACAAATACCTGCAACATTACTCCCAAATGAACTTTCTCAAGTTTGTTCATATTGTAAATATGAAAATACATTAAACGCAGCTTTCTGCAGTGGTTGTGGTAAACCTACAAAATAGAATTCCAACGTGGATTGAAATGGAAAGATGTAGACTTCAGTACTGGATCAATTTCAGTACAACGGACTAAGGTTCAAATAAACGGACTTGGGGATTTAGAGAAAGAACCAAAGACGGCTGCATCAAGACGGCGTATTCCACTTGGCAACTCACATAAAGTTATCCTCATGCTAGCAGGGTGGAAAGCAAACCAAGAGCAACGGCTAGCTTCTGGATTACTGGAAGTATCTCAAGAACATTTTATCTTTTCTGATACTGGCGAAAGTCCATGGACTCAAGCAAGAATCCAAAAGAACTTTGTGAAGATCCGAAAAGAAGCTGATATTAAAGTTAAGATTCATGAACTACGGCACACACACGCAAGCCTATCGTTGGCTACTGGTGAAGGCATTGATACTGTAATGCGGCGAATGGGTCATTCTAACGTTTCAACTACCATTGATACTTACTCACATGCAATAGCAGGCTCACAAGAGCAAGCACTAGAAAGTTTTACTGAAGCTCTTGAGGGAAAACCAGTTACCTCATAAACCACTTAAATGCAGGACTGCATTGCATAGTAGTGCCTAATATACTTACAAAAGATATGAATTTTAGTGAATCAGATATTGTAGTTGAATCCTTGAAAGTACTTGATTGGGAATATCTCTTACATCTTGGAATATAGGATATAATAACTGATATTTGATTTTCTAATCATTCTAATGAATTACTTGTATTCAAATTCTACCAAGTCAGAAATAACTTCACCATGATGGGTATAATCATCATGTTTATTGGTATTTAAAGTTACTTTAAAAGAATGTTTTCCCGTTGATAGTGTCCCAATGTGGACGTATTCACCATATATCCTTCCCCATTTATTGTCATCTATATAAAGGTGAGCATGACCTTCGCCATCCTTGTTAACTTTGTTTACGTTTTCTGGAGCAAATACAAAACTGCTTGTTAAAAATTGAATATTTACACCTGTCATCATGTCTTGTGTAATTTTCATTTCTACCGACATGTCATGAAATGATGTCTCATAAGCGTCGTGATTCATATGATTATCAATTTCTTTGCTTATAGAATTGCTTTGGTCATGAGAATGGTTTTTGTTTTTTTCGTTCTCACACCCTAGGATCATTATCATTGACAAAACAGTTGTTAGTAATAAAATTCGGAACATTGGGTGAATTACCTCCTTCTTATTTTTTAAGCAAACTAGTTTAAATTTTATTTTTTATCCAACAAAAATAATTCAATCATCTTACCTCATAAACCACTTAATAGCACTGGGCTAAATGTCATAAAAAAGCCTGGTGCTTTTTTGACATTTAGAAACCACCACTAAAACCACCACTTAGATTTTCTCTCACTGGGCGTGGTGTATCGGTCTACATCACTGCATGTTAATAATATTCATATCTGTTTACACTTGATATACTGATATAGAAACTAATGGGAGGAGATGGCGGTGTATAACTTGAAAACCAATGTACGTGCAAGCGTACCGTGGGTTCGAATCCCACTCCCTCCG
>CAJWQJ010000026.1 GCA_913045315.1 uncultured Chloroflexota bacterium | reverse complement strand
ATCATCCCTACAAAAAGTAATGCCTCTGGATATAAACCTACAAATTCCCATTGTGATGGAAGAACCTTAGCTACTTGGAATGCATCATGTATACCAAGTAAATGTATAAGTGATGTATCTTTCCATAAACCAATCATATTGCTTACAATAGCAGGCATAGTAATTCTTACAGCCTGAGGGAGAACAATTAACATGTTTGTTTGTGTTGTTGATAAGCCTAAAGAAAGTGCTGCCTCTTTTTGACCTGAAGGTACAGCTTGCAAACCTCCTCTAAGTATTTCTGCTAAATAGCAACCTGAAAACAAAGAAAGAATCAATATTGTTCTAGATACGCGATCTGCATCCCAAACTGGCGTAAGAACATCTGGTAGCAAAATATAAGCAATGAAAAGCCAAGCCACTAATGGACCAGAACGAACGGTTTCAATTATAGCCGTACTGGGCCAACTGAAAAGTGGGAGTGGACTTCTTCGACCAAAAGCAAGCACAATTCCTACACCAAAGCCCAAAACTATAGCTGCAGTTGCTAGTATAAAATTAAGGAAAAGACCTCCCCATTCACCTGGTGGGACTCCATCCTTGTCACCTACGGTACGATCAAGAAAATAAAGTGTTAAAATGAAAGCTAAAACTGCTGCTGCAGATAATATTTGATGAAATAAATTTACTTGGTATTCTTCGGCGTTTTTGTAATATTTATGTGACAGTAAAAAAGAAACGTATGTTAAAAATAATGTAAATAGTAATCTTTGTAATGTCAATGTATAATCATAGTGTCCAGAATTATTCCCTTCGGGGCGAATGTTATATGTTGCACCAATAACAAGACAAAATGCAAATACCGTAAATGGAATTAAGAATTTTTGTTGCTTCTCACCTAGACTGCCATAAACACAACCTAAAAGCACAGCCATCATATAAACTGTCGGCCAAAGCCTAGCTATCTCCTCACCATGACTAGTAAAGTAAGGACCAACAGCTATCATACGGCGATTTACCCAAATAACATCCCAGTTTGCACTGAAGAAGATAAAATTCATTGTTCCCTCTAAAAATTTAAAAATAATGTAAAAGCAGAATAACGTTATTACAACATTGGCATTACTATTGAATAAATTATCTCTGTGGAGATAACTAAGATAAGAAAAAGAAACAAGTGATAAGAGTAAAAAAATAGTGGCAACTATAGGAGAATCAAATGGTAAATCTAATGAAAACCAAGATCTAGATTTTTCAATTGACACTGCAGTATAGAGAAAAATCAGGGCTAAAAACATAGACATTCTAATATGTAATGTTCTTTGAGGCGGCTCATAATTTGAAAACCAAACCGATAGATAATCTGCTAACGATGTTGGTTGTTTCATATTTTCACACTCGTTACTCTACTGTTCAAATAATTCATTATTGCTGAAATTAACATACTTCCTATTTGATAAGTTACTAAAAGCATGATGAAGGCAGGAACTGCTTGTCCTGCATTGTTAACTATAGTCATTGTTACTGCAAAATGATCACTAAAACTGATGATTAAGGCCAGACTTGAATTTTTCCAACAATTGAGATATTGGTTGTTCATAGGAGGTATCATACTGCGTAGTGCCTGTGGCAGAATCACTAAACGAAGGCGTTGGAAAGGAGATAATCCCAGAGAAATTGCAGCTTCAACTTGACCTCGTGGAAGAGATTGGATGCTGCCTCTTACAATCTCTGCAATTTGAACACTTGTGTAAATCGTTAAACCAATCATCATTGCAAAAAAAGGCACTGATATCTCTTCACCGCCATCAAAATCCCAAGTGGCGTAAGACCTAGGATTTTCTTTAACTAATTCTGGCTGTTCTAACGTAAATGCCAGTTTCAAAAATATAGAAAATATGGTCAAAGTTCCCAACCACAAATACATTCTTTGTCTTAGACCTTCGGCTGAATCGTCTACTCCGTCTTTATCTAAATTATTTGTATATAGCTTAAATCCAATGAAAGTTAATACTGCCAATGAAAGGAATAGTGTACTATCCAAAATTATACGAGGAAACATAATTGTTCGATTACTTATGTAAAACCAATCCCAGTAAATCCACATTTCATCATGCCTCGGTAATATATCTCCAAGTATAGTCAACCAAAAAAATAATTGTACTACAAGGGGCATGTTACGGAAGAATTCAACGTATGCTTCAGCCATCTTTGAGAGGACTAAGTTAGTTGATAAGCGAGCAACTCCAAAAAACGTTCCAACGATTGTTGATAAAACTATACTTAACAAAACGACTCGTGCGGCATTCGAAATACCTACAAAATAGAAAGTCCACCTAGAGTCTTGTAATTCTGTGTCCCAGGGCCAATCATTAGATAGTTGAAAACCTGAGTCCTCATCCATATATTCCAAGCCAAAATACCATGATTTGTCAACCTGATTCAAATAAAGCAATTGTAAAATAAAATACATCAAGAATGGGACACAAGCCACAGCAAAAACCAATTGACTATTTCTATCAGATTGTGATGGATTGAAACTACCTTTACTGATATAATAAATTCCACTAAATGTTAACCCTGTGAATAAGATTGGTAACCAAAAACTGAGGATCTGAATTGCTGGATTAGTTAATGCGACGATATAATTATAATAGAATGGAACTCCGTTTTGCCCCTCTTGAAGTAAAGCTAAAGATTGACTGAAAAAATTATCGGCCAGCTTATAATAAATATAAATTCCAATTATCAATAACCAATTATTTGTAACAAATAGTGTTAAGTCTGTAAACAATCGACTAGGGTCCTTCTTTACCTCCTCAACGTAATCGCTTATTCTTGAATCTGACATTAAAGTATCAACTCTTTGGTACTACCCAGAAAAGGGAATATAACACGGGAGGGCCCCCCTAGGATGAACCCAGGGGGACTTTCGTCCTCATCTAACTACTAATAGTAACTAGTGAGAAAATTTACCTCATTGGAGGGGCGTACTGTAGTCCGCCATCCCAGTAAGGT
>CAJWQJ010000025.1 GCA_913045315.1 uncultured Chloroflexota bacterium | reverse complement strand
ACTCGCCTTGCCAATGTCCTTCAGGTTTCATTTCAGCTTGATAAGTGGAAAAAGAACCAAATACATCTGTACCTAAAATGTCTCCAGATACTCCAACAGCAGTCACTTCCATTCTAGGCCTGCCGTCTATTGCGGGTAAAACTCTTGGAGTTGTAGACGATTGTATAGTTCCAATTTTTCTTAGTGACATGTTAATTCCTTTACTTTTTTATAATAACGTTTAAGCGATTATATCAAATGAAGGAAATTCTGAAAAACAGAAGCTCTCACATTCTTTTTGAAAGCGTTACATATTTGGTCTAGAGCGTATTCTGGTTATTAAAACAAAAGTAAAATGAAACAATTGATAGCCCAAAAAACAGGATTGAACATCCTGGATTTCTGTTGGGAGAGGAAGGTATGTTTCAGGTGAGATATTCATCTCGAATAGATGGGGATGGTACGATCTATGGTGAGTGTCCAAACTCTGGTGTGTTTATGACCGTGGAAGGTATTGCTACTTTTAGAACAACGGGAGCAGGAGCTTTCAATGAATACGGTGGCACTAAATTCAGAGGAGCTGCTTATTTTTCGTCCGCAACATCTTCTCTAGCAGGGTTAAACCGGATGTGTTTAGTCTATGCGTCGGATGTTGACGGTGCAGGAAATGCTACTTAGGACCTTTGGGAATGGAATTAGTTGTTTAGGTTGATCTAATGGAAGCCTTATAAGGCTTCCATTAGGCACCATACACAAGCCCTTCTTATTTACAAAAGTCTGTCATGGGTATCTTTTGGTATATATAAAACGGCTAAGACAATCCGATCCACCGACGACGTCAAACCAGCACGCACTCTAAAGACCTAAGCGATGTTTTTAAATTCACTTAATTCCTGTTCAGATCAACTTAGTGTGCTGTAGTACCCCCATCGACTATCAATTCTGTTCCTGTGACATAAGACGATTCATCCGAAGCTAGATAGAGGATAGCGTATGCAATTTCCTTAGCAGTACCGAAGCGTCCCATGGGTATAGTTGATGTACGTTGTTTTGCTTGATTATGGTCAGAAAAAACATTGTGAGTCATTGGAGTATCTACATATCCTGGGTGAACTGAATTCACCCTGATACCTTCACTGGCATACTGAACTGCTGCTGATTTTGTGAAAGCTCTGATAGCCCCTTTGCCTGCATGGTAGGCTGTTGAAGAATGACTCCCTATTATCCCGGCTATAGATGATACGTTTACTATCGATCCTCCTCCAGACCTTCTCAATTCAGGGATAACGCTTTTTGTACCGAGGAAAGTTCCTTTAGCATGGATTTCCATCTGGCTATCCCACATTTCGATGGTAGTATTTTCCACATTTTCTCGTGCGGTTGTGCCTGCATTGTTGACGAGGATGTCAATTTTCCCAAAAGATGTGATTGTTGATTTTATTGATTTAATCCAGTCAGATTCGTTGGTTACGTCTAGTTTATTGAATAAAGCTTCACCACCAGAATCACGAATTTGTCTGGCGGTAGTTTCTCCATCTTTTGCGTTAATATCAGCTATGACCACTTTTGCTCCTTCTTCTGAAAATAGCCATGCGGTTACTCCACCAAATCCCATCAGTTGGGGCCTTACTCCCGAAGCGGATCCTGTGATTAATGCTACCTTGTCTTTAATTCTCATTTTGCCAGCAAGTCCTTTTAATTTCAAAAGTCCGTCACAGGTGTCTGCTTATATATTTAAGAACGGCTAAGCTTACAACACCTTACCTGTAGCAATCTACATGTAGGTCAACGCAAGTATCTTAATAACCAATTGATAAAATTAACATATATTATTTAGATGACGTCATGAGGAAAATATAAATCTAATTCTTAAGAGAGCAGCAAATGTTAATTTTAACTCCTCCTAGTGAAGGTAAATCTTATCAAAATACTGTTAATCAGAAATTTGTTAAAACAAACTATGTTTTTAAAGAACAAGTAAAAGAAATTGTGTCTATTTTGAACAAATTAGATGAAAAGAAAATTATTTCTATATATGGAACAACTTTAGATAAAGCCAGAGAATTGCATAAAAATAATTTAAATATTTTTGACAAAGAATGCTCGATGGCTATAGAAAGATATACAGGAGTTGTTTTTAAAAATATTGATTGGAATTCATTAGATTTAAGTTCAAGAAATTATTTAAATAAAAATCTTCGGATATTGAGTGGTCTTTTTGGGATTTTGAAACCTGATACTTTAATACCTAATTACAAATTAAAAATGAATGTTTTATCATTATCGGACTTTTGGAAAAATGACATTTCAAATCAATTAAAAAATGAAGAACTTATATTGGATTTATTACCAGCTATTCATAGAAAAGCACTTAATGTAGGAAAGAATATTGTAAGTATCAAATTCATGATTAATATAAATGGAAAATTAATACAGTCTGCTCATTCAGGAAAAGTTGTGAAAGGGAAATTCATTAGATTTTTAGCTCAGAATAATATACAAAATATTAAAGATATTGAAGATTTTGAATATGATGGTTACAAATGGAATGGAGATTTTTTTGTAAAGGACAAATGATTTTAATGATGGTGTAGAAGTACAAACTGATGACACCGTAACTGCAACATATTTCGCTTCTACTAGCATTGAAGGAACAGGTCTGACCCTTAACGTAACAACCAGGCAATATTTTATATGCTGAGTATCCTGCTATTTTTTTATTTGCGCACTTCATTTTGAAAGCAACTTGTTCGAACCATTGATTATGTTCCAGATTCCCTATCATTAACTATCTGAATACGCCTACAGATTATTAACTCTATCAATGACAATAACTGTGTGTTGACTTGCTCAGATATAATTTCCGATAAGTAATGGTAACCGACATCTTCAAAAAACTAATTTGATTGTTTTGTCAGACTAATGAAAACTTATAAACCGATATACACTGAACTCACAGTAGCATCTCTCTATCATTTTGCTACCATGAGGAATATCGAGTTCAAGAGGTCCTCTCTGCAGTCAATATGTGAAGAGCAGAACATATTAGGAACGATACTTCTTGCCACTGAAGGTATAAACGGAACTATAACAGGTGAATATGATTGTATTCGGATCGTCATAGACGCAGTCAAGGGCTGGGAAGAGATTAGTGACTTGGAAGTAAAGTACTCAACCTCGAAGCATGAAAATTTTAATAGAATGAAAGTGAGGATTAAAGAAGAAATTGTTACTATGGGAGTTGGTTCCATAGATGTGTCTAAACAATCTGGACAGTATGTAGATCCTAAGGACTGGGACGAATTTATAGGGCGTAAGGATGTAATGGTCATAGATGTCCGTAATAATTATGAGACATCCATAGGGAAATTTGCTAATGCTGTAGATCCTGATACTGATAGTTTCAAGCAATTCCCTGCTTGGGCAGATGAGTTTCATAATAAGAATGCTGATAGTAGCAATACTAAGATAGCAATGTATTGTACTGGTGGTATACGTTGCGAAAAAGCTA
>CAJWQJ010000024.1 GCA_913045315.1 uncultured Chloroflexota bacterium | reverse complement strand
AAATTCTAAGGAGATGATTTATGGCTAAAAAAGGTTCATTTGAAGTTAAAGTTGGCCTGGCTGAAATGTTAAAAGGTGGTGTGATAATGGATGTCATGAATGCAGAACAAGCAAAAATTGCTGAAGATTCGGGGGCGGTAGCAGTCATGGCTTTGGAACGCATACCTGCCTTAATTCGAGAGGAAGGTGGGATTTCTCGTGCTAGTGATCCACAAATGATCAAAGATATTCAAAAATCAGTATCAATACCTGTAATGGCAAAAGTCAGGATTGGTCATTTTGCAGAAGCTCAAATACTAGAAGCTTTAGAGGTTGATTTTATTGATGAAAGCGAAGTATTAACTCCTGCTGATGAACATAATCATATTTGGAAACATGATTTTAAAGTTCCATTCGTATGTGGTTGTAGAAATTTAGGAGAAGCGTTAAGACGTGTAGGTGAGGGAGCTGCAATGATAAGGACTAAGGGAGAAGCTGGTAGCGGAAATATTGTTGAAGCAGTACGACATATGCGACAAGTCCAAGCTGATATAAAAAAATTAACAGTTATGAATCAAGATGAATTAATGGCTGTTGCTAAGGAAATGGGAGCTCCATTTACGTTAGTAGAACAAGTAGCAAAATTAGGAAAACTGCCAGTACCTAACTTTGCAGCTGGAGGTGTTGCTACGCCTGCAGATGCATCCTTAATGATGCAATTGGGAGCAGAAACAGTATTTGTAGGTTCTGGAATTTTTATGAGTAATGACCCAGCTCCTCGAGCAAAAGCTATTGTTGACTCAGTTGCATTTTTTGAAGATGCCGACAAATTGGTTGAGATTTCTACTGGATTGAAATCAGCTATGAAAGGTTTGGATATGTCGGAAATTCCTGAAGGTGAACGTTTGCAAGATAGAGGATGGTAAGTTAAAGAGAATTTTATGATTGGGGTTCTTGCTCTTCAAGGAGATTATTCAAAGCACAAAGATATATTAGATAAATTAAAATTATCTTCATGTGAAATTCGTTATTCACATCAATTTAATGAAATTAGTGGTCTTATAATTCCTGGTGGCGAATCGACAACCATGACAGATCTCATAGATCGAAATGGATTGCATAAAGATATTTATTCATTTTCTAAGTCAAAGCCAATACTTGGTACATGCGCCGGGCTAATTATGATGGCGAGAATTGTAAATGATGATAGGGTAAAACCTTTAAATATTTTAGATATTGAAGTTGATAGAAATGCGTATGGACGGCAAGTAAATTCATTTAGAGATAAATTATCTGTTTCAATTAGTGGAAAATTTGAAAATGTATTTGCAACCTTTATTAGAGCACCAAAGATAAATAACATGGCTAAAGATATTGAAATAATTTGTAGTTATAATAATGAGCCAGTTGCAATTAAGCAGGGAATCCATGTGGGTTTAGCATTTCACCCTGAGTTAGATGGAATAACTCTATTTCATGAATATACTTTTGTAAAACAATTTAATGAGAAATCGTATGCAGCTTAAGTTATTGCCAAAAATTAAATCGCCCGCTGATATTAGAGATTTTTCAAAACAGCAGTTACAACAGTTGGTAGATGAGTTACGATACTATACTATTGAGACGATTAGTCAAATAGGTGGTCATCTTGCTCCAACATTGGGAGTAGTTGAACTTACGGTTGCTTTACATAAAGTTTTTGAGACGCCTTCAGATAAAATTGTTTGGGATGTTGGCCATCAAGGTTATGCACATAAAATATTAACGGGACGTTTTGATGAGTTTCCATCAATAAGGCAATTTGGAGGGCTAAGTGGATTCTTAAAGCGCTCTGAAAGTGATTATGATGTATTTGGAGCAGGTCACGCCTCAACATCTATTTCAGCAGCTACTGGTATCGCCCAATCTCGAAAACATTCTGGTAAAAACTTTCGCGTTGTTTCAGTTATAGGTGACGGGTCTATGACAGGTGGGCTAGCATTTGAAGCACTAAATAATGCTGGAGCTTTAAAAACCCCGATGATCGTTGTTCTGAATGATAATGAAATGTCAATTAGCCCTAATGTAGGAGCATTAAATACATATTTGACAAAAATTGTTACTAATCCAGTATATAATCATATAAGGGAAGAAATTTGGAATCTTTCAGGTAAGTTGCCCTTTGGAAAGAGTAAGGCACGAACGATGCTACATCGGATTGAAGATAGCTTAAAATCACTATTAGTCCCTGGGATGCTTTTTGAAGAGCTTGGGTTTCGATATATTGGTCCTATTGATGGGCACAATCTTAATGATTTGATTGATACCTTTGAAAAAATCAAAGATGTAAGATCACCCATGCTCTTACACGTCCTAACAAAAAAAGGAAAAGGTATGGCTAGCGTGGATGCAGATAAATATCATGCCGATGCTGTTAAATATCATGCTGTAAAGCCAAACGGTAAACTTCCTGCTAAAAAAATTGAAAGTGTACCTGTATTTCAAGATGTTTTTGGATACCTTACATGCGAAGTAGCAAAAAATCGAAATGATACGGTTTGCATTACTGCCGCCATGAGAGAAGGTACGGGTCTAGTTAAATATGCTAAGGAATTTCCTGAACGATACTATGATGTTGGTATCGCCGAAGGACATGCTGTAACATTTGCTGCTGGTTTAGCAACACAAAATATTCGCCCAATTGTTGCAATCTATTCAACATTTTTGCAAAGAGCTTTTGATCACATTATTCATGATGCTGCGATTCAACACCTACCAGTTGTGTTTTGTATGGATCGAGCTGGAATAGCTGGTGAAGATGGTCCAACACATCATGGGGCTTTGGATATCGCATATTTGAAATGTATCCAAGATATGATAGTCACTGCACCTAAGGATGGAAATGAATTACGTAATTTGCTATATACTGGACTAGACTATAAGGATGGGCCTTTTGCTATACGCTATCCAAAAGCTTCTTCTGTTGAGTTTAATAAGTTAGGACAGGCTGAATTACTCCCAATAGGAAGTTGGGAAGTGCTTAGGAAAGGTGAAGAGGAAGTTATACTTGCTGTTGGCCCACAGGTCTATGATGCCTTAAACGCTGCTGAACAATTGGTGGGTCGAGGAGTTAATTGTGAAGTTGTTAATTGTAGATTTATCAAACCTATGGATGAGGATTATTTACATAAAGTTATTGAACGATTTAATAAAGTCATTACGATAGAAGAAGGTGTTTCTACTGGGGGATTTGGTGAGAGTATTGCAGCATTTTTATCTACTAATGGTTTTAAAGGCGATATCAATAATATTTCATTGCCAGATAAATTTGTAGAGCATGGACCAAGACAATTGCTTTTAGATAAATACGGTGTGAATCAAGAAGGAATTGAATCTTTATTTCCTATTAAAGATTCAACTGCCAAACTTGTAGATTTGAAAAATATATAATGAATTCTGTTGTCCTTGTATTCATTGGATTTGCAGTTTTTTTTATGGGATACAAATATTATTCCCTTTATCTGGGCAATAATATTTATAATATTAATGATGATCAAACAGTTCTACCTTCATCATCATTTGAAGATGGTATTGATTATATCCCAACAAAAAAACATATATTGTTTGGTCATCACTTTACTTCTATTGCGGGCGCTGCACCTATAATCGGACCGTGTGTTGCAGCCTATTGGGGTTGGCTACCTGCTTTACTTTGGATATTAATTGGAACTGTATTTATGGGAGCAGCTCATGATTTTGGTGCTTTGGTTACTAGTGTAAAAGAAAAAGGTCGTAGTATCGCAGATATAGCTTCCTCAACTATTAGTGATCGTGCGCGGATAATGTTTTTAATATTTGTCATTTTATTAGTGTGGCTAGTATTAGCAGTCT
>CAJWQJ010000023.1 GCA_913045315.1 uncultured Chloroflexota bacterium | reverse complement strand
AAGCAGCATTTCCTGCTCTTTCTCCAAGCCCATTTATGCATCCTTCAATTTGTCTTGCGCCAGCTGTAATTGCTGCCAAACTATTTGAAACAGATAATCCCAGATCATTATGGCAGTGGACGCTTGTAACTACTTTATCCATTCCTGGAACATTATGAATTATATTTTCAATTCGATTTTTAAACTCCCATGGCAAGGTATAACCTACTGTGTCAGGTATGTTTATTGTAGTTGCTCCTGCTTTGACTGTGGCTTCGATTAATTGATATAAAAAGTTCATATCTGTTCTAGAAGCATCCATAGGAGAAAATTCAACATCATCACAATATTGTTTAGCTTTTTCCACGCAATATACTGCCATGTCTAACACTTCTTCCCTGTCTTTTTTTAATTGATTTATTATTTGTATATCTGAACTGTTTATAAAAACATGTATTCTAGGGTTTTCTGCATTTTTAATTGCATTCCACGCTGATTCAACATCAGATGCAACACAGCGGGCTAATGCAGCAATTACTGGACCTTTTATTTTTTCTGATATCATTGATACTGATTCAAAATCTCCTGGTGATGAGGCTGGGAATCCTGCTTCAATTATATCGACATTTAATTTATTTAATTGTGTGGCAATTTCAAGTTTTTCAAATTTTGTTAAACCGATTCCAGCAGATTGTTCTCCATCTCTTAAAGTGGTATCGAAAATCAGGATTTTATTATCATTAGCCATTTATGAACTCCATTAATATAAATATTATTCAGAATCTTTAAGAAAGGGCATCATCCCTCTTAATTCTTTTCCTATAATTTCTATAGGATGTGAACTATTTTCTTTTCTTAATTCATTAAATTTATGTAATCCTTCATCGTTTTCAGTTATCCATTCTCTTGCAAAAGAACCATCTTGTATGTCTTTAAGTACTTTTTGCATATTTTCTTTTACAGATTCATCGATTATTACTGGGCCTCTAGTTAAATCTCCATATTCCGCGGTAGTACTTATAGAATAACGCATATAATCTAATCCTCCCTGATACATCAGATCTACTATGAGTTTTAGTTCGTGAAGGCATTCAAAGTATGCTGATTCTGGCTGGTATCCTGCTTCGATTAATGTTTCAAATGCATATTTTACTAATTGTGCTGTTCCTCCGCATAATACAGCTTGCTCACCAAATAAATCTGTTTCAGTTTCTTCTTTAAATGTTGTTGTTAATACTCCAGCTCTAGTACAGCCTACTGCTTTTGCATAAGCTAATCCTGTGGAAATTGCATTTCCAGATGGGTTTTGATGTATAGCTAATAGTCCAGGAACTCCCGATCCTTTAGTAAATACTTCTCTCATTCTGTGTCCGGGTGCTTTGGGTGCTACCATTACTACATCAACATTAGTTGGTGGCTTAATGGTGTTGTAGTGAATATTAAAACCATGAGCGAACATGAGAGTTTTATTTTCATTCATATGTTTTTGTATAGACTCTTTATATACCTGAGGCTGAATGGTGTCGGGTAATAACATCATAATTACGTCTGATGATTCAGATACTTCAGATACTGTGCCTACCTCTAAGCCATCATTTTCGGCTTTTTCCCAACTTTTGCTTCCCTTATATAATCCTACTTTTACATTTACTCCGCTATCCTTAGCACTTAAGGCATGTGCATGCCCTTGGCTACCATAACCTATTATAGCTATTGATTTATTATCAAATAAATTTAAATCACCATCAGAATCGTAATACATTTTTGCCATTTTTTACTCCATTTGTATTTATTTTTTTTCTCTGTTCATTGCTATTAATCCTGTTCTCATTACCTCTACTATGCCAAATGAAGACAGTAAATCTTGTAATGCTTTTATTTTCTGATCATCGCCAGTAGCTTCAATAATTATTGATGATGAACTTACATCTACAATTTTAGCTCTGTATATCGAGACTATTTGCATAATTTCACTTCTAGTTTTAGTGTCTGAGTTTACTTTTATCAAAGCGAGTTCTCTTGAAACTATATTATCATCAGATATGTCATTTACTTTTATAATATCTATAAGTTTATGTAATTGTTTTGTGATTTTTTCAACTATGTCATCGCCGCCTTCAACTACTACAGTCAGTCTTGAAAGATGTTCTATTTCACTATGCCCAACAGCCAGGCTTTGTATATTAAACCCCCTCCTTCTTAACATACTTGTTATTCTGTTAAGAACACCAGGTTTATCATTCACTAATGCCGTTACTGTTCTTGATGGAATAGTATTTTTTGTATTTTTAGTGGTCATTATTTGACCTCCTGCGATGAAGGCTCTTCCATCATATCTTGAACAGTTGCTCCTGATGGAATCATAGGGTAAACATTTTCTTCAGATTCAACAATAAAGTCTATCAATACAGGTCCTTCATGTTTAATGGCATCTAAAATTGCTGGTTTAACTTGTGTTTTGTCTGTAACTTTTAGAGCATAAATATCAAATGCTTCTGCTAATTTCACAAAATCAGGAATCCCTTTATAAGAAGTGGATACATAGGATTTTTCATAAAACAGTTCCTGCCATTGTCTTACCATGCCTAAAAAGCCATTGTTCATAATCGCAAATTTGACAGGAAGTTTATTTTCAGAAATTGTAGCTAATTCTGACATGGTCATTTGAAATCCTCCATCACCTGCTATTGACCACACCATTTCGTTTGGCCTGCCAACTTGAGCACCTAATGCTGCCGGTACTTCATAACCCATTGCTCCAGCACCTCCGGATGTAATGATTTTATTTTTATCATTAAATGGATAATGTTGAGCAGCCCACATTTGATGCTGTCCTACTCCAGTTACTATAATCGAGTCTCCATTTGTTAATTCATGTAATTCTTTCATTATAAATTGAGGGAGTAATTTTTCAGTATCCCTTAACGCTAAGCTTGGATGATTGTTTTTTAATCTGTCTATTTGTTTTATCCATTCTACATGTGTTTTTTCTTCGACTGATTGTACTAAATTCGATAATGCAGTTTTAGCGTCTGAAACTATAGGCACTTCTGCATGAATGATTTTCCCTACTTCAGATGCGTCAATATCTATATGAATTTTTTTTGCATTAGTAGCAAATTTATCAGGATTTCCAGTGATTCTATCATCGAATCTCATGCCGACAGCAATTATAAGATCTGATTGGTCGAGTATGAGATTAGAGTAAGCCATTCCATGCATGCCAGGCCACCCATAGTAAAGGAAATGATTTGCAGGGAAAGAACTTAAACCTAATAGTGTATTAATGACAGGTATTTGACATTTTTCAGCCAATTGTAATAATTCATCATAAGCCTTTGATATTTTAATTCCATGGCCCGCTAAAAGCACTGGTCTTTTAGCTTTTTTTATAAGTTCACATGCACGTTTTATTTGTTTTTGATTTACTGATGTATTGGGCTTATATCCAGGTATATTTAAAGTTTCAGGATAATTAAAAACACCACTTCCTTGAAGGATATCTTTTGGTATATCGACTAAAACAGGCCCGGGTCTACCAGAAGTAGCTATATGAAATGCTTCTTTTATAGTTTCTCCTATATCGTTTATATCCATAACAAGATAATTGTGTTTTGTAATTGGAAGCGTTATTCCAGTAATATCAGTTTCTTGAAATGCATCAGTACCTAATACGGGCCGACCTACTTGCCCTGTTATTGCAACGACTGGGACTGAGTCCATTTGGGCAGTAGCTATTCCAGTTACTAAATTTGTAGTACCTGGACCTGAGGTCGCGAAAGCGACACCTGCTTTTCCGGTTGCTCTTGCATATCCGTCAGCAGCGTGAGCTGCTCCTTGTTCATGCCTAACTAATATATGTTTTAATTTTTCGTATTCTGGTAATACTTGATATAAGGGAAGTATAGCCCCACCAGGAATTCCGAAAATATGTTCAACGCCTTCTCTAACTAGAGATTCGCAAACCATTTGTGATCCGTTCATTAATTTGTCATTCATTGTTATGT
>CAJWQJ010000022.1 GCA_913045315.1 uncultured Chloroflexota bacterium | reverse complement strand
TGAGGTCTTATCGAGACGAGATTGCATTGATTTATTAATAAGTATTTGGTTTATACAGTTAATGAGTTCTTCCTCAGTCCAATTACTTCGATGCATATGGCAGCCATGACCGGTTTCAGCAATGCGTTTTGCATTATCATGTCCATCCCATACGTATGGCATTATGAGTGCCGGTTTACCAAAGTAAAGACACTCTGTGAAGGAGTTGTTGCCTCCATGATGAATCACTATATCAGCCTGTGATATTACTGATGGCTGTGGATACCATGATGCAATGGATATGTTATCAGGTACACTGTCATACTCAGTTTCATAATCACCAACATTAAAAAGTGCCCGGATCGACATCTTTTTTACAGCTTCCATCAACCGCTTAAGTAGTATTGTGTCTCCTGATCCAAGGCTGCCGAAGCTAACGTATAGCAAAGGTTCTGAATTGCAGGACTTAAATACAGGAACTTCATACTCCTTTTCTTCACGTACACATCCTTCAAGGTATTGGAAAATTTGAGGGTTGAGTGAATTCCGCCGATTGAACTTCATCTGTTCCGGATATAGAAGCAGGTTCATATATGGAGAAGTCTCAAAGAACTCTCCTGCAGGGTAAGGAGACTCGCCACAATCCTCAAGAAACACGTTGAATCGATCATGGATAGATTTGATTACTGTATTGAAATGATTTTTATAAGCATCAAAGCACTTGTGATCATTTTCACCACAACCCGAAAGGTGTGGAGGTATATCTGGATCGGATATTTCGTTTTCTGAGCAGGATATGATGCGTACCCATAATTTGTTATTTTCCCTTGCATATCTCTTTATCGCCGGAAAGAGAATAACGTTGTCTACACAAACGACATCAGGTTTAATTTTATTAAGTACATTTGGCAGTTCTTTTTCAGCCCATATTGAAGTCTCAACGATGGCTTCCCAGCATTCTTTTACGTAGTTGTCTATCTGATCGAATGGAGAAAGATCGAAGTTTGGAATATGTCCATTTATGAAGTCTGTCCAGTATTTTGCCATCTCTTCAGGCGGCATGGGTTCGGACATATTAACCGGATGCTCTTCGAAACCATAACCGGAGTAAACACCTTGCATTCCGGGATCTGTTAAAAATACTGCTTTATGACCTAGTTTCTCACATGCCTGAGCTATACCGACTGAATTTAATGCAGGTCCGAAAGCGGCCTCAGGAAAAAAAGCTATAGTCTTGTTTCCCATGTTTTGCTTTGAATAATTCAACTGTTTTGTGGAATAAATGATATGTTATTGGATATGAATCAAGTGAATTTAGTATTAACACCAGACATATGCAAACCTTTAATAAAAAATTTTCAGACTTGAATAAAAATTCATCGAAAAGTTAAAGTTAAATCATTTAAACGTAAATACAGAGAAAATGAAGAAAGAATTTTTTGGCATAACTAAGAATAATGAATCTATTCAAAAATTTACACTTACAGGTGGAGGGTTAATTGCCAAGTTCATTAACTGGGGGGCAGTGCTACAGGATCTCAAGTTTGAAAGTGATTCTAAATCATTGGTGCTGGGACTTGAAAAATTAGAGGATTATATTAAACATTCCCGGTATTTTGGTGCTACAGCTGGTCCCTATGCTAATAGGATAGACAGTGGGCGATTTAGAATTAATGAGAGTGAAATCCAGCTTCAAACCAATTTTCAAAAAAAGCATCATCTTCATGGAGGAACCGAAGGAATAGGCAGAAGAGCTTGGAATGTTGATGAGGTAGCAAAAAATGCACTAAAACTTTCAATAATACATCCTGACGGACATATGGGTTATCCTGGTCCCATCCAAATAAATGCCACGTTTTCTTTGTTAGATTCAGGGATATTAGACATTGTCTATAAAGCAGAAACAGAAAAAACAACAATTGTAAATCTTGCACACCACAGCTATTTCAATCTTTCAGGAGAAAAAACAATTTTAGAGCATGAACTAAAGATAAATGCATCAACTTTCCTTGAAGTTGATGAAGGATTGATACCACGTGGAGAACCTCAATCAGTAGAAGTAGGTGGGCATGATTTCAGAGACTTCAGACGGATTGAAAATGAATCAGGCAAAATTTCTAATCTAGATCACAACTATTGCCTGAGTCTCAATCCTCAGGAAATTCGACCTGTTGCATGGTTAAAATCAAGCTCTGTTAGTCTGCAAATAAGCACTACAGAACCAGGTATTCAGGTATATGATGGTCATGGGCTTGATGTGCAAATTACTGGAATTGATGGGAGATATTTAGGAGCTTATGCAGGGATTGCACTGGAACCACAGTTATGGCCAGATAGCCCAAATCGTCAAGAATTTGCGTCTCCCTATCTATTTCCTGGAGAGGTTTATTTTCAACACACTCAATATCAGTTTTTAAAAAAATGATTATCTTCACACTAAACAAATTTAGAAAAATGTGTATTTTGGAGATATTTTTCAGAAAGTAATTAATTTAAATTCTTAAATTATCATTAATATCTTTTTTAAAAATTCTTTAAATTCGGAAAAAACAATAATTTAGTAGAAAAATTTATTAGAATCACAACTTTCAGTAGTGTATATTTATCAACATCAATCAAACTTTAATAAGATTATTTTATGCCTAAAATTGCTCTAATTGGTGCTGGGAGTACTGTTTTCGCTAAACGCCTGATAGGTGACATTTTACTTACATCTGATCTTGCTAATAATGTTCAATTTGCTCTACATGATATAGATACAGAAAGACTAAGAACTTCTGAAATTGTTACTAGCAGAATTGTGGAAAAACTTGGATTAAAGACGCATGTTTTTGCTTCAAAAGATCGTCGTGAAATTTTGAAGGGGGCTGATTACGTTATATTTATGATGCAAGTAGGCGGATATAAACCGTCAACAATAATTGATTTTGAGATTCCAAAGAAATATGGCCTGCGACAAACTATCGCAGATACATTAGGAGTTGGTGGAATTATGCGTGCTTTAAGAACAATTCCGGTGATCAAGGAAATTCTTAGAGATATGAATGAGCTTTGTCCTCAGGCTACATTATTAAATTATGTCAATCCTATGGTTATGCTATGTATGGCAATAAATAAAATTTCACCGGAAATGAAAATGGTTGGACTTTGTCATAGTGTTCAGGGTACAGCGGAGCAGCTTGCTAAAGATCTCAATGAAAGTATTTCTGACATAGACTATTTTTGTGCAGGAATTAATCATATGTCTTTCTATCTGCGTTTTGAAAAAAAATGTAATGATAAAAAAGAAAATTTATATCCACGACTTAGAGAAATTGCTGAAAAAGGTAATGTTCCTGAAGATAATAGGGTTCGTTATGAAATGCTTAAAAGATTGGGTTATTTTGTCACGGAATCTAGTGAGCATTTTGCGGAATATACGCCTTGGTTTATTAAAAGAGACCGTCCAGATCTTATAAATGAGTACAATATACCGCTTGATGAATACATTAGCCGATGTGAAAAACAGATATCAGATTGGGACGAACAGAAAGCCATACTTGAAGACAGAAGTCAAACAATGGAAGTATGTCAGAGTCATGAATATGCAGCTGCAATCATTAATGGGCTAGAAAATGGTAGGGAAGTTACCATTAACGGTAATGTTGCTAATAATAATCTAATTGATAATCTTCCAGGCAATATTTGTGTGGAGGTTCCATGTATCATAAATACGAGTGGTATTCAGCCAGTAAAGGTAGGAAGATTACCTCCTCATCTTGCTGCATTGATGATGACAAACATTAATGTACAGCAATTGACAGTAGAAGCAGTTTTAACTCGGAAAAAAGAACACGTTTATCATGCAGCTATGCTTGACCCACATACTGCTGCTGAACTTTCTATAGATGAGATTTGGAATCTTGTTGATGATCTTCTGGAAGCACATGCGGGCATGATTCCAAAATTAAGTTGAAAATATTATTATTGGATACTAATTTTATGTGCAGGCATATATGAATTACAATTTTTTGTTCTTGTATTAGTATATTTCATAACTGAAATACGTTTGCAATTATAATTTAATTTGTTAGAT
>CAJWQJ010000021.1 GCA_913045315.1 uncultured Chloroflexota bacterium | reverse complement strand
TAATTTTCGGGATAATAGGACTTGGGATTTTGCTGTTTGCAACGGACTATTGGCATGCTTTTTTGTACGCTGCATTTTTCGGTATTAGCATGGGGGGAACCATTTCAGGTCGACCTGTGATTACTGCTGCGTATTTTGCAGGATATTCATACGGAAGTATTTCTGGAGCACAAGATTTCATAGGCAGTTTTGGAGCAATTTTAGCACCAGTTGTTCTTGGATGGCTTTTTGATGTTACTGGTTCTTATATTCTTGGAGTTATTTTCATGATAGCTATGACTATAGCGGGTGCATTTTGTGTTATGTTGCTACCCTCGTATAATCATCGTAAAAGTCAAGTGAGCCTATAGATAGCGTTAAGCGTAGATTAGGACACAACAGGCTCCCTATGTTATTAATATATAGTCACTCAAGCGATAATTAATTATCATGGAATCGTTATGAAGACAGATGAGGAACCATCCGATACTTTTCTTTATATTCTTCTTGGTATTATCGCTGCGTTGGCTGTAGTGCTGCTACTCTGGAAAGGTGCAGATGCTGTAGTCTCATGGTTCGCTGATGACGAACCTACCCCTACTCCATATGAATATGAAGATGTAAATCGCTCTAACAGTTTCAAGGGTTATTAACATAATCAATAGACTTTTATTGAAGTAAATATCTAACATTTTAGTTGTTACCTAGATAATGATAGCTTTAGTTCTATACTTTTCTAAAACACTGTAAACTTAAAAAAAGACAACATATTCATAACGTCAGTAGTAACCCTATATATGCAAGATAGACAATACAGTTCATATCGTTGGACCATTCAAGGCATTCTTATTTTTATGCAGATAAGTTTAGGTCTTAATTTTATGGCTCCCACACCTCTTTTCACCTTGATTATGGATGATTATGGTATCAACAGAGGTTTGGTTAGCTTATTGATTTCGGCACCAATAATTGTATTAACCATATCACTTCTACCCAGTGGCATTTTAATTGCTAAAATAGGATCTAAAAGAGCAATGGTTATAGGTGGATTATTAATGTCTTCAGGGTTAATTGCGCCATTGCTTGATTCATTCACCATGATGGTATTGATGAGGCTTTTATTTGGTATTGGGGCGGCCATATGTCTTCCAGTGACTAGTTCCATTTTAATGGAGTGGTTTAAACCAAACGAACTACCCATATTGAACGGGATTAATGAATCAGGAAGATCTGTAGGAGTAGCTATTGGTCTTTTAAGCGCAGTGTCAATTGCTAATGTTTTTGGGTGGGATATAGTTTTCTTTTTCTTTGGTGTGCTACCAATTATTGCTACGGTTCTTTGGATTGTAGGTGGTAGATCTGTAGATGTAGTGCAGGAACAATCTGATGAATTTTCTTTATCCAATAACTTTGATTTGATATTCAATCGTAATACTTTTCTTATTGCTATTGCTAGTATAGGGCCGTTTGCTCTTTTTATAGGTTACAGTTCTTGGCTCCCTACTTATTACAATGAAGTTCATGGTATGACTATTGAGAGATCAAGTTCATTAGTTGCTATTTTGCCTTTTGTTGCAGCTATTGCAACACCTTTGAGCGGCATCATAGTGTCAAAGTCAGGTATACGGAGACCAATTTTAATAGTGATAGGACTCACTTTGCCAGTACTTGCCATTGGGTCCTTTATGATGACAAGTACTATTTTGATTGCGATTTGTATTATTGGTCTGGGATCTATTTTTGCATTGTATATAGTAACTATATTGACTATTCCCATGGAATTGCCAGGGGTTGATGCGAGTAAAGTTGGGATAATTACAGCCGGGGCACTTACTATAGGCCAAGGTGTGTCCGTACTGTCTCCTATTTTTATAGGTTCATTTACTGATTTTACAGGTTCGTATATCCCGGCACTTTCTGTTGTGGCGATCATGCCATTATTAATGATAATATCAGGTTTATTTCTACCTGAAACAGGGAAACTCGCAACGGAACTATAGCAACAAAATTTCTACGCATAGGCTAGCATCACAACCTAAGGTAAAACAAACTCTTTATTTAATAATTATGATTACACATTCGAGAAAATTAATTATTATGGGTGGACTATGGATATATACGAAAATAATAGTAGAAAATTTTATGCAAATCAGATTATTTTAACGTCTATAATCTTATCAATATCTGTAATGGGAGATTCTATGTTGTATGGAATGCTTCCTTCTCATTTACAAGAATTTGGTCTTTCGGCAGGTTTCGGGGCAGGGCTTATCCTTAGTGTTAACCGTTGGATAAGACTAATTTCAAATTCTTTGGCCGCAAAGATTTATAATAAATTCGGACTTAAAATCCCGTTATGTTTTTCGTTAATTTTAGCTATAACATCTACTGCATCTTACGGTATATTTAAAAGCTTTTGGCCACTTTTCATTGCAAGGATTGTTTGGGGGCTTTGTTTTTCAATTCAAATAATTTCGCTGTATATGGTTGTTTTAAGGGAAGGCGAAAAACATAGAGCTAGGTTGATGGGGATATTTAATGCAATTTTTAGATCAGGAAGCCTGGTAGCAGTTTTTATAGGTGGGATTCTAGTAGATTTGATTGGTATAAAAACATCATTTTTAATAATTTCATCATTTACGACAATTTGTTTCATTATTTTACCATTTATATCTGAATCAAAATCATATTCAGATATAAATGGTGAACAATCTAAATCAGATAAAATGAGGGAGGGAGATAGAAATTTAAAATATAAGATATGGCAATTTTTAACTGGGTCTCAAGACCTCGATAGAACTGTCAAATTAAAATTATTGGCAATTAATTTTACTCGTTTTACAAATACTTTTGCTATTTCTGGTCTTGTTACTGCAACGGTAGGATTATTAATTAGAGAAACAATTGGAAATTCGTTTGATATTTATGGATTTGTTATTGGAGTAGCTACATTATCAGGAATAGTTTTAGCTTCTAGTTGGGCGAGTGAGGTTGGACTTTCAATCTATTTTGGATCGATATCTGATAAGTTTGGAAGAAGATTAGTTTTGATTATAAGCATTCCTGTCATAATGGTAGGAACATTATTATTAGTTTTACAAAATGTTTTTTTAATCATAGTAGTAGTACCAATAATTTTTGCTGCTACTACAGCTGCAAAAATAACACTAGACGCATCAGCTGGAGACCTCTCGTCATATTTTGATAGAGCAGTAGTCATGAGTCGATATGCTAATTGGACAGATCTTGGTGCTGCTTCAGGTCCAATAGCTGGTTACGCAATACTAAATTTGTTAAATATAGAATGGACCTATTTATTTTCTTCTATACTACTTGGACTTGGTTTGCTATTCTATTTTTGGGTTCACAAATCCAAGAATAATTTTTTATAAACAATATTTAAAATATGAATATACAAGGGGGGATTCATGAAAGTAACTGGCGTGAAAACTTATGTTTTGGAAAATGAACCGGGCGTGAGAGCAGGTGGTGGAGACACTACCGGTAAATGGTATATCGGAGGTAAATATTTCTTAATTCTGGAATTAAGCACTGATGAAGGATTAATTGGTATTGGGGAAAAAGTTACAGGAAGTTCTTTTTCAGGTGATATGACATGGCATGCTTTTAAGTCGCATATCAATCTAATACATGAAACTGTGGAAGCTTTTGTAATCGGACAGGATCCATTTAACATAGAGAAAATCTGGTATGACATGTATGCAGGGAGGCATGATTACCGTTTGCCAAGTTTACATTACGGAATGGTTTTGTCGGGTATAGAAATGGCATTGTGGGACATTGTTGGCAAAGCAACGAATCAACCTATATATAATTTGCTTGGAGGAAAGTGTTGGGATAGTTTGAGAGCTTATGCTTATATGCCTTCAATTCCTGAAGGTAAACCTGAAAATGCTGGAAAAATTGCTGAACAACTTTTAAAAGAAGGAAATTCAGCATGTAAATTCGATCCTTTTCATCCTATTGTAGGTCCCGCTCGTGATATTGGACTTCCTGAAATAACCTATTGTGAAAATATATTTAAAAGTATTCGATCTGCAGTTGGAAACGATTTGGAGGTAGGATTAGGAACACATGGTCAATTAACTACCTACAGTGCAATACGAGTGGCCAATGCTATTGAATCTTATCAACCCTTTTGGTTTGAGGAGCCAGTTGCACCAGAAAACATGGATGAAATGGCAAGAGTTGCAGCCCATACAAGTATACCCATAGCTACTGGAGAACGACTAGCAACAATTTTTCAATTTTCTGAATTGATAAGAAAACAAGCTGCCCAAATACTTCAAATAGATGTAGGTCAATGTGGTGGAATAATGGTTGCAAAAAAAGTTGCCGGAATTGCTGAAGCAAGTTATGCGACTATTGCACCTCATATGTACTGTGGGCCAGTAGCAGCAGCAGCAGCATTACAAGTAGCAACATGCTCACCAAATTTCTTAATTACTGAAGCAAATCAAGGTCCATTGCATAAGAAAATCTTTAAAGAACCAATAATTGTTGAAAATGGATATATTCAAATACCAAAAGGTCCAGGTCTTGGTGTCGAATTTGATCCAAAAGAATTCGAGAAACATTTAGTAAATTAATTATTTGATTTTTTAAAGTATTCATAGATATATAGACTATTTTCGTTGGTTCGTTTATGCACTATCATGTCATCAATGATTTATATGTGTATTTAGGAGGGGGGAAAATGAATTCAGTAATGACGTTTACGCACTATACAATTGCAGTTCATAACCTAGATTCTGCAGTGCAAAATTATAAAAATCTTTTTGGAATGGAAGCAGTAAGTGAAAGAGAACATAATGACATAGGAAATTTTGATTCAGTTTCAATGGGATACGATGGAGTTACTGTACTTAGACTGATTGAGTCTTCATCTGATGATTCAGCTTTAGCAAGACTTATGAAGTCACGTAAAAATGAATTCAATCCGCATGGAGAAGGAGTATACATGCTAGCATTTGAAGCTGATGACCCTGAAGCTATTGCCCAGCGGGTTGAATCACATGGTGGTAAAATTACTCGGTTAGAAGGTAGAAAAAATGTTTTTGTTCATCCCACTTCCTCCAACTTTGGATTCATGGAAATTGTTCCAAAAAAGTAAAGTTGCAGTTGTAGATGCATATTTCGAAGTATGAAGTATGATGAATAAAGTATTCAAAACATGGTGAAAGGTTGATTCTATAATGCCTAAGTATTTAATAGAAGGAAATTATCTTCCCCAAGGGGCACAGGGGCTTATTAAAGAAGGTGGGTCGTCAAGACGTGCCGTTATTGAAGGGCTAGCTAAGGGAATGGGAGGCTCCGTTGAAGCCGTTTACTTTGCATTTGGAGATGTTGATATATATGCCATAGTAGATGTTCCAGATCACGCGACAATAATGGCCCTCTCTCTTGCAGTAAACTCCACTGGTGCTGTAAAAATCAAAACAACAGTACTCATAGATGCTGAAGTCATAGATTTGGCAAGTAAGAAGGCAGTTAACTACAAACCTCCTGGCGCATAGATTGTTAAGAGGTAGATACACCTCAGAAATTGAAATATTTCCTTTTTACTCAAACTAGTGGGTAGGAGCTGCAACCTCTTTAGTTCTGCTGAGGCCAACACGTC
>CAJWQJ010000020.1 GCA_913045315.1 uncultured Chloroflexota bacterium | reverse complement strand
GGAACTCACTTTTAGTTGCACGACCCCAACGCATATATTTTCCGTCTTCAAGACCTTCACCGATACCAGCGATGACTGTTTTATCTTTCGGAAACCACTGTTCTGCCATTTGATCCCCCTATATTTTTAATCAAATGATTACATATAGCGTCATCCTAACTCTATGAGCTAAAGGTTGCAACTAAAAGATATATCTTTGTATATCTTTTGAAAAATTGACTTCTTGTACTTGTAATCCTATGCTGCGACGAATGGTTATTATGCTTTTGGAGGTGAAATGTGACTGTGCTCAGTGGCGTTCGTGTAATTGATCTTTCTGAATACATTGCTGGACCGTTAGCAGGCATGTTACTTGGTGATTTAGGTGCCGACGTAATTAAGGTCGAACCACCTTCAGGTGATCGATGGAGACTTCAAGGCAAACCTTATGGCCCAAATGAAGTTAAAGCAAATTTATCTCAGAATCGTAGTAAACGAAGTATTGCTTTAAACTTACAAACGGACGAAGGAAAGCAAATTGTATACCGATTAGTAAAATCTGCTGATGTTGTTTTACACAATTATCGACCAGGTGTTGCTGAGAGACTTGGTGTCGATTATGAGACTTTGAAAGTAATTAATGAAGGTATAATTTATTGTCATAATACTGCATTTGGGACTGATGGCCCCATGAAAAATAAGGGTGGGTATGACATTCTTTCTACTGCTGCAACAGGTTTTTTAACTGGGCCAGCGGGTAGAATGGAAGACGGCATGCTTCAGGCGGGGATTGGTATTCCAGTAGCTGATGCTAGTTCAGGAATGTTTTCAGCAATGGCGATATGTGCTGCCTTATGGCAAAAGGAACGTACAGGTATTGGGCAGCGAATTGATACTTCGTTGTTTGGTTCAGGTATTGCAGTTCAGAATTCTCGTTTTACTTCTGTTGAAAAAGAGGACGGTGAAATTAGAGAACAATTTCTTGATGATCTTGGCGAAATGTATTCTAAACAGGTTTCCTTAGAAGATGTGCTATCTAAAAGAATTGTTGCTCCTCAGCCGGCTGGTTCAAGAATGTATTTTAGGGCATATGAAACAAAAGATAGACCAATTGTTATTGCTTGTCTTAATGACAGGTTAAGACAAAGAGTAGCTGATATTTTAAAAATTCAGGACCCTCGATTTGAAGACCCGAACTTTGATGGATTTGCAGATGAATATTTAGAAAAGGCAGAGAAAGTAACAAAAGAAATTGAAAAAATAATGAGAACCAAAACCAGAGATGAATGGAATGAAATATTTGATGCTGCTGATGTTCCATGTGGTCCTGTGAATATTTTGGAAGAATTATTTGAAGATGAACAGGTACTAGCCAATGACCTTATAGTTGAACTCGAGCATTCTGTTGTAGGTCCCATCAAAATGGCTGGAGCTCCATACAAATTTAGTGCTACTCCTCTAAATATTCATAAAGCTTCTCCTGCTTTAAGTGAACATGCACAAGAAATATTGGATGAGATTGGTTATAGTCCTGAAGAGATCGAAGATTTTAAATCAAATAGTATAGTTACATAATTAATACTATTTTTTGATATATTTCTTGAAAAAATGTTGTGCATTCCTGTAATTTTTTGTTTATAATCTTAGATATAAGATACTTATGATAATAATACATGAACTTTTACCAAATTCTTTAACAAAAATTTACATTCATCGCATTACTTTATTTTGATATGGAGATTTATTATGCCTGAGACCCCTGTTTCTTTAATGGTTGATGCTGAAAATGTTCACAAGATTTACGATTCAGGTGCAATTCAGGTTAATGCACTGCAAGGAGTTGATATAAAAGTTTCAAAAGGTGAAATGGTTGCAATTATGGGTCCTAGTGGTTGTGGAAAGACTACTCTTTTAAATTGCCTTTCTGGTATTGATAGTGTAAATGAAGGAAAAATTCTTATAGGCGAAAGACCAATCCATCAACTGTCTGACGACGATCTTAGTGATTTCCGATCAAGATTTATGGGGTTTGTATTTCAAACATACAATCTTTTGCCAGTTCTTACTGCTCAGGAAAATGTCGAATTGCCGCTACTGATTTCTGGGCATTCGCAGAAGGAGTCACGTCAAAGAGCCCTTGAAACTTTAGACACTGTCAATTTAGTTGATTGGGCAGAACATCGACCAACAGAATTATCTGGTGGTCAACAACAGAGAGTTGCAATAGCTAGATCTCTCGTAAACAATCCTTCAATAGTTTGGGCAGATGAGCCTACAGGAAACCTCGATAGTCAGAATGAACGTGAAATAATGGAATTAATTACTAAGTTAAACAAACAAAATGGACAAACTTTTGTATTAGTAACCCATTCAGATTCAGTAGGCGCGAAGGCAGATAGAATTATCTATATGCGTGATGGCGTAATAGATACTGAGAGGTAAGAGATTGCAAAAGTTATTTGGGATTGAACTTGATTCCCTTGCACTGTATTTGGCTGGAACCTTTGCGGTATTAGTTGGTATTTTGTTATTTCAGGCTTTTCGAAATCCAATTCTTGTAAAATTAGGCGTTCGTAATATTCCTAAAAGACCCGGTCAAAGTTTACTTATAGTAATTGGATTGATGTTAAGTACAGTGATAATAGGCGCTTCATTAGGGATTGGAGACACGGTATATAAAAGTATTCGAATAGTTGCTGTAGAAGGTGCAGGACAAATAGATGAAGAAATTTCATCTCCTCTAAGACGATTTGATAGTTCCCGATATTTTTCTGAAGATAAGCTTGTCCAGTTCTCTAAACTTCTAGATGGGGATTCAAGAGTAGATGGTCTTGGAGCTGGAATTAGTACGAATTTACCAGTAATGAACCCTGAAACGAATCGAAGTGAGTCACGTACAGCAGTTAGAGGATATCGATCAATTGCTATAAATGGAACTATGGGTATTGATACCAAAGTTACAAGTATTGAAGGGATTATATTTGATCTAAATGATCTGAAAAATAGTGAAGTAGTTCTTAACAGGAATGCTTCTGAAACCCTCGAAGCTTATTCGGGTTCAATCATCAATATCTATACAAGCTCAGGTGTTAAATCATATTCTGTTCGTCTTGTTGCTGAACATGGAGGAATTGCAAGTGGAGGAGATACAAAATTAGTATTGATGTCCCTGAAACAAATTCAGAATCTCACTCAAAAAGATGGACTTATTGATGAGATATATGTTTCAAATATGGGGGGTATTGAAGAAGGTTTAAAGTATTCGAGCGAAGTTGCAAAGTTATTGCGGCTTTCTTTGGTCGATAAAATTGTTGCTGAAGAAATTGGCGAACTTATTAAATCAGAGGAAGTTTTTCAACTAATAGATACAAAATTAAATGATGTTGAATTTACTAATAATAATCCTTTTGGTGATGAGGTAGTTGAAGATTTACAAGTAATTCTAGGTGAAATCAGAGATAATAATTTTTCTTCTGATAAATATTTAAGCTTAATTGCAGATGAGAACAATCTTGGGGCAATTTTATGGATTCTTTCTAGAAACCAAGAATTTGAAGATCAAGCTGGAGATTTAGGGCTACTTTCTCCTACTTTAAATCAATTACGAGTTCAGGAATCGAAAGCTGATGCTCTTCGTCTTGCTGAAACGGTGGGAGCTTCTGTTACATATTTATTTAGTATTTTTGGTTCATTTTCAATAATTGTCGGTCTTTTGCTTATATTTCTAGTAATGGTATTACTTGCCTCATCCCGTTCAACAGAGATGGGTATGGCGCGTGCTATTGGTTTAAAGCGTCGTCATCTTGTTCAAATGTTTACCTTCGAAGGATCGATGTATGCACTAGCAGCTGCCGTTATTGGTACTGCTTTAGGGGCATTTGTTAGTATAGTTTTAGTTGGATTACTGCAACAAGTTGTAGGTAGCGATGATTTTAAAATTCGTACTAGTTTTACCATTAGATCAATTTGGATAACTTTTTCTACAGGATTTCTTCTTACGCTTATTACAATCGGAATTTCGTCGTTTCGAGTAAGCAAATTGAATATTGTAGTTGCTATTAGAGGATTGAGTGAACAATTTACTCCAAAATCAAAGATTCCTTTAGGTGAAAATATTCGAGTGGTCGTGATTGGTTTTCTTGGTCCGATATATCTAATTCCTCTGCTCAGGAAAGGAATAACAATATCCAGGATTATTGCTGTTTTTAAATCTTTAATTCTTTGGCCGATATCAATTACTCGCCAAATTTTCAGAATTACCGGACTGATTCTGGCTCAAGGTTGGGTTTTAATTCTTTTGGGGATAGCTATCCACAGGTTGGGGATTAATTTAGAAAATGCCAGCCTATTTAGTATAGGCGTCAGCATTAGTATTATTGGATTAGGACTCTTACTACGTAAAATACTCGTTCGTGCAAACTTATCTCGAGTTACTGTAAATCGTATTGCCGCAACATTAGAGGGTGGTTTGCTTGTAACATTTTGGGGATTGCCTTTTGATTTTTTTGAGTTTTATCATGGAAAACTAGACAGTGGACCTGAGATATTTGTATTGGGTGGAGTGGCACAGATTGGTTCTGCAGTGTGGTTGATAATGAATAATAGCGAAATACTTTTAGCATTTTCCAACAAAACTTTAGGTCGTTTAAGTGGATTGCAGGCCACATTTAAAACTGCTATTGCGTATCCAGTTGCAGCACCTTTTCGAACTGGTTTAACGGTATCAATGTTTGGTTTGATTATTTTTACATTGATGATATTTGCTGTTTTGAATAATCTTAATAATGTTGCTCGAGAGCAACCTAATCGTGTGACAGGCGGTTATGATATTGAGGCTTCGGTGAGACCAGAATTTGCAATGGATATTCAAGAGTTTGAAAATATAGTTAACAAGTCTTCAAACCTTAATTTAGAACAATTTGAAGTTGTTGCTCAATCGGTAAGAATTCCTGCCATAGGTAGAGAAATTGGCAGTAGTAAACAGTATTTTACAAACTTGAGTGTTCGTTCGGTCGATGATATCTATATGAGGACTACTTTATTAGAATTTGTACGTGTTCATCCTGATTATAGAGGTGATCCTTCTAAAGTCTGGAATGCTTTGAACTCTAATCCTAACCTTGCTGTAGCAAGTAATTCAGCCTTACCTACAGATGACCCCTTTGCCCCAACAATCCGCAGAAATCTTGAATTAGATTCCATAGCTCCTGAATCTGAAAAGGATTATTGGCCTGAGGATGGAATAAGGCTTGAAATTTTATCAAGACAAGGTACTGGAGAGCCAGTTGAAGTTGAAATTATCGGTATTATTGATTCCCTAGCAGACCAACAAGATTTTTCTCGTTCAGTCTATATTGTTGCTAGTGAATCAATTGGGAATTCTATAATTCCCGATTTACAAGGCTATGATACGTATAGTATTAGATTAAGTTCAGGCGTACTTGCTTCAGATTTAATTCCATATTTAGAAACTGAATTTCTTGAACGGGGAATGAGTGCTGTTAGCACAATTGAACAAATTGAAAGAAGTCTTGAAACTGGAGATGCATTCAATAAACTTTTTCAGGGTTTTTTTCTGTACTTGTAGTGCCATCTCCAAAGTTCCAGCTATATTGGATATTATCACCAAAAGACTTATCTGTAAGTTCTAATGTCTCACCGGAGCACATTGCAGTATTATTCATCTCATAATCAGCAACAAATTCCTCGAAATAAGCAAAATCTGTTATTGTATTTGATGGATATGTGTCATTAAATGACTTTATCGAAGGTGAAACATTTGCTGTGGAAGCTGTTGAAGGTGGCAAGAAGCAAATGGTTGTCGTAGAAGCTCGTGATCGTAAACTAAGTCCTCATATAGAAATTATTAATAAAGGTGGTAAGATACTTGCTGGAGGTACTATTCTTCCCGTTAAAGCGACATTAGTTGTTATTGATAAGCAAAAGGTCCAAAGAGGGCAAACTTTGGTCAAAATACCAAAAGAAGTTGGTAAGTCGCGAGACATCACTGGTGGTTTGCCACGTGTCGCTGAATTATTTGAGGCACGTAAGCCAACCAATCCAGCTGTAATGACTGAAATCAATGGTACCGTTCGTTTTGGAGAGACAAAGAGAGGTGTAAGAAAAATACATGTTATGGGAGCTGATGGTGAAGAAAGAACATATTCTATTCCATATGGAAAACATGTTATAGTTCATGAAGGTGATTTTATCAATGCAGGTACGAATCTATGTGAGGGGGCAATCTCTCCTGGAGATATACTTCATGTATTGGGACCAGCTGCTGTAAGGGATTATCTTGTAAATGAGATTCAGGAGGTATATCGTCTGCAGGGGGTTAAAATTAATGATAAGCATATTGAAGTAATAGTTAGTCAAATGATGCAAAAAGTAAGTGTTAAAGACCCTGGTGATACTAGATTCCTTGAAGAAGACCGCGTTGCGAAGCGCGAATTTT
>CAJWQJ010000019.1 GCA_913045315.1 uncultured Chloroflexota bacterium | reverse complement strand
CCTGCAGAATCGATAGCATCATAAAGTGCCTCTTCTGGGGTTAATGCCATTATTAGCCCTCCCTATTATGAATATCTTAGTTAATAAAAGTATCTAAAAAAGCCTTAAAAACCTGTTCTGCCTGAACAGTAAAATGTTGTTCATATTTTGTAAATTCCCTCAAGTTAATTCCAGACTGTTCAACAGGATCAAAATTACGACCCATATACTCATAATCATCGGCCATTTTCTCGTTCCACACAGTAAATTGATCTAGCATTAAGTGAGGTTCAAATTGGAAACCATAGGATTTCCCAATACGAAAAGCCATATTAATCTTCTCGTAACTTCCATCGCGACATAGCATATATCCATCAGCTAACTTGACTGCTCCATTTGGCAAAGTAAAGGTCTCACCATGCATTGTTGGAACAAGCGGAATCGTAAAATTTTTAAATACTGGGTCAATATCACCGTCTTCAGTTACATAAATTTTACGAAGCCCAAACTGATACCCTCCAGTCGGAAAAATACTAGCTTCAAATGCTGCTGCCAATAATTGTGCACCAAGGCAAATAGCAAAAATGGGGATATCCATTATGGTTGCCTGATATAGATACTTTTGCTCACGAATCAGAAACACATCATCATCATTGACTGATTGAGGTCCACCCAAGGAAATAATAAGGTCAATAGTTGAAAGTTCAGGTGCATTACTAAAGAAAAATCCATCAAAGCTAGTTACTGTTTGTATGCAAAAATCATACTCATTCAAAATTGATGCATATAGGACACCCAGTTCTTCATGAGGGTTATGTTGTATCACAAGTGCTGTTTTCATTTTTCCTTTAGATGCTGGAGTTCACCACCACTGTTGACTAGTGTACCTTTCAAAAAACCCGTCACCGACCCAAATTCGTAGAAGGAATCCCACAAGAAGAACACTAAGTATTATCTTCAACCCTTTAAGATTTTCCAGTGAGTTTTGTGCATGGATTAGCAAAAGAAACACAATTGCTACAGCTAATACTTCCCACATATCCACACCTCATTATCATTTATCGCCTTCGCCATCGATCAATAATTAAAGCTACGACTACCACTGCAAATACTATCTTCCACATGATCCTAAATGATAATGGATTCTATGACTTTGGCAATTAGTCAAACAACATCGAATATTTACATTCTCTGGATTTTTTGAATAATGTACATTATTCTATTATAAGAAATCCAAACTTCCTGGAGGATGATAAAATGTCACGAGGTGGAGCGCGTCTTGGAGCTGGTAGACCCAAAGGACAAGGAAAATATCAAGAGACGACCAAACCAATTCGAGTACCCGAGAGTATGATTCAAGCAGTATTAGGATACGTTGAAACTCAAGGATATCGATTGCCTTTATTTGCATGCGCAGTACAAGCTGGTTTTCCCTCGCCTGCTGATGACTATATGGAAGGGAAATTGGACCTAAATAACCACCTTATCAAACACCCGACTGCTACATTTTTCGTGCGAGCGGCAGGGGTCTCAATGATCAATGCTGGCATTCATCCAGGTGATATCCTGGTGGTGGATCGTAGCCTAGAAGCCAAAAATGGAAAAATCGTCATCGCTGCATTAGATGGACAACTCACTGTTAAACGACTACACAAATCATCGCAAGGTACTTACCTCATGCCTGAAAATGATGAGTATGAGCCTATCAAAATCGAAGAGGAGAATGATGTAGTCATCTGGGGTATAGTCACTAGTGTATTACACGAAGTGTAATTGCATGAGCACCTTCGCCTTGATCGATTGCAACAATTTCTATGCCTCCTGTGAACGGGTATTTGATCCTGAACTTAATGAAAAACCAATTGTCGTGCTTTCTAATAATGATGGTTGCGTAGTTGCCCGCTCAAACGAAGCAAAAGCACTTGGCATTCCTATGGGAGCCCCCTACTATCACTACAAATCCATTATAGAAAAAAATAATGTGGAGGTTTTTTCTTCCAACTATCAATTTTACGGTGATATGTCCCAACGCGTTATGCAATCACTAAGCATGCTAGTCCCAGATCCTGATATAGAAATATATTCCATTGATGAGGCTTTTTTACGATTAGACGGATTTACAAAATGTGACTTATTAACTTTCGCTGCAAGCCTAAGAAGTAAGATTCTCATGTGGATAGGCATTCCAACCTCCATTGGTATTGCACAGACGAAAACTTTGGCCAAAATTGCTAATCATGTAGCAAAAAAACAAACAAACGATGGTGTGTTTGATATGCGTGATTGCAAATTACAGGAACAGATCATGGCTGATTTGCCAGTAGAAGAGTTATGGGGCATATCACGTCGATGGAGTAAAAAACTTAATGCACTGGGAATAATCACAGCACTTGAGTTAAAGAACACAAATGTACAATTCATTCGCAATCATTTTAGTGTCGTCATGGAAAGAATCGTTCATGAACTACGTGGATTATCCTGCCTTGATATCAATAAAAAAACATCCAAAAAAACTATTATATCTTCGCGATCGTTCGGGAAACGCATTTCAGATCTGGAATCAATAGAGCAAGCACTTGCAACATATACAGCACGAGCGTGTGAAAAATTACGGGGACAGCGAAGTAAAACACAAGGAATCCAAGTTTTTTTACAAACGAATCCATTTAGAAAAAATGATCTTCAATATCAAAACGAAGCAAAAATCATGTTTGATTTACCAACATCAGACACCGGGACAATTATTAAGGCAGGAAAAAAACTACTCGAATCACTCTACCGGAAGGGTTACAACTATCATAAATGTGGCATTATGTTACTTGATTTAATACCAGAAAATTACCATCAAGGTCATTTATTTTCGCACCACGATCCAACAAAACGTGATAAGTTAATGACAACAATAGACACCCTTAACAGATTAATGGGAACGGGAACAATATTTCACGCAACACAAGGGATCAACCATACTTGGAAAATGCAAAGTCGTAATCGTTCACCAAGATACACAACAAACTGGGAAGAGATTCCAAAAGTATATTAAATTATTTTTTGATGAATAATTGTGTTTATCAATCAAAAAAGAACCAGTTATCCGAGCTCTCGAATTGCCAGATTATATATTCCTCATTGGGATTGTATTTAGAGCTTCCTTCAAACCATCGAGCTGCTGGAGGAGCATCACCCCCACAAGAAAGCGGATTGGAATCTCTTTGTTCTTTACTCACAATTACATCCAAAGGAGAAGTAACTTTCCTAACCTTGTAGAGCTCAAATACTTCATCGGTAACAACCTGAAGAAAAGAAATAAAATATGATTCCTTGGAACTCACTCGCACTTGAACTCCAATCTCCCCCCAATTTTCATCATTGATCAAAGTTCCAATTTGTTGTCCAGCTTTAACAGAGGATCCCAGTCCCAAACCTGGTAAAAGTCTAAGGTGTAAAAAATTAAAATAGTAGCCGGGATAATGACTCGATTGAATAGAAAACTGAGCTTCTTCACCATCAGGGGTTAAGATGTATTCCACATCTTGTATAACACCGTCTGCAGGTGCAAAAAATTTTATCAAACTCCAGTCAAAGGTATGAGGAGTAGTAGCATATGATGCATTATCATACGGTACACCATTAGGAATAAAATAATGCTTCATGCTCCTACAATTTAATCCATCGGGATCAAATTCTAATGAGGGAAATGAATAATCATGTCCAACACCTGATCTTAATTTCGACATTCGAGAAAATTTATCTAATTCAGAAAAGTTAAAACTGGCAATTTGCGGTATATTCTCGGGATCAAAACTTTCGGCATAATAATTACTTGATTGGCCTAATTCTTTTAAGCGATCAGCATTTACTTCTTCTTCACATCGTTTTTTGTATTCCTCTGCAACAGAAAGACAAGGATTTACATGATGTTCGGTAACTGTAGAAGTAGGAGAAGGCATTTTTGTGGGAGAAGGTAACGATATCATGGTTGGTGATGGGGAAGGTATAAGAGTTGCTGTTGGTTGAGCAATTGTAACCGGAATTGGAATAGATGTACTTGTTGGAACTGGAATTGGAGATGCAATCGGAGAAGGAGTTGATATCAACACTTGATTCTCTGCAGATACCGATAAGGTTAAGGTGCTCGTATCCTCTATTGACTCGGATGAACACCCTAAAGAAAAAATGAATATTACTGATCCAATTACAATCCTCATCATGACGCATGTATGATAATTCATTTGAATATGATAGCAATGTTAAGAATCAATATAGTTAGTCTTATAAAAAAACCAAAATTGTTGTATATATTAACCAACATCATCTGTTGGGGGGATAAAGTAAATATGAACGGTCCAGAATTTGTTCAAAGTGCATTTCGACAACTACGACGTGAATACGAAGCTGATTTGACAGGACTAACTCAAGAACAGTTAGCTTGGAGTCCAGGAGATGAAGCTAACCCTATTGGAGCTATTCATTGGCATTGTATGCGTATATTAGATGGAGGAATCCATCGAATAACTGGAACACCAAATATATTTGAACGTGATGGTTGGCAAAAACGATTACGCTTAGACGATGCTGCAGCTGGATCACTTCTAAGTGATGACACCAAAGGAATCACAAAAGAACTATCCATTTCTGACACAAATGAATATGGAAAACAAGTTTGGGATGAACTCACCGAGTATCTTGCTACATTAACAGATGAGGAACTGGATAGACCCGTCGATCCGGCAAATCCAAGAAGAACTGTAGCCCAAAGCTTAAGTTATTTCAGCTTGCAACATGTTGGCTGGCATTTGGGGGAAATCAAATATATCAGAGGACTCCAAGGAATCAACGCCACCCATGGGTAAACATCAAGAGAAAATACATCGTTAATTCATCGACAACCAATATATAATAAATGGTATCATTCCTATACCTACAAGTATTCTCCACATACATAACATGATACTGCAATTATTTCTCAATGCAATTATCCAACATCAAGAAATTGAATAATTATTCGTTAATTGTTATTGGAATTCTGAATTACCAAGATTATCTAGTAATATCATTAAGACGATTCTGAATACCCTCAGCTGCCCAATTCATCCATGGAACAGTAAAAAACTTGAATCCCTTTTCAACATAGAAATTAGGCTCCATATTAGGTGGAATAAAATACATTCCTGGTACTACTCCATGTTTTTTGCAAGCAGCTGCAATCTTGTCTAGTCCCTGTTGATAAGCATCCGATGGATAATCAAGTGGAACACCAAGTTCTATTGAAAGATCAGATGGTCCAACCAAGAGTACATCAATTCCCGGAACACTAAGTATTTCATCAATATTATCCATAGCTTGCTGAGTCTCTATCATGGGAATGATGACCAACTCTTCATTAACCCTATCTAAGTAGCTTCGATAGTCTTTGGTCTCACCCCACTCACCACGAACACCTGCATTACTGCGATCACCAAGTGGAGAATATTTACAGGCCCTAACCATTGCTATCGCCTCTTCTTTTGTGTTAACCATTGGAACAATGATACCTCTAGCTCCGGCATCAAGTGCAAAACAAATTAAATCTGCACGATTCGCACTTACACGTATAATTGGTGCTGCCTTTGTTCCACGCATGGTTTGAACAATAGGATTTAACTGTTTGATTTCTACCGGTGCATGCTGAGTATCAAACAGTATGAAATCAAAACCAGAATCCGCCAACATAGGTATATCAATAAAAGGAGTCCCTACAGTTCCTATAACAGTACTCCCCGAATTTAATAGGTCTTTTACGGCATTCATTAAATCAATCCTCCCATTTTAATACTATCCCTTATTAGATAATTCCTTGCTTTGACAAAAAATTTACTACGAGTTTACGAAATTCCTCAGGTTTCTGCCTATACACCCCATGTCCCGAATCCTGTATGATTTCCATATGTGCATTCGGAAGATTTCTTCCCAGTACTACGGATCCACCTGCACCTGCAACTACGTCCTGCCCTCCGCCAACTACCAACACTGGACATTTAATCTCCTTAAGTCGAGGAGTAAATGGATGTTCTCGTGTAGAAGCGATAGCTCTTGCTTGAGTTACAAAAGAATCCATATGTTCAGGTTGAACAACTCTAGAACCTTTTCCAAGAGGAGCATCGACACTTTGTTGATACCAATTCTCGGAAGCAGATATGTTAACCTCGCTTGATGTAGAATCAAGAATTAATGCAGCACATTTCTCTTGATAATCAAGTGCAAATTGCTGTACAACTAATCCTCCCCATGAAACCCCATGTAATACAGCTTTCTCAACACCAAGTTTATCTAGCAAATCTGACAAATCTGCTGCATAGAGTGGCATGGAATACTTTGCTGCCTGTGAAGATTTACCAAGACCTCGATTATCCCAAGTTATTACTCTTCCGAAAAATGTATTCCAAAAATCTAATTCTTCAACAAAATTACTTCCATCACCCCCTAATCCATGACAATGGACTAAAGCAAATGAACCCGAGCCAACTTCTTCATAATTGATAACAACGTCTTTAAGTTTCATATTTGACATATATATCTCCTGAATAACATTTCAATTCATAATAAATTATCTAGAATTTATGGAATCATCAATTCGCAAACCACATTAACCATAAATACAAGACTAATTCCACCTATAATTACAATCTTACGCATAATGCTATTATGCCATACCATATATCAATGATGAACTAATTACATCTTTCAATTTGATTACATTCAAAAGTAAAGGAGCTTTCATGGGAACATATCGAATGTTTACAGATAATAACAACCTCTCAACTTGGGAAAAAATCAATATTGAACACTCCTTAGAATGGCAAGATGGTATCGATACTTCGCAAATAAAATTCGATTCCCGTGCCGTTGGGATTTTGCAGGATTGGCATCCAGCTCCCAGGCGTCAATTCGTAATTATATTATCAGGTCAATTGGAAATAGGATTTGGCGATGGAACCAAAAAAATTTTCGGACCAGGAGATGCAAGATTGGTTGAGGATATAACCGGGAAAGGACATACAACCATCGCTATTGGTAATGAACCATGTATTACTGCTACTATAGTTCTTAAAAATCAAAACTAATGAGTTTTCCATCTTGTTCAACTTAATTAATAAACTCAGTAATCATTTAAAAGGCATTCACCCTCCCAAAAAACATAATCGTTGGTTGTATCTCATAGCTTTCCCAGCCGGGCATGGAGCTGTCGATTGGGGTGGAGGAGCTTTATGGATACTTGGTCCAGCTATGGCCTTGTCTATGGATCTTACTCCACTGCAACTGGGCTTGATTTTTGCAGTACGACAACTAGCAACAGGAATCACTCAACTGCCAGCAGGAATAATTGGAGACAATTTAGAGCGTCAAGGTAACATTTTATTAGTTACATTCTGGTGGGTTTCCATTGCTCAAATTATAGCTTCGGTTTCATCAGATTATTGGATGGTAATTTTATTTCTAACAATTGCTAGTTCTGGTGCTGCTGCATGGCATCCAATTGCCATGGGTTCAATGGTCAAATGGATGCCCGAAAGAAAAGGATTTGTTCTGGCAACACATATGGTGGGAGGAACCATCGCAGAAATAACTGCCCCACTCGTCGCAGGAATCTTACTTATTTTCTTAAATTGGGATCAGGTACTTCAAATTAATACATTACCAACAGTAATTTTAGGGTTATTGTTTATAAAATTAGCTCCTATGGTCAAAACTCCTTCATATGAAAGCCAAATCGATCAAAAATTCAAGGATCTTGCAAGATCAGTCATGCAACCTGGTTCGATAGCTATATTAATGATGATTATGTTGCATAACATGTCCCTTGTAGCTTTTATGAGTATGGCACCATTATATTTTCAAGAAATTCGGGGATTATCTTCTGGTTTAACTGGTTTAGGTTTTTCTCTGTTTCTCATCGGTGGTGCACTAACGGCTCCATTTATTGGATATGTTTCAGATAAAATCGGTAGAAAAACCATGTCTATTTGGGGATTGGTTGGAGGAGGAATTTTTGCTTGGCTCATAACAATTTCTTCAAATAATTTTACAATTTTTTCCCTCTTGATTATTACAGGATTACTGATGCTATCAGTTCGTTCTGTCATTATTGCAATGGCTTTAGAAAAAATTGGACATCGGGAATCTACCGTTCTAGGGTTAATTTCATGTGTTGGAGAAGGTTGTGCAGCGTTGGGAGCAGTTTTTGGAGGGATATTAGGAGCTATATCACTAAGCTACTCAATAATTTTCGCAGGAATTTTGTCAATAATTGCTGGGATCACAATCTGGCCATTAAATCAAAGATCTCACTAAAGACGTTATTTTGTACATCTAATAGAATAATCTATTCAAATACATCTTCCACAAGTAGCTCTACGTACTCATCCTCTGA
>CAJWQJ010000018.1 GCA_913045315.1 uncultured Chloroflexota bacterium | reverse complement strand
AAGAATATTCATCACCTGAAGATATTTCGAATGGAGCAAATGTTTTACTTCATACTGTGTTGAAAATAGATGAAAAATAGAAAATTTATAGAAATAATAGGTTTATTAAGTGTAATTGGTTCTTTAATATTTGTTGGATTAGAAATAAATCAAAATACTGCAGCAATTCGCGGTGCTACTCAACAGGAAGTATCATATCAAATTTCTGAAATGTATAAAATGGGTGTTGAAAATGAAAAAATTGCTTTTATTATGAGTCAAGCTTACGATGGAATTCGTAAAAGCGATCTAAGTCCAACAGACTATACAAGATTCTGGCTCTTTTCAATGATGGGATTTAGGCGCGTTGAAAATATATATCTTCAATATAAAAATGGATTTTTGGATGAAGATGCTTTTGATCGAATTGGGATGTCCTTTTACCAAACACCTTTAGTGCGTGAAATATGGGATGAAAGAAGAAAAGCTTTCGATCCTGAATTTGCTGCTTTTTTTGAAAAATTGAGGGATAATGAATAATCGAAAAAAATATAAGGTCATCATGAAAAAATTATATCTATTACTTATAATTTTTTATGGATGTGCTTTTAATTCATATCAGTTTCCACCTGATATAAATATTGATAAAAATCAACTGATATATAAGGATGATAAAATGCAGATATGGGCCCATGACGATAAAGGATATCATCATAATTTTACCCCAGCAGATTCTGCCCAGTATAAGTTGGTGACCAATCATATAGGTTCTAATCTTAACAGTATATTTGTTGGTCGCTGTAATTACCATGGTGTTGCTGAAGTTGTAATTGTTAGTCCAGAAATCATAAGCATCAAAACTCGTTTAGCCAATAACAGCCGTTCATCATCAAGGAAGAAAAATAAAGTTCCTGAAACAGTTAATAATGGGACAGGGGTACAAATAATACAATCAACGCCATCTCCTGCAAGGTCATTTCAGCCTGTACAACAAACAACTGATACAAAGAATTAAATAATTTATTGTGATTAGAAAAATCAACTTAATAATGGCCATAGTATTTTCATTAGTGCTGGCCATAGTTGAAACATATTTGAATTGGGGTGATTGGCAGTTTGCGCCTCTTTGGATGGTCGACTATTTAATAGTGATTGTTTTACTGCTTGGCGTATTTGTCTGCAAGCAAAATCAAAATAAGATTTTGTTGTTAGGTTGGTCTTTTTCTGCTGGTGTAATGTATATGGCTCTTTTTTTACCCTTTGATTTGGTATCCGGCTTGACTTTAGTTCAAGAGGATATCAATATTCTTTTTGCAATTGGATTGGCACTAGGAATTTCATTGATTGGTATAGTGCTAACTATAATTGATAATTAATTAAATGAAATCCTTATTACCATTCTTTTATTTATTTCTCATCTTTTCAAATATAAATGCACAAGATAAACCTTACAATACTATGGCTGTATTGGTTTTTGAAAGTGAAGGTCTTGGTGAATTAGATCGAGACTCCCTTACCAATAAATTTACCGTTGAACTGAAGAAAACTCAGTCAGCTCGCGCTATTGTTTCGCAAGAGGTTGTAAAAGAGATCATGGATGAGCGTCGTTTATCCGATGAAGTTTGTACAAACGAATCATGTGCTATGGAAAGAGGAAAACTTTTGGGAGTGGATCATGTTATTATAGGATCCATTATTAAATCTCAGAATTGGTTTAGCATTGAAGTGGAATTGATATCGGTAGATACTGGCAGTGTTGATTCTAGAAAATCTTTTTATACAGGGGATCCAATTGGATTAGGTGTAGAGGTTGGTCTCCTTGCTTGGAATTTAATGAACAAAATTTCTCCGAAGCATCTTGTTGAAGAGAAAGCAGACAAAGAATTAGAAGCAAAACTTTTAGCTGAACAAAGGGCAGCAGAAGCGGCAAGAGAAGCAAGAAGGAGACTTCGAAAAGCCAAGTTAGGCGCAATGTTACGTTCCACCGTTTTTCCCGGTTGGGGACAATTCAAATCAGGAAGAAAAGGGTGGGGGTGGTTTTGGCTAGGAACCGAGTTGGCAATTGGTGGCGCAGCCTACATGACCTTTACTGAATATGATAAGGCATACAATGAATTTGAAGAAATCTACCCGAATTATAATGCTTCAACTGATCATGAAGAAATTGCTGTTTTAAAAGCTAGAGCAATAAAAGTATTGGATGAAGAATCCGCAGCAAACGATCAGTTACTCATGATTGCATATGCTGGTGGTGCTGTTTGGGTGGCGAATATAATTCATGCCTATGTATCAGGACAAATCCCGGAGCAATCAGCTGCCAATAAATCTGGTTTTCATTTAGTATATAACCCAGAACTAAAAAGTCCGCAATTGAGGTTTTACATTGCACTCGATTAAAAAAATTATAATCATTTGTTCCTTGTTTGTGATTTCATGTGAATTGCACGAAGGCATTTTTGATAACCCATTAGATTTAGAAGCTGCAGAAGCAAAAGGTATCTATCCGCCGGCTCTAGTATTCTTCCCAAATAATGCTGAGGTTGCTATACAGGATACTGTTGAAGTCGAAGTATATGCCATGAAGATTGAAAATGTAGGCATGGCTCAGATCGAAGTGCATTATGAAGCTAATAAACTTTCAGTTGAATCCGTCGCTCAAGGATCTCTTTTCCAAGGGGGTAACCAACCATTTTTTATCACAGAAAATGATAGCAATAGTGGCATATTAACAATTTTTATCACATATCTTGGACCCAATGGAAAAGCGATAGAGGGAACTGGTGATATTGCTTTAATTCGATTTAAGCCCCGTTCAATGGGATTTACTGAATTTAGGATTAGTCAAGAAAGTATTCTGCTTGATCCTGATGCTAATGCAATTACCCTTAATGGGTATGGTAAAGGAATAATTGATGCACGTTAAAAAGCATCATTTATTTACCGTTTGGACTGAGATATGCTTAGTCTTTTTTGTATTGCAGTCCAAAGCAGTTGCTGATTGTGATAGTTTATATGTCGAAATCGAACAAAACTGTTATTGGGAGCAGGATATAAAATTCTTAAAGGATTTGATCTCCAATAGTAATTTATCTATTGAGCCTTTAGGCTTGGGTACTCAAAAATGGTCAGATGGAAGACTTACAGAATTCGATGCTAGCAATTCTAATTTAAAAGGTGCACTTCCTATGAGTATTGGTAATCTTGATAGTTTAAAAATTCTAAGTTTAGATAGTAATCAACTTAGTGGCTCAATCCCAGATTCAATTAGTAATCTTAGTAACTTAAAAAGAATATCTTTGAATTTAAATGAACTCACAGGATCTATTCCAGAGTCTATTGGCAATCTAAGTAACTTAACTTATCTCAGTTTATATTGGAATCAACTCACTGGTTCAATTCCTGAGACTATTGGCAATCTAAGTAACTTAACTTATCTCAATTTATATAGGAATCAACTCACTGGTTCAATTCCTGAGACTATTGGTAACCTAAGTAGTTTACAAGAACTAAGATTATATAATAATCAACTCACTGGTTCAATCCCCGACTCTATTGGTAACCTAAGTAACTTAAGAATTCTCTATTCGAATAGTAATCAACTCACTGGTTCAATCCCAGCTTCAATTGGCAATCTAAGTAACTTAGCTTATCTCAATTTGTCTTACAATCAACTAACCGGTTCAATCCCAGAGTCAATTGGTAATCTTAGTTACTTAAGTCAACTCTATTTATCTGACAATCAACTCTCCGGTTCAATCCCAGAGGCTATTGTTAACCTAAGTAGATTATTTTTACTCACTTTGGCTGCTAATGAACTCACAGGATCTATTCCAGAGTCTATTGGTAATCTAAGTAACTTAACTTATCTCAATTTATATTGGAATCAACTCACCGGTTCCATTCCAGAGTCAATCACTAATCTTAGTAACTTAAAAAGACTATTTTTGAATTCAAATGAACTCACAGGATTTATTCCAGATTCAATTGGAAATCTTGCTAGTCTAAGCATTCTAGGGTTAAGTAATAACAAATTGAGTGGAAAAATTCCCGAAGCTGTTTGCACATTAAATCTAACGTGGAGCGATAGAAATGATGGATCCAATATAATTGATTATGACTTTTCAACGATCTATAACAACCAATTTTGTCCCTCTGCAGATAATCTATATCCTACCTGTGTCGCTAACTTTATGGGGGGTAATCAAGAAGGATGTACTTACGAGCAAAAAGATAAAGATCTTTATTTAAAAACCGATTTACAATTTCTTAGAGATATGATTACGAACAGTGGTTTAAGTGTTAGTCCATTTGATTTGGGATCGCAGAAATGGAAAGATAATCGATTGATTGAATTAATCATTAACAATAGTGGCTTAAAGGGAGCAATTCCACAGAGCATTGGTAATCCAACTCAATTAACACTCCTGAAATCCATCAAAAACAAATTTACAGGGTCAATTCCTGATTCGATCAAGCACTTAATTAACTTAACTCATTTAGAAATTCAAGGAGCTGTATTTAGTGGTGGAATTCCAGTAGCTATTGGAGACTTAAAAAAGTTGGAAAAATTATTTCTTCACAATAACACATTATCGGATTCAATTCCTCTAAGCTTGGGGAGTCTCACTGAAATTAAAGATTTGAGATTGCATAATAATCAACTTACAGGCTCAATCCCTGAGACTATTGGCAACTTAAGTAGCTTAACTAATCTCTATTTGTATAATAATCAACTTACCGGATCCATTCCAGATTCAATTGGCAATCTAAGTAGCTTAACTAGACTCTATTTGTATAGTAATAAACTAAGTGGCTCAATCCCAGAAACTATTGGTAATCTTAGTAAGCTTAAAATTTTATCTTCATCTTCTAATGAATTGACAGGCACAATCCCAGAGACTATTGGTAACCTAAGTAGCTTGACTAATCTCTATTTGAATAGTAATAAACTCACGGGCTCAATTCCGGATACTATTGGTAATCTTAACAGTTTATATGATCTTCGTTTGCATAACAATCAACTTACCGGTTCAATTCCAGAGACTATTGGCAACCTAAGTAGCTTAAATAGAATCTATTTATATAATAATCAACTTACTGGCTCCATTCCAGAGACTATTGGCAACCTAAATAACTTAGCTTATATCTATTGGTATGATAATAAACTCAGTGGCACGATCCCAGACACTATTGGTAACCTTAGTAAGCTTAAAGTTTTATCTTCAGCTGGTAATGAATTGACAGGCACAATCCCAGAGACTATTGGCAACCTAAGTAGTTTAACTCATCTTTATTTGTATAGTAATCAACTTACAGGAAGGATCCCAGAGACTATTGGAAATCTTAAGAGTTTAAAAGATCTTCGGCTTTATAACAATCAACTCAGGGGAATAGTTCCTTCAAATCTATGCGATATACCAAACTTGACAAAAATTTATTTGCAGGATAACAATCTATGTCCTTCTTACCCTTCATGTATTGCCTCAATTGGAAATCAAAACATATCAAAATGTCATTTTCCCGATATTTATGTTATTAATCCAGATGTACCTGTGCCTGGACAAATGGTCGCATTGACTGGCCGCAACTTTGCTTCACCGTTTGATTCAACAACGGTTAAGTTTTATCAAGATCAAACAGTTCTTGAGGGCTCTATTTTTAAAACACCATCAATTGAAACGGAACTTTATGTTCGCATACCTGCAGGATTGACAACGGGTATATGTACAACGCGCGTACTTGTTACTGCAGATAGTCTTTTGACCAGTTGGCCATTGTCGTTCAATATACAATCTGTTCCAGATGGTCCTAATCTTCGGAAAGTTTATAAGAATTTGGCAAATGGTTGGACTGCGGTGGATACCATTATAGCACAAGATACAATCTTGGTATCCAGTTACGGGATTGATACAGGTGGTGGAACTGTATTTTTATTCAAAGATGGTAAAGCATTTCAAGATACGAGTCTAACTACAAAAAGTGATCCAATATATGGTATTGCACCTCAAATTGTTGTCCCAACAGGATTGGGCACAGGAAAAGTGGAGATTACAGTTTCTACAGTAGTTAATGGAACGGAAAGTAAACTGAGTGATCAATTATTTATCCATTACATTGATGATTACGTTTTTGTCAATAGTGCAAATACAGATGGACCGTGGCTGGGCACGGAAGAAAGTCCTTACAATGAAATTCAACCAGGGATTAATTCTGTAAGTAATGATGGTACTGTATTGGTTTCTAATGGTACCTATAAAGAAAATATTAATTTTGTCGGTAAGGGGATTAAGCTTGGATCTTTATTTATGACCACGGGTGATAGAGCCCATATATCCTCAACGATCATTGATGGTAATCAAAACGGGAGTGTTGTTTCTTTTGTAACCGATGAAGATACATCCTCCACATTAATTGGCTTTACCATACAAAATGGATCCGGAACCTTGATTAATGAAACACAAACGCGTGGTGGAGGTATTTATTGTAATGGTGCCAGTCCAACTTTAAAATATCTCAATATTGTTAATAATTCTGCTACTAACTGGGGCGGTGGTATAACCTGCTCATTCTCAGCGCATCCAATGATTAGTCATGTGGTCATTCGAGATAATAAAACAATCGATGAAAATGATGGAGAAGGTGGTGGGCTATATACTTGGTTTTCTGCACCCCATTTAATCAATGTTTTAATGGTAAATAATAAGGCTGTTTATGGGGGGGGAGCATATCTTGGGCAAGAAGGATCTGGTGCAAATTTTACCAATGTGACAATTGCAGATAACAAAGGAACTTATGGTGGAGGTCTATATCTAAGTCTTAAAAATGGGAAGGCTACTAATACTCCTAAAGTTTTTAATTCGATAGTGTCAAACAATAAACCTCAGCAGATATATTTTGATGATGAAAATAATCCATGGGGTATTGATATCAGTTATTCGATTATTGAAGGAGGGGAAGATTTAATTAATAATGTAAATAAGGATACGATTAATTGGGGAACAGGCAGTATTGGTTTATCACCGTTATTAACTATTGATTATCGTCTAGACCCCTACTCACCGGCGATTGGTGAAGGCTCATCTACTGGAGCGCCTCTAACGGATCTAAATGGTGACTCTAGACCAAATCCTGAAGGATCATCTCCAGATATGGGAGCGTATGAAAGTACACGTGCATTAAGACTTTTAAGGACTAACCCAATTCTCGATGGTTTGAAAGTAAATGATATTTCCTTGTGGAATGATAGTTTATCTTTATCTGCTCATTGGAAAAAATTTGAAAATAATAGTTCAGTCAATTATGAATACGCTATTGGTACTTACGAGGTGAACAATATTGTGGATTGGAAGAGCGCGGGCAGCGATACGTTTATCACGGCTACGGGTTTAGATCTTGAACATGACTCAACTTATTTCTTCAATGTTATTGGTACGGATGCAAGAGGACGAGTTTCCGAAACGAGTTCATCTAATGGCGTATTAATAGACATCATTTCCCCATACATTGTTTCTGCTGAAGAAAATTGGACAGCTATTAATACAGTTCTGGGTGATCTGGAATTAAGTTTAAAAATTTCCGAACCAGTGGTGGCAGGATCAGTCAATCTAAGTTCTTCACAGGCAGACCCATATAAATTTGAGTATAAGTTAATTGATAAAGAAAAATATGAGATGACTGTTAAGGGTCCATTTACTGGAGGGGATGAACTTTCTTTTACCGTTAAAGGCTTGCAAGATAAAGCAGGATCAATCACTAGTGATACAATTCTAACTTATGCTGTGGGACACTTGAGTGATTATAATGTAGATGGCTCAGTAGACGCTGCGGATTTATCTCAGCTGGTTTCTGGATGGAAAAATAATGATTTAGATTATGAGCTTGGACCGACGGTTGGTGAGGTCCCATTCTTAAAGCCAGAAGTAGATGGTCAATTTGATATATATGATGCGGCAGCCTTTACACGCATGTGGCATTGGTCATTAAATAAAAGTGGAAAAATGATTCCGAGAGATTATGTTAATTCTGGTGATGAATTAATGTATTTGATTCAAAATAGCACGTTAAGAGTTCAGCTTCCCAAAGAAGTAAACGCGATTGATTTTTATTTTGATTATCCCAAGGAGTATTTAAGTATTCAATCAAATGAACAAATTTCAACAACGCAAGAAATGATGTTGAGCTATGTTGATACACTCCATGGAAAATATTCTATGATTGCAGGTTATGTAGAACAAAAAATGCGATCAGTTGAAATTCCTTATATTATTAATGGCAAAGATGATGTTAGTGTTACAGCGATGTACCGTATGTTTGATATTGAGGGGCAGTTAATGAGTCAGGGAACAAAAGAAATCTTACTCAAGCCTTTACCTGAAGAATTTGCATTACATCAGAATTATCCGAATCCATTTAATCCAATCACAACAATAAAATTTGATGTCCCAGAGCTTACTCATATTAATCTTATCATTTATGATATTCGAGGCAGGGAAATTGTAAGACTTTTAGATAAAGAAATATCTCCGGGTTATCAGTCCATTACCTGGAATACAAGGAACAACTTTAATAGACCCGTATCTGCTGGAGTTTATTTTTATCAAATTCAAGCTAAGGATTATGTTAAAACACGTAAGATGATTTTGCTTAAATGAACCCCCTTCGGTTTTTATTCTTAATATTTTCATTATGGATATTTTCCTGCGAAAATCAAATCGTTAAATATGAACCTAATTTTCAGCCTCAATACAAATCTTTTTTTACAGGGAA
>CAJWQJ010000017.1 GCA_913045315.1 uncultured Chloroflexota bacterium | reverse complement strand
TTCAAAACGCGGATCGGACACCAGGGGTGGCTGTTCTGACCATCAGCGATGATTGTAAGAGCTTAAATTGGGATGAGGAAGACCTTGCATCAATGGAAGACTCAGACAGGATGGTTACTCTTGAAGATGGATCGGAAGCCTCAGCTTCTGACCCGCACGGTCTGGAAATTATACTAAGATAAGAAGATTTGCCGGGCAGCAAGTAAATTAGATACGAAATGACCCCTTATCAGGGGTCTTTCGTTTTTAGTGGCAGTTAAACCGTCCGGTATCCATATTTGGGGTGTGGTATTAATCCTTAATTATTCCTCTTGTTTTTAAGTAGGATTTCAAGTTTGATATTACAAATTAATCACAATGAATTATTTGAAGGAGATTGCAAATGATTAGTAAGATTATTCCAATTTTGTTGATAGTAGTTGGGTTGACTAGTTTAGGTTTGGGGTTGCCAGACTTTGGCGGAGATGTCGGCATTCCAATGACATTCTCTGGGATTATCGGCATTTTATCTGGCATTGGATTTTGGAGGATTCAATCCAAAGATTCTTATCAGAATGTTTTACATAATCTTGTTGATGATCAGATGGAATAGATATAGAAGTCTTGATTTTCTCTTTATATTTTAATACGAATTTACTAATTTACATAAGGTTAGTGGTTACGAAAGTGATAAAATATCTTGATATAGTTTTAAAATTTATGATTCCAGTGAAATCTCAGATGGATTTCCTAAACGCAAGTCGAGAAGATAAAAAATACCGAATCCAATCAAACTTCCTGCAATTGCAATTCCAGCAAATTTCATGAATTCCCATCCTGTTACCACTACGGTTAGTACAGTAAGACTTATAGTGGTAATCCATAAAATCCATTCAGCTTTATTGCTAGGTTTCGTACCTTCAGTTGCTGGTGGTGGTCTATAATGTTCTGAAATTTGGTAAGTGTTTATATCGCGAGAGTCTAATTCCCGATATAGGTGAAGAAAGATAGAAACGATTGTAATATTTGCTCCACATATTCCTAGAGCACCCAATAATTCTAACAAAGAAATTTCACTCATTATGAATGCAGTTTAACAAAAAAATCAGCATCATGACAGCAACAAAAAATCAACACATAAGCTAGAAAAGTACCTAACCTAAAACCATACCCATTCTGTATTTGGGGGGATATTTATCCTTAGGTTTTCGTTATGTTTTACCCTGGCAGAGTTGCACTTCTGCGATTAGGGACGCGAACACCAATTAGTAATAAAGCACCAGAGGCGTTGACTACTGCTAAAACAAGAAATGCCCATTTGTATGATCCTACTGAATCGTAGATCAAAGCAGCGAAGATTGGGCTGATTAATACAAAGACGCTGCTGATCGGATCCATCCACCCAGCCAGACGTGAGAAATTCCTTCGGCCAAAAACTTCCGCACGTAGCACTGTCATTAGAGTGCCTCGAGTTCCAAAGGCTATGCCGAAAACCGTTGCAAATATCAGTACTTGAGTCATGGTTGTGGCAAGAGCCAAGACAGCTATTCCAATTCCTTGGGCGATAAATGCAATGGCTGTTACTTTCTTTGTTCCGACTACATCTCCTAGGAATCCACCTATTAGTCTTCCTAACGCTGCAATTATGAGAGTATATGAGAGAATACTTGCTGCTGTAAGTTCGTTGATGCCTATGTCAACCAATGCTGGGATTTGGTGGACTTGGAGTGCGCCCCAAGCTGTAATACCAGCTGAATGCGATAAGCCCAGAAACCAGAAGTTTCGGCTTCGGAGTGCTTGAGATACAGTAGGATCCGAATCTAAACTTAATCCAGTGTTTGGGGCAGCGGAATTCTCTGTCGTAACTCTATCAGTCTCTATGTCCGTTGGATCAGCTCCATCTGGGAGAAACCCGTAACTTTCCGGATGTGGTCGCATAACCAAAGCTAGGGGGATTCCGATGATTATTACAGCAATGCCAACGACAACCATAGTTTGTCTCCATCCGGCATTGAGTATGAACCATGCTAATACTGGTACCAGTACAGCCCCGAAGCTATTACCAAGTTGGTAGATTGCAATGGTTCGTCCTCGCCATCGGTCAAACCAGTTGATTAACACTGCTACGATGGGGAGAAAACCAGCTACACTTTGTCCCAACGTGACAAGGAGAAATGCTAGATAGAACTGGTATATGTTCTGACATAGGCCAGTGGCTATAAAACCTAATCCAAATATCACCCATCCAATCACCATGTATCTGCGTGGGCCAATCCAGTGAATTAGGTATCCTTCTATTGGTCCTGTAAGTGCTCCCTCAAGCCGCCTAAGAGAGAACGCAAAGGACACTGCAGTTCGGGTCACGTTGAACTCTCGAATCAAGGGAAGGACTAGAGCCTGAGCTCCTACATTGAACACGGCTGATTGGATCGTGCCGGCTAAGGTGGCTGCCGCGACTATGTACCACCCGTAAAAGAGTCGTCGCGGACCTTGAGAGTCATATTTACCTCCGATGTTCTCTCCTCTATGTGACGGAGGTTTGTTAGGCTGGGCGGGGTCCACTAATACCTTCTCTCTGAAGATTTATATTTCATAGACTTTCCTTTAGACTAGGAGAATGTACTTGAATTCTTCATTAATGACAAGAAGAATACTAATAATAAATTTTATCGTTATTGACCAGTCAGTATAAGTCTGGACATCAAAAAAGCTTCTGGTGTAATCTGGTAGAAATATTTTGTTAAAGGGAAGCTGTGAATTTATCTTACCAAGCACTACTTACCCGCTCTTATGTGTATATTTCAGCTGTTTTTTTTACTTGGTTTTTGATTGAATGGATATATGAAGGGTCTGTCGATTTTGGTATGCTGGTAGTAATTATTCCTCCACTTATTTTTGCGGGTATTTCCAGATTATGGGGTGGAAGATTAACAATTCTTTCAGTGCTATTTTTTGTCTTATGTATGCTTATGGTATCTGGGATGCCAAATTTTCTCGAGAGAGTAAAGGGGCTTTTTAACCCTGTTGAAGTTGGTGAGTTTCTGATATCCAGTCTAATGATATGGGGTTCCTTAATAGTCCTATTTACAGGTATTCAAGCTTTTCGATATCGAAAAGCTGAAACACCTGTTATTGCTCCTAGGGCATACACTACTACTGTTGCTGCATTCCAATTTATACCTCTTATTATTCTTTCCCTAACTCATGTAGTATTGTTTTTCTTTTAGTAGCGATGTTACTGAAAAAATCAATAGTGAATGATGTATTAACAGGAGTCTAAAGATATGAGTCTTCTTGAATTTGTTAGAGATAAAACTAGAGATAACTTTTACAGAAAACTTTCAGATATAGGTTTAGAATGCGAATTGGCTGAAAGAGGTATTGTAGAAGAAAAACTGTTTAATCCGTGGCATAGAACTAGTTTAGGAATTATAAAAATTAATTCAGATTTTCCTATCAAATACATAAACATAATTAAAAAATGGGGTGGTAAAAATGACCCTCCAAGATGGTGGCATTATTTTGCAGTACCCACGCAAGCTTCAATGTCTAAAGAAGATCAGATTGATATAAATTCAATAAGATTAAAATCATTTCCTATTTTTGGAAAAGTTAAATCTATTGATTGGAAATTTAATAGTAATGGAGAAAATTTAGCAGAGAAGTTCACTAAAGATTCAGAAATTAATGCACTTACAACAGAATTAGGCGATATAAGGGTTCAAAGCTTACAGGAAAATTTTTCAGGCTATAGTATTGAACTTGAGTTTAAGAGATCAGCATTTAATTTATTTTCTGCTGCAAATATATCTATGAATATTCGTCAATGGAATACTCTTAATAAAATTGCAAAATTATGCATTGAGAATGGAAAAGAAGCTTAAAGTAAATTCCCAAAGGAAATTATGAAATATACATGCAGCGATTTTATAAATGATTCACCTTGAATTAATTCTTGAATTGTTAGATATACCGGAAGAAAACATTGATCTGTTTTCACTTAGGCAAAGCAATAGGGCAAAAAGACTGAGTTTTAAACCTTCTATTCGTAATGGATTTGAAATTGTCCTTCCACGAAATTACGACGACAAGTGGGTGTTGGAAATTGTAACTAAAAACAAATCTAGGATTCTAAAACTTCTGACTGAAATAATGGAATCTCGAAGAGAAATTAGACCAACATCGATTGAATTACCTTCCATAGGAAGCTCTTGGGAAATTATCTATATTGCAACAGATGAAAAATATTTACATGCAGTAACGGAAACATCAACTGCACTTGAAGTTCCTGAAAAAACTGAGGACGTTTTTTGGACATCTATAATTCTTCAAAAATGGCTTCAGGAGAAGGCAATTCAATATCTTCCAATACATCTTCATAATGTTTCTCTAAAATTGGAACTTTCATATAAAAAAGTGAGAATTAAACGTCAAAAGACCTTATGGGGAAGTTGTTCCATCAAAGGAAACATCAATCTAAATCGTAACCTGATGCTAATGCCTTACGAGGTAATTGATTACGTTCTCCATCATGAACTTACTCATCTGAAAATATTAAACCACTCATCCAAATTCTGGAAAGAACTTGAAAGTTCATTTCCAGAATACAAGATGAGAAAGAAGCAATTAAAGCATTTTGGAAGTAATCAAATACCTGAATGGGCACTTGTTTGAGCCTAAAATGATAATTAAGTTTTCGTTAATCCTACTCGGCTCGTCTCATAGTGAATACTCCCAAGATAACCAGAACGAGGCTATTAATCATCCATAAAGGTGGCACAATGTCCCCACCGTTTTCTAGCTGTTCACCATTCAAGACAGCTAGAAAAGCAAACATTACAAATGAGGTAAGTGCTAATAAGCCTGATAGCCAATTAGGGAAAAGGTTGGTTCGTAAATATCCCATTGCAGATATGAATATTCCAAGATACATAATAGACCAACCTGTCCACGCAATTGCTTCTCCAATTAAGTCAGATTCAGCACTTATTTCAGCACTATTTATAGCATCTGAAACAAGTCCCAAGCTTAAGCCAACAACTATTGTTACTAATCCAGCGTCAATGAAACTATTTCGTATAACATTCCTTGTCATCATAAAAGCTAGCGGGATAGTAACCAACGTATAAGCTGCAATTTTTTCTGTATGCCCCTTATCTAAAAGTCCTGTTTCGCCTAGTCCAATATAAACAGCTATTGATCCAAGGCCAGCGATTATGAAAAGTATTCCATTAACCATTTTATCTGTCATAATTTACCTCCCTAAATTTAAGTATCATATTTAAAATACATTAGTAATAACCCAAAGAATGAGCATACGAACAATGAACGCATGCGGGGTCATGACAATATCCTTTATGCTCATCAAGTTTACTAGATAAATTGGGTAGTTAAAAGATTCAGTTAATAGTCTTTCTGAATGCTATTGGTAATATTAATTCACACGATAATTAATTCTGAATGTAGTACAATGAATTTAGAGAAGAAAGTTATAATTTATGGACGTATATAGAATCGGGAAGGTGTTAATGATATTTCCTTTTGCTAACATTGTTATGTCAGTTCTGTCATTCCTAAATGGCACAAGACGTATAGATTCCAATTTTAAATATCAGCCAATTGCAGACGTTGATATGGATGTCATTCGCCGGGTAAACGTTCATTGAGACGAAGAAACTATGGCCGTGAATGCCATATATGAACTATCCGGAAGGATGCCACATCTAAAGATTTAGTTAGGACTTCAGATGTCAAAAGATATCTATGAATTTGCCAGTCATTGCCTTTGGTGCTTTTGTAAGTAAGTAGATAACCGTATCAGATATTTCATCAGGAGTGACCCATTCCGAGTCGCCTTCGGGAATGTAATTTCTCGCCATATCAGTATCGACCCACGTTGGATTAATCCCGTTAACTATTATCCCGTGACCAACTAGAGATTTTGCTAAGGAAGCAGTGTATCCAACCACTCCCCATTTTGAAGCTGTGTATGGGCCGTATTCATCATCGGGTTCTTTTCCTGACGAAGAGCCAATATTTATTATGTATCCTTCGCCTCCTTTCATCATATACGGTAATACAGCTTTACAAAGGAGGAAGGTTCCTTTGAGGTTTGTATCCATTATAAAGTTCCAGTCCTCTAGTGTGGTTTCCCAGACAGGCGTATCGTAAAGGATTACACCTGCGTTGTTCACTAGAATATCAATGCTGCCCCATTCTCCAAAAACTTCTTTGGTCACAGCCTCGGCTTGTTCATTATCGGTGACATCCAACAAGAAAGTTTTTGAGCTGCCTCCAAATTCTTTTATCTCTTTTGCGACTTTATTTAATAGCTCTTGCCTCCGTCCGGTTAAGGCAATTTTTACTTCCTTTTTCCCGAGACCTAATGCTATGGCACGCCCCATTCCTCTTCCTGCTCCCGTAATTAAGGCTACTTTATTTTCTATTTTCATTTGCAATTCTCAATCAATTAAATTTTTTTATTAGTGATATCAAAATCAAAAGCGTGAGTGCCATTAGTATAATCGGGAATGATTTGTATTTAATTTTCATTGTTTCCATTAGATTTTCATCTTTCAACTCAATTAAATTGAGGCAAAATAGCAAGTTGTTCATCTAAATTTAACTCTAGAAACTCTTCAAAGTCAGCATAAAACTCTTCAGAAGACATGCCAAATGCTATGACTAGTAAGAAAATATTACGAAACATAAACTCCCAGATTCGAATAGTTTTTATATGGTTTCTGAGAATTTACCTGAAAGCATTGGTAATGACAATATTACTCTTTCTTGTATATGGTCACATAAGAGACAAGTATTTTTGCATTTTATATATGCTGAATAAAAGGGAAAATCTTAAGCAGCAGTCTATTTGCTTCTGAACGTAGACGAACGAATGCCAAAACGACACGTGAAGCGCCGCATAACCATTTCTCTTCATCTAGGAGACGTGGTAAGAAATTATTAAACCGTGGTAAAAAGTGAAGATGAAACCTAATAAACAGGCTATAATTATAAAAATTACTAATTAGTTAAGGAGATCAAATGACTATAAGAGTTATTATTTCAATGGATGTAGATGACTATGAAAATTGGTTAGCAGTATTTAATTCTGAGGGTCCGATGAATGCCCGTTCTGAAGCGGGATTAACAGTTGAGGCTCACCAAAATTTGGATGATCCAAAGAATGTAGTTGCTATTGGAACAGCACCGTCCAAGGAAGTATTTCTTGAATTTTTTACCAGCCCACAACAAAAAGAAAGAATGCAGTCCGCAGGTGTTATATCCCAACCTACTGTAACGTTTTTGAAAACTTAATAGTAGTAGATTCAATTATTTAGGGGGGCAACATATGTTCGGCACCGAGGAATACTTTTTGGAGTTTATGTCCAAAAACAGACATTACAAAGTAGTAAAAAAACTTGAAACATTAAAACAAGGATATGAAGATTCCCTTAAAAGTTTAAGTGCTGAGGAAGCTTTCAAAGGCTCAGAATGGTCTGTCCGGGACCTCTTAGCTCATTCTACTGGCGGATTCTATCAAACCATGACTAGACGTATCCTTGAGGAAGATACTCCCGACTTCGGCAATCGTGTATTTGATATTGAAAAAGCTTGGCAAGCTATTCTGGAGCGAAGTATTGCTGATGTAACTGAAGCCTATGAAACAGCTAAAAACCTTACAGAGGAACAGATGAATAGAACTGGCATTCATAATGGAGATATAAAGACTCCAATTGATACACTCGAAAGCTGGGCGGATCACCTTGAAGAACATTTTTTACAACTTCGAGATGAAGTTATTCCCAGAGAACAAAAGTAGGTTTGGGTATTTAAAAGAGTTATTTTTATACTACGATTGGAATTTTGTTAATTTTGCCAAAATGAAAAAGCTAATGCATAATTAGTAAAAGATAATTTATTCCATTTTTTGGGGTAACAAACAATTATTCATGGAGGTGAATTGACATGAATATCCGCACGTTGAACTCTTGGTTGTTAATAATCTGCCCAATATCCATGGTATTAGTTTGGGCTGTTCTTGAACCAATTCTTGTTGGAACGATCGATGAAAGTTTGGCTCCTAGTGTATACGCTTTAGATTATTTGGAGCTTGCTAGCGATAATGAATTTGCTGTCAGATTCATAAATATGCTTGGACTCTTGTTCTTGAGTGGTACTATGACAGGGCTTGCTCTTCTTGGAAGGTCTCTTCAAGGAAACGGATCTGGATTGGGATCTCTTGCAGCGTTTCTTTTTCCAGTAGGATTGGCAGTTCCTGTTATCGCTGTAGGTTTATCACTAGAAGCTTATGGAACTTTTGCAGCTGGTTTTACAGATGATGCAGTATCATTGGAGTTACTTAGTGGAGCTGTATGGACTGGAATGCCTTTGTTCTGGGGTCTTGGATTTGTCCTATTAGGATTGGGGATAGTAATGGAGAAAACCTCTTTGCCGGTAGTTTTGGGTGCACTGATGGCTTTAGTCGGAGGATTGCTTTTTATTGGGCTCCTACTTAGTTTGAATGATGGTTTAGGTTTTGTGGTCTTTTTACTTTCCATTCTGATAACGTTCATTTCTGGTGTGGTTCTGCTTAGACGATCCGATTGATGTACAAGTAAACTATAAAATTGTCTTAATTTTTCATTATTTACAATTGTAGGAGATTTGGTATGTTGAATTCTAAAGTTCTTGGGTTAATGTTACTTTTGGGCCCGATCGCGACTATGGGTTCATGGATATTCTATAGCACTGATACTAGTGATATGTCTTTTTCTCAAGAGATGGCTGCTTTGATGGCAGATACTACCAAGGTATATGTTGGTTCGGGCATACGAATGTTTGGACTTACTTCGATGTTTATGGGACTGTATTTCCTGGCTCGTTCATTGAAAAGCGATAATACAATAAGTAATACTTGCGTTGAAATTGGATCGCTACTACTCTTATTTGCTGCTCCAGTTTGGGTGCTTATGATGGGAGTGGATATGACAGCAGTAGAAGCAGCGAAAGAATTTGGCAATGAAACAGGCGAGACAATATTAGCTGCTGGTAGAGCATTCCGAAATGTATTCTTCTTTATGATGATTGGATCTATTTTACTTGGTATTTCAATGGTTCTCCTGAAACAATATAAAGGTATTATTGGAGGGCTATTTGTTATTATTGGTTTCGTAGGCATATCAAATCTTGCACCTCCAGTTGCTTGGTTGGGACTTTTTGGTCTAACATCGGTGACTGGTTTATTAACATTGTTAAAGAAAGATAATTAAATCAATAATATATAGCTGTTTTTGAGAATAAATGGTTCCGATAATAGCTTTTAAAATCGATAAAATTTATGGTTGTTGAATCATGAGTAAGAAACTATTCCTTTTATTTATACTATTAATTCTTACTTTTGGGTGTTCATCTGAAACTGACAGTAAAGAAGTGGAAGTTGATGTCTCAGTAAAGGTTGCTGTGGCACCAACTTCCACTTCTTTAGCTGAAGAAAAGATTTCAACACCAGTTCCCACATCTATTCCCAAAACAGAACCCTCGGCGTCTATTTCTAAAGACGAGAGTAAGCAAAAAGATGATTTTGGTGCTGGAGGATTAGTTAAGGATTTAAAATTTTGGCAGGATACGAAGCTTCCTAATTTTATTGAAGCCTCACATATAGAAATTGCTGATATTGCTCATGTTTCGAAGTTTCGTTCATCAGCGGGACATGACTTTTCGGACTCCTTTGAGTCATGCTGTTCGATGAAGCATTATTTTATACCCATAGATTATTATGGTAGTCGTTTTACCCAATCTATTTTTTCACCTGTGGACGGCATTGTTCTTTATCTTTCAGAACCCTCAGGTGGCAATGCAGATGGTTGGAAAATTGATTATGAAGAACAGACTGGTAAGAAACCACCAGTTGATTATCGTGATTGGAATATGTACATACGTCCGGATAGTGCGCCTAATATTTGGATCACACATATGCACGTTAATCCAATCGATGAAATTATCAAAAAAGTTCCTCCAACTAATGGGAAAAGTATGATGATGGGTCTTTCAAGACCTGCTCCAGAAGGATACCGAGTGAAAGCTGGCGATCTTATCGCTCACGGATTAGGGGAAATAATAGTTAAGAGACATTTAGATGGAAATGGTATTCCCTCCGGATGTAATTCTGCAGATGTTCGTGATAACTTGGTGAAGCGTAATCTTCCTGGGTGTAAATCGAATGTTCAACTTCATTCAATTTTTGAGTTCATGACAGATGACGTTTTTAAAGAATATGAGAAGGTTGCTGATGTTTCGAGGTCAGACTTTATAATAACAGCAGATGACCGAGCTAAAAACCCTCTAACGTGTGAAGGAGAATTCTTTACAGAATCAGGAAATGCCGATGATCCTGCAACGTATGTAAAACTTCAGGGATCTTCTTCCATCAGTAATATGGCTTCTTCTGAACCCTCTAATACGTCAATAGCAAAAGAGATTCTTCCAGATATTTCCACACTTACTTCGAACAGAGAGCTTATTGCCTCATTTGAAGGTTCAGGTAGTCAAGCTCTTTCAGGATTTCAAACTGATAACCCATATGTTTTAGTGATTGCAGCTACCGGAGGACCTATAACAGTATGGGTGGATAATGGTTCAGATAAGCGAAGTATTTATTCACGACCTTCATCTAGTGGAATTGATACCTATGAGACTAATAAGTTGGAATCAGGCTATATAGAGATTTCTGTGGAAACACAAAACAGTATTGATTGGAGAATCGTCACAATACAATGATGTATATTGGCACCCAGTTGATTTACAGCAATATAGTCTGAAGTAGATATATATTACTCTAATCTAGTTCCGAGATTTTATGATCAACTGATTCTGACTCTAACGCTAATTGTTCCCATTCCTTCCAAAGCGATTCTTCTTCATCCTTGAGGGCTTGGTATTTTTCTCCAGAACTGACTAGATGATCAGAGCTCTTAAATTTTTCAGGGTTTGAGAACAATGTTTCTAGTTCGGCAAATTGAGCTGAATAGGTTTCCAATTTATCATCAATTTCCTTAATACGTTTGGCTATACGATTTGCCTCTTTTTTGAGATTTCGGCGAATTTGTCGATCATCAGTTTGAACTGGTTTAGATTTCCCATTCAAAGATTGATTGTTGGGAATATTTTTTGCTGCAGTGTCATTGTTGTCATTCATGTTTATTTTTGACTGCTTTTGGTAAAGGTAACTATCGTAATCACCAGCAAAAATCGTTATTTTTCCGTTATCAACCTCAATAATTTTGTTCGCAATCTGTTGTATGAGTGTTCGATCATGAGTGATAAAACAAAGTGTTCCCTCGTAGTCGCTCAACGCATCAGCTAATATTTCCCTTGATGTTATGTCCAAATGGTTGGTTGGTTCATCCATTAGTAGGAGGTTGCTACGTTGCAAAAGCAGTTTTGCAAGAGCCATTCTGGCTTTTTCACCACCTGAAAGAACAGATATATGCTTGAGGACATCATCACCACTAAAAAGGAAACCTCCGAGGATTTTTCTTAAATTCTGGTCGGATTCCCCTGGTGCAACCTGTCTGACTTCTTGTAGAAGTGAATTGTTAGGATTGAGTAACTCTAGTAAATGCTGGGCGTAATAACCAGTTGTAACATTATGACCAATTTTTCGTTCCCCATCATCAAATGAAAGGACACCTGCAAGAATTCTTAAGAGTGTTGTTTTGCCTGCACCATTTGGCCCTACTAAAGCCACTCGATCACTGCGTGTTAGAGTTAGATTTAGATCGGTATAAACAATTTTATTAGCGTATGCTTTGCTTATGTTTGCTAAGGAAATTACCTTTGTTTCAGCTCTTGCTGGTTTTGGAAATGAATAATGAACCCGCCTGGTTGATCTCGGTATCTCAACTTGTTCAATCTTATTAAGTTGTTTTAAGCGACTTTGTACCTGAGTAGCTTTTCGAGCACTGTAGCGAAAACGATCAACGAAACGCATTTGTTTTTCAAGTTCGCGCTCTTGCCTTGCAGCCGCTGATTGTTTGGCCTGAAGTGCCTTCTCCCGAGAGGTGACATAGCTATCGTAGTTGCCTTTCTGAAGTACAACCTCGTTTTGTTCAATAGCGAGCACCATTGTTGATATATGATTCAAGAATGTTCTGTCATGAGAGGTAACAACTACGGAACCGCGAAATGAAGAAAGGTAATTTTCAAACCATAAGTTTGCTTCAAGGTCCAAATGGTTGGTTGGTTCGTCCAAAAGTAGCACGTCTGGGTTTCTTAGTAGCAATTTGCTTAGTGCTGCACGCATAAGCCAGCCACCACTGAATTCACGAAGAGGTCGTAAAAATTCGTTTTGCTTAAAACCCAAACCAGAAAGGATAGTTTTTGCTTCGTGTTCTTTGAAACCCTCACCTATTGTTTCCAAGCTCTTTTCCAATTGATTGATTTCCTTAAACAATTGAGTTTGTTTTTCAGAGCTAATACTTGCAAACGACTCATATGCATGGGTTATTTTATTTCGAAGTACGGTTGCTTCAGGCGATTCCTCTAACACTTCTTCAAGTAAAACTTTATCGGAACCCAATTCGGTTTCCTGTTTGAGATACCCTATCGTGATATTTCTTTTTGTTGATATATTTCCAGTATCAGGGGATGCTTCTCCTGCCAAGATTTTAAGGAATGTAGATTTGCCAGTACCATTTAGCCCTATTAATGCGATACGTTGACCTGTCACCAAATTAAGGTTGAGGTTTTGAAAAAGAATTTTATCCCCATAGGACTTACTGACATTAATTGCACTTAACATTTTGACCAGTTCATTGAATTAATTTGAATTGATTGTATTAACTAGTATGATCGCTCAACCAAGAAAATTAATCCAATGTATCACTTTATTCCGTTTGAAATTTCTTGATAAACTCGATAAATTTTCCTAGATTATTTTTATGATTAATTATCCATATCATTTTTTATATGAAATTTTCTCAATATATATTTGCGTAATACCTACCTTATTTTTTCTTCTTGCACAAGTGCTAAAAATCATTATTATGGCTATATGAAAATCTTGTTATTGGTTTTGTGGATGTAGGGAGATGAGGGTATGGCACCAAAAATATTTGAAGGGTTAAAAATACTTGATATGTGCTGGATCGGTATAGGTCCGGTTACCATAAAATATTTTGCTGATCATGGGGCAACGGTCATCCATG
>CAJWQJ010000016.1 GCA_913045315.1 uncultured Chloroflexota bacterium | reverse complement strand
TAATTTTCGGGATAATAGGACTTGGGATTTTGCTGTTTGCAACGGACTATTGGCACACTGTTGTGTATGCAGCATTTTTTGGCACTAGCATTGGCGGAACCATTTCAGGTCGACCTGTGATTACTGCTGTGTATTTTGCAGGATATTCATATGGAACTATTTCTGGTGTATTACAATTGACAGGTAGCTTTGGATCAATTTTAGCACCAGTTATTCTTGGATGGATTTTTGATGTTACTGACTCTTATATTCTTGGAGTTATTTTCATGATAACTATGACTATAGCTGCTGCATTTTGTGTTATGTTGTTACCCTCGTATAATCATCGAAAAAGTAATGCATAAGACTCCTCAATTATAAATCTTATATAGTTCCGGGCAGGCAATGAAAACAATTCAACAGCTTTCAATAGTAGAGATTACTGGATCCATTGCTGGTTCCTATGCAGGTAAATTTTTTGCAGATGCTGGGTCAAAAGTTTTAAAAATTGAACCAATCGACGGAGATCCACTTAGGCTCAATTCAGATACCGAAACCCTCTATTGGTATTTAAATTCAGGAAAACGTTTCCAAAAACTCGACCTGGTAGATATTGAAAAAAATTGCTTGGCTGAGTTATTAAAAGATGTTGATTTAGTGATTGAGAGTTCGGCTCCAGATCCATTTATACCGATTTCAAAATCATTGATTGATCCTAAATTAGTTCGTCTATACATCTCACCATTTGGCTTTGAAGGAAAGTATTCTACATACCGATCTAATAGCTTTACCGATCAAGCTCTAAGCGGTCATATGCTTGTCAACGGCCTTCCTGGCAAACAGCCAATTGCTTGGCCAGGTAATCAGTCTTACTACCAAGCGGGAATATATGGATTTATTGGTGCTATGGCCGCACTTCTTGTTCGGGATAGAACTGGCATGGCTCAAAGTGTTAATGTCTCACACTTTTCTGGAATGGTGTCGCTCCATCAAAATTTGATATCGATGTGGGAAGAACAAGAATATTTAGCTGCAAGAGAGGGAAATCGCCAATCAGGTTTTGCCCATCCTATGGGTTTTTATAAGTGCAAAGATGGGTATGTATGTATTGCTTTACCCGACAATGATAGCTTAAATATGTTGTTAAATCTTCTTGGGTGTAATGATTTTTTTAATAATGAACCCTTTGATTCAGAGATTTCTCGAGCAAATCATAAAGAGGCTTTTGATGAAAAATTCCAACGCCAATTAATGGGGTTTACAGTGGATGAAATTGTTGAGAAAGGTCAGTCAGTTTTTCTTCCCGTAGGAAAAGTTAATTCACTGAAAGAAGTTATTCAAGATTTTCACTTAGCTGATCAAAAGTTTTGGAAAATAACTGATTATAATTCAAGGGTTCTCTTTCCTTCGAATCCAGTGAGAATTAATGGAGTAAATATACCATTTCACAATTCTCAATTTTCCAATGATCAAATCCATATATCCCAAAACTCCATATTCCCAGAATTCGATATAGAAACCGAAACGAACGCACAGCCCCTTTCAGGAATCAGAATCGTTGACTTAACAAAAGTATGGGCTGGTCCTCTGGCTACTCGAATACTGTCTGATTTAGGTGCAGAAGTTATCAAGGTTGAGGCTTTTTCAGACAGGGGGAGCAGGGACTTGCCAGATGAGTTTTTTAATTATTCCAAAGTGTACCCTACAAAAAACTCCAATAATATGCACTGGAATCAAAATGGCATGTTTAATGCGTTAAATAGAAATAAAAAGAGTATTGCGATAGATTTAAACTCCACTAAAGGAATGGATATTTTAAAAGAATTAATCAAAAAATCTGATATTCTGGTCGATAACTTTTCTCCAAGAGTAATGGAAAATTGGGAACTTGATGAAAATAAACTTTTATTAATAAACCCAAATCTTATTCATGCTTCAATTACTGGATATGGATCAAAAGGACCGAAAAGAAATGTGAAGGCATTTGGAACATTAATTGAAGCAGAAAGTGGTTTTGGTAGCCTAATGAAATACCATGATTCTGTGCCGTATCGGTCTGGTGTTCCTTTGGCTGATCCCTTAGCAGGACTTCTAACGGTTGCTGGGGTATTGATAGCATTAAAAAATCATACTGGACATACTGAAAACAAAGCGATTCGTGTTGAAGTTTCAATGTTAGAAGCTATGATTTCTTCCATAGCAGAATTGTATTTAAAATTTCAAGAGTTGCCAGAAGAAGTTCTTATTGGTAATTCTGAAAATGTTCCTGAAAACTCTTACAGATGTAAAGGTTCTGATAGTTGGATAGCTTTAAGTATTGATTCCCAGGCATCATGGGAGAAGTTATGTCAATATGCTGCATTTGAGTCGAGAATTCGCAATCTTTCTTTTGAGCAACGGACAACCATGACTTATAGTATTGATTTAATGATTGGTCAGTGGACTATGCGATATGAAGTTGAACAATTAGTTGATGAGCTTCAGAAAATAGGCATCATATGTGCGAAGGTAAGTAATGCCAGTGATGTTTATACTAATGATCATCTTGCATCGATTAATTATTGGGAATCGTTAAACCAACCTCACGTTGGAATACGTAATCATGCAAGTCTTCCAATATCTTTTAATAATTTAAAACCATCTCGGATATTGCCAGCACCGAGCTTAGGGGAACATAATAATCAAATACTGCGAGATGTTGTTGGGTTTGATGATGAGACAATTTCGGCATTCATGAATTCAGGTATTATAGGAGAGATGCCCAATGATGTATTGTATTAAAAGATTTGCAATCAGTATTGTTTTTCTTTCACAACAAGGTGATTAATGGCTTTAAAAGAACTCGAAAGTTTAGATAGCTTAATTGAATTGGGATATTCGATTATTGGTGACCAAAGAAATGATGCATCAGAATTCATGAATAAACTTCAGCAAGCTCTTGAATATGATCAAAAACCTGAAAAACTGAAAATTCCTGAAGATCATTTATTTTTGAATACATTTAGTTTTAATGACTATGTTGAACAATTTGAAGAGTTTAGAAGATGGTATGAAGCTCAACGTTATCTGGCTGGTGGATATCAAAAGAAAATCAAGAAGATAACGTTTTCTTGGAAATTATATGTTCTGGCGGTTTACAGTTTTGAATACGCAAACAACCATGATTTTCGCTGGTTAAACTTTTCCCTTAAATTGATCGATGACATCTTTAATGAAATCGATATCAATAATCATGCTAATGTTTTACTTCCTTACTATAAAGCAGTTCTAAAAAGCACAATTGATGAAATTCGGAGCTTGTATGAACAAGACTAAATCAACCCATGCAACCTATGGAATAATTTATGAAGATAATAAAAGAAATCGTTTTTTTATACACTCATTGGTTGAAAATTCAATGATTCCCATTGATATTGTTCACTTACTTCCAACAAATAAGCGTTACAAGCCAGAACGGGGACAAAATCCATATCTTATTGCAATAGCATGGTCATTTATTAACAGACTAGGATGGTATGATCGAATTCGCAGGATTATCGACCGAATTTTTTTTCCAAAATCCATTCAACTTGTTTCTACTATAAAAAGTTCCTTTAATAAATATACTTGTATATCGTGTAAAAATATCAATGACCAAAAGGTTGTAGATTATGTTCGCACTTCAAATGTAGATTATTGGCTAGTATTAGATTCAGACATTGTGAGAAAACCTCTTTTAGAAACCGGAAAACAATTTTTAAATTCTCACAAAGGATATCTTCCGAACGTAAGAGGTCTTAGTTCAACCAAATGGTCTGTTTTAACAAATAAACCATTTGGAGCATCAGTACACCTCATGGATTCCGGAATAGATACAGGTCCTATTGTTTACCGTGAAGAATTTCCTATCACCAATACCAATGTGACTGATGATCAATTAAATCCAGAATGGCAAATGCAAAAAACTACTATTCAAAAAGCATTGGAATCAATATTTGCTGGTAATACAAAATTTCACCCTCAAGAAATGGGAACATATTTTTCTTCTATTCATCCGATTCTCGCCGAGTATGCTGGTAACCTTCAGGCAAACAAAAAGGAAAAAGGCTCATAATGGACAGAAAAGCTTATATGAGGGATGTTTATTCAAAGTATTGGATTACAGCTCGAGAGAAACGATATGGTGTTTCACGTTATGATGAATTGGTATGCAATTATATACACGAAAACCTCCCAAAAAACCAACGAATATTGGAAGCAGCTATCGGCACTGGAATTCCATTTTCAGATTATCTCCAGAAGAAAGGGCATGAGTTGTATGGGATAGATATTTCTCCTGCACTAATCGAAAGATGTAGTGAATTAAATGAATTTATTAAATGCTCTGTTGGCGATGTAGAATCTATTGAATTTGAAAACAATTTTTTTGATTGCACAATTTGTTTTCATTCCACTTGGTATTTCCCAAATATTTATAAGGCAATTGAAGAAATGATTCGCGTGACGAAAGCTTCTGGTCTAATCATTTTTGACATACAAAATGCCGATAATTGTTATGTGAACAAGGCATATAGCCGAAGAGTATTTCGAAGCAAAGGGTTTGGGTTAGTTATTCAGTTTGGAGTCAATGTTGCTAAATTTTTCCTTCAACGAGGTGCTTTAAATTGGCGAGGAATTGTTCATGAGGTACCCGTGCACCCTGAGGATATCATTACATATTTCAAATATGGCGTGCAAAAAATTCATCCTATTGTTATGACCCCTGAATTTAAATTAGAAATTTGTGAAGATATCGCAAAGCTGAAAAATTTTGAAAAAATTACTTTTGTAGTTTACAAATAATTCATATGATAATTGTTTCTAATACCAAGAGAATTATGTGCTTAAAAGGGTTAAGTAATGGAATTAGTTAATGAGATTCATTCAGTTTCATTGTTCTACGTAGTAATTTTAACAATTGCTTCATTTTTCGTAGGAATTTTTGGAGGATTTGTTGGATTGGCACTAGGCACGATTCGACTACCTATAATGCTCTTGCTTGGCATCCCACCTGAAATTGCTGGTGGTACAAATATACTTGTTTCTAGTTTGGCATCTCTTTCTGGAACGATAAGGCATGTTCAAGCAGGTCGGGTCAGAAAAGATATTGTTTTAGCTATGGGAGTTCCTGCTGTTGTGGGATCCATGATAGGTGGATTTTCTAGTGATTCCTTACCTGAAACGTTTCTTTTAACGGCTGCAGGCATGCTTGTTGCTTGGCAGGGTATAGAATTCGTGGCAATGTCACGTGGATGGTTAAAGAGCATTGTTTCACCAGGTATTTCCGCGTTTAATGAAAAGTTTTCTCGTCTACAACTTGCATTAGAGGGTGGTATTGGATTATCAGTTGGTTTTATAGGAGGAGCCGTCGGTTTGATTTTGGGGAGCATCAGGCTACCAGCACTTATCAGAATTCTTCGAGTAGATCCAAAGATTGCTGCTGGCTCAAACTTATTTATCGGGTTTTTCATGGGAGTTTCTGGATGGTTTGGCCATGCAATTATGGGTCATGTCGATTATAAACTTCTTCTATGTATGGGAAGCACAGCTGTACTTGGCAGTTATATAGGGGCATACCTTACAGGAAAGGCAAGTCTCAATGTATTGATAGCAACAATGGGCCTTGTTTTGTTTTCAGTTGGGATTTTATTAATAGTTTCTGCTTATAGGTAGGAACGTAATTTGAAATATTTACCTAATTTCGTATCAGTTTTTCCAGGTCTGGTTTTTTGTTTAATAAGTTCAATTTTCATTTTATTCTTGACTATTTTAATTGATCTTTCAGCTCTTGATCCTTTAATTCTTGCACTTGTATTCGGTATATTGTATCGAAATATTTTTTCTCAATTGCAATGGCATATCACTGGGGCTAAGTTTGCTGGGAAATACGTACTAGAATTTTCGGTTTTTCTATTGGGGGCTAGCATTTATCTCCCATCAATTCTGAGTAATGGTGGCATTCTTTTTCTCTTAATTATTTTTTGCATTATTGGCAGTATTGGGATTGCATATCTAGTCGGACATGTAATGCTTGGATTAAACAAAAGAATTGCTACATTAGTAGGGGTTGGAAATTCAATTTGTGGTAATTCTGCAATTGCAGCAGTGGCTCCAGTGATTGGGGCAACGAGTATAGACATTAGTTCAGTAATAGGAATCAGCGCTATCTTAGGGGCAGCTCAGATTTTGCTCCTACCATTTATTTTTGTGATTTTTGATCTGAATAATTATCAATATGGAATTGTCGCAGGATTGTCTGTTTATGCAGTTGCTCAAGTTTACGCTGCATCAGCTATAATTAGCGAAACGTCAGCTTCGATGGCAACTCTGGTAAAGTTAATCCGCGTAGTTCTTCTTGGTCCATTGGTAGTGGCAATAGCTGTAATACAAACTGTTTCAAGGACAACTTCATTTTCTAAGACGTTAAGAGATAAGAAGTTTAGCATCAGGATTCTATCATATTTACCATGGTTTGTTCTTGGTTTCATAGTGCTATCCATGTTGCGTTCTTTGAGTATTCTTTCTGAAGAATTTGGTAATCATATCCGCCAAGTTGCCGAATATTTTTTTGTTGTTTCGATGGTAGGAATAGGTCTTGATGTAAATATTCGTGATGTTCTAAAAGTCGGACCTAGAATTGCTCTTACAATTTTAGCAGTTTTAGCTTTTATGGTTTCAGCAAGCTTAATTGGCGTGAAATATTTAAACATTTAATTCGAATGAGATATTGTTATTTCAAAACAATAGGAGGTTTTGAAATGTTTATTGTAATAGCTCCTAGAATATAAGCCGTTGCAAGAGCAATAAAGGCAATTGTATATGAGCCTGCCATATCAAACCATAAACCAGTAGCAATGGGTCCACATGTACCAAAAATTATAGTAACAGGTCTACCTAGACTACGAATTGATGCAATATTTTGACGTCCGAAATATCGAGCCCATAAGAATTCACTTATTGGAATTGTTCCTCCAAATCCAAAACCATAAAGGAAAAATCCACAGAGTAAAAAGGCAGAGTTTTGTGTTACTCCTGCTGCAATCATGATAAGTACTCCCAATGATGATATAGAGAACGCAGTTCCAGCAAGTCGTCTGCTATCGAAATTTTGAAGCCCCCACCCCCAGAATATCTTAGAAATCAGATTGCCCAGTCCATTTATTCCCAGACCACTAGCTCCTAATGATCTTGTGAAGCCGATGGTGGTTGAAAATGGTATTGCATGTAAAGCAATAGAACTTAGTGCTGCTGCATTTAGTCCATAGCCAATAGATAAGAGCCAAAATCCAGAAGTTTTAATTGCTTCAGAGCGGGTATACGTTTGGATGGTATCCTTTAATATAGCTTCATTAGCCTTGTTTTCTTTTTGAGAAGTAGCTTTATTTGTTTTGATTCCATCAGGGAGCAATCCTAAATCCTCTGGTTGTCGGCGCATCATTAATGCGATTGGTGGGATGACTACAAATACTACAACTGACAAGACTAAGTATCCAATTCTCCAGTTAAACATATCTACGATAGTAGTCATTGTAATAGGGGTGATAATACCTCCCAATGACACTCCTATTGAACCTATTGCTAAGGCCCAACCTCGTTTAACAACAAACCATTTGGTTATTATTGGACTTATAATGAGTGGGCCGAAGAGCGTCCACCCAAAAGCACTGCTTAATATTTGTAACAAAAAGAACTGCCAGAATTTTGATTGAAAGGATATTCCTATTAGACCTATACTGCAGATCAAGGCTCCTGTAAGCATAATCCTTCTGGGTCCAACCCTATCAATCATAGGTCCTAGAAAAATTAATGTTATTCCTCCCATAGCAGTAGAAACAGAAATTGCAGCAGAAAATTTCCAAACCTTGATTCCTAAATCAGCAACAATCGGATCAAGAAATACGCCGGAAACCATTTGTCCGACACTAATAGCCAGAAATTGAACTATTATGGCTCCAATGAGTATCCACCATCCGTAATATATACTTTTTAATGACAAACGTAATTCCATATTTTATTTGAATGAATTATATAAAGTTGAGCATAATGAATTGTAGTTTATACAAAGGATTGTTGAAATTCTATGTTTTAATTTTTAACTTAAATTTTTTCTAGAACAAATTTTCCCTGCTAGTAATAATATTGCTTAGCTAAGTAATAAATATTAGTATTCGTTGAAACTGATAAGAGGTAATGGAATGGGCACATATAACAGTCTTAGAGGTGGTAATTTAGGAGCTTTTGATTTGCCTTTATTTCTTGGTGGCAAGACAAAACCTGAGAATGATGTTTTGGAAATTCGCTGGCTTGGCACAGCTAATTTTGAACTTTCTTTCAACGACCGAGTAATTTTACTTGATTGTTTTTATGATAGAGGTCCCAGAATGCGACCCTTAGGTTTAGAACCTAAAGATGTAGTTCGTGCCGATCAGATTTTTATTGGTCATCCACATTACGATCATATATCAGATGCAGCACAAGTGGCTAGTCAAACTGGTGCTGTTGTTGTTGGACATCAAATAGCAGCAGATTTTGTAGTTTCTCAGGGTCTTTCCCCTCAGCAAACTCTTGGAGTTACTGGATTAGGAGATGGCGATTACCTTGATTATGATGATTTCAAAGTTAGAATTTTGCACGGATATCACCTTTTTTCTGAAGAAGAACCTGCACCAGATCCTAGACCTGGAGTAGATGCTTTACGAGTAGCTCGTAATGTATGGGAATCCGATCAAGGTCCTTTATCTTCGGAAGAACAAGAATGGTCTGACAAGGTTCATTCGAAAGGAGTGTCTGGACCAGAAGTTCTAGAAGAAGCAACTATGTGTATCATATTTGAGATTGGTGATTTTCGAATTGTATACCGGGATAGTGCAGGACCTATAAGTAAGGAAGAACATGCATACTTTAGTACAGTAAACGGTGTAGATGCAGCCATAGTTGGGTTTACAGGTCGACCACTTATGCGTCGTCAGCTTGATGAGCGAACTATTCCCATGGTAGAACTTTATCGGCCTAACATCCTTGTTCCAGCACATCATGATGACTTGTATCCTGTGTTTATGGACATGGCAACAGAGCCTTTAAAAATGGCTGTTTCTCATGTACTCCCCAATGCCCAAACTTTGGCCCCGGTATATTTTGAGCCTATGAAAATTCATCTACCTACAAAAAAAGTTATATAACAGTAAGAATTTTTCTTTTTGCACTAAGATACTAATTAGTTAGAAAATCGAAAACGTTCCCTAATTTGCCACCACTATCTGTTCGGTATATCTCAGTATAACCACAATCCTCGCAGGAAATAGTTGTATATTTTTGATTTTGTATATTTAAAAATCTTGTAATGCCAGAACCTGTTGTTCTTAACGCTCCAGTTTTGTACTTCACGCCATTGCACTTATTACACTTGTAGCTTCTAGTTGTCATATTATTTTTTCCTATTTTGTTTCCTGAATATATGTCGATTATCGTACATTTGTTTTGTTAATGTAAGATGACCAAGATGTAGTCCAAAGTGTTCAATAGTATGTATTATATGCCACCGTATAGATTCATCTTTTTCATATTCACGTACTGATGGATGTATTCTGTTCAAGTCGTTTAGTTTCAAACTTTGAAGTATTTTATTTGTAAGAGTGGAAACTGTGTTTAATTTTTTATTTAGTTCTTCTATCTTGTAATTCTGAACTGTGAATTCTGAATCCCGGTCTCTTTTGACATCAATACCCCCAGCTAATTGATGAATGCGAAAGCTTTCAGCTCCAAGTAGATGAGTGATAATTATTCCAGGAGAGTTAGATTCATTTGGTATGGGTGACCAGTTTAGTTCTTCATCAGACATGAAGGACATGATTGAATCAATTTGTTTGTGAAGATTATCAAACCCCTTAACGTATTCTTCTAATTCAGGTTCCAAAACTTTCCTTTCTTTATTACTAAGATTATTACATAGACATATAAATAGAGTATATACTTTGTTAAGGGTTCACATATTAAGTTTTGTAAATGATTAGAAAAATTCTAGGAAATGCCTTTAGCGACTTTTTCGGCCAATTCTTGCATATACTCTACATCATGAAATTTACTTTTTCTTTTATCTTTTAATGCAAGTAGTGCTTCACGATGTTCAGGTGTTTGCCTTGCTTTTGAAAAATTATCTCCTGATTTACGCCATACAGATGCTACATCAACTGCACCCAAGTCATCCCAAATCATCCTTTTAATATTAGCAAGTGTAGAAATAGGATTTGCTGAAATTTCTGTCGCGAGTTCAATTGCAGCAGGAACTAGCTCATCTGGTTCATACAATTTATGTACCAAACCAAGTTCCAAGCATTGCTGTGCCCCATATATGCGTCCAGTAAGCATCATTTCTCTTGCATTATGTAATCCGATGATTTTTGGTAGCAACCAACTACTTCCAACCTCAGGAGTAAGACCGATTGCGGCGAAACGCATAGAAAAACGTGCTTCAGTAGAGGCGAGCAAGGTGTCAAACAATAATGCTCCAGTCATTCCCACTCCGATTGCAAGACCATTGATAGCTCCTATGATAGGTTTGGATTGCATTAAAAATACAGGGTCTGACCAACCTTGCCGTTCCCTCACTGGTTGATTGCCATTTGATTCAAAAGATGCATTGAACCCACTGATATCTGCGCCTGCACTATATGCTCTACCATTACCCGTACTTACAATTGCTCCTATAGAAGGGTCATTATTTGCTTCTTCAATAGCTTCTCTGAAATCAGCAGACATATCAGCACTCATTGCATTTAATTTTTCTGGTCTATTGAATCGAACAAGCATTACCCTACCATGTCGTTCTACTTCCAGCGTATCCCAATTACCCATTTGAACACTCTCCTTTTTGTCGTGATACTAACTCTAGATTTACAGTGTGTCCATCAATTATATAAATACTATTGGTAAATTTAAGGTAGTTGTGTTTCATGAACAATATATTTTACGAATTATGAATTCGAGAATAAATCGTTATTATGGTATATGGAAATTTTTATATTTTGAGACTATAAATATTTTCCATAACATCTTCAAAATCTTGTACAAAGTGGTCGATAACCTCTTTCACTGAGAAAATTTCTCTTACGAGTCCTGCTCCTTGACCCGCACCAAATGATCGGTTTAATTGGGGATAAATTTCCTGAATGAAACTTTTTGAAAGACTTCGGCCCCCGATTCCTGGTTGAACAGAAGTGCTATCATCCTTTGCCAGAAGTATTGCTTGTTTGTGTTCTTCCGATGCAGGACTTTCATGTGTTGCTATGAATCTTGTTCCAACATAAATACCTTCAGCACCAAGAGCAAGTGCAGCAACAAGCCCTCGTGCATCTATAACTGACCCTCCAAGGATTACAGGAATATCGATTGCATCTACTACCTGAGGAGCTAAGGCAAGATTTCCTACTTGCTCTTTACTTGCTCCTCCACCAGCTTCGGCTCCATTTGCTATGAATATATCTACCCCAGCTTCTTGGGCTTTAATTGCATGTTGTACGGTAGCACCTACGTGCAGAACAATCATTCCGGCTTCTTTAAGTCGGTTAATAAGAATATATGGGTCGCCTGCTGCCATAACTGCGATTTTGATTCCTTCATCTATAGCAATTTCAACTGTGTCCCACATTTCCTGTTTTTCCCATGTTCTCATAACCAAGTGTGGAAAATTTACTGCTAAAGGTTTCTTAGTAAGGGACTTGGCAATGCGAATTTCCTTCTGAAAATTGTGAGCTCCCATGGTGCTCACAACAGTACCAAGGGCTCCTGCATTTGAGATTGCAGCTGCTAGTTTACCAAAAGAGACACCAGTCATTCCAGCTTCAATGATTGGATGTTCTATTCCTAACATTTCCGATACACGTGTCTTGATCACATTCCACCTCCAATATCAGTCCCCTATAGTTGATACCATCAGAAAGGTAACTGAGCTATAATTTACGGTCAACCCTCAGGATTCATTAAGCAACTGCCTAAAAATCCTTAACGATAAGCTTTTGTATTCAGTAGACCTATACATTCAAATCTCACTTGATTAGTATTTATAATGCGAGTCATTAATATTTATTTGATTGGAGAATCCTAAATGGATTTAAAACCTCAAAGTGACAAATCATCGACTGCTTACAACTCTAAAGAATTTATAAATCGTGTTGATGAACTTAAGCGAACACATCCAAGGAGTTTGTATCCAAGTGAAGCTTGGAGCCTATATCGAATACTACCAGAATGCAAAAATGTTCTTGATTTAGGATGTGGTGGCGGAGACATGGCTGAGATCGTAAATGTAATATCCAAATCAACACAATATATTGGACTAGACAGCAATCAAAACCTAATCGATATTGCAAAAAAAAGTAGTTTTAGAGGAAACCCTCGATTTATAGCAGAAGATGTTTTCAAGTATCTTGAGAAAAAAGAATTGTTTGAATGTGTCATGGGTTGGGCGTTCTTATATGCAGTTTTGGATCCGTATAAACTTTTAGAACTGATGGTAAAAAAAGCATCGAAATATGTACTTTTTGATATTAGATCTGCTGCAATGAATGAAGATGTATTGGACATGTCTCGTTCTCACGTAGTTTATGGCGAAAACAAAGGTCCATTGCCTATTGTTTCATTTAGAAACTTTATTGATGCTATTAGAGGATATGAGGAACAACTTGAAGAGGTTGAAATGGCTAGTTATTACTTTCCGTTTGGACCCCATGTTGTGATTGATAAAAATATTCCAGAACCTGCTGTTATTTCAGTAGTATTGAAAAAATCATCTACAAATTCAAAAACTCCTAAGCAAGCGGTGAAATGGCACATGAATCTTCCGAAAGAATTTTGGGAAGAACTTAGCTAGAATAATTTTTGATGTTACGGAATTCGTAATTTAAACATAAAATATGAATATTACCGAAACTTATTTTTTGGAATGAAAGAAGTCTTCTCAGGCACTCGTGGCTCACTAACCCATAATTTCTTATCAGGATGCATACCAGCACCGAATTTTGCTGAAACGGAAGAAAACCTCATCCTATTTAATAATCTGGTATCTGCTATTCCAGCCGACGGATGATATCCACCATTAGATTCGACAATGTTGTTCCATTCTTGTTTCCTGCTCTTTAGTATAGATAAATTATTGAGTTCAACACAGTTGATTTCATTAGTATTAAGGTCAACAATGATTTTATCGCCATCTTCGATTAGTCCAATTTCTCCACCAATTGCCGCTTCTGGGCCTACATGTCCAATTACTAAACCAACAGAACCACCAGAAAATCTTCCATCGGTCATAAGACCAACAACAATTCCCTTTTGTCTGCATAATGTTGTGATTCTAGAAGTGGAGTCAAGCATTTCAGGCATACCGGGAGCACCACTAGGTCCTTCATAACGAACAATTACCATATCGTGATCTTCAAATATTTCTGGAGTATTCACAAGCGCTGTTAACAAATTATTCTCACCATCAAATACTCTTGCATTGCCACTAAAGATATTGTTTTCAAGTCCCCCTTCTACACCAGCAAGTTTCAATACAGCGGTGTATTCAGGCGAAAGGTTGCCTCCAAGCATTCTTAAGCCACCTGTATCCTTAAAAGGATTTTTTACATTATAAATGACTGTTCCATCAGGATCGGGAGGTGTTAAACGAGCAACTTGCTGGACAAGTGTTTCACCAGTGCAAGTCAAAGTTTCTCCGTTTAATAAACCAGCATCAAGGAGATCCCTAATTATAACTTGTACGCCTCCCTTTTCATCAATATCTACCATTGAGTATTTTCCAAAAGGCCTGGCATCAATAAGTACGGGAACAACTTCTTGAGAAAGATAATTAAATTCTTCAGGAGTCATAATATCTTCAAAAAAATTGGCATACCCAGCAGCTCTGGCTATTTCAGGAGCATGGAGCAAAACGTTTGTTGAACCACCAATTGCCATCGAAACAATCATAGCGTTTCTTATTGAATCTCTACTAACGATATCTCGTGGTGTAATTTGAGCATCGATTAAATTGGATAAATATTCAACGAGTTTCAAGGGGAATTCCTGTACTCTCCTTATATCATCTGAAGGAGGAGCTACCATTTCCAAGGGTTCCATTCCAAGAACGCCAATAAATGTTTGCATAGTGTTATAAGTGAACATTCCACCACAGCTTCCAAATCCAGGACAAGCTTCACATGCTATTCTTTTTTTCATTTCTTCATCATCATCTCCAGCGACTTGAAAACCAGAAATGATATCTATTTTTTCTTTAGTTACTGAATCTACTCCAGGGTGAATTGTTCCATCAGACATGATAATTGCTGGTCTGTTGTGTTCAAGTAATGCAGCTAGTGTGCCTACTGGTGGTTTGTCGCATGCAACTACAGCTATTGTTCCTTCAAGTCCACTGGCACTCAAGTGTTCACATAGAGAGTCGTGGGTAACTTCTCTTCCGATTAATGAATACCGCATTTCCCTAGTTCCATTACGCATGCCATCTGAGGTAGCAATTGTGTATTCAGGTTGAATCAACCTCATCCTTAATTGATGATCATCAGAACCTATTTTGTTTCTTAGGGTCTCTTGTATGATTTCAACCTTTGTTTGTACTCCTAAATAGCACTGGGAATCCCCTTTTGTTCCTATAACTCCCACAGATGGCTCATGTATAAGTTCTATATCTGTTCCAAGTTCTCTCGCAATACCATAAGTTTGTGCATTTCTTCCAGGATTGTTATCAATTAGAACTGTTTTTGAATTTTTCACTATATCATCTCCATATAATGCTCTGCAGATTTATTCAAAAAGACTTGTTGCTAGTATCGCAGCATCCTCTTTCAATATAGGAATTTCTTTAAGAATAGGAAATACCAAACCAGTGTCTGTTGAGGTCAAAAACTCTTCATCCAAAGTAAGTGGGAAGTCTGTTCCTGGAACAGTAAATCTGTCAGCATTGTGTTCATTGGTAATGTCATTGCGAGAGGGTTCTATCACGAAACATGCTGGGAGATTAAGAGGATTCAGAACTTTTTTTAACGGTATAACGTCGATAATTCTGCCACCCAAATTTTCCGCTGTTTCTTCGATATCTTTTATATAGCCAAGTCTATCCATTCTTTTTTTGCCTTCGTCAGAATTGTGTTTATAAGAAGGCTCGAAAAGTACACATTTACCCTTGGTTACACGAAATAATTCTTTCAACAAGATTTCAAGGTTCCTGCCATTTGGCTCTAAGGCGAGCATAGATGTTGTGATATCAATGCTTTTAGAAAGCAAGGGGATCTTTTTCATATCTGCAACAAATGAACTAAGCGTTAAATTTTGGTTTGGGATATTTTGATCCCATATTTTTCTACCTTTGTATAGTCGAGACCAACTTATATCAAAAGCAAGTACATCAATCGGAATATCAATATTTTTACAAATAAGGCTTAATGTTAATAATTCTCCTGTTCCCACATCCATTAGAGAACATCCTTGGAATAGATGAGGAATTAAATGAGAATACAACTCTTCAGCGTTTGAATTTATGAGTTCTGTTTCTTTTGGTATCGTTGTATATTCGCTGAAAACGTTTCCAGCCTGAGCATCATAAGCAATTTCTATAATTTCGGACGAATTAGAACTTTCATCAAATTCTTCGCGGAGAAACTCTGTTATGTTTCCTCCACTGTTGTATAATTGTCGTATAGAGTTTAACCAAAAGGGATTAAGGCGTTTATTCCAGTAATATGCATCCATTTTTTCTTTCTCAATCTCGTAATATGATTATTATTCTAACAAATGCGAAAAACAATTGATATCTACTATCAACTTTACATTTTCAGGTTATGTTAACACTTTGGTCTGTAGATAAGATATGTCTATTACTAGATTAAGTTTTTCTTAAAATCCTTGAAAATAATTAAGGGAGTCAAATCAAGTGACTCCCTTAATTGCGTTTTTAAAGATAATGTGTTGTTTCTTAGTTCTTAGACCTAAGAGTTTGGACGCCCAACCCAAGGGCTACTAGCATCATGCCTATCCATCCGAGAAACCCACCCAGGGGAAAATCTGCAATTGAACTTATAGATATTGCCCCAGCGAGGACTGCAAGTCCGCCAATGATTATGTGGAAATTTTTCTCGAGAATAATACCTACGCCAAGTAAAAGTAACAGTAACCCCATCGTTAAGGCGAATGAAGTGTTACCTGACATGCTGATTTCCATCAGGGCAGTACCTGTAACGGCTGAGCTAGTTTCTGTTACAGCCCACTCAATTCCGATTGTGAATATTCCCATTATAACGAGTGCTAATGCAAGAATTGCACAAATGTTAGCGTAGGATGCTCCTGCACCGTCTCCAGCTGCCATCCTTCGGGATATATTTATCAGTCCAATGAACACGCATCCCATTCCACCGAATCCCATCATCATACCCAATTTAGCCAAGCCAGGGTCGGCCATGAGGCTTGCTGCATTTTCGGCCGCCGTTGAATCTGGACCTCCGCCACCAGGGTAAATAAACATCCATCCGATAAGTGATACAACTGTCCCAATAATAAGAAACAAACCAGTCTGCATTTTTGATCCCATATCTACCTCCTCCAAATTTGAATCAAATTTATGGTGAATGGAGTGGGATTCTATGCAATGTACGTTTGTATGTACATTGGTTTTCAAGTTCTGCCCCAACTGTAATCCACCATATGCTTTGATGTTTTCAGTAATAGTTTAACAGATACAAAACACTCTAGGAAATTATGTGCTTACATGAATACGATTGACCACCTGAAATTTGAATATCAAAGAGGTTGCTGTTGTTCCGTGCGTTATAGATACGCAAATACCTTTTATGTAAATTCCATGATTATTTTGATGACAAATCCAATCACAAGAATTGTAAATGCTAAAGTTTGCAAGTGATACAATAGGCTCTTTACTGGGTTTCGGATCACTATCAGTATGCATCCTATAAGCAATGCACAAAACCAAAGCCAATTAACAATATCCGTCATAATGCGGCGGAGAGAGTGGGATTCGAACCCACGGTACGCTTGCACGTACATTGGTTTTCAAGTTCTCCTTCACGTGTAAACAATGTAACCTCCCATACCTTTCTGTAATAGCATAACAGATACAAAACAGGGTAGGAAATCAGCAGACATGATCAGGCTTACATCACTAGGGGGAGTCACCCAGTCGGTCACCCAAGTAAGATGTCATAAAATGCCTAGACGATTTGTGACATTTAGATTTAGTACTATTGAGAGGGTACTATTTCTTCTGGGGATTCTTTCAGAATGAACAATCGGGGTGATTTGAACTATCTAAGTGATAACTAAAAACCATCATATTTTTAAGCGTTTACTATCTCCGATAAATAAGAGAGGCATCAGAAAATCCGATCACTTCATCGGGCAATTTGCCAGCGATAACCTCTATACGAATAGTTCGATTTCCTAAGTGTTGGACCAGAAACGTTCCAAGAGATGTATTTCCAATCTCCACATTATTTAATCCTGTTCTGGACATCAGCTCGTATTTTATTAGTCCACTCTCAGTGCCAATTGTAGCTGGATCAGGTCCATTACCACGAACGGCGTAGTTTCCAAAACATACGTTACAATCTTGCTCGTCATTGATTCCTGTGTCTAAACCGATGGAGATTCGCACTTTTGTTGGATCAATCCAGTCGTAGGCTATGGTGAGATGTTTTTCCCAATATTTTCCGCCCCCTCCCTCAAGGACTCGATATCCGACAGTGCCATCCTGAAACCAATTGCCCGCAATTGTGCCTTCGATGTCGTAGTCTATCTTCCCAGCTCGCGGTTCTATCTCACGTACAACCTTTGATAGCAAATCGGATTTAAGAGGCTCCTCGAAGAACTGGAATGGATCGACTGTATGAATTTTCCAATTTTCGCCTTCATAGTGATCGGGAATCACGAAGTCTAATATGGTATCGGTATCATGAACGCTCCAGTCAAACCCAGTAAGTCCCATTTTCGCAATTGGTTCACCAGCCTTAACTGGAACAGGCGTGCTTCGTATAGAGTACCACTTGCTATCAGGGGATATCTCTCCAGTATGAGCCATTACATCTGGAGCCAACTCTCCTAAGTGTATAAATATGGTAAAGAAAGAGCATGTATGCATAATTACGATTCGGTGATCAGGCACCGTTATAGATGAATCCCAACGGGCAATCCGTTCTTCATTACTTGAAATTGACACTATCCATCCATCTGCCGGAGCCAAAACGTATTCGGTATCTTCACCTTCCCACACGTTGCGATATACATAGAGGTGGTCTGTTGGTGTAACATGAGAAGCACTCATCTTGCCCATCGGTTCTATATAAGTAATAAGATGAGTTGGAAATAATGTTGAAGTGAATCTTCTGGTGCCGTATTCGTTACACTGGTAGTGACCGTCGAGTTTATCAAGTTTAATGGTAGCATCCGTTGTCGGCATAGGTATTGGTGTAGGTACTGTAGTAGCAGTCGGCAACGGAGTAGGTGTTGGAGTATTCATAGGAGTTGGTGTTGATGGTATTGAAGTAGCAGTAGGTAACGGGGTTGGTATTGGTACTGTAGTAGCAGTAGGAATTGGGGTTGGTATTGGTATTGCTGTTGCTTCAGGTAAAGGAGTGGCAGTAACAATGATTTCCTTATACACAATCTCAGGCTCAGACGAACACCCAAGAGTAAGAACCAATATTCCAATGAGCAGTAATAGTTTTTTCATGATGCTCTCTAGTCCCCTAATTTACTCCTCGGAGTGTATTTCAAATAAATAACTAAACGATCCTTGTGGCAAAATCCTTTATTATTGATCCATCGTAATTGAAACCTTGCCAGCCAGCTCTCTTTGCATTTGTACTTAGTTTTTTTCTCTCCTTAAACATTTCCTTGGTTTGCAATTCAGCTGGAAGATAGTACACAGAGTAGTTTTTAGGATTGGATTCACTTATTAATACCAAAATAAGAGAGAAATATATTCCAGCATCCATTCTTTCTTTCTGAGGCTGCCAAGCAGCACCAAGAATAGTTTTGGGAAAAGAGTTTATATCTTTAACCGTCTTTGTTTTTACTTGTGCAAGGTATCCACAAAAGTCACAGATTAGATCGGCACATTTGAAATTATTAATTAACCTTTTAAAAGTATTTCTTTTTTTACACTTAAAACATGCAAAATATTTGCAAATAAGTTCTTCGCCCCTGTTTCCAAGTATTTGTTTTGCAGTCTTCATGATGAACCCATCATAATTAATTTTATCGCTTGTGCAACCATATATATTTAATGAGGGGTGCCTGTTCTCGCTTGGCTAAGGGTTATTCTTAATTACACATGTTATTTTCACAAAAAATCAGCTTGGTGACCTCGAGGCCACTCTGGTAATCCCACTGTTTGTATTTAATGACAGGAAATCCGTTTGATCCGTTGCTTATTGACCAACTATGGGGATTAGCTAATGTTTCTGCAGTTACTACCCTAAATGCTACATCACTGACTTCAGCATTTGAGCACTGTAGATTCTTGCAATGAGCTACTTTAACAACATCGTTTTTTCCACCATACACAATAGTTCCTAAGCCATCTGTTCCAATTATTATTTCGGGATTTTTTCCAGTCCAACTGGAATCATCTAAAATGTATGTATTGGAAGATGTGCATGCGATATTCTCGCAATGAGCTACTTTCAACATGGAAAATTCAGTAGTGCGGAACGTAGAGGAACTTGGAACATAAACCGAATTATAAGGTAAAGCTTGGTATGCGATTAAAGGCATTCCATCTGATCCTATCGTTATAGCCGAAACTGTTCCTACTGAACTACGCGCATGGTTATCATTATGACCATTTGGGAAGTTTGTATCTACGGTTGTGGTGGTAAATGAGAGACATTCCAAATCATTACAATGAAGTACTTGAAGGCTCTTTTTTTGGAATGAGTAATAACTTAAAATAGGGAGTCCATCGGTGCCTATAGTAAAGTTACTGGCATGATTCCATCCATCCTGTGATGAAGATTCGGGTGGATTATCTATTCCTCCTTCAGCAAAAAGAGCCGCTAAGAAGAGAGTGCCACACCAAACATTGGAACAGTAACTTGAAGCTTCTGACCATATTATTGGAGATTCAACAGCACCCAAAGCTTCTGGTGGTTCAGAAGTTATTTCCAATTTTACATCTTCAGGATCCCATACCTTGCCTACGTCAATAATGCTACTGGAAGCACAATCCTTATCCTTGCAATAGGCTACATGCAAACATTTCCCCCAATGAACTCCCATGCTGCATGTGGATGGGGGTTTGGGTTCGGTAATGAATGCGACTACAGGAAATCCGTTCGATCCTACAGACACATTTTCTAAGCTTATTTCATTGATTCTTGAATTTAGCGTTAGTTGTTTAATCAACGCTACATTGACTATTTGACATTGTGGGTCCGTACAGTGAGCTAATTTAAGGTTGTACGCAAAATATCCATCCCATTCACGTAAAATTGAAGGGTGATGATCTACCTCAAGATTTACTCGATCGATAAAACTAAAAAACCCGTAACCATCGCTTCCTGTAGCAAAGTTGCTAGGACCTGTCCAAGGTGATATGGAAGATAGTAGTGTTGGTGTAGCAGTTGGTAGAGGCGCAGGAGTAGCCGTAGGGGCAGGTGTTGGTGTAGCAGTTGGAACTGGTGTAGCAGTGGGTGTAGGAGTTGGTGTAGCGGTTGGCAGAGGTGTAGGAGTTGGTGTGGCAGTTGGCAGAGGTGTAGGAGTTGGTGTAGCGGTTGGCAGAGGTGTAGGAGTTGGTGAAGCGGTTGGCAGAGGTGTAGATGTAGGGGCAGGGGCTGCTCCACCGCCTAAAGAATCCACTTTGGTTAATTGAATATATATATCATATGATCCAATGGAATTTGATGCGTCAGCATTGGGGTTTGTTTGTACAGTTAAAACGAGATCTTTATCTCCTTCTAATTCTGAGATGATAATTTCACGTTCATCAGTTTCTGTAATAAAACTTGTTGCATCACCTTCCATATAATCTAATTTTACCGATGTTTCTAGTGTTGAATTATTACTAGGTTTCACTTGAATTTCTAAATTCTGACCGTTCTTTCCTGAAAAATACCATTTATGCCGATCCTCTTTACTGGTGATCAATATGTTATTTTTTTGAAATATAGGATCAGCTTCAATGTATTCCAATATAATTGAACCTTTTATAGTTGTAGCTGTCGGCAAAGGTGCAAAAACAGAAGATGGCAAAATAATTCCAATG
>CAJWQJ010000015.1 GCA_913045315.1 uncultured Chloroflexota bacterium | reverse complement strand
ATTCATGTGTTTTTGAACTCGACGACTTGGAATTCGACAGCGAAATCAATAAATCCTACAAATCGTAAAGGCATCCCAAATACTGGATCACATAAACATATGATCCGGTCTTTGGGAAGCCTTTCCGATTCCTTGGATTCATTGATTTCGCTGTCAAATTCCACGTCGGACCCCTTCAAAAACGTTATACAGGTAGTCATTTTCGGCTCCGAAATCGACCACCTGTCAAGCAGCTTGCTCATTAGAAGATCCCGAGAGGCTGCGCAAGCAGCCCAAACTCAGACCAAGCAGAACATCCACAAGCTCCGCGAAACCCTAAACACACAAGCAGAGCTTGAGTTGGAACGCCAAGTCTCAATTCGAGATCAAGCCCACGCAAATTCGGAAGTCGTCCGACTAGAAAAGATAATTGGCCCCGGTCATATGCAACGCGAACGCAACATGGCCGGTGAAAGTACCGCGCGTGGCCAAGCCACAATCATGGCCAAGCTTGCCGCAAGCCTTGCGGAGATTGGTTACAAGAAATCTCTCACAACGTCTCACGCAGCTTCTATTCGCGAAAGATCCGCGCGTTCTGCATTACAACGACACACTACAGACCTAGCAACCTCTTTGGGTTCACTTGGCGTCGAGACCCCAATAGACCCCACTAGCGCTGAAGCCCGTGCAGCAGTACCCGCGCCGACACACAAGCCTGAGGACTTACGCACCATCCGGGCATCGCTTCGACAAGCCAGAGAAGCCAAACGGAAAATTGAAAAGCAGCTTCAAACTTTGGAGTTGCGCACAGGAATCTCCAGCTCCGACGTGAATAGTCAGGATGCAAAACGTCGTCTCATGGAAATCGTGCATGCCAGACGAGCGAAAGAAATCGCAGGAATCCTGACCTCAGAGGCCCTAACACGAACACTTGATGGAATCCCGGCCGCAGTTGAGCACACGTATCGGGCAACACTGCCCCTAGTAACCAGCGGTCACTATTGGGATGTCCGACTAAACAAAAACTTCACTGTAGAGCTTTGGGACAGCTCACGAACCATCTGGATCACACTCGAAGAACTCGACGATGACACCCAATATCGAGCGGAATGCGCCCTTGCCCTTTCCTTTGCCTCTGCAGCCCCCCCATTGGATGCTACCGATCTCCCAGCCTTTCTATGGCTTGAGCAAAATGAAGATGATCACGATGGATCTTTTCTTACAGCATTGGCAAGTGCCGCTTACCAGGGAGAAGCAGCCCGGAGATACCCCCAACTTATTGTGCTAGCAAGAGAAGATATGGCCTTGCCACCACACTTCAAATACGTTTCAGAGGCAACTACCAGGACAAACTCGGGTGGTCTTCCTTCGAGTTTCCCTATGCGGCAAGCAGGCTAGTACATGACCAATATTGCTAATGAAACATCTCCTGATCGAGAAAACAGCCAGTTGACGCTTGACCTCAAAGAACCGGTAGCTCAAGCGTATCGACCCTCATCTACGCCCCCTAAAGAAAATATAGATTTCAGCCTACTGCTAGCAAGAATATGTGGCTTCAGTGCACTCAGCTGCGTCGGCCTACTCGCTTACCTAGTGGTGATCACTAACCCGGCCACAAACACAAACGTACTAGCTGTGCTTACCACCATATTTTTTGGAGTGTTCTTCTCGGCATGGTCATTCGAACATTGGGCTCGTAGAACAGGTAAAACTGAACAAAACCAGTGGATTTCCACATGGTCTACAACTCGACACTCCATCCTTGTCGCAGTAAGCGTATCCGCTCTCGCGGGCGCTGCCCTAAATAAAAGCGCAAGTTTCGGCGCCAACCCGAGGCTTCCAATAAACCGGCGTGCGCTCCAATCCTTCTTATTGAGCATTGGAATGTGAGCAGAATTCATTATTTGGACAGCTTGACAAAAATAGTGAATTCTGCGGTGAAAATTTCCGCAAGGCGGCCAAGATTTTCGTCACTGAGATACCATAACATTCTTAGGCATAGCTGTAGGTTTAGCTTTGGGTGCACTGACATCTTGGAATATATTTAATGAAATTGCTAAAGAAGTGGATGGAATCACCTATAAAATTCCATGGTTAAATGTCTTAGTGATTGTTGCTATTACTACATTTTTTGCTTTATTGAGTAGTTTTCTTCCATCAAAACAAGCATCAAAAATCTATCCAGCGGAAGCTTTAAGATACGAGTAGATTTGTTATATGAAGCTGACAAGACTTGACACTAATCATCTATTTCTTGAAAATAGGACTTAGTTAACAACCAAAGAATGTATAGCGTGTAGTATTTAAGGGAAGACGGTTTGAATCCGTCGCGGTCGCGCCACTGTAAACAGGTAGCTGCCAACTAATTGCCACTGCTGAGATATTAAAAAGCGGGAAGGCGTTGGTTAAGTAATGATCTGTAAGCCAGGATATCTTAAATTCTGTACGAGACGATTTAATCTGCGCGAAACGGAGAGTCTTGTAAGTAAAAAGTTTTAAGACCTCGCAGTTATCATGCGGGGTTTTTTTTTGGAACAATATTTATTGAAAGATTTGGGTGATACCTCATGAAAAAATTTTCTATCCTCACATTGTATTTAGTATCATTTCTCGTTATTTTTGGATGTTCAAATGTTTCCGATTCTGAGAGTAAAGTAGATGCTGAATTAACGGATTCAGTATCTACTACATTTCCTTTAGATATAATTGATGGATATGGTAAAACCTTCACTTTTGAGAAATCGCCAGAAAGAATTATTGTTATAGACTCAGCTGCAGTTGAAATTTTGTATGATCTTGGTGCTGAAGATCGAATCTTGGCTACACATGATTTTGTAAATTATCCTCCCTTAGTTACAGAAGTTCCTAGAATTGGAAATGCTTTCGCTTTAAATTATGAAAAAATTGTGTCTCTTGAACCTGATTTGATTTATATTTTTTTTGATGGGCCTTATGAAGATCTGGTTGCTTTAGATATCCCTGTTTTGTATATAGAATCGCCAACAACTTTAGAAGGTGTTGCCGAACGAATTAAATTATGGGGAACTATAATTAATAAAAAGAATGCAGGCGAAAAGTCCTCTAACGATTTTCTGCAATCATTGAGCAAAATTGAATCAAAAATTTCAGATGTCGAATCATTTCCATCTGTTTATCATGATGTTTCTCCGGATTGGTGGACAAGTGGTTCAGGTACACTAGCTTATGAAATGTTTGATAGATTAAAGGCAAGGAATATTTTTGATGATATTGAAGGTTGGTCTCAGGTTAGTGTTGAACAAATTGTTGATAGGAATCCTCAGTTTGTACTAAGTGTATACCCTGAAGGTCGTGAAATGCTACTTACTACTGAAGCACTTAGATCAGTAGATGCTATACGTAATCAAAAAATATTAACAATTGAAGGTGATCTCATTGCTATTGAAGGTCCCCGTTTGATTAACGGAATGACTACTATAGCTGAATTTCTTTATCCAGATATATACAGGGAATAACTAAAAGGCGTATTTTGATGGTTGTTAAATTTCAAAATTCATATCGATTAGGAAATACAACTATCATTATTTTTTTTGTAGGAATTCTGCTTCTATTTTCAATTCTTGCAGTAGGTTTTGGATCTGTTCAAATTCCTCCCATGTCAGTTGTGCAAATTATTATCTCAAAGTTGCAAATTTCTTCACTAGATCAAGGGATTCCGAATTCTTGGGTTACTATTGTTTGGGATATTAGAATTCCAAGGATAATTGCAGCTGTAATTGCAGGGTATTCTTTAGCAGTATCAGGAGCCGTGTACCAGGGTTTGTTCCGAAATCCTTTAGCTGACCCTTATTTGATTGGAGTAGCTTCAGGCGCAGGCTTAGGAGCTACTATAGTATTGGTTACTGATGTTCCAGTTATATGGTTTGGTGCTCCTATTTTATCCATTGCAGCATTTATTGGAGGATCTGGTGCTGTTTTATGTGGATATTTGATATCTCGTACAGGAAATAGAGTTTCTTTAGGAACTTTAATTCTTGCGGGTGTAGCAGTTGGTTCTTTTTCAGGTGCAATGACATATTTTCTTATGATTAATGCTGATCCTGATGTCAAACCACTTCTTGCTTGGCTTATGGGAGGATTATCAGGAATAGAATGGGATGATATTTTAATGATTATTCCATATATATTGATTTTTGCTTCAATTGTTCTTTTTTATGGAAGAACATTAAATATTCTTCAATTTGGGGAACAGGATGCTTCAAGTTTGGGGGTGGATGTCGAACGAACTAAAATTATTTTGATTTTATCAGCAACCATTCTGACTTCTTTCGTAGTGTCAATAAGTGGATTGATAGGATTTATTGGTTTAGTTGCACCCCATATTATTCGATTGCTTTGGGGCCCAGATAATAGATTCCTTATACCTATGGCAGGAATTATGGGAGCAATATTTCTTTTAATTGCAGATTTATTTGCAAGAACCATTGCTAGTCCCGCAGAGATTCCCGTAGGTTTGGTCACTGCTTTTTTGGGTGCACCTTTTTTTCTATACATATTATTTCGTAACCGTTATCAGGTAATTTGATATGAATAAAATTCAAATTCAAGATGTAAATGTTGTTTTAAATGGTTCTGATATAGTTAATAATATTTCTTTAGAAATTAAAAAAGGAGAAATTTTTGGTGTTATTGGACCGAATGGTTCGGGAAAAACTACGTTAGTTCGATTGTTATCAGGGTTATTGAACCCCAATTCAGGTCAAATAAATGTGAATGATTCCAGCATATCAAATTTGTCAGCCAAGGAAAGAGGTAAATTAGTAGCTGTTGTATCTCAAAACCCTGAATATTCTCCAGGGTTTAAAGTATGGGATATTGTAATATCCGGGAGGAATCCTCACCTAGGAATGATTCAAAGAGAATCAATTCGTGATGTCATGGTTGCAAAAAATGCCATGGAACGAGTTGATGTATTACATCTGTCTGATCGTTCTATTGAAACTCTTTCTGGTGGTGAAAGACAGCGAGTATTTCTTGCACGAGCATTAACACAGGAATCTTCAGTGCTGATATTAGATGAACCAACTTCAAATCTCGACATTGGTTATCAAATTTCAATAATGGAATATATAAAAGAAATTAATCAAAATTCAGAAATAACGGTTTTTATAGCTATTCATGACTTATCTGTTGCAGGACATTATTGTGATAGAATTGCACTCATTAATTGTGGGGAAGTTATCAATATTGGCACGCCTGAAAAAGTTCTTAATGAAGAAACTCTTTCTATGATCTATGGCACAAATATTATTATTGTTCCTCACCCGAATGACGCTTCTCCTATGGTTGTGCCAAAATTCAATAATTAAAAATTATTTGCCAAATTAATCTTTCATTTGGTGAGGCATTCTCAACAACAATGAAATTGGAATTGCAATGCAAATAACAATAGTTATTATATATAAGGCAGTAACATATGATCCAGTTTCATCAAACATATAACCAAGCATGATTGGTGCTATCAAACCGCCAATCATTGACCCACTTTGTGTTAGGCCATTAATAAATCCAAATTGTTTTCTTCCGAAAAAATCGCTTACAAGTACTGCTCTAATAGGTATCATGCCCCCAAAAGCTATTCCATGAAAAAAAGCAAATGGTATTGTATGCCAATATGTTGAAATATTGGCAAGAATTAATATTCCTACAGCTTGAATTGCTAATAATCCTGCGAGAATAAAACGTTTGTCCACATAATCTGTAAGCCATCCACCACCTAGCCGTCCGATAACACTTAAAATGGTGAAGTTTCCTAAAACTGAAGCTGCTACTATTGTACTGAATTGAACATCTGGTCCCTCTAAATATGGTATCAAGTGAACGATCAAACCATTTACGGGTATTGTTTGAATTGCAAATATTACTATTAACAACCAAAAGGTTGTGTTATGTAATGCTTCTTTTCCGGTTAATCCTTTTAGGATAATTTCTTTGTTCGTTTCTGATTTATCATTAGAGGTATTGGGATCGTCTCCGTCAGGTAATAAGCCGTATTCTTCAGGCTTTCCCCGGTATATAAATGCTAGAGGTGTTACTATTATCCATGTGCATATCCCTAATATGAAGAACGATTGTCTCCATCCAAATTCTGAAACAAGCCATACTACTATGATTATTAAAGGACCACTGAACACTGCACCAGAAGCACCAATTCCCATTACTCTACCACGCATTCTTGTAAACCATTGAACGATTGCCCAAGTTCGAGGGATTCCTACCGCTGCACTAGTTCCAGCTGAAACAATAAGACTACCTATGTAAAACATAGTTAAGCTTTGTATAAAACTAAGGTAAATAAAACCTATTCCTACTAGAAATCCTCCAGCTAATACAACAGGTCTTGGTCCAATCCGATCAACTAGATAGCCTTCTATTGGGGTAAGTATGCTTCCCTCTAAACGTTGTAATGCAAAAGCTCCCGAAATAAGTGCTCTACTCCATCCGAATGCGTCAGTTAATGGAGTAAAAAAAACTTGCATTCCATATACCCAACATATACTAATCCATAGATGGATAGTCATTCCTGCCGAAACAATCCACCACCCATAAAAAATTCGAGGTCGCTTCCTGTTTATAACTGGATCGATATAATTATCATTTGATTTAGACATGATTGTAATTGCTGAGTTCGAATTTATTGCCTGAAGTAGGATAATACAACAAATATAATTGCTCATACAATTATTATAAAAACATTATTTATTTGATAATTATTTGCGAATGAGCATGTGTTTCATCGGGTGCATATTTTTCATAAAACGTGAGTATTCTTTTGTAGGTTAAATCAATAGCCTGTTTTGAATTGTCACAACCTATCCAATAACGACTACTCTCTGGTAAATAATAGGTGGAAAGTTTATTTGTTGAGGTTCTTTTCTGACGAAATCCTGATGCTGCTAAAATAAAACTTCCAGATCCGCATGTGAAGTCAGCTACTAAATCATTTGGATTGGAGCATGCATCTATGATTCTTTGAAGTAGTTCAATGGGTTTTTGAGTTGGGTACCCAGTTCGCTCCTTAGATAAAGGATTAATAATTGGTATGTTCCATACATTATCAAATGGAGTTCCAAGTGGATGTGGGGAATAAAATTTTCCTGACTTTGCAACTATTCCACCTTTAGCATACCCACTTTGAGGTGAATAGTTTGTCCTAATTGAATCGATGTTAAAAGTATATTCATCTGTTTTCGTATACCAGAATATACTGTCATGTTTTCTTGAAAACCTTTTGCGGCTTCTTCCGCCACCTGTGTAATGCCAAATTATTTCGTTCTGAAATTTGGTATTACCAAAAATTTTATCAAGTAAGATTTTAATGTGATGACTTGCGTGCCAATCACAATGAATGAATAAGCTTCCATGTTTATTTAACAGCCGATACATTTCTACAATACGTTCTTCAAGCCAGGAAAGATAATGTGGCAAATTATTATTCCAATCATCAGGGTAAGATAATTTATGATTATCTTTATCTGAATTTTTACGAATAGTATTGGTGAAAAATGGAGGATCCATATAAATTAGTGCTATGGATTCCGTTGTAAATTGTTGCATTATTTTTAAATTGTCCTCAGCGTACAGGGTGTTTGGCCGCTGAGCATTTTGAATATTTTCCATATATAGATCTCGTTTTTAGTAATGTTTAGTTGTATATTAGTATAAAACATTTATACCTTATTGAGGAAAATAATGGATCACGATATTGCTGAATTTTCTGGAATATTTTCTGCAATTTTTATTGGACTAATAATTGGACTTCGTCATTCAACTGATGGTGATCATGTTGTAGCAGTATCGACTATGGCCCGAGATTATAGAAGTGTATTCAAAGGTCTGTGGGTAGGCGTTTCTTGGGGGTTAGGGCACTCCACTCCCTTATTGATTCTTGGCGTTATTATTTTGTTAATAAAACAATCCGTCATGGATTTCTATGATTCGATATCTGGATTTTTTGAGTTTGGTGTTGCTATAATGCTCGTTTTCCTTGGGCTTCAGGTTTTTTGGAAGATGTACCAAGGAGAATTTCATATTCACGAACATGAACATGATGGAGATGAACATAAACATTTGCATGGTTCTCATGGACATGAAACTGATCAACAAATTGCACATGACGAAAGTAAACATGGCCCATTCCCTGAGTTAATTCCTTTTTTTCGTCTTAAGTCTTATGCCATAGGTCTTGTTCATGGTCTAGCAGGAAGTGCTGCAGTTTTATTAGCAATCCTTCCTACAACACCCGATTTTATATCTGGGTTTTTATTTTTACTTTTCTTTTCGATTGGAACAATGATTTCAATGGCACTCATGACAATTATTCTATCTTTACCATTTGCTTTTTCATCCAGATCAAATAGCGTGGGAAATGTGGTTATTTCATTTGCTGGATTACTTAGCGTGGTTCTAGGGTTTGCCTTAGGATCTGATATTGTATTAGGAACTGATTTTACTGGTTATCTTTGGTACTAATTTGTTGAAGTGGTGGGCGTATTAAAACCATTAATAAGGTTGATACAATTCCTGCTGCTGTAAAGAGCATAAATGCAAGAAAATAACTGTTGTATTGATCAAATACCCATCCAGCAAATACTGGACCAAGTACTAAGCCAAACATTTGAACAGCGTCCATCATTCCTGAAATCGTTCCAAATGCTTTTCTTCCAAAATAATCTGCACGTACAACCGACATAACTGTTGCTCCGCCACCCCATCCTATTCCATACGTTACAACAAAGAATGGCAAGTGCCACCATAGTGTTGAATTTGCTAATATAAATATACCCAAGGTAGCGCATGCTATAGATAGAGCCATGACATATCGAGTAGGGAGCTTATCTGCCATCCATCCAAAACCTAGTCTTCCGATAATACTTGTTATGGCTGTCATTCCAAGAACAGTTGCAGCAATTTCAGAACGGATTCCGATATCTACAATGAAGGGTACTTGATGCAAACCAACTGCACCTATAATTAATTGACGTAATCCAAATACGATACTAAGAAACCAAAATGCTGGAGTCATGAAAGCTTGTCGCATAGTAAAATCAGGTTCGTCAATTGAAAAATGAATTTCAGAAGCTTCATGATTATTAAATTTCGTCTCTTCAGGGATAGCTCCATCCGGAAGTAGTCCGTATTGTTCAGGTTTGTGTCTCATTACTCCTGAGAGGGGCAAACCAACTACCCAAATAAGAACACCAACAATTGCTGATGTAGTTCTCCAGTCAAATGTAACTATGAGCCATCCAAGGATTGGAACAATAATCCCTCCCAATCCCACACCTGAAGCTGTGAGTCCTAAAGCAACCCCCCTTTTTCGAAGAAACCAGTTTGTAGGAGCTACTAATGCCGGGACCCTGATTCCAAGTGACATTCCAAACGATATTAATGCTAGATAAACTACATAGAACATAAAAAGCGTTTGGACCTGACTCATCCAAAGAAAACCAAGTCCCATGATGGCAATTCCGATAAACATCATTTTTCTTGGTCCAAACCGATCAACAAGGTATCCGTCTATAGGCCCAAGAAGTCCGCCTTCCATTTGTGCTATGGAGACGGCAAGAGAAAGTTTTGTTCTGCTAGTAGCAAATTCTGCTGCGAGTGGGAGAAAGAAAACACCAAATCCTAACCAATAACATCCAGCACCAACACTTAGTACAAGCATACATGAAAGTACTATCCACCACCCGTAGTAAATTCTGTCTCCTGATAGAAAAAAAGAAGGGATAATTGTTGATGTATTCAATAATAGCCTTGCCTGAATTCCAGTCCGTTAACTATGAAAATAAGAACCCCATGATAATAAATAATGGTATTAATAATCCAAAAGAAATTAAGATTATTGTTATCCAGAAAAATATTTTAGCACCTCTGGCACTTGTTCCTTGGATGTTCGCCAGTTCTGGGGAATCTTTAATAACGTAGGTGCTCATTAATCGGTCATGCCAAGTTTGCCGTTTTGGATGAAAGAATGCTGTCCACCAACCTGTTCCAATCCAACCTATTATAGGGATGCATATAAATATGATAATTGCTAGCATTCCTCTAGTGTATGTATGATAAAATCCAGACAAATCACCGTTTTTTCTAACTATTCGAATTTTAAGTATTCTAGCAGCTGGATCCTGTCCTCTACGGTTAAGTATCAATGTCCAGACATACCATGCAATACCCAATATCCATCCGAGTATAGGAATTCTCGTTAAAAATTGTATTCCTATGTTCATAATTGCAGCAGCAATACGAAGACTAATAACTTCTGCATATTCGTTTGGTAATGTGTCTTTCTGAGATGCTTCGATGAATCCAGGATTTTCTTTCAAGGGATCATATTTGGTAGCCTGCAACACATTTCCGCATTCCTTGCAAAATGCAGATCCATCGTCATTTTCTGCAGTACATCGTAAACAAGTTTGGCTCATAAGAAATCCTGCTGATAATTAACTATGCATTCAGTAGAGTTTTCAATTCATCGTAATCAGGCTGAGTTCCAGGACTTTCGGCAATCCATTTATAAGAAACTTTGCCTCCTGGTTCAACTATAAAAACTGCTCTGTTAGCAGAAATGTATCCTTCTAATCCTGCAAGACCAGTAAATTCAACACCAAAATGTTTAATCCATTCTTTTTTATAGTCACTTAGCAAAGTAATTTGAACATTATTCTGTTGAGCCCAGTTTTTTAATACGAATGTTGAATCAACTGTTACTCCAATGACTTGAGCATTTAACTTTTCGAGCAGATCGGTAAATCCATCAAGAGTGCAAAGTTCTTCTGTGCATGCACCTGTAAATGCTCCCGGGAAGAAAGCGAGCACCAGTTTTTTATCTAAGTAATCGTTAATATTGTGGAAAGTATTTGTTCCATCAGGAAGTGAAAGGTCTTTAATGGAATCACCAACTTCAATAGACATGATTATGTTTCTCCTTTAAAAATGTAATGATAGTGTACTGAACTTTGCATATTATTCCAAGGAATATTACCCAGCGACAATTCCTTTTGTATAAATAATATTTTGTTCTACGAGTTGATCGAATATAGTTTCCATGCCGATTTCGGAAAGAATTTCTTTTGCATCTGATCCAGGTCTAGGTGCTGGCCTGCCAACATCTACTGGTGATAATGATAAACGAGGGGCAGGACCTGTTGTTGTAATTCGTCCAAGGTCATCGTGAAGTCTGGTTACACTTAAACCATGTTCAATAACCCATTTATCGGTTAGCAATTCCTGAGGATTGAAAATTACTTGATGTGAAGCGATTCCTGATTTACTTAAAAGGCGAATCCAGTGATTAGTTGAGGCTTTTTTCATGTTTATTTCCAGAGCTTGTTCTAATTCAATATCTATTTTTCCCTTAGTTGATTGTAATCCAGGAATTTCTCCTATTGCAGAAAGTGACGAATCTGAAGTTGACATAAATAACCATCCATCACTTGTTTGATAAGCTCTATTTAATGGATCAGTTCCCAGGATATTTTGCCCACGTGGTTCGTCCCATTGTTTCCCATCATATTCTTGAAAAAATTGAGATTGTAATGTGCATGCTGTGTATGTAAGAGCACTGTCAATGTGTTGCCCTTCACCTGTTCGGTTTCGATGATGTAGTGCAAGCACAACACCATATGCCCCCATAAAACCTGTTCCATAATCATTGATGGCATATGGTTGTAAGGTTGGACGGTCATCGCCTCCGTATCTTTCCTGCATACCAGTTGCTGCTTGAGCTAGTTGTTCGTGTCCAGGCCGTTCAGCCCAAGGTCCTTCATGTCCATAAGTATTTAAAGATGCATAAATGATGTCAGGTTTTCGAAGTTTAACCTGTTCATACCCAATACCCAAACGTTCAGCAACCCCTTTTCGTAGATTTTGAACTATGACATCAGCAGTACTTACAAGCTTCCAAAAAACATCTAAACCTTCATTTGTTTTCAAATCAATTATGATACTTCTTTTAGCACGATTAATGTCATTATGAAAAACAACTCGTTCTCTGCTAGGGCTGTCTATTTTTACTACATCAGCACCAAATTCTCCAAGAGTTCTACCACATGTAGGACCAGCCAATACGATGCAGAGATCAAGAACTTTCACACCTTCAAGTGCCGAACGCATAATTCTTTTTGTATTTATTACAGGTGGTTCAGATAGCATTTCTATTTCTGAAAGAACCTCTTTTTGGTGTTGGCCTGTTATTGGTGCACCCGACCTTATCAATCCAGGAGTTTTGGACATTCTTACATTAATCCCTGGTTGTAACATGGTTCCAAGTTCTGGATCTTCCACATTAGCTATCATCTGTGATGATTGTGCATGATGATGATTAATCCACTCCGAAGAGGTGCGACAAATTACAGTTTCAGAACCAATCCTTGCAACGAGATTTTCCCATTCAGATGAAGTTTTACTAAGGAATAATGATTCAATACGTTGTTGAGTCGCTTCTTCAGTAAAATTCTTTTCCATTACCCATGTGGATGCGTTATGTGCTTCAAGAAAATCTTTAAAATTTAAGTTTCCTGAATGAAACTGTATCCATCGGTTATCTTTACATCGAAATTGACGTGTCCATGTCTGGTTTCTTCTAGGTGGTGCAGCTGGAGTGTCATGCATTGTTAAAACTCGAGCTCCCATCGCAGGGAACATTGAATCAAATAGTGGGACTTCAATTGACTGGCCGTGACCATTACGTTCCCTTGCAATAAGAGCCATTCCTATACTTACAACAGCCTGAAATGCTGCATAACATGATGCGATTGGTACTGCATTATAGACCGGTCGTGATGATGTGCTCCCTGGTGATGGTCGATATGACCCAGCGGCTGCAGCAATGATTCCTTCCCACGCTTGCATAGTATTTCTGGGATCATCTGATGCAAATCCAGGCATGGAACAATAAATTAAATTCGGGTTAGACATAATCATGCTTGCAGCATCAAGGCCCAATCGTTTCATGACCCCTGGGCGAAAGTTTTCTATTACAACATCTGCACTTTGAATAAGTTTTTTTGCAACTTTGATATCGTTTTCATCTTTTAAATTTAAGATTATAGAGCGTTTTCCCCTATTCCATGTAGCATTGGCTGGTGTATTCCAAAATGGGCCTTTAGATGGATCGATTCGAATCACATCAGCTCCTTGGTCTGCAAGAAGCATGCCAGCTAATGGTCCTGCGATGTATTGACCAAAATCGATTATTCTAATTCCATCTAATGAACTCATTATGTTGCTCCTTAGCTAAATTCCTTTAGATCAATCAGGGTTGCTGTTCGTCCTTGATTATTGATATCCAAGATAGCGACATTTCCTAATTTCTGAAGATGCCTTGGTAATGATGGGCTTCCAGGATTAATGAAAAGTATTCCTTGGTGCTCTTCTATTAATGCATAGAGTGTTCGACCAAATACTACTATATCTACATGCTCACCTAAATACTCTTCAATTAGATCAGGAATCTTTCCTTCTGTTAAATTATGTCTTTCAATTACTCCCGGGAGCACCTCATCATTTAATGCCGAGAGCCATAATTCATGAATTATTCCTATGCGTTGATCGCCAATATCAATAATTTGTTTCGGTAAAACCCTAGGATCACCATCTGCTTCAGAGGATGTAGGTTGAGGACTTTCAGCATGGCCTCTTGAAACTCTTCCCACAGCCTTAACCGGAGCTATTGTTTCTAAAAAATCCAATATTGCTGCAGAATGGATCCCTCCTGCATGGATAATCATCTCTACACCTTTAAAGGCTATTGAAACTTCTTTGGGAACATCTTCAACTTTAGTGGCTCGGGTATCAGCTATTATTCCAATCTTCATAATTTCTCTTTTCATGAATATTCTTCAGTAAAATTATTTTGTTGTTATCAGTGCAGCAATTTCCCTTCCTTTTCTTGCAAATGTTTCTGCAAAATATTCACACAACCCTGTGTATTTTTCAGGGTCAAGAAGAGTTTCGATTTCTGCAGTTGACAATCTAGAAGTTACGTCATGTTCCTCAGCTAGTGTTTCTCTAAAAGGACGTGATTCATTGACTGATTTCTGAGCAGCGTCATAGACGACATCATGAGCTTTTTGTCGACCCATTTCATTTCCTAGTTCTAGCATGATTTGTTCGGACATAATAAGTCCTCCGGACAATTCAAGATTTTCCCTCATTCGATCTGGGAAAAGTTGAAGGCCGCTGAATAAATCAATAAAACTGGTTATATTTTTACTGGTTAATATACATACTTCATCTAATGCTGCATCGATCATATGATGTCCTGATGCATCAGCTTCATGTTCTTCTTGCATTGATTCAAGAGATAATGGAACTAAAGCTTTTATTCTTGCAGATGTGGAAATGATTCTCTGGGATCTCCTCGGGTTTCTCTTTTGAGGCATCGTTGATGAACCAACCTGTCCCGGGGTAATAGTTTCTTCCACTTCCCCAAATTCCTGTTTCATAAGAGTATAGATTTCCCTTGCTATTTTTGTACTTGTTGCTGCAAGCATCCCAAGTAGGAGTACATATTCAGCCAAATGATCACGAATAGTTCTTGATGGAAGAGACATTGATGACATCCCTAAACTTTCTGCCATTAATTCTTGGGTATGTAATCCTTGCATTCCTACAGATGCTAACGTTCCTGCACCACCACCTAACATTGTTACAAAAACTCTGGGCTCACAATTCTTGAGCCTTTCAACATGGCGTACTAATTCATCGATCCAAACTGCAACTTTGTAACCGAAAGTTACTGGTACTGCATGCTGACCATGAGTTCTTCCCGGCATTACAAAATTCTTACTATTTTCAGCAATATCTGCCAATATAACTAATAATTTTCCAAGATCATTGAGAAGTAATGAATGGGATTGTTTGATAATTAGTAATTTTGCTGTTTGAGTTATGTTTTGTGTTGTTGCTCCCCAGTGTATATAGCCTCCTGCCTCGGGCCCACATATTCTATCCAGTTCCCATATTAATGGTACAAGCCCATGACCTGTTATTACCAATCCTTTATGAATTGCTTCTATGTCGAGGAGTTCGAGCTTAGCTAAAGAAGCAATCTTATCAGCAGCTTCTTTGGGTATTACTCCAATTTTTGCCTGAGCTTTTGCTAGTGCAGCTTCAACATCAAGATATGATTGAAATAATGATGATTCAGTAAACATATCCTCAATTCGTACATCATTTTTATCCATTATTTGCTCCTTATTATTCATGTGAATAAAGTTGTTTTAGAATTTCATTTGTAACAAATAGCATGCAAAATATGACACAGTGTATTCAGTGATGCAACTAAGTTGCAAGGGGAATATTTTCTTGACAATCAAATAGCCGATTGACATACTCATTGAAAATTACAACTGTTTTAGGAGGAGAAAAATGCCAAAACAGGCTGTTGTACCTGATGATTTCACAAAACCTTATTATGATGCTTGCAATCAAGGAAAATTAGTAATCCAGAATTGTAAATCCTGTAATATACTCCAGCATCCACCAGCTCCTGCATGTCGTGAATGCAACGCTTCTGATATGGAGTGGAAAGAAGTGAGTGGACGAGGAACGATTTACGAATACGGTGTAATTCATGATTGTCCTGTTGCTTCTCTTCAAGCTGACCAACCGTTCAATGTTGCAGTGATAATGCTTGACGAAGATCAGGGAATTCAGATGTATTCTCATCTTCCCGGAGTTCCTGCAGATGAAGTTCCAGTTGGTTCAAAAGTCGAGGTGATATTCGAAGAAACACCCAATGGCCAAAAGGTTCCAGAGTGGAAAGTCGTTAATTAATAACTTAAATATATATAGAGAGGGTGAAAATGGTTACTCAAAACGCTCCTGACTCAATGTTCAGAACACAAGAAGGGCTTGGATTATGGGAGCACCGAGGTAAGGTAGCAGCTGTTGGTGTTGGGCACTCATTGACATCACGTCGTTGGGATGGAAAAGCTGAAACCTCTGTCGGGGCGAATTCAATTACTGCTCTTCGACAGGCAATAGCGGATGCTGGGATTTCACCAGATGAGGTTGACGGAATAGTTTTGGATCCAGGCACAACTACTGGTGCACATTGGCAAGAAGGTGATCCTATTCCGATGGATGTTGTTAATGCATTTAATCCATCAAGTGATCCTTTGGATGGCATTGCGAAGCTTAGTGCTGAATGGATTCTAAAGAATATGCCTGAACTGACGAATGTAAAATTTACTATGAATGGAACTGGATGCATGTCTAAGGCTATTGTTGTAGCAGCTCAGGCTGTTGGTGATGGTCTTACTAACAATTGTTTGGTGCTCAAGGGATGGCACAATCTTGAGGGTAGATATTATCAGGGTGGAGCAAATGCTCAGCAAGGACGTCCTGGACTTGCTGCCATAAGTTCTCTTTGGGGTACTCCAGCCTCATATGGTACTGCATTACAATTTGCTGCGTATTGCAGAAAATATGGAAAAACACATGACATGATGGCTCCGTTTATAATTAATTCAAGAAGAAACGGGTTATTATTTCCTGAAGGCTTCTGGGCTCAGAACAGACCAGAAGGTTTGACAGAAGAAGATTATCTGGCAGCACGATGGATTGCTAAGCCTGCGAATTTATACGATAACGATATCCCAATTATGGCATCTGCTGCTTATCTGTTTACTACTGCAGAAAGAGCAAAAGATATGAAGCAAAAGCCTGTGTATATTCTAAACCATGTATCAAGTCGAACACGTGCTAGAAGTCTCACTCCTACTTTGGAAGAAGTTGAGGCTGATACCGCTCGTACTGGCCGAATGCTTTACGAAGGCGCTGGAATTACTGCAGACGACCTATCATTTGAAAACATGTATGACGGATTCACGCTCTTTCATCAATTCCATATGGAAGGATTGCGTTATCGTGGGGTTCAGAATGGCGAAGCATTAGATTTTTATCAAACAGACATCAGTATAGAGGGTCCGAATCCTGTTTCCCCGAGTGGTGGTAACTGTGGAAGTGGGCGGACAAGATTTTGGATGCATACAGATAGTATTCAACAAATTCAACAACGAGCTGGTGCCAGACAAATTACCGGAGTTAAAGCTGAAATTGGAGTATCTGGTGGCCCTATGCCATTGGGTGGCGATTTTACTATTTGGAGTAGTACTCCTGGATAATAAGGGTAATGATTTTATATAAACGGGGAGGTTAAACTCCCCATTTATATTTTAGTTTAAATAATTAATATAAATTAATTATTTTACTATATTGTTCTGGTGGAGACGGGGGAGAGTCGAACTCCCCGTCCAGAAAGCTTTTGGAAGGATATACTCCAGGCGTATCCGATGTATTAATTTTTACCAGACGTTACCCCATCGGAAGGATTTAAGTCCAGCTAGCCGATTAAAGTCTTAAGCTAATCACGTATCGGCGTCAGCTCAAGCAGCACCCTGATTAAGTTTGCGCCCTTTACATCCCCTCAGGGAAGAGATGCTAGGACGGGTTGCCTATTTAGGCAGCCAGAGCGACTTTATTTTCGCCAGTTAATTTTTTGCCGCCAAGTTAACGAGTGCGACGACGACCTCGGCCTGCAATCCAGCCATACACCCCCTGTCGAAACCACGCGTCCCCATTTGTATGCATATTAATGGTATCACTTTAGGAAGAACATAGGAATTTCAATTTAATATCTGATAGATTTCATTTCACGTTCTGTATCACGATCGATAGCACGGTTAATCAGTGTGCGTCTTTTTTCGTACTGACGTTTTCCTTTTCCAAGACCCATAAGAACTTTTGCTACCCGTCCCTTTATATATATTCTCAGAGGTATAAGAGTATTTCGTTTTTCAGATACTAAAGAGCTGAAATGAAGAATTTGTGATCGATGAAGAAGCAATTTTCGAGGTCGTCTAGGTTCATGATTTCTGATGTTACCTTGTTCATATGGTTTTATGTGGACATTTTGTAGCCATAATTCTCCATCTAATGGTTGGGCATAGGCATCACGTATATCAACATTACCTTGTCGAATTGATTTAATTTCTGTACCTGTGAGCACTAAACCAGCTTCAATTGTTTCTGAGATTTCATAGTTGAATCGTGCTTGTCGGTTTACTGCTAATGGTCGATTGACAGGTAAAGAACTTGGTTTGTTATTCTTTTTGCTTGCTTTACTTTGCTTTCCTGGCATGATAGTTCTCGATTTGTAATTGGTTCTTATGTTTTTGTTTTAATGGCATTATTGATAATTTCAATTCCTTTTGATAATTGTATGTCGCCAGCTCCTTCATTTCCTGATTGAATAATGATATCAGGTTCAAGTCCATTGGCTTCAATCATATTGCCATTTGGTGTATACCACCTTGCAAAACTATAATACAGACTTCCTCCATCAGAAAGCCTGTGTAATTTGTTCACTGTTCCTTTTCCCAATGTTGTGGTTCCTATAATCGTTCCTCTTTCATAGTCCTGAATGGCTCCTGCAAGTATCTCACTTCCACTTGCAGAATAATTATTTACCAAAACAACCAGAGGGATTTCTAATGCCATACCATTGTTTGATGCTGTAAAATCGGTTCTTTTTCCGTTTGCATCTTTTTGATATGCAATTATTCCACCTTTGAGGAACTCATCAGTGATTTGGTTTGTAATTGATAATAGTCCTCCAGGATTATCTCTTACATCAATTATTAAGCCTTGAGCTCCTGATGATTGCAGTTCTCTAAGTTGTGCTAAAAAGTCTTGTCGTGTGTTTTGGTAGAAAGCACCAATTTTTATGTAACCGATCTTATCCTCAATGAGGCTTCCTGCTATAGATTCAATTTTAATTACTCCACGAATAATTGAGATTGTTGATAATTCTTCCTTTCCTAGGTGACGAACCTCTATTGTTACTTCAGTTCCTTTTGGACCACGTAAATTATCAACTGCTTCAAATTGAGTCCAACCTTCAACAGATTCTCCATTTACAGTTATAAGGATGTCTCCAGCTTTTACACCAGCACTTTGGCTTGGGCTCCCAGGCATAGGTGTTAAAAAGAATTGTCCATCTCGTAAGTAGATATATGAGCCTATCCCTTGATAATTCCCCTCCATTATAGGGGCTTCGATATCATGATATTTTGGCCCTATATAACTAGTATGGGCATCATCAAGTGATGTAATCATTTCCTGGATGGCTGCTTGAGTAAGAGATTCAGGTTCTAAAGGAGTTTCATTATTATCATGTTCTTTGAAAATCATTGCCCAGCTATTCCAGAATTCCTCTAGATCCTCAGGGATGCCTGCCGGAATATTTCTAGATGAAGAATCAAGATCATTTAATATTTCAGCATCAATGTTTGAGGCTTTTGATAATCCTAATATTGCGGATTGGTTTAACTGAGGTTTATTTATTGTGTTTTTATCTACAAAATCTGTTTGTAATATTTCCCAAACTTCCAAAAGAGGTTTTAAAGGTTCAAGTGGAACAGTGTTTGTTTCTGTAACTGTTCTTGTTATGCATCCAGTGAATAGTATTGCTACTACTACTGAAATATTAAGAAGTAATATTGAAAGTTTATTATTCATATTTGTTTAAACGTATTTATTATAGAAATGGTAGTTGTTATTCTACCATAGTGTTGTGTAGAGCAGTTTAATATTACCCACTTAAGAGTTTATTCGTTGACACTGTTTAGTTCCAATGCTACGATTTCTATCTATTCTAAGGGGGACACTTAGGCTGAGGGGTTAGCAAAGTTTTTTTCGGAGGTTCTTATATGCCTGCTGATGGCGAAATAGAAATTAAACGTGGACTTAATGGCGTTTACTTCGATTCTACAAAAGCCAGTTTTATCGATGGTGAAGAAGGCAAACTCCTTTACCGTGGATATAATATTCACGACTTAGCTGAAAACTCTACGTTTGAAGAAGTTGTGTATCTCCTTATATATGGCAAATTACCCAATAGAAAAGAATTGGATGATATAACTGCTGAAATTCAAGCTAGCAGAGATATTCCTGACTATATCTACGATATTATACGGATGGTTAAAGATTCTCATCCTATGGATGTTTTACGAACTGCAATATCAGCTCTGAGTGCATCAGATCCAGACGCTGAAGATTTATCTCCTGAAGCAATAACACGGATTGGGCTTAGACTTACTGCCCAAGCACCGACAATTGTGTGTGCTCATCATCGTATATCTGAAGGTCTTAGTCCTGTTGCACCTGATAGTACGTTAAATCACGCATCAAACTTTTTATATATGTTAAAAGGTGAAATCCCTTCAGATGATGAAGCAAAAACATTGGATGTTGATTTTGTTCTCCATGCTGAACATGGTGCTAATGCTTCCGCTTTTGCTGCAAGAGTGGCTGCGGGAACACAAACAGATTTCTATTCCGTAGTTGTTGCTGCAATATCAACACTTAAAGGACCATCCCATGGTGGAGCAGCTGAATCAGTCATGAATGTAGCAATAGAAATTGGAGATCCTGAGAATGCCCGTGAATTCGCTGAAAAAACACTAGGTTCAGGCGGGCGAATTATGGGATTTGGTCATCGAGTTTACAAGACTGCTGATCCAAGAGCTCGTCACTTACGGGAACGTTCACAGCGGCTTGGTGAGCAATACGGTGATCCGAAGTGGTTCCAGATTCTTTCTGCTTTGGATGCTGAGATGGAACCATATCAAAAGCGTGGAATATGGGCTAATGTGGATTTCTTTGCAGGCTCTATATATCATCTTTTTGGAATACCAAAAAATCTCTTCATTTCAATATTTGCTCTTGGTCGTATTCCTGGATGGACCCTTCAGGCACTTGAACAGTACCAGAACAACATCCTGATTCGTCCATTGCTTAATTACACAGGCGAAAAAGACCTGAAGTATATTCCTATTGATGAGCGAGAGTAATAGCCTGAATTACTCAGATCAGTGGCCAATTCAAGTAGCTAATCACCATAACCAATCAATTCGAGCGCAAGATGGCTATCAAAGTAATGATTTCTGGTCTCAATATGCCAAAAACTTTCGTTCTAATCCTTTCAGGACTGATGATCATGTCGTTAACCGACTTCTTCTAGAGGTAAGTGAAAATACATCTCTTTTAGATGTTGGTGGTGGTGCAGGAAGATTAGCTCTCCCATTATCCTTGAAAGCAAAGCATGTAACTGTTCTTGATTCATCGGATAGCATGCTGCAAGAATTAAATGATTCACTTTCAGAATTTAACATAAAAAATATATGCCCAATAAAGAGTACGTGGGAAGAGGCACAAGTTGGGGCGGAAGATATTGTTTTATGCTCTCATGTTATCTATGGTGTAACAGACATTAAATTATTTATTGAAAAACTTATTGCTAATGCTAACGAAGCCGTGCTTATTCTTGGATTTTTTGATGCTCCACAGACGTTTCTTGCCCCGTTCTGGGAATATGTTCATAACGAGGAACGAATCAATCTACCTGGCATAACTGATCTAATGAATGTGTTATGGGAGCTGGGATATTACCCCGATCTCGAAGTGCTTTCCATTGATACTTCTCCAACGTTTGAATCCATGGAAAATGCTATTGATGATTTACGTAATCGTTTATATGTTACTCCTGGTACTGAAAAAGATTTCTTGCTGAAAAATGCTGCTGCAAAATTACTTATCGATACAGATGATGGGCTTTCGGTTAGTGGATCTAAGAGTCGTGTGTTGGGTTTAGTTCGTATAAATACCTGTTGATAATGAATAGATTTCATTAGATACAAATTGATTTACATAATTATGTATTATATCTATAAATATGTTAGTTATGTAAACTTATAGATATACTACATGACATAACATATATAGTGCGAACCAAATAATCAATTTAATTTATGAAACGATATCATCTAAATCTAGAATACTTAAGCGGTTAATTTAATCGGTATTGATTCTATGCTGGAAGTGATTAAAATACCTTCTATGATCCCAGAACCATCAGGTAATATTATTCGAGGAGGTTGGTGAGGAATGAAATTTGATGAAGTTGTCCAGTCAATTGCTAGAGTAAATGAGCTTCGCAGGATTTCGGGTGCTCATGTGGTAGACCACAGGCAATTATCAAATGATGAACTTAAGGCTGCCATAATTAAATCAAAACCACAGTATCTTCACCATGAAACTGTCTACAATAACTTAGAAGCTGCCCTCTTCAAGGAACCTCGAAACGATTTCCGTGTTATTACTCGCTTGATACTTATCGATGTGCTACTCAATCAATACAACTTTGAAATACCATACAGTCAAATGGAAGAGAGAGTAATTGCAATAGAGCAATCTATAGTAAATAAATCTAATATTGTAGACAATAATCTTATGGACGAAAATTTCTTTCTTTATTTTGAAAGTACCGATGCGTGTATTAATTTAAGAAAGAATAATAAAAAAATTTATGTTGTAGAAAATTTAAAATTTCATC
>CAJWQJ010000014.1 GCA_913045315.1 uncultured Chloroflexota bacterium | reverse complement strand
CCTGAAGCGGGTAAAGACATGGTAAAACCTGAAGCGGGTAAAGACATGGTAAAACCTGAAGCGGGTAGGGATAATCAAACGCAGGAGCCAGTTCAAGAGCAGAAACCAGAACCTAAGCAGGAGCCAGTTCAAGAGCAGAAACCAGAACCTAAGCAGGAGCCTGAACAGAGACAGGAGCCTGAACAGAGACAGGAGCCTGAACAGAGACCTGAACCACCACCACAGCAAGACATGGGGAATTCGGGTGGATCAGGTGGAATGGGTCGACGCTAATATTTAAATAGATCCACTTTGACGTAAGGCGATTAAGTCTTTTTGGCTTAGCCCAAGTTCATCAATGTATATCTCATTGTTGTGTTCACCTATTAGTGGGGCTCTCCTTGAAATACGAGGATTCCAGGCTGACATTTTAGCGAAAGCATTAGGATATGTAAGAGTGCCGCCTAATTCAGAGTGAGCAATCTCTATGAAACCTTCACGATCTTGAAGTTGAGGGCTTGAGAGAATTAATTCAGCAGTAGATACAGGTGCGAGAATGATCCTGTCACTTACAGCTTTAGCATAAAGTTCATTTGCAGTTTTGGAGAGAATGAAATCTCCAATTTCTTTTGATGCTTTAATATAGGTTTCTTCATCTATCGCAAGGATGTCCAATGAGGGCCAGTCTATCCCTAAAAGCCATTCACTAGCCTGTTTTTCCTCACCCATCCATCTTGTAATTGCATTTGTGGATCCACCCAGAGCACCACCAGCAATTGTAAATGTAACTTCTCCATCCTTACATTCCCAAACAGTTTTGATTTCCAAACCAGTTACCGGATGAATATTAATAGAACCAGCACGACTTACGTTTCTCTGATTAAGATCCCAAGTTGTTGTGGTATTCATTAATGTCCAGACAATACATTCTTGAATGGAAATATCAATATGTTGGCCTTCTCCGGTAAGCTCTCTATGGTAATGCGCCATTACAGATGCTGCTGCTGCTTCGGCTCCAGCATGGGAGAAACTTATCGGAAAGCTTATTCTTACTGGTGGACGATCAGGATCGCCAGTAGTAAATGAATAACCTCCCATTGCCATGTTGATAAGGTCGGATGTTTTGAAATCTTTGTATGGGCCAGTTTGTCCAAAAGGAGTAATTGATGCAACGATAATTCGTGGATTTACTGAACTAAGAACTTCGTAGCTTAGTCCTATTGATTCCATGTAGCCTGGATTAAATGATTCGATTACAAAATCTGAAGTTTTCACAAGTTTTAGAAAAAGATCTTTTCCATCTGATGTTTCAAGGTCTAGAGTAACCCCACGTTTATTTAAATTAAAGGCCATCCAGTAAAGGCTCTTTTCGGGATGAGGGTCGTCATGATAGAAAGGTCCAATGTTTCTTGCCACATCTCCACCAGGTGATTCGACTTTGATAATGTCTGCACCAAGATCACCCATCAATTTTCCGCCTATAAGCCCTTTTTCATCAGTTAGATCAAGAACTCTGTATGGTCCAAGAAATGAATCAGGATTACGATTTGCATCCATCTGAATCTCCCTAATTTAATTAGCTTACCTTACATAATCAAACTAATACTAGCAAGATAATTGGTAATGATTAAACTGTCTTTTAAAATAAATTTTCAGTTTTCTATCTAACTGAAGGAAGGATACGTTCACGAACGAGTGCAAGGATAGGAATAAGTGTGATGGCTAATGTATACATCCAATCATATTCAAGGTATAAACAAATTGAAAAAAATACGGAAAAACCTACAGCTACAGCATGTCCTACACTTCGGATCAACCAGAGAACGATAAGAGTTGGGATAGAGGATATTACCGCTTGTATTGGCATGAGTGCTATCGCGATTCCAATCGCACAAGCTAGCCCCATTCCTCCTCGAAACTTGAGGAATATCGGGTACCAATGACCAAGCATACATGAAAGGCCGCAAAATACTAAAAACCATTGAGAATCATTGAAAGATTGGGCAATTAGTATTGAAGCTACTACCTTAACAGCGTCTAGTAAGAACACTGCAGCCCCATAAATTTTTCCTATTTCCCTGAAAGTATTAGATGCACCAGGATTTTTTGTTCCTACGGCGAATATATTTCCACCTTGCATTCGTACTATCAAGTAAGCGAATGGAATAGACCCAAGCAAATATGATAGAAGAAGGAGGAAAATATTAATTATCAAGTACCCTTCCTATGTATTTCTAACTATTGTTAGAAATTATTGGTAAGCCTTATCTTCCCAGCCAGGTGCAATATCTTCGTATGAGTTCGGTAGAGTGACTATTTCGCCACCAACTGTTGCTGTCTCAAGAAGGTTTAAAGCACTTTTTACAATACTCAGTTGATCCGGTAAATCAAACGGTTTTCCAGAAGGATGTCCCAAAGGATAATTTACAAATACCGAACGAGGCATATTTACTGATTGAGTAATATCCATAGCATTGGTTATACCAGTAGTAGGTATTCCTAGTTCTTCGAAGAATCTTGCTAACAGTCCAACGGACTGATGACATACTGGTCAGACGGGTATCAGTAGAACTGCATCAACCTTTTCGTCAACAAATTTTTTGTGAAGCCACGGAGCCATTTCTTTTATAAAAGCGGTTCTTGCCATTACTCTACCCATGAATGTCATTATAGGTTCATTGACAGAACCAATTTCACCATCTTGTTGAAGTTGTTTCAGAGCATTAACAGGTATAACGCAGTTAACATCTTTCTCAGCATCGGTGTGATCGTAGTTGTTATGGCTAATTAAAACGTCTTTTTGAGCTATATTTAAAGGTATCTCTCTAAAAGTCATGTCGTCACGAACAGGGTTAAATGCTTCTTGGTCAGGCAAATACACACCGGATGAGCTAACTACGGCAATATTTGCATCCTTGAGGGGTTTTGTCATTTTAGTTAATGGAACGTCATCATTTTGAGACCATTTATATGGGGGAAAGCCTTGTGCAGAAAATCTTGCTGTTGTACGTTCAATATATGGTACAGGCATTATTTACCTCCTCAGCATAGCTATATATTAGCTACATCATATCCGATTAGATGCTAGTTTATTCTTATGGAATCGAATACGCAAGTGAAATATTTCAATGATGATAAAAAGTCTAATCAATGAAAAGGATTCTAAATTTAAAAATTACTTGAGACGTCACAATTCAATAGATTGGAAGTTTACTAGTAGGGGTTATTAAAAATTCCATATCCACACATCTACGAATCCCGATTAAGATGATGGAAAACGTAAATTGTTGAGAAGTGCATAATAATCAAAGTGGAAATCATTGATGTATTAGCCAGAATGGTAGATATAATATATGATAAATAGAAGCTTTAAATGTCAAATAGAGGTTTTTTTTGAACAGGAGGACATAAGTGGGCAGAGGGCCTCATATGCTACAAATTGTTCAAGATCGCATTCAAGAATTAACTGAACAAGGTGGTAATGCTTCAGTTATTCATAAGCTACTTGAGGTTGAGTTCCCTGAAAACACCCCTTCCATGCGAACTGTTGTACGATGGGTCCGTCATTTTGCTTCTTTGGTTGATGAAATCGATAGTTCCCGACTACCCATTAGTGTTAGTTGGCTGATAAATCAACAAATTTTTTATAACCAGCTTGAATATATTGGTCAGTTTTTAGGATTTGAACCTAAGATTCGTAGAAGTCAATTACACTGGATCTTGCATCTACATTCTTTATTTCCTGATATGAAGCCTCAATTGATATGTTTATTTTCTGATTTATATGATAATGAATCTTCCTCTACTGATCCTCAATTTGCTGGATTAGACACTGCTCTTGAAATCAAACCTTGGGAAGGGATTTCTAACTGGCAGAAATGGAAACAATGGGTTCAGGGCGGTCTTGTTCCTTATCGATATGCTGAGCAATTCTTATATCGAGTTTCCGCTTTACGTGTCATGGCTGAATTACCTAGAGATATGGACTTAGAGAATCTTATCGGTACTGAGCTTGAAGCAGATGCTTTTGGTTTATCGGACATTCTTATTGCTGGTCGATGGCCTGCTGATTTATTGCCTAGAGGAAAATAGTTTTTATTATTGTTTACTTGCTGCCAATTAAACAATTCCGCTTTCTCTTAAATTATTAACTTTTTCTTCATAAAGTCCAAGGTCCTCTATTAGAACGCTATTGGTATTTTCTCCAAGTTCTGGTGCACAGTGCCGAATATTCCATGGGGTTTCAGTGAACGAGTATGGAGCCCCTGGATATAGAAATGACTTTCCAATATTTGGGTGATAAATATCAACAAAAAAATTACGATCTTCTGTGAAATGAGGATCATTCAAGTTTTCCTCCGGTGATCTAATAATTGCCCACGCTAATCGTATTTTTTGGGCCCCATGATATATTTCCTCAGCAGGTAAACTAGCAATAAATTTAGTAATTTGAGATACAATTTCTAATACTTGAGGCCCAGTCCTTACTCTATTACGAATTAATTCTCTATAGGAATCATTTTCGAGGTCACCTTCCATGTTGGTTTCTTTCATCCAAGATAAAAGAGCATTCCATCGTTCCATTGTTCTTGGTGGTATATCGAATCCGTTGATTAATTTTCCATCTAGTGAAACATATTGGGTTGATGGGGTTGGTTGAATACCATGGTGTCGTCCGGTTTGTCGTTTAGGAGTCTGTTTAGTATAAAACCAATTTGGCATAGCTGCTTCAGTAGTGCATGAAAGGGCTTCGTGGATTGAAGCATCTACCCATTGACCTTGCCCAGTTATGTCTCTGTAATAGAGTGCAGCTAGTGTTCCAATTGCAGCATAATTACATCCTGTTGCATATCCTTGCCAACCTTCACAATGTATTGGGGGAGAATCAGGAATGTCATCATAGCCACAACTTGCCATTATTCCACCCATGGCCATGGAAACGAGATTGGAACTCAGATAATTACTATATGGACCATATTGGCCAAAGCCAGTTATAGATGTCATAATTAGCTTATCATTTATCTTTGCTAGATTTTTATACCCTAGACCCAATGATTCCATATATCCAGGCTGAAATGATTCAAGTAAGATGTCGGCCCTTTTAACAAGAGCTTTCAGTAATTGTTGCCCTTCTGGTTTGGAGATATCAATAGTACAACTTTCCTTATTGGTCGAATGGTACCAAAAAAGCAAACTTCCATTAATATCTGGAACATCATTATAATATGGCCCAATACCACGAGCAGCATGTCCCTGTTCAGGATTTTCAACAAGAATAACTCTTGCACCCATATCGGCTAATAATTTACCTGCATACATTCCTTTTTCATCTGTTAAGTCAAGTATTAAAACATCCTCAAGTGCTTGGTCTTTGGTAATCATAAATTTCTCCTAAAGTATCGCAGCTTCTTCATATAGAGTAGCAATCTCTTCATCTTCCATTTCAAGTAATTCTTTTAATACAAATTCAGTATCTGCCCCAAGTGGAGGGGACCCTGCACGAATATTTGCTTCAGTATGAGAGAATTTGACAGGAAAACCATCAGTAGGAAATTTTTCTCCGGCGTCACGATGAAGAACCTCAGGGAAAAACTCTCGTGCTTGAAGTTGGGGATCCTTTTCGAATTTATCTTCATTATTTTGAACTATTCCTGCTGGAACTCCAGCGTTTTGAAGCAGTGTCATAACTTCTTCTGGACTCTTAGTAAGTGTCCAGGATTGTATTTCTGAATCCAAATCATCTTCATTCAGTATTCTTTCAGAGTTTGTTATGAATTTTGGATTATTAAGTAAATCTTTACGGTTGATTGTATTGCAAAAATTTTCCCATTCGGCTTCATGAAATATGGAAATTACGCACCATCGATCATCGCCTATGCATTTATATGTATTATGAGGTGCAACTCGGGGATTCCGAGATCTGTTTCCTGGGGGACTTCCTTCACGACGATATGGGCGACCGTTAACAGTGTAATCTAATACAGAAGGTCCAGTGAGAACCATTCCAGTTTCTATTTGACTTAGGTCTAACCACTGGCCTTTTCCTGTTTTGTTTTTGTAGTGAAGAGCCATAAGTATCGCTATGGCAGCATTATACCCGGCTGTATGATCAAGAAAACTATATCCCCATCCAGCAGGTCGTTCCCCTGGAAGCCCAGACATCATTGTTAATCCTGAAAGTGCCTGTGCAGTAGGACCCCAAGTGCTATATTCTCTGTCACGTCCATTATGTCCAAAACCAGTGATTGAAGTATAGATTATGTCGGGTTTCACTTTGCACATTTCTTCATACGATAAACCCCAGTTTTCTAAAACTCTAGAGCTAAAGTTCTCAATAACTACATCAGACACACTTATAAGACGTTTTATAAGCTCAAGACCTAATGGGAGACGGGCATTGATTGTGATGCTAAGTTTATTCCTATTAAAGTATTCAAACATGCCACTTCTATTGATACCATCTCCACCTCCGACTTTTATTGGTGATGTTCTGGTAGAGTCCAGTCCTTGTTCATTTTCAACGCGAATAACCTGAGCACCTAAATCACCGAGAATTCTTGTGCATTGAGGACCTGCTACAATATGTGTAAAGTCGACAACTCGGATACCGTTCAATAGATTTGGTTTCCCCATATTATTCTCCTCAGTTTAAATTTGGTTAAGGATTCGTCCTATTTTGTATCCAAGGAACTTGTATTGTTTCCATGGATTAAAAAATTCTGCTATTTGATCAACAGCCAGACTATAATTGGTTTTCATATAATTAGAAACTTCTGAATCTATAGGGATTCTACTAAAATCATGAAGTAGGACCATAACATGGGAAGCAGTATACGGTCCAATTCCTTTAATGGATAATAAATTTTTATAAGTTGTTTCTTCAGTTTCTTGTCCATATATATTGATAATATTTTCTTCCAATAGTTTTGATGTAGCTTCAATTATTACTTTTGATCTGAAGCCTAATTTTAGTTTTTTTGAAAGGTGATCTTCCCCTGCCGAAATTATTTGAGATGGGGTAGGGGAACTCCCATTTCCCAATTCTTGATATAGTGATTTTACCATTTGTTTTGTTCTGCTCCAGGAGCAATGAACAGTACACATTGTCTTAAGAAAATCTTCGTACAATGTGGTTCCTCGTAAGAATCTACCACCCCCTTGAATAAGATAATTAGCTATAACGCTATCAATATTTTGTGAAATATTGATAGCGTTAGTAGGGTTCCATTCAAGGGATAACCAGCGAGTAATTCGTGAAATAATATCTTGTTTATATGAAGACGGATCTGAACTTTTATAATGGATGGTTATGTTTAAATTCTGTTTCGAACCTTCTTTAATTTCTATGAAAACAAATGAATCATTCGGAAGTTTTTCTGAACGACATAGAACTAATTCATTTGATTCCCATTTCCAAGGTTCAAGTTGAAACCAACCATGACTTAGCACTGTATTTTGCAGTGAAAATGGGTAGGGTGAATTTATATTTAATTCAATAGTCATTAAATTAGATAATTCATTGTATTTCAAGTTTTTTGAATAATATTATTGAACCTGTTAAGAAAAGCAAGGTTATAATAAATAATGTTGAAATATGTATAAAATGAAATCCGTTTATTAGTGGATTTGAATTGGAATAATAGTAAAATGGTGAAAACATCCTACCCCATTCTAATGATTCTGAAAGTCCTAGAAATGCATTACCAAGATGAGTGATTACTGCCAATCCCCCAACAATTCCTGCACCCGAGAGTTTTCTATAAGGTGTAACGCTTAACATTATTGTTCCAGTGGAGAAAACCAAACCAAGTAACATAAGATGAAATAACTGATATGCAAGGTATAGAGTATTGATATTTATATCTATTATTTGAGCACCAATTCCCATGGTTCCCCATAGTATTAAGCCAAAAACAGCATGACTTAAAAGGATACATAAAAATTTCTGAATGATTAAGCTGCTTCTATCTATTGGTAAAGAAAGAAGTAATTCCAGTGTTCCTTTTTTCTCTTCATTTGATACGACATCATTTCCTCTAAGTATTGCAAAAATAATGACAAGAGCTGGTCCAAACAAGCCGAAAAATTCAATTTGCAAAAATCCTTCGTAGGTAGACAGTGAAGTAATTCCTGCAGCACCGAAAGAAGCCGTTAATGCCTTAGGTAAATTAGCAATCATTTCATCAAAAGCTTGCCCGGTTTCCTCTACACTTGGGAAGTACAATGCTAATATAAGTCCAGTTATTAACATTCCAAATGACCACCAGAAGAGGGATATTCTTTGGTCACGGAAAGTTTTCAGAAAAATGTTTTTCATCATGATGAACCTTTGTTGTTTAAGTAATAATCTATAAAAATTTCTTCTAAATCTTGATCTCTAATAGATAAATCAGTAATTGCATAGTGGGCTATTATTTTTATAAATGGGTCAATAGGTCCTTTTATAATGCATTGGATTGTTTCGTCATTTATTATGACATCAGTAATATTTGGAATTTTCATCAGTTCATCTCGTTCGATATGCTCTGAGAATTTAATTTCCACATACTTTTGAGAACTCTCTTTCAGATTTTCCATATCATTTTCAATAACAAGTTTTCCGTCTCGAATAAATCCTACTCGATCAGCAACTTTTTCGACTTCGGTAAGTACATGTGAAGATAAGAATATAGTTTTACCCTCCTGTTTATTTTCAAAGAGAATTTGATGAAATTCCTGCTGCACTAATGGATCAAGTCCACTAGTTGGTTCGTCTAAAATCATTAGTTCTGGTCTATGCATAAGAGATTGAATTATCCCTATTTTTTGCTTGTTTCCTTTTGATAGCTCACCAATTTTCCTTGATAGGTCGATATCTAAACGATCAGAAAGGTTCCTTATGTATTTTTTATCTGAATACTTACGAAGATTTTCAAAGTATGTAAGAAATTCACTCCCTTTCAGATTGTTATAAAGAGATAATTCTCCTGGAAGAAATCCTATTTTTTGTTTTATTAAAACTTCGTTTGTTTTGAAATTTAGTCCTAGGAGGCGAATTTCTCCTTCAGTTGGTTTAATTAAATTTAAAAGTAAACGGATTGTTGTTGTTTTTCCGGCTCCATTAGGTCCAATAAAAGCAAATATTTGACCTTCATTTACAGAAAGATTAAGAGAATCTAATGCAAGTAGGTTCCCATAGTATTTAGTTAGATTGTTTACTATAATTGCAGACATTGTATTTACTAAGTGTATCAATTGTTATACCTAATAATTATGCTTTTTCTTTTTAAGAATGCAATTCTTTAACTAGATTTCAATGGAGAGGCAAATGCAGAGTGAAATGAATCAAAGAGTGTTATTAAAAAAAAGACCAAATGGTATGCCTTCGGTTGATGATTTTGAACTTGTTAATCATTACTTGGATGACATTGAAGAGGGTGAAATTCTAATAAAAATTCAATACCTTTCTGCCGATCCTTATCAACGTGGGCTTTTAGCTGAAAATCCTTTAAGAGGTACAGTTTTGGAGATTGGAAGCGTTATTCCTGGTGGAGCAGTGGGTGAAGTATTAGTTTCACGAAATCCTAATTTCAAATCAGGTCAAATGGTTGAAGGTCGTTTAGGATGGCAGAAATTTGCAAAAAGTGATGGTATAGGGATTCGCAAGATTGATCCAAATTTAGCCCCAATACCCTCTTCACTTGGAGTTTTAGGAATGCCTGGAATGACAGCTTATTTCGGTTTTTTAGAAGTTTGTTTACCTGTACCTGGAGATGTTGTTGTTGTGAGTGCTGCAGCTGGAGCAGTAGGTTCTTTAGTTGGTCAGATTGCTAAAATTATGGGATGTAAAGTTGTTGGAATATCTGGTTCATTACAGAAGAAAACATATCTTCTTGAAACTCTTAATTTTGATGCAGTAATCAACTATAAAACTCAAGATGTTGATAAAACACTACGAGATGAATGTCCTGAAGGGATAGATGTGTATTTTGACAATGTTGGAGGAATTATCAGTGATATGGTTATTTCTCAATTGAATGTTGGAGGAAGAGTAGCGGTTTGTGGCCAAATATCCCTATATAACTTATCTGAACCAGAATTAGCACCTAGGTTTCTTAGCACATTGATATATAGGAATATTAGAATTGAGGGTTTTGTGGTTAGCAAATGGAATTCTAGATATCCTGAGGGGATTACAAGAATGGCTAAATGGATTAAAGAGGGATTAATTCAATATGAAGAACATGTTATTCATGGTCTTGAAAATGCACCACAAGGGCTTATAGATGTTTTAAGTGGAAATAATCTTGGAAAAGTAATTATTAAAATTTAACAGTCGATTAGAGCTTATAAGCATCATATCAATTGATATTCACAAAAAATATATGGATTGTATGGTTCTAGTTAACGACTCGGGTATATTATCTTCCTTTCCATTCTGGCGCACGTTTTTCTACAAATGCTCGAACTCCTTCTTTGGAATCTTCAGATGATGAATTGAATTTCGAAACCCAAGAACCTATTCTTCTAGATTCTTCCATGGAATTATTTTTCCAGAATTGGGTCATGGCTTTTGTAGATTGGATTGCTAAGGGTGCATTTTCCGTAATCATCTTAGCAACTTCTATAGATCTTTCTAATAACTTATCTGGTTGGACTATCTCTTGGACAAATCCAACTTGATGAGCCCTTTCAGCAGTAAGTTTGTCTCCACAAAGTAATAAGTACATAGCTTCACCTGGGGGCAATACGCGACCTGCGTGATGAATCCCATAAGCAGCAAGAATTCCTCGTTTTACCTCAAATAAACCGAAATAGGCTTCTGTAGAAGCAATTCGAATATCGCAATCCATAGCTTGCTCGCATCCTCCACCTATTGCAAGGCCATTTACTGCTGCAATGAATGGTTTTGGGCTTGAAGAATAGGGGAACATATTTCGAGAACGGGAATTAGATGATACTCCGAGTGACTCTAGCTGACGCAATCGTTCTTCAGATGTTATTTTTCCTGAAGAATATTGATTTTCGATTTCTAATGTTTTAGCGTTTCTGTCAGCACTTTCCTTTAGATCTGCTCCAGCTGAGAATGCTCTTCCAGCTCCGGTAACAATACCAACTCGCATCTCTGGATCATTGTTAAAATCAAGAAGGTGGTCGTTAAGTTCTTCTAATAAATCTGCTCCCAATGCATTTAATCTATTGGGTCTATTTAAGGTGAATAATGCATAATTATCTTTTTGGTTCTTTTCGTAGTTAACGTAGGACATAGAATTCCCTCCTATATTTTTTGATTCAATAGTTAGTTAAAAGCATTTTTTAAAGCATTACTTGCTTCATCTACTGCAACAACTGCTTGGTCCATCATTGAAACGTTACTAAAGAAACCGTGTATCATTCCTTTATAACAGGTATACTCAACTGAAACAGATGCTTCAGATAATTTTTTTGCATATTCTTCGCCTTCATCGCATAAAGGGTCATATTCTGCAGTTATGATTAGTCCTGGAGGTAAATTTTCTAATGTTGTTGCTTTAATTGGTGCTGCATATGGATTATTAGCATCGGTGTCATTTCTCAGATAATGATTCCAATACCATTGCATCATTACACGCGAGAGTCCGAAACCATCAGCACAGTTTATATATGAAGGTGTTTCAAAGTTCCTATCTATTACTGGATAAACAAGAAGTTGGAATACAATTTCCGGCCCCCCTCTATCTCTACACATTAAAGAAACTGCTGCTGCCAAGTTTCCTCCGGCACTCTCACCACCAATTGCTATCATTTTAGATAATCCATTGATATTTTCTGCATTTTGGGAAAGCCATTTTGTTACACTGTAACAATCTTCTGCAGCTCTTGGGAATTTTTCTTCCGGGGGTCTTTGATAGTCAACAGAAACTACTATGCAATTTGCTTGTTTGCATAAGTATCTAGCTGTGGAATCTGTGGTATCAAGATCACCCGCAACCCAGCCTCCACCATGGAACCATACAAGTATAGGAAATTTACCTTCTCCTGAGGGAGTGTAGATTCTTGTGGGAATTATTTGATCATCTGCTTCAATATTTCTATCTTCTACATTCCCCACATTAGGTCCAGGAGGTCTAATTTTTAATCTTGCTCTGGAATTTTCACGTGCTTCTTCAGGAGTCAGAGTAGACAAATCTGATACTGCGGTAATAGTTGCCATCTGATCAAGATATTCCCTTGCCTGTGGATCTAATGCCATAAAATTTCTCCTAATCTAAATTGAATGAATTCCAGCAAACCATTAATTACATTTTGCAGGAGTGTACAAAGCCGTTAATGTGCCTGCTGTTACAATTATTTGCTCTCCTGCACCTATCAACCAGAAAGTATGAGTTTTACCTTCTTTAACACATGAACTTTCATGGATTGAGTAACTGTCAATGACACTGTAGTTACTTTGTGCTCCCCAATAGGTGTATGCATTAGAAGGAGGACCATTTGGATTACTAGAAATACCTATTGCTACTTCTGCAAGACCTGTTTCTACAGTTGTAGTTTGTTCTAGATCACCTGTGGCAAATAGTTGGACCCACCCCGAACCAGATGTAGTAATCGAAACTGATTGTATAGATTGCCAAGATTCCCAACGTTTCCATCTTGGGGTATATACTCCTGCACAACATGAATTGTTAAGAAAGTGGACAGTGCTGTCAGGATTTTTTGTTACCGCAACTGTCATGGCAGATTTGCCTATTTCTCCTTTTTTCCCTATATCACCTTGTTCGCCTTGGATTCCCTGTTCACCTTGTTCGCCTTCAGAACCACGTTCTCCTTTTGCTCCCTGAATACCTTTAGCTCCTCTTGATCCTTCAGGCCCTCGTTCACCTTGTTCACCTTTTAATTCAGAAAGTCTGGTAGTGATAGCTTGATTGATTAATGCATTTAGACGTTCTTCAGATGGAGGCGGACCTTGGATTCCTTGTTCACCCTGAGGGCCTGAAATGCCTTGCGGGCCTTCTGGGCCTTCTATACCTTGTGGTCCTCCGCTACATGCAATCATAAGTGAAAGAAATGAACTCACAAGAACAGTTATAAAGATTTTGTAAATTATGTTCACTGATTTTCCTTGATACATGCTCAATAGCTTATGTTTATTAGTAGGATTGTCGTAATTTGCACTAAGAAAAGCAAATTTTTTTATGAAATTGGAAATTCTATTGTCTAATAACTAGTTATCATACATAGTTACGTTGAATTTGGAGATAAATAGTATGCCAAAGAATATTTATTATGGTTGGGTTGTTGTAGCTGCTGCTTGGGGAATTCATATTATAACGGCAGGTACATATGTGCTGGGTCTTGGAGTACTGTTTAATCCGATACGTAATGAAATGATTTGGGGTGCAGCTGTGACTGCTCTGGCATTTTCCTTACGTCAGTTTGAAACTGGAATTCTTTCACCTGTTGTAGGGTTTCTCGTAGATAGATTTGGTGCGAGAAAGATGGTTTTTAGTGGTGTTTTCATATTAGGACTAGGATTTTTATTATTAGGTCAAATACAAAATCTATGGCAATTTTACGTTGCATTTTTATTCCTCTCAATAGGTCCAAGTGTAGGGTATGCTCAACCCTTAAATGCAACAGTGGTTAAATGGTTTACCACTAATAGAGTAAGAGCTATGAGTTTAATGTGGACTGGAGGGGCAATTGGTTCACTTATAGTACCTGTAATCGCCATACTAGTCGAACGTTCAGGTTGGAGATGGACAACAACAGTTTGTGGTTTGCTGGTATGGTTTGTAGGTATTCCATTAGCATCATTTATTCGTAACGCTCCAGAAGAAAGTAGTAGTGTTGCTGATAATGCTCAAGGAAACGAGTCGAGAAAACCCACACCAAATCATGATCCGGAAGAGTCTTACGGGGTTCGCGATGCTATTCGGAGCAGAATGTTTTGGACAATAGGACTTGCTCAAGCATCATTCAGTTTTTGTTCTAGCATGGCGCTCACAGTTAACTTAGTTCCGTATTTGGAAAGCTTATCTATACCTAGGACTCAGGCGGCTTCAATGGTCACGGTAGTCATGATGGCTGCAGGATGTATGCGAATTGTCTTAAGTATAATTGGCGATAAGTACCATCCTAAAAATGTTTTAGCATTACTATATTTTTTGTGTACGTGTGGAATACTTATACTTTCCCTTGCTCAAAATTACTGGCAAGCAATTCCATTTGCTATTCTCTACGGATTGTGTCATGGAGGTTCTACAATACTAATTGCAACATTTGTCAGCACGTTGTTCGGTACAAGAAAATTTGCATCCATATCAGGGATACTTCACACGTTTGGAATTATTGGAGGAATGCTTGGCCCAGTCGTAGGAGGATTAATGTTTGATGTATTTGAAACATATAGGCCAGCATATATAATAGGAATTTTTATGATGGCTATGGCTATTCCTTTAATATTGAGTGTGAAACCTAAAGATGTTGATAATGAAGTAATTAAATAATACCGTATGAATAATGTGACATAATATTTTGTGACACTTATCTTGCCTATGTAATCCACCTTGACATTGTACATATGTGACGTTAATGTGAGCATATGAATAATAATTTAAATAGAATACAAATTTCCTTTGGGGATGTTTCACTAGATGCTCCTGAGACACCTGATTATTTAAATATTGCGGCACAAATCATAAGAATGAGACAAGCACAATTTGGAGTAGAATTTAATTCTGATTTCACTGCAGATAGTGTTCAAGAATCAAATATTTCAACATCTAAAAAATATTCTGAAGAAACTTTGCTGGCAAAAACTGAATCAGTGGTGGTTTCGGAGATTAATTCTCCTGTTGAAACTGATAGCAGCAATTTAAATCTGATTTCTAAACCATCTCCGGTTAAACGAGGACGTTGGTTTCATTCACAATTTCCACTTATTACTATAGAAGATGGTAGTACATTGACTCTGAAATCTCTGGACGAGTTACGAAACATTTTGATTCAGAATGGACTTCAACCTCATCCAAGAGGTGATGCATCAATGCTCTTGTGGCAAGTACGGAATCGTTTAGGCTTTCATGTTGAGGCGGTTTCAGATTCTGATTGATTTATACTTCTTATGCTGTGTGCAATCAAAGGTGTAATTCCTTGGATTGCGGTAAGCTCTTCTATTGATGCGTTTTTCATTGATGAAATGTTTCCAAAATGCTTTCTTAATGCTTCACGTTTTACAGGTCCAATCCCGACAATTGTATCTAAGATAGAAGTTGTTTGCCTTTTTGACCGAAGATTCCGATGAAAGGTTATTGCGAACCTATGAGCTTCATCACGAATTCGTTGAATTAAGTAAAGACCTTGAGATTCTTTCGGAAGAATTATTGGATCAGGGCTACTTAGTGTAAAAATTTCCTCATTTTCCTTCGCCAATGAAATTAGAGGGGTATTTTGTGTTGAGATTTCTAAATCGAGAAATACTTGCTCAACTGAAGAAAGATGCCCCATTCCACCGTCAATGATTATTAAATCTGGGGGATTATGGGAGCTGTTTAATTTTTTTAAACGTCGGGTTAACATTTCTTGCATCATTGCGTAATCATTAATACCAATAAATGACCGTATCCTAAATTTTCGATAATCTTTTTTTGAAGGTTTCCCATCTTTAAAAACCACCATGCTTCCAACGGGATCAGAACCTTGGATATTTGATATATCGTAACATTCAATTCTTTTTAGATATTTCCCAATTCCAATAGCATCTTGAATTTCTGATAAGGCTTCGAAAGATGAATTTTTCTTGATAGGGTTCTTTTTTGAATTGTGCATTAGAAACCCAAGTTTGGCATTTTCTTGAGACATTTCTAATAGACGACGATGTTTACCTTTTATTGGTACAACTATAGAAACCTTTTTATTTGATTTTTCGGAAAGCCATTGAGTAATTAATTCTTCGTCATCAATATGTTGCGAAAGCATTATTGTTGAAGGAGTATTAATCCCCTTCTCATAGTATTGACTAACAAATGCGCTAAGTATTGAATTTTTGGTTTCATATTTTGTACCATCAAGTGCAAAGTGTTCTCTTCCGATTAATTTACCTGATCGGACTAAAAATATTTCAATCCATGCATTATTTTCATCAAATTCTAACCCTATAAAGTCGGCATCGATATTTGTAGACGAAGATACCTGCTGAGTTTCAGTTGTTTCCTGAATTGCATTGATTTGGTCACGAATCTTTCCTGCTTTTTCGTATTCAAGATCTTTGGAAGCTATACCCATTTCCTTTTTTAGTTCTTTAAGTATTGATTTTGTGTTCCCTTCAAGAAACATTTTTACATGATTAATAATGTTATGGTATTCATCCTTATTAATATAACCTGTGCAAGGAGCTGCACATCGATTTATATGATATTCCAGACAAGGCCTTGCGTCTTTGCCTGTAATTTGTTTAGTGCATGAACGATATGGGAATAATTTATCTAGAAGGTCAAGTGTTTTTCTTAGTGCACCAGTATTGGCATAAGGACCGAAATAAGATGAACCATCATCTGTTACATTTCTTGTAAATTGAACAAGAGGAAATTCATCATCAGTTTTTATTTTAATATATGGATAAGTCTTGTCATCTCGAAGGCGTACATTAAACATGGGTTTATGTTGTTTTATTAATGTATTTTCTAATATCAGTGCTTCATTTTCAGCGGTAGTTTGGATAAATTCAATTTCTGTTGCTCGCATGCGAATATTCTGAACTTTAACTGGAAGATTTTCCCATATTCCGAAATAATTTCTAATTCGATTACGAATATTTACTGCTTTTCCTACATAGATTATAGATTTTTGAGAATCACGAAACATGTAGACGCCAGGGTTCTCTGGAATTTTTGGCATAAATTCTGTGAAATTTGAATCCAATTGAATCATGATTCTTCTTATCTATTCAATGATTGATTTAGGTAGATTTTATAGCAAAAGAAACGATTGCTAACATGAGGGTAGTAAAACCTCCAATTATTCCTATTCGTATGATTTCTTTTTTGAAGAATTCGTCATTGATAGAAATTGCAGCTAGCCTGGCTGGAGATGGCTTGATGGGTGTTGGTTCTACCTTTTCAGAACTATCAGATATTTGCTCAAGTGATACGTTCTCTATTGTTGAAGAGTTATCTGCATTAGAATCCATAGAAGAACTTTTCATCGCTTGAAGATTTTGCCTTGGTTTAGGCTTTGTAGAATCTGTACGATTTTTCCTACTTGTAGATTTTGAGCTAGGACGCTTGTTATTTTTTGGCAATTTATTAACTCCAACAAAAACACTTTTTTAGAACACTAGTCTATCATAAAGCAATCTTTAGATGGTAGGCATTATTATTATTGTCCTCGTGGATGAGCATTTTCATATTCTTTTTTTACTTGTTCATTGCTAAGATGTGTATAGAGTTGAGTGCTTGTTATGCTTGTATGTCCCAGAAATTCCTGAACTTGACGTAACGAAGCACCCCCTTGAAGCATATGTGTGGCAAAACTATGTCGAAGAACATGTGGTGTTATTGGCTTATCTATACCAGCTTTTACAGCAGCTGCTTTAAGGAGTAACCAAAAACCTTGTCGAGTAAGTCGCTCCCCTCTCTTGTTAAGAAATAAAGGGTTTAATGGATCTACAGTTTTGATTAGTTTTGGTATTCCATCAGAAATATAATCATGTATTTTGTCTATTGCATCTAAATGAATTGGAATTATTCGTTCCTTATTTCCTTTCCCCTTACATCTTACAGTTCCCGAGTTTATATCCACATCACCAACATTAAGGTTAATCATTTCACTGACTCTCATGCCTGTGGCATAAATAAGTTCAAACATTGCAGCATCTCTTTTGCTTTCGGGAGATGAATTTATTTCAATATTCAGTAGAAGTTCAATTTCTGTTTGACTTAATACGTTGGGAAGAGTTCTTCCAACCTTTGGTGAAGAGATTTCCAAAGCAGGATTACTAGTAATAATTCCCTCTTTTAACAAAAACCCAAAAAAGGATTTGGTTGCAGCAGTCTTCCTAGCTCTAGTGGTTGCTGAATAGCCTCTTTCTTGGAGGTTTGAACCAAATTCATTAAGTATTTTTTCTGTGACATGTTCCCATGAAGAAGCAAATGGTTGAATATGGTCTAGCAAAGAGTAAAGATCATTCCGGTATGCCATCAAAGTGTTACCTGAAAAACCTTTTTCAACAGTAATGTAGTTTAAAAATGTATCAATATTAGATTTCATATGTACCACCTATAGAAATAATTAGATAGTATTTATCATTAGTACAAACAGTTTACGGTTCAGATCTTTGGATGTCTATTTTTTCTTCTTTTTGTATCGAATACATATTTAAGTTAGCCTTGCAGCAATGATGTCTTCATGCTAGCATTATCATCAGTATAAATAACTCAATATTTTCCTATGGAGGACCATCGATATGGTTGTTGAGCCAACTGATCACAATGCTAAACTTCAAAAACTTGATGAGATGCGAGATCAAAGTAGACTGGGTGGAGGTGAAAAGCGAATTGCCTCTCAACATGAAAGAGGCAAGTTAACTGCTCGAGAGAGAATTAACCTTTTAATGGATGAAGGCACTTTTGAAGAACTTGATCCTTTTGTAACTCATCGTGCAACAGATTTCGGACTTGGAGATCAGATCACTCTGGGCGATTCAGTTGTGACTGGGTATGGTCAGGTTAATGGCAGACAAGTTTTTGTTTATGCTCAGGACTTTACGGTTATTGGAGGGACTCTTTCCGAAGTTGTTGGTGAAAAAATTTGTAAAGTCATGGATATTGCTTTGAAAGTAGGCGCTCCAGTTGTAGGAATACAAGATTCAGGTGGAGCTCGAATTCAAGAGGGTGTTCTCAGTCTAGCTGGTTATGGGGATATTTTTCTAAGAAATTCTCTTTCTTCAGGAGTAATTCCTCAAATATCAGTAATTATGGGTCCTTGCGCTGGAGGCGCTTCGTATTCTCCCGCTTTAACAGATTTTGTATTTATGGTTCAGGGAACAGGTCAGATGTTTATTACTGGTCCAGACGTTATTCGATCAGTAACTGGTGAAGAAGTTACTGCTGAACAACTTGGTGGTGCTGATGTTCACAATACTCGAAGTGGTGTAGCACATTTCATGTATCCCAATGATGAAGAGTGTTTGTCTCAAGTAAGACGTTTGTTAGATTATCTTCCTTCTAATAACTCAGAAGATCCTCCTGTTTTTGATTATGATGATGATATTTCAAGTGTAAATGAGTCTCTACGAACAGTTGTTCCTGATTCAGCAAACCAAGCGTATAACATGAAAGATGTAATAGTTGGTGTTGTTGATAGTGGAGATTTTTTGGAAGTTCATGAACATTTTGCACCTAACATGATTGTTGGATTTGCTAGAATTGGTGGTAAGTCGGTTGGAATAGTAGCGAATCAACCTGCCTATATGGCAGGTGCTCTAGATATTGATGCCTCAAATAAAGCATCACGTTTTGTTCGCCTTTGTGATTCTTTTAATGTTCCTGTTATAACATTTGTTGATACTCCTGGATATATGCCAGGAACACAACAGGAGTATGGGGGAATTATCCGTCATGGTGCAAAAATAATATATGCTTATTCAGAAGCTACTGTCCCTAAAATTACTGTGTTAACAAGGAAAGCGTATGGCGGTGCATATATTGTTATGGGTAGTAAACATCTTCGCACAGATATCAACTACTCTTGGCCTTCAGGAGAGATAGCTGTAATGGGTCCAGAGGGAGCTGTCAATATAATTTATCGACAGCAAATTCAGAATGCTGATAACCCTGACGAAGAGCGTGCTAGACTTATGAAAGAATATTCTGAAACATTGGCTAATCCATATGTTTCAGCTGCAAGAGGATATCTAGATGATGTAATTGATCCTGCAACTACTCGATTGAAGTTAGCACAGTCATTAGAGATGTTAAAGGATAAGCGAGATTCCCTACCTCCTAAAAAGCATGGCAATATACCTCTTTAATCTTTATGGATTTTATATCAAATGAATTTAAATCAAATTGATGATGAAATTATTGCGGCATTAGTTGCTGGTGTTTCAAAATATATGGAATATGAACTCATCATTAAGAATAAAAAACAAGGTCGTAATTCATGGAAACGGCCTTTTATGTTAGAAAATAATATAAGAAGAGCCAGTCTATGGCGAAGTATAAGCTAGTTATGAGGGGATTGAGGAAGTTTTTTTGTGAATACGAAAATAGATTCTACTAATCCAGTAAAAATTACTGATACTACTCTTCGTGATGCTCATCAGAGTTTAGCTGCAACTAGAATGCGCACTATCGATATGGAACCAATCGCTTCAAAAATGAATGCTGTTGGTTTTCACTCATTAGAAGTATGGGGAGGAGCAACCTTTGATGTTGCAACAAGGTTTTTACATGAAGATCCATGGGAACGAATTAAAACCTTAAAAAAATTAATGCCGGATACCCCTTTACAGATGCTACTCAGGGGGCAAAACCTTGTGGGCTATCGAAATTATGCTGATGATCTCTGTATTTCCTTTGTTCAACATTCAGCTGATTCGGGAGTTGATATATTTCGAATCTTTGATGCTTTAAATGATGAAAGGAATTTAAAGACAACCACCGATGCTGTTTTAGCTGCTAATAAACATGCTCAACTAGCACTTTGTTATTCTGTTACAGAGGAAGGATGTTTAGGTGGAGATGTCTATACCCTAGAGTATTACGTAAACAAGGCAAAAATTTTCGAAGATATGGGTGCTTCAAGTATCTGTATTAAGGATATGGCTGGCCTTTTGTCTCCTTATGACGCATACAACTTAATCAAAGCATTAAAAGAGTCTGTCAATGTTCCTTTACAGTTACATACACATTATACAAGTGGGATGGCTTCAATGACAGTTTTGAAAGCTATTGAAGCTGGCTTAGATATTGTAGATACATGTTTATCGCCCTTAGCATTGAGAACTTCTCAACCAGCTATAGAACCGCTAATTGTAACTTTACAAGGTACTGAACGAGATACTGGTTTTGATTTGGAAAAAATTACTCCATTAAATGATTATTTTGAAGGATTAAAGGATTATCTAGGACCGTTTTTATCTAATGATCGATTGGCTGTCATAGATACGCAAGTTTTAAGCCATCAAGTTCCAGGTGGAATGATAAGTAACTTGACCAGTCAATTACGTGAAGCTGAGGCACTGGATAGATTACCTGAGGTATTAGAAGAACTTCCAGTAACGCGAAAAGAACTCGGCTATCCTCCTCTCGTAACTCCAACGAGTCAAATGGTTGGGGTTCAATCAGTTAATAATGTCTTGTTTGGGAGATGGAATTCTATTACTTCTCAAGTTAAAGATTATTGTTTTGGTTTGTATGGAATGTCTCCTAAGCCGATTGATAAAGATGTTTTAGAAAAAGCACTTGATGGTTATGAAAGAGGAACGAATCCGATTACTATTCGTCCTGGTGACATATTGGAGCCAGAACTCGAAAAAGCTAAAAAGGATTCATCTGAATTTACTAAAGGTTTAGGTGATGTGCTCACATATGCACTTTATCCTGTTACAGGAGAAACATTTTTAAAAATTAAATATGGATTACAGGAGAAGCCTGAAGAACCTTTACCTGAACCTCCTTCGTCTATGCTTCCTCAAGCCCAATCAGGGAATTTTTCTTCCCGAGCCAGAGATTTTAATATAACTATTGGAAATAAACAGTTTCAAATAACTGTTGATCCTGTAGGATCTCAAGGAAGTAAGACAAGATCTGTTTCTAGAATTCTAAGTCAAAATGTATCAAATAGTCTTAATGGTAATGAAATGCTAGCTGAAGGCGAGATTGCTCTTGTTGCACCTATGCCAGGAATAATCATAAGAGAAATTTGCAAAGAGGGCGATTCTGTGAAAGCAGGTGCTGAAATAATAGTGCTTGAAGCAATGAAAATGGAAAATGCTCTTACTAGTCCTGTTTCAGGTATAGTGAAAAGTATTAATTTTAAGTCTGGTGACAAAGTTTCTAAAGGAGACATGCTAGTAATCATTAAGGAAGAATAAGTAGATCCATGATAAGAAATATATTAAATACGGGGGGCATTTAAATTATGCGTCAAAAAGTTACAGTTGTAGGTGCGGGAAATGTTGGTGCTACTGCTGCTCAGCGAGTTTTTGAGGGTGGATATGCCGATGTAGTTTTGGTAGATATTGTTGAAGGATTACCTCAAGGAAAAGCACTTGATATGCTTGAATCTGGACCGGTAATAGGTTCTAATTCCTCAATTATAGGTACCAATACTTATGAAGAAACTGCAGATTCAGATGTTGTAGTTATTACATCAGGTATCGCTAGGAAGCCTGGTATGAGTCGAGATGATTTGTTGTTTACAAATATGGATATTGTTGGATCAGTTACAGAACAGGTTATTAAATACTCGCCTAATGGAGTTATTATTACTGTAACAAATCCATTAGATGCCATGACTCAGCATGCACTTTCAGTTTCAGGTTTTTCCAGAACTAGATTGTTTGGAATGGCTGGTGTGCTTGATACTGCTCGATTTAGGACATTTCTTGCACAAGAATTAAATGTTGCTGTAGAAGATGTCCATGCATATGTTTTAGGTGGACATGGAGATACTATGGTCCCATTGGTTGGGTCAACAAACGTTGGTGGTATTCCAGTCAGCAACTTAATTCCGTCTGATAGGTTGAATGAAATAGTACAGCGAACAAGAGATGGTGGTGGTGAAATAGTTTCGCTCCTTAAAACCGGAAGTGCTTTTTACGCTCCTTCAGCTGCTGTTGTTCAAATGGTCGAAGCGGTATTGTTTGACAAACATCAAATTGTTCCTGCTTGTGTTTTGCTCGACGGTGAGTATGGAATAAATAATTTATGTGTCGGTGTTCCTGCTAAGCTAGGAGCATCAGGAATCGAAGAAGTGATTGATATTAAATTGACTTCAGAAGAACAAAAAGCATTAAAACAGTCTTCTGAAGCAGTCGAAGAACTTCTTGAGGTAATGAACAACAGAAATTCATAGTGTTTGTTGAAAAACCTTATAAGCTTATTAAAACTGAATCAAATTTCATTTCTGAATTTTGAGAATTGGTTATGGTAAATTCTGATCCATTAGAGACGTCCGTAGGTGGAAAACTATTTCGATGGGGAAAGCATACCTATATTATGGGTATTGTTAATGTAACTCCTGACTCCTTTTCTGGTGATGGTCTTGTTGCTGATGTTGATGCGTGCGTGAATCAAGCACTTGCAATGGAGCAAGTAGGTGCGGATATAATTGATGTTGGTGGTGAATCAAGTCGCCCTCCAGGTTTGATATATGGTGAGGGTGCTAAGGAAATTTCTGTTGAGGAAGAATTGGATAGAATAATTCCTGTAATTAATGCTATTCGTAAATTTTCTAATATTCCAATAAGTGTAGATACTTATAAACCTCTTGTTGCAGAAGAAGCTATAAATTCTGGGGCCAATATGATTAATGATGTTTGGGGTCTTAAGAGAAGTCCAGATTTAGCAAAAATTTCAGCTGGCAAAAATGTGCCACTAGTTATTATGCATAACCAGACAGGTACAGAGTATAATGATCTTATCAAAGATATTATTAGCGATCTTAGTAGTTCAATCACTACTGCTATAGGATATGGCGTCAAGGAGTCTAATATTATTATTGATCCAGGATTTGGATTTGGAAAATTACCTGCCCATAATCTTGAAATTCTTAGGAATCTTCAATTCTTTAAATCTCAATTAAACTATCCAATGCTTATAGGTACATCTCGCAAATCAACCATAGGACAGATACTGAACAAATCTAATCCAAAAGATAGAATATACGGATCCGCTGCAACTGTTGCTTTTGCTATATTTGGTGGGATAGATATTGTAAGAGTTCATGATGTGGATGAAATGAAGCAGGTTTCTGTGATGAGTGATTCTATTACTAGGGGATGGTTTGATTAGGAGTAAGTTGCAATGGCAGATTTATTTCTTTCATTAGGTTCAAATCTTGGAATTCGAGAAGCTAATCTTCGACTAGCAGTTAAATTGCTGAATGAAAGTAACATAAGAATCAAGGAATCATCTTCAATTTATGAGACTTCTCCTGTCGGAGTAGTTGATCAACCACTTTTTTTAAATCTTGTATGTAGAGCAGTTACTGATTTAGAACCTTTTGAGGTTTTGAATACTATTAAAGAAATAGAAACTGCGATGGGTAGGGAAACTTATCTAGTCTTAGCTCCTAGGCTTATTGATGTGGATATATTACTTTATGATGAAATCTCTATTGATACTCCTGAACTTACGATCCCGCATCCAAGAATGTTTGAGCGATTGTTTGTCATTACTCCAATGGAGGAAATTGCTCAAAATATTCTTTTTTCCAGATTTCCAGATTATAAGAACGTAATCTTAAGTATGCAGGATGTCCAAATTTGGAAAGGGATCTGAATTGAGTGTTCATCTCAATTCAGGAGGTAGTAAATTAGGGATTCCGTCTGTAATGGGATATTCTTCATGACATTTATCACAAGAAAGTAATCCTGAAATTATTTCCTCATCGATTATTTCTTCTGAGCTAAGTTGCAGCTCAGATTTACACATTGGACATACTAGTATATCCAATAAGTCCTTTTGCATTTCTGATCTCCTTAATTAAATATACCATAAGTTGAAACATCAACATTCACATTAAACTTTTTTCGAAGATTATTTTTAATAAATCTGCTATAAGAAAAATTATGATTCCAAGTATTACTATTATGCTGGTTTCTGAAAGTATAGAGCTAAATTTGTTTAGAATCGTTGATTTTGGATTGGGAGGCAGATTATTTCTTTTTTTCTTTAGTGATAATGCTAACCAGAACATAACGATGGCTAATACTATTTTTAAGGTTAAAATTAATATATAAGTATTGGTTATAGTAGGAGAGCTGATTCTTTCAAAAGTTAATATCGTTCCAGTAAGTATTAGTAAGGCTATGCATCCGGTGACAATACTTCCAAAGTCTCTTCCAATTTCGGAACTAGCTAATTTTGGGAAATTGGCTGTTGCTCTTGATATTGGGTTAAGTGTTAAAAGGTAAAATAAGCTTCCACCTACCCAAATTACTGAAGCAAGGTTGTGAATCCAGCGTATAATTAGTAGAAAAATATCATTCGCATCAAGCATGATTTAATTTTAAATTATTCAAACATTTCTATTAAAGTATTTTCTATGAATTCTTCTGAGATTATACCAATAGATTTCTTATGAATATTTCCTTTATTGTCAACAAAAATAGTAGTGGGTATTCGTGAAATTCTGTATTCTCTAGCTAAAGAACTATCAATGTCTATTGTAATAGGGTATGTTACGTTCATATCAGAAACAAAATTTTCCACAGCATATTGAGTGTCTTGGGTAGCAATTCCAATAATTAGAACTTCACCTTCGTATTTTTCCCAAACTTTTTGTATATGTTTCATTTCGACTCTACATGGACCACACCATGAAGCCCAAAAATTTATAATTATTGGGCTCGATGTTTTATCGTTGATAGTTAATGAATTTTGGTTTTCATAGCTATTAATTAATTTAGTTGTAAATGAAGTAATTTTTGAACTATTTTCAATGTTGTTATTTGGTTCCCACTGCTGAAGTCCAACAATAGCTCCAAATACAATGCTGGCAATACCCAATGAAATATAAACGAGAATAAGGTTTGGTTTCTTATTAACCGGTTCTGGTTGCTCTTCTATATCATCTTGATGGTTATCAGGCAATTCCATTGGGTTTCATTTTATCCTCAAGGTATTGGCTAAGTTCAATTATTGGTAATCTTTTTTGCGACAAAGTATCTCTATCTCTTATAGTCACTTGTTGATCATCTAATGAATCAAAATCAATTGTTACACAATATGGTGTTCCTATCTCGTCGAATCTCCTATATCGTCTCCCTATGCTTTGGGCATCATCGTAATTTATGTTTAGATGAGTGTTTATACGAAGATCTTTATAAATCTTTTGACTAAGTGGGATGAGTTTTTCATTGCGACTTAGAGGTAATATTCCCACTGTAATAGGAGCTATTGAGGAATGAAATTTTAAATACGTACGTACGTCTTGTTTTGCAGATTTGTTATCCTTTTGTATGGTTTCTTCTCGGTATGCGTCTAACATAAATGCTAACATCATTCTATCAACACCTGCTGCTGGTTCGATAACATATGGAGTTATATGAGATTTAGTTTCTTCATCAAAGTAAACTAATTTTTGACCACTTGCTTCCGAATGTGCCTGAAGATCAAAATTTGTTCTATTCGCGATTCCTTCTAATTCACCCCAACCCCATGGAAAAAGGTATTCAATATCTGATGTAGCTTTTGAATAATGTGAGAGCTCATCAGATTCATGAGGTCTTATTCGGATATTTTTTTCCTTTATACCGTGATCGATGTACCACTTGAATCGTTCTTGAATCCAGTAAGAGTGCCAATTTTCGTCTGTGGTAGGGTGTACAAAATATTCCATTTCCATTTGTTCGAATTCTCTTGTTCGAAAAATAAAGTTATGGGGAGTAATTTCATTGCGGAATGATTTTCCGATTTGAGCAATTCCAAACGGAAGTTTTTTTCTTGATGATGTGAGAACATTAAGAAAGTCAACAAACATTCCCTGAGCAGTTTCCGGACGCATGTATACAGTACTTGCAGTTTCTTCCAAGGGGCCTAAGAAAGTTTTTAACATTAGATTGAATTGTCTTGGCGGGCCAAGATCCCCATCACATTCAGGGCAGTTTTCAGATTCAACCTGATCCTCTCTGAATCTTCCCTGGCAATTTTTGCATTCAACGAGTGGATCAGTAAAACCTTGAAGGTGACCACTTGCCTCCCAAACTTTAGGGTTCATAATAATGGCAGCTTCTAAGCCAACAACATCGTCTCTTTGACGAACAATATTATTCCACCACTCGTTTCTGATATTTCTACGCATTTCTACTCCAAGGGGGCCATAATCCCATGAATTAGCTAACCCTCCGTAGATTTCGCTGCCCTGAAAAACAAATCCTCTTCGTTTGCATAAAGAAATTAATTTTTCCATTGTGACATTATTTGAATCTTCCAATTATGCCTCCAGAAATGTAATTAGCTATGGTCACTGTTATAAGGATACTTCTCTTTTGCAGTTTGGATCAATTTGTTAAGTTCATCTGAAGCTTTTTCTGGATCATTAGCATTGTTCACTGCACTTATTACAGCTATGGAATCAGCTCCTGACTGAATGACTTGTGAAATATTAGATTTATTTATTCCACTTATTGCAACTATTGGTAAAGTTACATTAGTCCTTATCACTTTGAGGGTTTCCAGACCAGCTGGACGAGTGTCGGATTTTGTATTTGTTGGGAAAATGGCACCCACTGCAATATAATCCGCTCCATTTTTTACTGATGTTATAGCTTCACTTAGTGTAGCATTAGAGGTTCCAATTAGTTGGTTGCTATTAAGTATTTTTCTTGCTTCTTGTATTGACATGTCTTTTTGTCCAAGATGAACGCCATCAGCTTCACACAATTTTGCAAGTTCAGGATAATCATTTATCAAAAAAATAGCGTTGAAATCACTACAAATATTTTTTATAGATTTGCATTCATTTAATTGATCTTTGATTGGTCTTTTTTTGTCTCTCCACTGAATAACATTGGCTCCACCTTGGAGAGCTTTTTTAGCAACTTCAATTGCGTTGTGTTTATTAAAAGATGGATCAACTATTACATATAATCCAGTTATGCATTTAGAGTTTTTTGAATTTATCATACTTTCTTTGAAAAATTAGTGCTATTCGTCAGTTTAATCTGAATCTGATGAAGAAGTTGGAGGTGTTGGAGGCATTCCGATATCGCTCCAGCCAGCTCTTTCGGTCATCATTTGTTCTTTAACTCTAGCGCCATATTCTTGCAGTACATTTCTATCATCAGCATTCATGTGATCCATTGATGCTAGATCCGGCATTCCCGATGATGTTCCCCAAGTGTTGGCAAAACTTCCCACACCACCAAAATATACTCTTGAAATCTTTCTTTCTAATGCAGTACTTTTACATTCAGGGCATACAGGTTCAGAAGTTTCTGCTGATGAAAAGGTTTTAAAATATATTGACACGGGTTTTTCGCAACCATTGCACTTATACTCGTAAACAGGCATTTCTGTCTCCTTATGAACGCTAAGTACAATATTATATATTCATGCAGAAATGGGCAATGGTAAGGAATTTAATTCAAAATTTCTTTTACAGGACCGAATGATCTTCTGTGAATAGGTGAAGGCCCAAGATTTTGTAAAGCAATTAAATGTTTCTTGGTTGGATATCCCTTATTTTGTTTAAAATTGTATCCTGGATATAATTCATCAAGTTTATTCATGAGTTCATCTCTAAATACTTTTGCAATTATTGAAGCACAAGCGATGGAGAAAATTTTGGAATCTCCATAAATAATAGATTCTGACGGTTTATCAAATTTTATTGGTAATGCATCAACAAGTATAAAGTCCACTTTACATAATTGATTAACTGCGGAATTCATAGCTTGGGCAGTTGATTCGACGATGCCAATTCTATCGATATCTTGATGGGGAATAGACCCTATGCCGGTGGCAATAGCTTTTTGGTTAATAAGAATTGCGAGACGTTCGCGTTTTTTTATCGAAATTTTTTTACTATCTCTAACTTCTGAATACCAGACTTCAGGAGCATTTATGTTCATTATAACTGCTCCTGCTACTAGTGGTCCTGCAATGCAACCTCTTCCTACTTCATCAACTCCGGCTATGTTTTGATATCCATTTTTAAGATAGTGTTCTTCTTTGTAAGTGGTAGGAATTATCTTGGAACTTGAATAAATGATTTTATTCTCCAATAAGACCTAAAATGTAATCTATTTGTCCGGCATGTTGTGATTCGTGCGCTAATAATCGAAATATTAATGCTGATATGGTTGCATTTTCGGATTCGATAATGTTTTCAAGTTTTTCATTTGACAGGCTATCTAATACCTCAAAACTTCTAAAACGAACAGTAGCTCCATATCCGAGAAGATCTTCCAAGGGAGGAGAAACAAATTTGTTCATTTGAGAATCTCCCCAACCAAAGCCAGTATTCCTATCATTTTCTATTTGTTCTGGAAGTGTCCATCTGCTTGCCCAGTTACCCATTTTCCAGAATTCAGGTTCTTCTCCAATTTGTGCAAAACGAAAATCTTCCGTTCTGAATGTGTGAAACAGAAGAAACCCAATGGAATTTGCATTATTATTTACTTGCCATGAAAGATGATTTTCTTCTAGTTCAGAAACGAGATTAAGAGTAGTAGCTCGAGCAGTTTCAAGTGATTCCTTTATAAAATTAATCGTTTCCATAGTTGTTTCCTTTACTTAAGTGTGTAAGTTCTTGGTTCCAATAAAATTTGTACCTTCTGATGAATCATTTGTATGCATCCCATCGATCAATCCGCCACCAATAATTTCATCTTCAATATAAAAAACTGCTGCTTGTCCTGGGGTAATAGCTTTTTGAGGTTCTAAAAATTGGATAGATGCACCTAGTTCTTTAGGATAAATAACAGCGGGAGTTTCTTTTGATTTATATCTAATTTTTACGTCAGCCCTAAAAGGTTCTTGAGGAACTAAACCACTAATCCAATTAACAGTGTTTATATCAAAAGATGTTTCAAGAAGTGCTGACTCTGGTCCCACAATTATTTCTTTCTTAGAAGGATTTATGTTTAATACGTAAAGAGGATCTTTAGATTCTAGTCCAAGATTTCTTCTTTGACCTACAGTATAGAACTCAATACCTTTATGTGTACCTACTACATTACCGTTCAAATCAAGAATGTTTCCTGGATTAGGCTGTATCCTTTTCATAAGGAATTCACGATAGTTGCCTTGTGGTATGAAACAAATATCTTGACTGTCAGGCTTGTCAGCATTATGAAGATTTGCTTCATTTGCAATTTTTCGTATCTCTGATTTCTCAAGATTTCCTAAAGGGAAAACCAGATGCCCAAGTTGTTCTTGGTTTACGCCAAATAGAACGTATGATTGATCTTTAGTCGGATCTAAGGATCTATATAGATGATGTGTACCGTTAGCATCAGTAATTTTTCTTGCATAATGTCCTGTAGCTATAGCATCTGCATCAAGTGCGATTGCTCTTTTAAGCAAAAAATCAAACTTAATTTTATCGTTGCAGGCTATACATGGATGAGGCGTACGTCCAGTTTGATATTCATTAACAAAATAATTAATTACATGTTTTTGAAATGCCTCTTCTGCATTTAATACATAATGGGGAGCACCAATTGAATTACATACCTTCCTTGCATCATCAATGTCTTCAATTGAACAACATGAACGGGAGTTTTGAGGTACGTCAGGTTGATCAATTGTAGAAAGTCTCAAAGTTATTCCTATAACTTCATAACCTTCCTTAGAAAGTAATAAAGCCGCTACTGAAGAATCCACTCCACCACTCATTGCAACTATTACACGTTTTTTTTGCATCTAACTCCTCCATAGAAAGCCTAGCATAGATACCCATTTAGAAACAAGGAATTGATGTTGGGGGAAATATATTCATAACTTTTCGGCTTGTTCTTAGTGAATGCTAACGTTATAGTAACAGAGAGAAGCCCCTATAGCTCAGTGGATAGAGCACCGGCCTCCGGAGCCGGTGGCGGGTGTTCGAGTCACCCCAGGGGCGTCGTATTGTCGGGGCGTGGCCCAGTGGTAGGGCACCTGTTTTGGGAACAGGGGGTCGGCGGTTCGAATCCGTTCGCCCCGACCAATAGAATTTAGATGGATGGACTTTTTCAAATTTTAAGTTTTACGTAACAGTATTTCTTGGGGGGTGTGCCATGATGAATGCAATTTATATCGATGAACAAGGTACTGAAGGCAATATGGTGTATGGAGAGGTAGAAGAACCAGAGTTTGGACCTACAGATATTTTAGTTCGTACTAAGGCTGCATCGTTAAATAGACGTGATGTATTTACTAGAGATGGTTCTCATGGAATTAGAACTAATGGTAGATATGTTCTTGGGATGGATGGTGCTGGTGAAGTTGTTGCAGTTGGTGAACTGTGTACAAAATTCAAGGTAGGCGACAGAGTAATGGGTATTTCTAATAGCGGAACTTATGCTGAGTATTGTAGGATGCCTGAAGTTACTGCAACCAAAATTCCTGACTCTTTAAGTTATGAAGAAGCAGGAACATTTCCTATTATTCTTACTACTGCATGGCATATGATGATATGTCGTTCTGGATTAAAAGCTGGTGAAGATGTTCTTGTAATGGCAGCAGGTAGTGGTGTGGGAACAGCAGCAATACAAATAGCTAAATTGTTTAGTGGAAGAGTTTTTACTACTGCAAGTTCGGATGAAAAGCTTGATAAAGCAAAGGCAATAGGTGCAGATGTTGGTATTAACTATACAAAAGTCAATGATTTTTCTGAAGCTATTAAAGCTGAAACCAATGGTGAAGGCGTAAATTTAGTTGTAGATCATATTGGTTCTACAGTATGGGATCAATGCTTTGCAAGCATGAAACGTGGCGGACGTTTTGTTACTTGTGGAGTTTCTGCGGGTCATTGGGTCAATTTCCATATGGGTCGATTATGGACTAGAGATTTAACTATAATAGGGACGAGCATGAATCCTCGTGAAGATATAGAAACTGTGGGAGATTTAGTTAGACGTGGTCATTTTAAGGCTGTTATAAGTGAAGTTTTTCCTTTGGAGCAGGCCTTAAAAGCACAGCAAGTTCTTGAAGAGAGTAGCTTTTTTGGTAAAGTGATGCTTTCAATTCCTTAAATTTTAATATTTATTCATTTTTAGTATCTCTAATGAGCCAGGGTTTTGAATTTTCCTGGCTCATTGGTTTAAAAATCTATAAATTATCAATAAAGATGGCAAAATGTTAAGATTCTGTTAACATTCCCGATGTCAAATTTCTTGTATTTTTTTAGTTTGAGGTATTTCTATTATGAGTATGTCTGAAAAAGAATTTAAAGCACAACTTGAAAGAGGGTTTAATCCGAAAGTAGTTGCCGTCGTTGGAGCTGCTCGACATAATCAGCACAGATGGCTTAAATCCCACCTTCCGTTTATGGAAGAACATGGCAAACTTTATCATGTTAATATTAATGAAGAAGAATGGCCAGGAGCTGATGAACTAGGCATTCAAAACTTTAAGAGTTTGGTGGATATTCCAGATGATGTTGATTATGTGACTATATCGGTTCCACGAAATGTTGTACCAATTGTTCTCAAGGATTGTGTTGCTAAAAAGGTTGCAGTCGCACATGTTTTCGCTGCTGGTTTTGATGAAGTAGATGAAGAAGTAGGACATGAACTTGGACGACAAGTTCAGCAAATTGCTGAAGAGGGGAATTTGTTAGTTATTGGTCCGAACTGTATGGGTCTTTATAATGCTGAAAAAGGTATTCGCCAAGATCTTAATCAACCTGCTCTTGAAGCTGGATATATGGGATACATATCCCAAAGTGGTAGTCAGGCTATTGGATTTACTTTAGAAGCTTCAGTACAGGGAGTTCCTTCAAGCATGTGCTTTAGCATGGGCAATGGAGTAGTTTTAGATATCCACCACTATATAGATTATTTAGGTCAAGAACCTAATACGAAAGTAATTGGCATATATTGTGAAGGACCAAGAGATCCGCAAGAATTTTTTAAAAGCATAGAAAGAATTTCCTCTGAAAAGCCAGTGCTTGTTTGGAAAGTTGGCCAAACTGAAGATTCTGCAAGAGCCACTTCTGCACATACTGGCACTCCCTACCTTCGTCAAGATCTATGGGATCGTTTAATGCATAAAGCTGGTGCTATCCCGGTAGATAGTTTGGAAGAAATGATTGATACTGCGAAGGCTTTAGCTATGCTTCCACCTTCATTTAATACGAATATAGGCATATTAGCAGCTTCGGGTGGACATTCGACTGAAATGGCAAATGTTTTCTCAAAGGAAGGATTTAGAGTAGTTCCATTGACCCAAAAATCATACGATCGCCTAGGAGAGTTTTTTAATTTAATAGGTGGAAATTACGTAAATCCAATTCAGGGTTCCTCAGATAGATTTTCTGATATCGTAGAAATTCTGGGTGATGATGATAATTTAGATGTTGTAGCTGTTGAAGTTGGAGCAGGTAGATTGCTAACTAGAAAAGAAGCAAATGATCCATGGCTCATTGGAGATTCTCAAATTGAGAATGTTATTGAGACGTTTAATAAGTTCAAAGAAAATTCTTCAAAAACTCTGATTTGTGTAGTGACTACGTCTTTTCCAAGAGTAGATTCGTCAGTAATGGAATCAATCGATAAAAGATTTACAGATGCTGGCATTCCAATTTTCTATTCTTTCCAGAGAGCCGCACGAAGTCTTAAGCATGTTGTAGATCGACATTCAACAATGGCATATCTACGTTAAATAAGTAGAAGCAAATTTAAATACTCTGAATTATATATGGTATATTCATAATATTAATATGTTATTTGGAGTGACTCTTTTTAATGATTCATTTTAGAAGTGTGTTTTCTGATCTTAATAGACGTGTAAGTTTAGGATGCTGTATCTTTCTTGGGCTAGATTATGATGGAACTTTAATTGAATTAGTTTCCAGTCCAGAGGATGGCAAGCTTCCTGAGGACATAAAGTTTGTTTTGAAAACTTTGATGGCTTCTTCAAAAGTAACCCCTGCCATTATTAGTGGAAGGTCATTACAAAATGTTCGTGATCATATTGGACTGGATAATATAAATCTAGTTGGGGATCATGGTGTTGAAGTGGATGGTTCGCTTATTAGATTCATTCACCCAGAAGCAGAAAAATTCCGTGAATTCCTAAAACGTTTGATCCCTAATATCTCTTCTGTTGTTTCCCAGTACCCTAGTGCTCTTTTAGAGATTAAGCCATATACATTAAGTGTCCATTACAGATTACTATCTATTAAAGAAAGAAAATCGTTACTTTCAAAACTTCGAAATTTCCTTAAACCATTATTAGATAAAGAATTATGTCGTAAAAAATGGGGTAAAGAAATATTAAATATCATAATGCCATTTGATTGGGATAAAGGTCATGCCTTTACTTTACTAGTTGATGAAATGAAAAAAAAATGCCCATGCAAACCTATCGTGCCCATATATATAGGAGATGATATTACCGATGAAGACGCATTTCGTGTTTCAAGAATAGAGGGTTATGCCGTTCGGGTTGGAAAACCTAAAAAGAATACTCTAGCAAATTATTATATTGATTCTCCAGATGAAGTTAAGTCCTTTCTTTTTGATCTTTGTGAATTGGTCAAAGATGAAAATACTGCTCTATTTTCATAAGTTCTTTAGTGAAAGTTTCTATTTGCTATATAAATGGTCATTATAAGTTTTGAAAATCTTTGAAGTAATACAATTACCAGGCCCGTCAGTGCCACATGTTCCTAAAACCTTTATTTGAAAGTTGGTTATTATAGATATTGATAAATCTAACTCAGTAGAATAATGCATCGTTCCAGAATACCCACTACCGCCTCCAGGATGTCCGTATGCAGTAGTTATTGGAGTTTTACTGTTGTGGCGTTTGAAATTTTTTCATTGATACAAAGTATCCATATTCTGCTGGAATTTGGCCAGGCATTTTTGAAGAAGACCAAGGAGGAATCCTTGTTGGGGATGTTGAGTTTTTTAATTGGATTCGGACAGATTCTGAAATAGCCAATCCATTTGGGCTATAAAGATGATATGCCCAACGAGCTATATTTTGAGGGGTTGATATGATTCTACAACAAGCATTAATAATATTGGTGTAATTATTAGGAGTAATATCCATTTATGTTTCGTAATTATTATTTCCTCAAGAACGAATTTTGCTGTCCATTTGTTTAACTTATGTTAATATTCTCACTTACTAATTATTTTCATATGGAAACTGAGAAAAGATGTCTTCAAGTAAACCATTTTTATTCTACGGATGGTACATAGTTTTTGCTGGCACAGCAACAATGACACTTATGGCAACTTTCTCATACTATGGGATGGGAATTTTTCTTGAACCTATAAGAAGTCATTTTGGTTGGAGTACTCTTGCCTTCACAACTGGTTTATCTCTAGCTCGTCTTGAAGGGGGTTTTTTGGCTCCATTCGTTGGGTATTTTATTGACAAATATGGCCCTAGAAAACTTATGCTTGCTGGTATTTCTGTTTGCGGGCTTGGATACTTATTATTAAGTCAAACTATGTCACTGCCGTATTTTTTTCTGGTTTATATCGTTCTTATTCAAGGAGGTATAAGTTTGGGAATGGGTAATGCGCCTACTACTGCTGTTGCCAATTGGTTTCAACGTAGAAGAGGGACAGCTATGGGTATAGTAAATCTAGGTGCTAGTTTTGGCGGCATATTTTCAGCTCCCTTAGCATGGATAATTACTTCATTTAAATGGAACGGTGCATTAATAGTAGCTGGTATAACGGTATGGATTATTGGGTTGCCAATGGCATTAATAGTTCGTCATAAGCCTGAGCCATACGGTTATCTTCCTGATGGAAGAATTCCAATTAATTCTGATATATCTGACAGTAAAAATGTTGAGACCTATGAGGAAGATGTCGAAATAAATTTTACTGCAAAACAAGCTTTGAAAACTATGGCATTTTGGAGTATTGGATTAACATTTGCTGCTCGCCAATTAGTAACTGGTTCTGTGGCATTGTTCCTTGTTCCATTACTACAGGAACGAGGAATGAGTTTAACTGAGGCGGCTTCAATAATTACGTTGATGTCCTTCATTGGAATGCCAGGGAGAGTTGGCTTTGCTTGGCTTGGCGACAAGTATGATAAAAGATGGGTTATGGCGACTTGTTTTATATTTCAATCGATTGGACTTATTTTATTTATTATTCTAGGAGGGAATATTGGTATAACCTTTTTCTTAATATTATATGCACCTGCATATTCAGGAGTTTTACCACTACTTCCTGCAATTCAGGCTGACTATTTTGGAAGGAATCAGTTCGCTACAATACGAGGATTGATGGCTCCGGTTGGTACAGCTAGTGTTGTATTAGGTCCAATTATAGTTGGAGTTATACATAATTTTTTCAACAGTTATGAGCCAGCATTTTTTGTTTTGGCTGTTTCAAATATCCTGGCTCTTATTTTTATTGTGTTAACTAAACGACCAGTTTTGCATAATAACTAATTTTCGTTAATTTTTTAAAAAATTTCCTATTTCAGAATTATTTATCTCTAACCATCTGGTATTTACCTTAATCTGTTCTATTGACTGTTTGATGGTTAGTGAAGCCGCGGGAGCAGGGTGTGTTTCAAAGAAATTTGAAACATCATCAACCATCGAGTTTCCTGAAAAATTCCCTGGTATGGATGCCAATCTCATCAACGCAAAACCTCCTCGGCCGTAGCGTTTGTCAAATTCTTCCCAGTTGGACTTTATAAACTCCCATGCAAGGTGTCTTCCGTATGAATTCATAGCTATTGTTGTTACTAAAATTACAGTATCCTGAGAACGGACATCGTCGGATAATGTACGATTTAATAAATCAGATAAAAGTTCTTTTTCTTGGAACCGAGATAATGCACCAAGTAAACGCATTTTTTCTTCTTGCAAAGAGGTTTTTTGTTGTAAAGTCCATAATTGTTCATAAGTTGTTTTATCACCTCCCAATGCGGCCAAAGAATAGACACAACCTCTTAAGTTAGGAGGAACTGGTTTATCACGTTTGATCAAATCTTCAAATAATTCACATGCACGATTTATTGTACCTTGGTCTCCAAAATATCCTGCTTGAGAAAGTGCTAAACTTCTCAGTAAAATTTTTAGATGTGTTTCGTTCTCTGCTTCTTTCCAACCCATTTTGTTTGCAAGAGGGAGAAATAGTTCTAATGCAAATTTTTTAAATAGTGGATATATTTCTTCTTCGCTTAGTAAAGAATCAAGATCGCCAATATTACTCGCTATATCTCTCCATACGGATGTATCTTCTTCATCTGTATAAGCACTTACAAGGTTTAAGAATTCGGTAGCTTTTATGTAACCTGCTCTACCTAAAGAATAAATATCGTTTTGTAATCCCAATCTTTCAGTTGCGGCAAGTGAATTGTTTTGGACCATTTCGCGCAGAGCCGGTAACTGATTAGAGGGTTGAATGATTCTAAAAAATCCTGTTTGGTCAGGGTTGAATATCAAAGGTTTTTGGTGAGGTATATCTATTTCAGCATTTCTGTTTTCTAATAAGATTTCAATATCGTCTTCATCTGAACTTTTGATTCTTAATGGAATTTTCCAAGTTTGTTCTATTAAATCTTTTTTGTTACTTGATCCGATGATGTTAGTAGCCAAAAATCGTGATTGGCTTATTTCTAATTTATTGCTGTTTTCAGATTGGATAGAATTGATTGTTACTACAGGGTACCCCATCTGTTTCAACCAAGTATCCATTATCGTTTTTACTGGCTTATTGGATGCAGATTCCATAGCTTCCCATAAATCATCAGTGCTTGCATTGGAATATTGATGTTTGGAGAGATATTGATATAATCCTGATTGAAATGTTTTTTCACCTAAGAAGTGTTCAAGCATTCGTATAAGTGAACCGCCTTTACTGTAACTTATTGCATCAAAAAGTTGTTCTACTTCTGCAGGAGAAGTTACTTCTGCTTCTATTGGATGGGAGGTTTCTAAGCTATCAAGATCGAAGGCTCTTACGGTGTCAGCACTAACAAATTCTGTCCACATTTCCCATTCCGGGAAAATTGCATCGACAGCTTTATCTCCCATCCATGAAGCAAAACTTTCGTTAAGCCAAAGATCATTCCACCATTTCATAGTAACTAAATCCCCAAACCACATGTGAGCCATTTCATGAGAAATAACTTCAGCTACTCTTTGTTTTGCTGCTGAGGCACTATTCTCTGGATCGACAAGAAGTGCAGTTTCTCTATAAGTTATTAACCCCCAATTTTCCATAGCTCCGGCAGCAAAATCAGGAATAGCAACGTGGTCCAATTTTTTTAGTGGGAAAGGGATTCCAAAATAAGAATTAAAATAATCCAACAATTTTAATGAGGTATCCAAAGCAAATTCTCCAAAGGATTGTCGCCCATCAGTTGTTATAACCCGAATTAATGTTCCAGAATTACTTTTGCATTCAATTAATCCCATGTTTCCAACAAGAAATGCGAGCAAATAGGTCGACATTTTAGGGGTTTCTTCAAAAGATACAATTTTGTTACCTTCATTAACAGGATTTTCTTTTTTTATTGGCATGTTTGAGTATGCCTGAAGTTCATTAGGGATTTCTATATTGAGTTGAAATGTTGCCTTTAAAGATGGTTCATCCCAACAGGGAAATGCCAGTCGAGCATGTCCAGGTTCGAATTGAGTAGTCACCAACCATTTTGAATTCCCAGATGTATCTACGTATTGACTACGATAAAATCCAGTAAGTGTATCAGGGATATTACCATTAAAGTTGATAGAAAGTGTATAGTTCCCAATATCAATTTCATGAGGAAATGATATCGATATACTTTCCTCATCTTTATTGATTGATATTTCGCTAGCTTCAATTAGTTTTTTTTCAATTTCTATAGATGAGGAGTCAATGTTTAGATCTAAAGAATTCAGTGTTATTGTTGAAGTTTTTTCGTGCACCTGTATAAATATTTCTTCTGACCCGGAATAAGTAAATTTTTCCATATCAGGTTTGATGGAAAGATTATAGTTTATTGGACTTACTGATGTTGGTAGTAATTTTGCATTAGATTTAGACATTATTAATTCCTTTTTTGAGATGCGTCATAAATTTCCTTTATAAATTTCAAGTCTAGTATAAAACTCTTCCAGAGTGAATGAATATTCCTGAGTTCCATGAGATTGCACACAATAAGCTGCTGATATTGCACCAATTTTGCATGAGTCTTCAATGGTTTCTCCATCGCCTATACCTTTTAAAAGTCCACCACGAAATGCATCTCCTGCACCAGTAGGATCGATTACATTTTGTATCGGAGCAGAAGGGAGATTGATTGATGAATTATCGGTGAATAAAGTACAACCATTTTCACCGCGTGTTACTATTACTGAATTGGTTAAAAGTAATAATTGATTAATAGTTCTCTTTGTTTTTTCCTCTATCATTTGCATTTCGTATGAATTAGCAATAAGCAATTTAGATCCTTCAATAGCACTTAGTAAATCTTTTTCTTCCCATGCTGGAAGGGATTGTCCTGGATCAAACATATATGGGATATCGCATTTTCGTGCTAATTTTGGATATTCATTCATATCATCCAAATTTCCTGGACCTACCCACAGAATAATAGATTCCTTTATAAGCTCGATGTTATATTGTGATGGAAAGTTCATAGCTCCGGGATCAAATATAGTTATTTGATTTTGAGAGGTGTCGGTAACGATTGTCGCTGTTGCAGTGGGGGTATTTTCAATCATGCGTATATTGGCTGTTGATATGCCATTGCTATGTAACCATTCAATATATTTTATGTCATCTTTACCCAAAGTAGCTAAAATTATAGGATTTCCATTTAATAATTTTAAAGCATAGGAAATATTTCCTGCAGTACCACCTAATCGGCTAGTCGAATTTCCAACCATAAAACTTACGTTTATGTTGTTCAAATTTTCTGCAATAATATGATTTTGGAATTTATCTGGAAATTCCATTATATTATCGTAAGCTAGTGAACCAGATATATATATATTCATAACTTTTCCGTTGTGTGACTATAAATTATATCCTTATTTGTCAATCTCTGGAACAATAATCCGATTTATTCGTTAGATAATCTAGGCTAGTATTTTTATTGTGGGGGGATCGAAGTGATATCGGAATATAAATTGCGACTTATTCTTAGACATTGGAAATTATTAAATGTTCAATTATCCAAATGGTCAGTAAATTAATTCTACTCAGTATTAGTATTCCAGTTAATATATTCCTAGAATGATAATAAGTTGGAACTCAAACTAGTTCACGTTATAATATCCGAACCGTTTGATTGCGGATAAATCATTTTAGGAAGGCTAGTATGGTTCAAAGAAATCTTAAACAGAATTCCCTTTCGACTTTGCAAACTAAAAAAGGTAATTATGGATACTACAGATTGTCCATAATTGAGGATGAAGGTTTGGTCAATCTCTCAAAACTCCCATTATCGATTAGAGTACTTTTAGAAAATGCTCTAAGAAATTATGATGATTATTTGGTTAAAGAAGATGATATTATAGCTGTTGCTAATTGGAATCCTCATAATCCTTCCCCAAAAGAATTTCCATTTATGCCTGCTCGGGTTTTAATGCAAGATTTTACTGGTGTTCCTGCTGTAGTTGACTTAGCAGCTATGCGATCAGCTATGGCTAGAAAAGGTGGAGACTATAATAAAGTAAATCCTGTTGTCCCAGTAGACTTGGTTATAGACCATTCAGTTCAAGTGGACTATTTTGGTATTCCTACTGCCTTTCAATTAAATGTCGAAAGGGAATTTGAACGAAATCAAGAAAGATATTCATTCTTAAGATGGGCACAAAATGCTTTTGACAATTTTACGCTCGTTCCTCCAGGAACAGGAATTGTGCACCAAGTTAATTTAGAATACTTGGCTTCTGTAGTTGCTGAAAAAGATTCAAATGATGGCCCAGTTATATATCCTGATACTGTAGTTGGTACTGACTCACATACAACCATGATTAATGGATTAAGCGTTTTGGGATGGGGTGTGGGAGGAATAGAAGCAGAGGCTGTAATGTTAGGTCAGCCTTATTATATGCAATTACCTGAAGTTATTGGATTTAAACTGACAGGTGCTCTTAAGGAGGGTGTTACAGCGACTGATCTTGTACTAACTATTGTAGAAATACTTCGTGAGAAGGGTGTAGTTGAGAAATTTGTTGAATTTTTTGGAACTGGTCTTACTAATCTTCCTCTTCCTGATAGGGCAACCATTGCTAATATGGCTCCAGAATATGGTGCCACTTGCGGATTCTTTCCTATAGATGCTATTACAATAGATTATCTAAGGGCTACAGGTCGTTCTGACGAACAATTAGATGTTGTTGAAAAATATGCACGTGCACAGGGTTTTTTCCGTACGGATGACACTCCTGATCCAATTTATACAAGTACACTTGAACTTGACCTTGGTGAAGTGATTCCAAGTCTTGCGGGTCCTCGAAGACCTCAGGATCGCATAGCACTTGGATTAGTGAAAGATAATTTTCAAGTTTCTTTTGGCACTCCTGATGAAGAGTTTGAAATTGAATTAGAAAATACCAAATCTTCTGTAAAAAATGGGGATGTTGTTATTGCAGCTATTACAAGTTGTACCAATACCTCAAACCCAACTGTAATGGTTGGTGCAGGTATATTAGCTAAAAAAGCTGTTGAATCCGGACTTAGTCGAAAACCTTGGGTGAAAACAAGCATGGCACCAGGTTCGCAAGTTGTAACTGATTATATGGAATCTGCTGGTGTTGTTCCTTTCCTTGAGAAACTTGGATTTCATACTGTTGGTTATGGATGTACAACCTGCATAGGAAATAGTGGACCATTACCTGATCCAATTTCTAAGGCTATATCAGATAACGATATGACCGTTGCAGCTGTATTAAGTGGGAATAGAAACTTTGAGGGAAGGGTACATGCCGATGTGAAAGCTAATTATCTTGCATCTCCCATGCTAGTTGTCGCTTATTCTCTTGCAGGTACAGTAAATATAGATTTAACATCAGACCCTCTTGGACATAATAATGACGGGGTTCCAGTTTACTTAAAAGATATTTGGCCTTCTCAAATTGAAATTGCTGAAACAATATCTTCATCGCTAAGTCCCGAAATGTTTCGTGCAAGATATGGAGATGTTTCTAAAGGACCTGATGAATGGAATTCATTACCAGCTCCCGACGGTGATTTATATGATTGGGATGATTCTTCGACTTATATTCAGGAAGTTCCTTTTTTCATGGATCTTGATGATGAAATTGCTCCTTTGAAAGATGTAACTAATGCACGTGTATTGGTTATGTTAGGTTCTTCAATCACCACAGACCATATATCTCCTGCAGGTGCTATTCCTCTTAATAGACCAGCAGGTCAATTTTTAATTTCTAAAGAAGTAGAGCAAAGAGAATTTAATACTTTTGGTGCGAGAAGAGGTAATCACGAAGTAATGATGCGTGGTACTTTCGGTAATGTTAGATTGAAGAACCAATTAACTCCTGATAAAGAGGGAGACTGGACTATATATTTCCCTTCAAATGAAGTTACAAGTATTTTTGATGCAGGTGAAAGATATCAGAATGAAAAAATTCCAACTATAATCATCGCTGGTAAGGAATACGGTTCTGGTAGTTCAAGAGACTGGGCTGCTAAAGGACCTCTTCTACTTGGAGTTAATGTTGTTATAGCCGAAAGTTATGAGCGAATTCATCGTAGTAATCTTATCGGTATGGGAATTCTTCCTTTGCAGTTTAAAGAAGAAGATACGCCTGACAGTCTTGGTTTGAATGGAACTGAAACTTTCACTTTTACAGGTATTGCTAAAGGATTTGGTCCAAATGTTTCGATATCTGTATCTGCTAAAAAAGATGATGGTACCAGTATTGAATTCTCGGTACTTTCCAGGATCGATACTCAAATCGAGGTAGATTATTATCGCAATGGAGGTGTTCTTCATACTGTTCTTAGAAGGATGCTTAAAGAATAGTTAATCATATATAATAAGAAAACTTGCTAGCCTGCAACCCTGTGATATAATTACATTGACTCCCATGACCGGGTTTCAATGTTCCTACTGTTCCTCGGCTGATGCAGACGAGAGATGGGGCGTTTGGGCTGAGGTTCGGAGAATATAGTTTCAAAGGAGTGCTAAGCACTATGGATATTTATGTAGGTAATTTGGCCTACGAAGCAACTGACGATGATCTTGGAGAGGCATTTGGTGCCTTTGGTGAGGTTGTTGCGGTAAGAGTTATAAAGGATCGGTATACCGGTCGTTCTCGTGGATTTGCTTTTGTCGAAATGGAAGATTCTACGGGTCAGTCTGCTATTGATGGACTTAATGGTAAGGAAATTAAAGGCAGACCAGTTACAGTTAACCAGGCTAGACCTCGTGAAGAGGGTGGTGGTGGAAGGCGCGACGATCGTTAACTAGGAGAATTACCTAGATTAGAGAATTGTCAAAAACAATGTGGGCTGCTGTCCAGATAATGGATTACAGCCCACATTGTTTATTTTTGTTGATTAATGAAATTTAAAACTATGTTGTTGAATTCGTCACTTTTTTCTAAGTTAGACATGTGACTTGGCCCGTTAATAATATGTATTTGAGAACCATCAATGATTTCATTAATTTTTTGAGATTCCGATGGAGGAATTACTGCATCATTATCTGCTGAAACTATCAATGTTGGTATCTTTGTATTTTTTAGAGTAGCGGTTGAATCTTCCCTTAACGCCATTGCTCTCAAATCTCCAGCAATTCCTTCGATTGAACATTGTGTAATCATTCTTTCAACTCGGTCGACTAAGTCTGCACGTGTTTCTAGGGAGTCAGATGTTAATAAACGTGGAATTAATCTTTCCGCTATTGGCTCTGCTCCAGAATTTTCTGCTAACTTGGCCAGGTCTTCTCTGCCTGTCCTTACTTCATCACTATCAGCTTCATTTTTAGTATGAAGTAAAAGTAATGATGTTACTTTTGCTGGATATTTTTTCATTAAAGCCATTGCTACGTATCCGCCCATTGAAAAACCACCAAGTGAAAATTTTTCAATGTTCATAGTGTTTGTGAATTCAATAATATCATCAGCATATGATTCAATTGTCCATGGGCCACTGCCTGTCTCTGATTCACCGTGTCCACGTAAGTCTGGAGTGATTACTCTGGTATGCCATAGAAATTTTTCAATTTGAAGCTCCCACATTCGTTTGTCTAGAGGAAAACCGTGGATCAGTATTAGTGGGACATCGCTATTTCCATTGTCATAGTAAGACATTTTAAAGTTTTTCAACTGTGCTTTAGGCATCTTTTACTCCTTTATCTTGGGAACATACTGGCCATTATTTTCAAGATTTTATGATTGTATCCTTTGGAAGAAAAACGACAAGGGGTATTGCTGACAACAAGACTACTAATGAGCCAATAATAGCATAATAATATGATGTATTTATATCAAAAATCCACCCGTAAAATATTGGTCCTATAACGCTTGCTCCAATGGAAAATCCTTGCAGTAAACCTAGAATTGCAGCTTGAGAATGAGGTCCAAATAATCTTGCTAAAACAAAAGGTCGTAAGGGGATTGTTCCTCCAAATCCTATGCCAAAAATTAAAGAAAAGAGTCCTAGTAAAAAATGTTCTGATACGTTTATTTGAATAAGAATCACTAATGAAATTACTTGGAAAGATAAAAGCGATCCAAGTATAATTCTATGGTCTAATATGTCTGCTAATGATCCAGCAGTTATTCTACCTATGCCACTAAGAAAAAAAATAAAACCAAATATAGTAGCTGCTTCAGTTGTTGAATATTCCAAACCTTCTAGTAAAGGTATGAAATGAACTTGCAATCCGCTAATCGCAGCAAATTGAGCTGCATATATGATTGCTATGATCCAGAAATATTTATTTCCTAATGCTTCCATAGTTGTAAACCCATCATTGTGTAATTGTTTCTGTGTATTTTTTTCTGTATCTAAATGGGAATTAGTATTTTCACCGTCTGGATAATATCCATAATCTTCCGGTTTTGATCTGGCTGTGAATGATAAAGGTATTCCAATAATGAGAAGACCAATGCCTAGAGATGCAATAGCACTTCTCCAACCTAGCCAGTCATTTAATAATGCTGCTGTAAAAACAAATGGTCCACCTATAACAGGACCCATCATTGCTATTCCTAATGCCCGTCCACGAAGTCGAACAAACCAATTTGATACAATTACAGGCCAGGACACTCCATGAGAAGGACCTGACACACCCAGGCTAGCAACAGCAAATGCTATATAAAATGCTGATAATGAGTTAATAAAACTTATAGAAATTAAACCTAATCCACCTATGATTACTCCAGAAAGTATTACTTTTCTTGGGCCCCATCGTTGAACAAGGAAACCCACTAATGGAGCGAGGATGCCATTTTCTAGCTGCCTTAAAGAAAAAGCACCTGATGTTGCGGCCCTACTCCATCCAAATTCATTAACCATTGGAAGAAAAAATACTTGAAATCCTTGGAAAAATGCTATCGAAAGATAGCAGTTCATTGCTACGCTGGATGCAACAATGATCCATCCATAAAATATCGAAGGTTTCTTAAGCAATATTGAAGTTCCTGTTATAGTTAGTTTTTGATGGCAGAATAATAAACAGAAGTTCCATAGTACTCTTGCTTGTAATATTTGCATATTCTTGACAATATTTTTTATATGGGAAATTTTTATTTGGAGGAAGTGATGGCTAAAATGGAGACGAATGAATTCCAAGAATATTTACGAGAACCTAATATTGCTCATCTCGTTACAATTGATGCAAAAAAATACCCCTTGGTAACTCCTATTTGGTATATATGGAGTAATAATGAATTTTATATTTTTAGCAGAAGGGATTCTGAAAAAATACGAAATATTATTTCGAATTCAAATGTAGCAATCTCAGTTGCAAATAACGAGAAACCCTATAAATATATTTCTATAAAAGGTGATGCAGAAATTTTGGACCCATTTGATCCTGAATGGATCAGAAATATAGCTATACATTATGATGGTCCTGAAAAGGGAATGGAGTTTGCTGAAGAATGCTTAAAAAATGATATGGTAATACTAAAGATAAATGTTCACAGTATACGATCAGCTATTTATTTTAGAGAATAAGTGAATAGTCATTGTAAAGAATACTGATACTAGGACTTACTAGATAATATTATAATTGTCTTACTAAGAGGCTTAAATGAAATTACTTGAAACTATTGGAAATACTCCACTTATAGAAATGCAACATATTTCTCCTAAAAAAACTGTTAGAATATTTGCTAAACTCGAAGGCAATAATCCTTCAGGGAGCATTAAAGATAGAATTGTTAATGCTATGATTAATGATGCCGAAAAAAAAGGTATTATCAAGCCTGGTGATACAATTGTTGAGGCAAGTAGTGGTAATACTGGCATTGCTTTATCAATGATTGCTCAACAAAAAGGTTATAAAGCCTTGATTGTTATTCCTCGAGAGGTGCCTCCGAGCATTGGTGACCTGTTAAAACTCTATGGTGCAGAAATACATTGGTGTGATTCAGGTGGAGGAATGAAAACCCCAATTGAAACTGCCAAGGAAGTAGCTGTAGGAAATAGTTATCATCTTTTGGGTCAGTTCAGTAATGATATAAATTCTAATACTCATTATCTTACAACTGGTAAAGAAATAGTTGATCATATTGGATGGGTAGATGCGTTTATTGCAGGAATTGGAACTGGAGGAACGATAATGGGGGTTGGAAAGAGATTACGAGAGATTAATTCTAATATCAGGTTGATTGGAGTAGAACCAACCTTAGGTGATCGTTTGCAAGGTCTCCGTAATTTACAAGATGGATACATACCTTCTCTTTTGAATCTAAATGATATTGATGGTAGATTTCTTGTTGATAGTCAGGATGCTATAGATACTTCTAAAATGCTAGCACAAAATGAGGGCATATTTTCCGGGATTTCTTCTGGTGCTACTATGAATATTGCTTTAAGAATAGCGGAAGAAATGGATAAAGGTATAATTGTAGTTATGTTTTCGGACGGTGGATGGAAATACTTGCCTTCAAGGCCTTGGGAGGAATCAATTGAAAATGTATCCGACAAAAATGATCTTCATTGGTGGTGAATGAACGTTCAAACTGTTTTGAATAAATTATTAGATATTCGATTAATTAATCGAATATGGGATCAAGACTATTTCCTTTGGAGTGATAAGCCTGATGAAATAGTTGATCGTCTTGGATGGTTGCATTGCATCCATGCATTTGAAAATTTACAAGAAAGTCTAAGAAATCTCCGTGAATATGTTATTGAGAACAAAATTGCTGATGTAATTCTTATAGGAATGGGAGGTAGTAGTAGAACAGCTGAGGTTTTGCGTGATATTTTAAAACCAAATATTTCTGGTCCTCGTTTAACTGTCCTGGACACTACAGTTCCTTCATGGATAAATTCAGTTGTAGAAAATGTAAATTTAACCTCAACTTTAGTTATTGTTGCGTCTAAATCTGGAGAAACATTAGAAACAATCTTATCTTACCGTTATTTTCGTTCAATTATTTCTAGTGATGTTGGAGAAAGTAATGCTGGAGCACATTTTATTGCTATAACTGATAAAGATTCACCGTTAGAAATTCTTGCACGGGAAGAACACTTCTTAGATACATTTATTACTCCTAATAATGTTGGAGGAAGGTTTTCATCATTCACCTATTATGGATTACTTCCCGTTTTCTTAATTGGCATTGATGTCAAACGTTTGATTCAATCTGGTGAAAAAATTATTAAGATGCATCAAGACTTAAAGGAAGGATCAATAAATCATGCGGGTGTGTTCGGATATTTAATTGGTGAAAATGCAAATTTAAGGATTGATAAACTTACAATTATTTTGTCTGAGTCGCTTTATCCTTTTGGTTCTTGGATTGAACAACTTTTAGCTGAGAGTACTGGTAAAAACCATAAGGGTGTTATTCCAATAATTGAAAAGGAATTTGTGAATTCTAAAATGTATTCAGACGATAGAATGTTTTATGTATTACGTTTGAAATCCGATCCTGAAATTACTGGGAGTGAGTTTATAGAAGAACTAAAAAGCGAAGGAAGAACAGTTATTGAACATTTCATTGATGATATTTATGATATTGGAGGTGAAATCTTTCGTTGGCAATTTGCAGTAGCTGTTATAGGTTCTGTGATGAATATTAATCCCTTTAATGAGCCAGATGTGCAACTTTCAAAAAATAGAGCTGAAAGAAATTTGATAGCTGAAGACCACTGGGACCCAAAGCAAGGAAATTTATCTACTTTGGAACTTTTCGAATCAATTAAAAATAATGATTATGTTGCACTAACTGCTTACATGCAACCTTCAAAAGAACTTGAATATATTATTGACCAGTTTAGGTATGGAATTAAGGAAAAATTTAAATTACCTAGTTCATTTGGATATGGGCCGCGTATTCTTCATTCTACTGGTCAACTTCACAAAGCAGGCCCGGATAATGTGATATCTATAATTATTATCCCATCAAATTTTGAAAATAATGACTTAAAAGTTGTTGGAGAAGAATATACTTTTGCTGAGGTTGCACGTAGTCAGGCATATGCTGATGCTGAAGTTCTTTGGGAACGGGGAAGAAGGGTTTCAATTATTGAAGTTCCTGGAGAAAGTGAAGAAATTTTACTAGAATTACAAGATATTTTGCGAAGTATTTTAATGATTAAAGAAGAATCTTCCAAGTAATCAGAATTTTTTGTGGAAATGGATATTAAACATAAAATACATGTTGGTAATACTGAAGAGATTCTTTCTTCAATGGTATGTAACTGGTTATTGGCTCAGAATATCCGTTTGAATGAAAAAGATAAAAGCAATAACTTTTTCTCTGTAGCACTAAGTGGTGGGGATACACCTGTTCCAATTTACAAAAAATTATGTGATTATTCTGAGAATGAAGATATGAAATGGTCTAATTGGCATATCTGGTGGAATGGTGAGAAGGTTGGTTTACATAATAATGAGAACAGTAATTATAAGAAAGCATTAGATTATTTTTTACAAGATGTTCCAATTCCATATTCACAGATACATCCTGTTCCTTTTAAACAGAGTCCTCAAGATTCTGCACGTATATATCAAGAAGATATTGTTGAAATGTTCTCTCCAGACCCTCCATCTTTTGATGTAATATTACTGACAATGGGTAGCGATGGTCATATCGCTTCTTTGTTTCCTGGTTCTGAAGGAATGAGAGACGATGAATCTTTGATACTAGCAAATTGGATATCAAAACTGAATGAATATCGAATAACCTTTTCTTTAAAACTTATTAGAAAAGCTAAGGAGGTAGCGATTCTAGTTACTGACCACAATGGAGCTCGACTTATTGAACAAATTGTTACTCGTGGTTATAAAAATGAAAAGATACCAGCAAGCATTATTTACGGAAGTGATTTTTCAGTAAATTGGTTTATTACTGCTGAAGTTGCCGGAATGGCTAGATTACTTGAACCTAGTTCTGTATTTCAGAGATTGAGACGAAGATAAATCATTGATCACTAGAACTCGATGAGGCATCGTTAAGATTAAAAATCTCTGAGATCAATTTGAAAGATGTTTTTCTATGATCGAAATAATAGCAATTAGTTACAATGCTTATTTCATTTGTTTGATAACGATCTGAGGCTTCAAGAATTTCAGATTTAACGTGTTTTGGTTCACCTTGAATTATATGTTTTCCTGTTTGTTCGAGATGATATGCTTCCTGAAGACTGAATTTGATTTTTGATGCCTCTTCTGGTTTTATCATCGGTCCCCTGATTCCCCGTAATCTATTTATTCTAGCAATATCCCTACTTGAAGCTATAAATTCTGCTTCTTTTTGTGTTTCAGCACATATTACTTGCAAAGCAACATTTATTTTTGGTTCAGGGCAATAATTTGAAGGTTGGAATTGTTGGCGATATAAATCAACAATCATTGGACCGTGTTCAGATGAAGTTCCAAAGAAATCTGCAAATGAAAATGGCAAGCCTAATACTGCTGCAAGACGAGCACTAAAATCACTTGAGCCCAAAAGCCATATATTCGGAATTGAATCAGGTGAGGGTCCAGGTTGAGCTTTTATATTTGAAAAATAATGATCTTGATGAAGCGTTCCAGATAGAAATCCAACTAAATCTGCTACTTGTTGTGGGAATTGATTTATATCCATTTGCGGACGAGGATGTGCTAGTGCTGCAGCTGTCTGCTGATCACTTCCAGGTGCCCGACCTATACCTAATTCAATTCTATCTGGATAAAAGGAATTAAGAATTCTAAAGGTTTCTGCAACTTTTAATGCAGAATAATGAGACAGCATAACTCCACCGCTTCCAATTGATATATTTTTTGTTTTGGAAGCTATTTGACCTATAAGAATTTCTGGAGCGGTTCCTGCGTATCCATCTGAATTATGATGTTCAGCAACCCAGTATCGTTTGTACCCCCAATTTTCCGCCAATACAGCTAATTCGACTGTTTCTCGTAGTGCATCTTCAACTGAACCTTCTTCACGGACAGGAGATTGATCCACAATTCCAAAATTAAAAGAATCCAATTTTTCCTCACTTGTGAATAATATTAAGTTATATCCGGGTGAAATTCTGAACCTATATGTCCTTCAGATACTAATTCTTCATACTCTTTATCAGATATGCCTAAAATAGTTTTATAAACATACTCATTATCTTGGCCTAACATGACAGGTCCTCTTCTAACATTGGTTGGAGTATTTGAAAGCACAAAAGGTGATCGGCCATACTTATATGTTCCAGTATCTTCAGTGAATGCTTCCTGATAGAAATTCCTGGAGGCTAAGTGGGGATCTTCACTCGAATCTTTTGCATCAAGAACTGCACCAGCTGGGACACCATGTTTTTGTAATAATTCCATTGCTGATTTGTGATCTTGTTTGGTGGTCCAGTCTGTTATTAAGGAATCAATAAGATCATGGTTTGAAACACGTTTATCATGTGTTGAGAACTCTGGTTTATTTGCCCAGTCAGGATTTCCAATTAATTCAATAAAAATTTTCCATTGATTTTCATTCCAAATGGTAATTACTATCCATCGATCATTACCTTTACATTGATAGCAGCCTTGTAATGCTCTTGGGTGACGATTACCTAATGAACTTGGAGAAATACCGCTAAAAGTATATTCCATAAATGCCTCGGACATATATCCAAAAGTCGCTTGTGCGGAAGGAAGTTCTATTAACTGACCTTGACCTGTACGCTTTCTATGGATTAAAGCCATAATAGTTGCTACTGCTGCGTGTGTTCCTGCAGATGCATCCACGACAAATTCACCTGAGTTTGCTGAAGGATCCATATCAGTGTAACCTCTCATCAATCCATGCCCTAAAGCGTCGGCCATATGGATTCCTAACGATCTGAATTTACTGTATTCACCGCTATCTCCATAGGCAGGCATACGAACCATAATAATGTCATTTTTTACTGAACTAAGGGATTCGTAATTAATATTAAGTTTGTCCATTGTTTCTCTGACATTATTGTCAATAAATACGTCGGATACTTTTAGCAATTCATCAAATATTTCCCTGCCTCTTTTTACTCGCAAGTCTACCGTCATGCTTAATTTATTTCTTCCATGCGAGTTAAATATTGGACTTCGATTCCATGGATGATTGCCAACTAATTTATCTGGAAACCCCCCGGCAAATCCAGGCATATTGTCTATCATTGCTTGTGGAGGACGTGCCATTGTGCCTCTAGTTATTGGCATCATTACCTGAGTGGATTCGACTCTGATTACTTCTGCTCCGAGATCAGCAAGCAGTGTAGCACCATACGGGCCTGCCCATACCACTGTCATGTCCAAAATACGGATCCCTTTAAGCGGTAAGTTTTCCATTAATTCCCTCTTTAAATAGATGTGTTCTTAAGTAATAGCATTTAATTTATTACATAAATTCAGAAAATATTTCAGCATTATGTTCTCCCAGATTAGGGGAACTTCGTTTTATTTCCCATGGAGTTTCATGCATTATCCATGGTTTTCCAGGAGCAATGAAAGATCCGGCTATAGGGTGGATGTATTCTTGGAAAAATTCTTTTTCCCGGAAATAAGGATCATTTGCTACATCTTCCATAGAATTTAATGGTGCTGAAAGAACTCCATTTTCCTGTGCTAATTTCCATAGTTCTAGTTTTGTTTTTTCCATAACGAATGGGTAAAAATACGATTCAAATTCTTCTTTAAGAGCAGGGTCAGATTGAGAAAGGGGGTTTTTCCATTTTGGATCCATTAATTCTGGAGGATTTCCCATCATTTTAATGATATTCCCAATGCGTGTCGGTCCACCACTCAATTCAAAGTATCCGTCCAAACATGGATAAACACCACTAGGGTAAGTTGCTGATCCACCTAAAGATTGTCTTTCATTAATTATTCCACTGTAATGATATGCAAGTACTGTTGCTTGACGTCTATCTTGAGTGCCAGTTTGAGTTTCCATAAGTGAAATATCGACATGCTGTCCTGAAGAATCATTTATTGTTCCGAAAAATGCTCCTAATGCACCTACTGCTGCAGCTGTTCCTCCTTGAAACAGTACTATATTCGGTCCTAATTTTACTGGCTCTCTATCAATAATTCCTGTAGAGTACATTTCTCCACCCATCGCATAAATAATTGCATCTGAAGCTTTGTAATCTTTATAGGGGCCAGTTTGACCAAAATTAGTTATAGAAACATATATTATTTCTGGTTTAATTTTTTTAATTGAGTTATAGTCCAATCCCCATTTCTCCATCGTTCCAGGTCGAAAATTTTCTACAAGGATGTCAGTTGTTTCTAATATTTTAAGAATAAGTTCCTTAGAAATGGGATCGTTTAAATCCAATGTTATTCCACGCTTATTAGTATTGAGGTACATAAAAAGACCGCTTTTGTCCAGATTCTTTTGTTGTCCCGGAAACGGACCAATCGATCGAGATATATCGCCTGTTATTGGCTTTTCAATTTTTATTACATCGGCACCGAAATCAGCTAAAAGTTTAGTGCAATAAGGCCCACTAATATGGTTTGTGAAATCTAAAACTCGTATCCCTGACAATGATTGCTTATTCATATATGTCTCTACTTTAAATAAACGGTTGAATATGTATTGATGAAATATTATAGTACCACCTATACAAAAAAAGACTAGGTGTCAAAAGGTGGGGGTTTTATATATGAGTATTCTATTTGGTTCAGGAATGACCGGTGGAATTGAAAATACTGCTAGGGAAGCAAAATTTATTGAGGATTTGGGATATTATAATCTTAGCACTGGTGAACATGTAAGGGGTGCAGGCAACAGAGGGAGCATGAGTATGCCTGTACTTGGTGTTGCAGCTGGTGCTACAGAAAAAATCCGTTTATTGAGTGGAATCCTCTATCTTCCACTTTACCATCCTGTCATGGCATCAAAATTAGCTACTACTCTTGATATTGCTTCTCATGGAAGACTCGACCTGGGTATAGGTGTCGGAGGAGAACATCCTACCGACTTTACTTCTCTTGAGATTCCTATTGAAAGAAGAGGACTACGATCAAATGAAAGTCTTGAGATTTTACGAAAATTATGGACTGAAGAAAATGTTAGTTATCAAGGCGAAATTTTTAATCTTGATGATGTAACTTTGTTACCTAAACCTACTCAAACTCCCACAATTCCAATTTGGGTTGCAGGTCGGCAAAATGTTGCTATGAGAAGAGCAGTTAATTATGGGGACGGCTGGTTTCCGTATTTTTACAGTCCAGAACGATACAAAATTAGTTTTGATTATATTGTTAACTATGCTAATGAAACTGGACGCAATCTTGATGGATTTAAATGGGCTCACTATACCTTCATAAGTTTATACGAAACTCGTGAAAAATCTGCTGAGATGGCTGCAAAACGTGTTGGGGGATCTTTCAGAACCGGTGGGAATCTTGCAGAAATAATCGGAAAATATACAGTCCTCGGTCCAGTAGAAAGTGCTATTGAACGCATTCAGGAATATATTGATGCTGGTGCTAATCACTTTATGTTTAATTGGATGTGTGATCCAGCCGATGCCCATGACCAAATGAAATTAGCAGCAGAAAAAATTCTTCCGCATTTTAATTAGATAGTTATAATAGCGTTATTAGAGAAGGAGATTTAGATGAGTTATAAAGATTTTTCATTCGAAGTAGATGGATCAGTGGGTGTCATGACCCTCAATCGACCAGAGAAATTAAATGCATTAAGCCCAGGAATTAACCATGGATTGTTTAGTGTAACGAAGGAGATGGAAGAAAATACTGAAATAAGAGCTCTTGTGCTTCGGGGTGAAGGTCGTGCATTTTGTGCAGGTGGAGATGTTAGCGGGTTTCCTGTCGGTGAAGAAAATCGTGAAAAGCGGGAAGAAGGAGCTAAAAATAGAAAGCCAGCCAGTGAGAGTAGTACTCCCTTAGCTTTACGGAATTGCCCAAAACTTATTGTTGGTGCACTTCATGGATTTGCTGTTGGTGGAGGTCTTTCTCTTGCATTAGCTACAGATATTCGGATCGCAGCTGAAGGAACAAAGCTTGCTCCAATTCAAGTTAGAAGAGGAATTCTTCCTGATATGGGACTTACTCATCTCCTTTCTCGTGTTGTGGGAGCTCAAAAAGCTTTTGAGATTATTGTGCGAACTGCAAATGGTGGTTTTGTTGAGGCTGAGGAAGCTTTAGACCTAGGATTGGTTTCAAAAGTTGTTCCTTTGAATAGACTTAATGATGAAACTATGGAACTTGCACATTCAATCGCTTCAGGACCTTCATTAGCATATAAGTTTGCAAAGATAGGTATTTACAGTGCACTTGAAAATGACCTTGAATACTCTGCTAATTTTGAAGGACCAATGATTTCTCAATGCTTTGCTTCGAAAGATTGTGAAGAAAGCTCTAAAGCATTTTTAGAAAAACGTACTCCTGTTTTTATTGGTAGATAATATATCTATCGTAAAAAATTCAAGGAAAATATAATTGCCTGAAAAAAATGAACATATTCGTTTGGATTCTGTATCCAAGTCTTTTGGTAACTTGAGTGCAGTATCTGATTTATCTTTTTCAATAAAAGCCGGAGAGGTTGTTGGCTTTCTTGGCCCTAATGGAGCGGGAAAAACAACAACCATGAGGCTCATAACCGGATACTATACTCCAGACTCAGGCATGATCAACGTTAATGGTTTGGAAACACAAAAAAACGAACAAAAAACCAAACTTTCTATTGGGTTTCTACCTGAAAATAATCCTCTTTATGGTGACATGCTAGTTTGTGAATACCTTAACTTTATCGCTGATTTACGTGGTGTGCCTAAAAGTAACCGTAAAGATCTACTGGATAGCGCTATTGAAAGTGCGGGTATTCAGGCAATTTATTACAGAACTATTCATGAATTATCTAAAGGAAATAAACAACGAGTTGGGATGGCTCAGGCAATTTTACATCAACCTGAAATTCTTATTATGGATGAACCTACTGAAGGATTGGATCCTAATCAAAGAGTGTTGATTCGTGATCTAATTCGTTCACTTGGCAAGGACAGGACTGTTTTATTAAGTACTCATGTGCTAAGTGAAGTTGAGTCAACGTGTGATCGGGTTCTTCTTATTAATCATGGTAAACTCATAACAGATAGTACGGTGGACAATTTATTGAAAGATGCTGAAGGAATGCGTTCAATATCTATTGAAGTTAAAGGTGACGATGTAATGAAAAGTCTTCGTGCTATTCAAGGTGTAATTTCTGTCCGCTATGAGGGTGAACGAGGTGGAAATTATCATTATGTTGTAAATTGTAAGGATAGGGACATCCGTACTGACATCTTTCATTTGGCGGTAACAAATAATTGGACACTAAGTGAACTTCATGAAGAACGTGCTACCCTAGAAAATGTTTTTCAAGAACTTACTATTGTAAGAAACTAACTATACGCTGGGAATTAATGTATTCACTATTAACACTTATAAAGAAAGATCTTAAAGCGTATCTGGATCAACCAACTGGATTTATACTTCTTATAATTTTTGTTGCGAGTATTTCCTACATTTTTTTTACGGCAATTGCATTAACCAATGAAGCATCATTAAGACCATTATTCAATGTTCTTCCTTGGCTTCTAGCAGTGTTTATTCCTGCAGTAACAATGCGTCTTTTTTCAGAAGAGGAAAGAGATGGGACACTAGAGATTCTGTTTACTCAACCTATTCCTGGATTGAATGTTATTTTAGGGAAGTTTTTCTCAGGGGTATTATTTGTATGTATCGGTTTGTTGTTTACAATTTTTATACCAATTCTACTTGCAACTGCAGCAAATCTAGATATTGGCGCCTTAATTGCACAATATCTAGGCTCAATTTTTTTAATAGCGTCTTTGGTTTCTATAGGAATATTTACGAGTAGTTCGACACAAAACCAAGTAATGGCATTTATGTTTGGTTTGGTCTTAAGTGGCATTCTTATGTCTTTGGGTCTTGATTTAATTCTTGGATCATTGCCTTCTCCGATCGCATTAATTCTCAAAGGACTTAGTCCACTTTCACATTTTTCAAATATTGCAAGAGGTGTGTTAACCATTCAGGATGTATTATATTTCGGTGCAATAACTTCAACATTTTTAAGTGCAACTTATTTCTCTGTTCGAAGAAAAAGTCTTAGTCATATGTCGGCACTATATTCGAATTTACAGATTGGCATAGTTGCTCTTGTAGTGTTGAGCTTATTGGTAGGATGGTTTGGTTCGGTGATAGGAGGAAGATTAGATTTAACAAGTAATCGCCAATATACCTTAAGCGATTCAACGAGAGAAATACTTAGGAACTTAGATGATATTGTTACAATAAAATTGTTTGCTTCTGGAAATTTACCTGTCCAAGTTTCTCTTACACAAAGAGATATCGACGACTTCTTAGGCGATCTGGAATCTTCCTCATCAAATGTACGTGTATTCAGAATAAATCCTGATGATGATGAACAATTGACTGCATGGGCTGAACTATCAAATGTTCGATCAGTGGAATTCAACGTTTTAGGACAAGATGAACTTCAGTTAAAACGTGGTTATTTTGGATTGGCGATAACATATCTAGATAGACAAACCTCCATACCATTTATTGATTCATCTGAAACAATTGAATATCAGGTTGCAAGTAGTATTAACAAAATCGTAAATTCTGAAAAAAAAGTTATTGGATTTTTGAGTGGCCATAATGAAAAAGATGCAGATATGGGGTATACGTATTTTATTAATCAACTTAAACAACAATACGATGTCGCTAAAATAATTCCTGAAGTTGATGGTTTCGTTGACTTTACTGGTGTTGATGTTCTAGCTATTGCTGGTCCACAATTGCCTTTGAATTCTAAAACTTTAGATTCGATTAGAAAATTTATTGTTGATGGTGGGAATGCCTTAATTTTTGCAGATGCAGCAATTATTGGAGAGATGGATACTGGAATGTATGCACAAAAAAACTCTAGCGAGTTAGAGGCATTACTTGAATCTTTCGGTGTTATTTTATTAAATAATTTGGTCTATGATTCGAGAATGAACCAAGGATTTCCAATTGGTTCTGGCTCATATCTTCCATATCCATATTGGCCTCGGGTAACCCCATTAGATCGAAGTATAGCTGGTGGGGCTGAAGGTGTTGTTTTAGCCTGGGCAAGTTCTATTAGTTTAAATAAGGTGAAGGGTTTGGAATATGTTTCTATATTTGAAACGTCTCCATATGCTGCTATCGATATTGATTACCTTGATATAACACCTGGTCGCCCCAAAGATTTTGTTCAACAAGATTTTGATAAGAGATTAATGGGTGTTGCTGTTTCAGGGAATCAACAAAATAATAATCCAAACTATAGAATGATAATTGTTGGAGATTCTGATTGGTTACTTGATGGATTAATTACTCTAGCTCCAGATAATGTTCTCTCGGGACTTAATCTTGTAGATTGGTTAGCTCAAGAAGATGCATTGGCAAGTATCCGTTCCAAGGTGATATCAGGACGTCAACTTATTTATACCTCACGCACTCATAAAAATATTGTGGAATATGGAAATGTAATTGGAGTTCCAATATTAATTGGCTTAATTGGGTTTTTGTTCTATATGCGTAGAAAAAGAATTAGTTTGAGGACTTATGAATTATGAATGCTAGAAATCTAAAATTAGTTTTTGTTTTCATAGCGGCTATTGGATTGTTAGGTTTAGCATTTCGATTAATTTCAGGAGTTTCAGATCCTGAAACATTATCAGGATTATTCCCTTTAAATGACTCAATCGTTAATGAGATTATTGTTTCATCTCAAGAAAATGAATCAAGATTAATTAAATCTGGAGAGACTTGGCGAATAGGAGTTAATCCTGTCTATGATGCTAGAATGCAAAACTTATGGGGAGTTGTCGAAAGTTTTGATGATGCTCATCTTGTTGCTATTAATATGGAAAGTCAAAATGTTTTGGGAGTTAGTGAACAAAATGGAATTGTCGTAGATTTTATATCTGAAGGTAAATCGTTGGAATCAATTATTATAGGCAACTACGTGTCTGATTCTGGTTTGTCTTACCTAAGACGTCCAGGTCATGATCCGACGTACAGTTTACCCTTTGATATTGGAAGAATATTTAATCCTAATCCAGACTCATGGAGAGACCCTATAATATTAAATATTAGGGAATCTGAAGTTGAATCAATTTCCATAACTGGTGATAAAAGGAACTATAATCTTCGCAAACTCGGTGGTGAGTGGTTTGTCTATGCTGACGGGGAACAATATTCTACTAGTCAAACAGTTATATCGCAGATGATACAATTATTAAATCCTTTAATGGCCCAAGAATTTGCTTCAGAACAAGAGAGTAAATTCTTAAATTTTGAATTCCCTGACATAACATTTGAGGTTACATATCAAGGTACAGGAGAACGTGAAATTCTATTATTTATTTTATTTGAAGATCAAATTTTCATAAAATTCGATGGTAAACGTACTGTTTATTCTGTCCAAAGGAATATGGAAAATTTAATTGTGCCTAGTTTAAGTGATATTATTCAAATAGGTGATTAGTAAAAGAAAAAGGCAACACTTTTAAGTGTTGCCTTTTTCTTTATACTGTTTTGTTATTATTATCTTCTTACGATCATATCAGTAACTGGAACCACACCAGGTCCGCTACCTACTAATCCGATCTCAGCACCTTCTACCTGCATGGTTG
>CAJWQJ010000013.1 GCA_913045315.1 uncultured Chloroflexota bacterium | reverse complement strand
CATGGATGACCGTTGCCCCATGATCAGCAAAATATTTTATGGTAACCGGACCTATGCCGATCCAGCACATATCAAGTATTTTTAACCCTTCAAATATTTTTGGTGCCATTATCCAAGCTCCTAGTAAAAATTATATCGAAAGACTATACCCATTATTACCATGAGTCAACTACAATTAGCACATGAAATCATAACAAAATGAATTCATAAAAGTTCGCGAGAAAATTATGACAAGTACGTATAAAGTTTTACCAAAAGATTTTAAGTGGAAACAGTTCGTAAATCTGAACGATTTTGTATTACTTCTTCCTATACTAATAATCGCATTAATTTTTCGGGTTATCGGTTTAGATTGGGATCAAGGATTCCTTTTCCATCCTGATGAGCGTGCTCTATTAATGCACACATATGATATCCATTTCCCAAGTTTTAGAAATCTTCTTTTATTATTAGACCCAAATGATTCACCTATGAATCCAAATTGGTTTCCTTATGGAAGCTTACCTATCTATTTATTAAAAATATCTGGAGAGCTATTAACTTTAGGATCCAATCCATCACTAGAAACTCTAAGTAAAATTGGTAGACTCATATCTGTACTAGCTGACATGGGAACAATTATTTTCAGTTTTTTAATTGCAAGAAATTTACAGAATAGAACTACAGGGTTCCTGTCAGCGATTTTTGTTTCCACCTGTATTCTTCATATTCAACTAAGTCATTTTTTTACTGTTGATACCATGCTTACTTTTTTTATCCTCGGTTCTTTATGGTTCATGATCAAACACACAAAAAATTATAAATCTTCTGATGGAACAATCGCCGCAATACTAGCTGGTTTGGCTATAAGCACAAAGATTAGTGCACTACCAATCTTATTACCAATCATTATAGCTAATTACTTTCATTGCACTAATAAAGAAAAAATTAATGGCCGAAACGTTAAACTTTCAACATATCTAACAACTCTTTTATTTCCCATATTTCTTATCGGAATTACATTTTTTCTTACTTCCCCATATGCAATTTTAGATTTTAATAAATTCTTTGGGGATATCAAGGAGCAAAGCTTAATGGCTAGAGGCATTCTTGATTATCCATACACTCGCCAATATGCACATACAACATCGTACATTTATCAATTAATACAACACATAAAAATCAGCATGTTTCCACCATTAGGAATAATATGCTGGATGGGTTTTGGATTTACATTAATACGATTTTTCAATTGGAAAAAGTTTGATCATCCTTCTGAACTCATATTAATGTCCTGGATTATTCCATTTGTACTAATAACCGGATCCTTGCAGGTTAAGTTTCTCCGTTATCTCTTACCTATTACACCAATACTCATTATATATGGATCACAATTTATAAACATGATCTTTGAATGGAGTAAATCAAAAAATAATATAAATACTATTACTTCAATATCAATTGGGATAATTATTATATTTTCTACCTTGTATGCAATGGCATTTATAAATATTTACACCAAACCTCATTCAGCTGTAGCAAGTTCAAATTGGATACAACAAAATGCTCCTATTGATTCAATTATTCTTAAAGAACATTGGGAGGAAGGTCTTCCACAATTAAATAATTTTGAGATTCGTGAACTTCCTATGTATGAAACAGATAATGAAAGTAAGTTCAGATTAATAAGTAATAATCTTACAAATGCCAATTATATTGTTTTCTATAGTCATCGCCTGTACGGTACGATTCCTAGATTATCAAACCGATATCCATCGAGTAGTCAATTCTATAAACTGTTATTCACTGAAAAACTTGGATACGATCTTGTTCACTTTGAAAAATCTGATCCCTCAATTCTTGGTATTACTTTTCTTGATGACCCTTTCTCAAGAATTAACATTCAAACGCCTAATTTAGTTACTCAATCAGTAAAAAATAATTTCTCTATCAATATGGGATTTGTAGATGAAAGTTTCACTGTATATGATCATCCATTGGTTTTAATTTTTGAAAACAAAAAGAAATATGATGAAGAAACTTTATTTGAAATAATTACAAACTCAGATCTAGAAGCTAATTTTTATAAAAGTTCACTTATCACTGATATAAATTACTTAAATGCCCCTTCAATTTCAGATATAGTTGAAATAGATAGTAAAGATACAGTACAAAATTTAATTATTTGGCTTAGTGCCTTATATCTCATATTTATCTCAATCATTCCCATAAGCTTCTTGCTTTTTAGAAACATGCCAGATAAAGGATACGGTCTTTCAAAGATTTTAAGTGTATTAGTAATATCATATCTCGTTTGGATTTTATCTAGTACTCAATTATTCGCTCACAATAGAATTACGATAATACTTTGCTTGATATTATTGACATCATCATCTCTATTTATCTTTTTCAAATTACAAAATCAAATATTGAAATTTTTTAGGAACAATTGGCAATTAATAACAATTTATGAAGGAATTTTTCTATTATCATTCATTGTTTTTTTAACTATAAGAGCTATGAATCCAGACTTGTGGCATCCTTTTAGAGGTGGGGAAAAACCAATGGATTTTGCATACTTAAATGCAATTGTTCGATCTATATTTATGCCTCCTTATGATCCATGGTTTGCAGGGAAATCCATGGAATATTACTATTTTGGACATTTTATAACAGGAACATTGATAAAATTAACTCGTGTAATACCATCAACTGCATATAATTTTGCTATACCAACATTTTTTGCACTAAGTGCAAGCGCCTTATTTTCAATAGGTTACAATCTTGTAAAACTTTCAGAAAAAATTAATAGCAATAAATTAAAACAATCATCTGAAGCATTGATTGCCGGATTAATAACTTTATTGTTTGGATTAATCATTGGTAATTTCCATGGTCTCTTTCAAGTATCAAAAATGGCCTTGTCAGTGATTCAACAGACACCAATAACCAAATTTGACTATTGGGCACCATCAAGAATGATGCCTCCTGACCCACCTGGATTTGAAATAACAGAATTCCCTTTCTTCAGTTTTTTGTTTGGAGATTTACATGCGCATTTAATGGCAATACCACTAACATTACTTGCAATAGGAATAGCATTAAACATTTTTATAAATCAAAAATCTGAAAATCGTTTCCAATATATATATCTTTCAATTCTATTCCTTGCATTAGTTCTGGGATCTTTAAGAATTACGAACGCATGGGATTTTCCTTCTTATTTTATACTAGGAATACTAGTAATTTTTTCAAATCAGTATCTAATTAGAAATAACCATAAATATCAATGGATAAAACAATCAATTCTATTATCAATACTTTTAGCAATGTTAACATTAGTCATATGGTTCCCATATTCACCTGATTCTACAACAAGCCAACTTAACCTAAAATTCACTTCCTCTAATACGAGTATTTTTCAATTTCTATCTATAAATGGTCTATTTCTTTTTTCATGCACTATTTTTCTTTTGAACATTTTTTTGAAAACTCTTAGTTCGAAATTTATTTCTGAGTCAAAGATAAAATATTTTTATTATTTATTATTTATTTCATTATTTACATTTTCATTCACAACATTTTTTTTCGGATATGGATTGATAGGTATAATGATAATCCTATGTTTTCTAATTACTCTTTCAATTATTTCTTTATCCCATAATGTGGAAAATGAAAAAAATACGTCGAGCCATAATAATTCAGAAACCATAATTCCCATAAAAATATTTCCACTTATATTAATTTTATGGGCGTTTACTTTAACAATCGCAGTAGATATTGTGGCCTTGAAAACTGATATCGACCGGATGAATACGGTATTTAAACACTATATGCAAATTTGGATATTACTCTCAATTGGATCAGGATATGCCATCTGGTACACATTATTTAATAATAAAATTCTAGACAAATGGTCATCATATAAAAAAATATGGCTAATAAGTTTATGTCTATTATTTTTGAGTTCATTAATCTATCCAATTATGGGAACAAGTACACGTGTTTCAGACAGATTTGTAGCACTACCACTCTCTTTAGATGGCACAGATTATATGAGTAATTCGATATATGAAGATATCCACGGTCCAATAGAACTTAAAAATGATTTAACGGCTATAAAATGGATCATGAATAACATCCATGATACTCCAATAATTTTAGAAGGAAATACACCAAATTACAGATGGGGAGGAAGGATTTCAATATATACAGGATTACCCACAGTAATAGGTTGGGATTGGCATCAAAGACAGCAGCGTTGTGGAATAGTTGAATGTGACGAGGTTAAAAATCGAATAAACGATGTGAATCTACTATATTCAAGTGAAAACATAACTCAAGCAATGGAAATAATTGATCAATACAATATAGATTTGATATACATTGGTGAATTAGAAAAACTTTACTATTCTGAATTAGGTTTATCTAAATTCGAAAGTTTAGAAAAAATGGGTAAACTCATAAAAGTTTATAACAAAAATCCAGTAAGAATATACAAAGTACTAAAAACTGAATACTAGTCAAAATCAAAGCAAATATTATTTTACAAAAACAGGATAAGAACCAAATATTTTAAACATGTCTGCCTGATTACGAATTAAATCAAGAGCTTCATTAACATTAGGATCATCTCTATGCCCTGAAAGATCTATCAAAAAAATATATCTTCCTAGGATTTCTTTAGTTGGACGAGATTCTACCTTTAAAAGGTTTATATCCCTTTGAGCAAGTTCTCGCATTGCATTGTACAATAACCCAGGGCGATCTTCAGCAAATGAAAAACATATTGATGTTTTGTCATTTCCAGTTTTTGGTGAATCGCTCGCTCCAACAACAACAAAGCGTGTCTCATTATTTGGTTCATCCTGAATACCAGAAGCAAGAATACTTACATCGTATATTTCTGAAGCTCGCCTAGGAGCTATAGCTCCTACACATTTGTCACTCTCTACTACTTGCTGAACAGCAGCAACGGTAGACATTGAAGCAATAATTTCAGCATCAGGTAAGTTTTGTCTTAAAAAAATCCTACATTGACCCAAAGCATTTGGATGAGAATAAACAGCAACTATGTCAGAAATTTCAAATCCCTGTCTAACCATTAAACATTGTTCAATGGGAATAACTATTTCATTTAAAATAGACATACCTGATTCATGAATTAATAGGTCTAAAGTATCCGGCACACCACCCTGAAGACTATTTTCGATTGCTAACACTCCATAATCTATAATTGAGTTTCTCAGTGCATCAGTAATACTTGCATTAGAAGGAAAAGCCACACGTTCTGCTGAATTTTCATAATTTTGAGCGGCCATTTCAGTAAATGTCCCAGCAGGTCCTAAATATCCCAAACGCATAATATATTACTACCCTTCAGAAATTAATGACTCAAGCAAAGCTTCTCCTTGCTCAGATCTAGTAAGAGTTGTGACCGCATCATGAATTTCAATTCGAGTTTCTGGGGCAATTGGCTTTTGCTTACCATCAGCTCCGATAATACAAACAATTGTAGTATCAGGAGGCAAAGAAATATCTGAAAGTCTATCACCCACAATCATCGCAGTTTGTGGAACATGCATTTCAATAACTTCATAATCGCCAGTTAATGAAAAAAATCTTGCATCGGAGCGTGAATCAAGAATTGATTCTATTTCATCTAGAAGAAGTTTAGTTCGGCGAACTGTTACATCAACTCCTAACAAATTAAAAACTATTTCATTTTCAGGATCATTAATTAACGAAATAGTTCTATTCACTCCAAAAATATTCTTTGCTAGTTGGCAAGACGCTAGATTATCTTCATCTTGCCCAGTGGTAGTAATTAATATATCTGCCCTGACAATTCCTGCTTCAGTCATTACAGAGGACTCAGAACCATCACCTCTGATTATTGCAGAATCTTCTAGGCCAGATATTTCTAATGCAGATCCTATGCGATTTAAATCATTTTCAATAACGCAAATCTCATGACCACCATTTCGAAGATCACGAGCAAGATATGCTCCAACCTTTCCTGCACCTACAATTACTATATACATATTATAATGACACTGCCTCTAAAATTTGGGTTGCTGTAGACAAAGTCGGGCTCATAGCATTTAGACCCAGTGTATTATACATTGATTGTTTAGTAGGATCACCTACTCGACAAACTACTTTAGACACTCTAAATATATGTTTTGCTTTTTGTGCTGATAAAGCATTTCTATTATCCCTTACAGCTACAGCTATAAAAACATCTGCTTTTTCAATCCCAGCAGTTTTTAGATCTTTATCCGAAGCACCATCTCCTACAAAAGTAAATCCATCTTTAAATCGTAATTCTTGAGGAAGAAGCAGAAAACTCTGAGGATCAGCATCTATAATTGTTATCTCATGATCATTAGAAGATTCAGCCAACTTAGACGCTATTTGGGCTCCTATTCGGCCACATCCACTTATTAAAATATTCAATTTATCAACTCCGAAAAAGTTCTATTAATACATTATACTGGATTTAGGCATTTTTATTGGGTATCTTTTGTCTTACAACAACAACTTCACAATTTGCATTTTTTAAAATATTAGGAACAGCTGTTCCTAAAGCAAAAGTACCTTGTCTATATTTATACGGCAAACCAACGAAAATGCTACCAACGTCTCTGACTGATGCTTCTTTTACAATTGCCACTCCTGCATCCCGAGCCATTACGAGACCTGTATATTCAATCTTACATCTATTATTTTTTAAAAGTGCTTCAACCTGTCTGACATATTCCCAACCACTTTTCCGTTCATCAGGAAGATCAGCATCTAGAGGCAAATCTCTTGGAATTTCTACAGCATGCACCAATACTATTTCTAAACTGTTTTTCTTAGAAACTGACAAAGCCAAGTCCACTACTTCGTGATCAACGACATCACCAAGTAATGCTACTAATAAACTCTTTTTTTGTGGTCGTTGAAAAAATCTACCAAATACAGAAATATCCAATAAACCTTTCATAGAAAATTATCATTACTCTCTTATAATTTATAATATCCGTTCAGCAATGACAAAAAGATATTAACTCAATTACTTAGTGATTCTCAAGAAATAACTTCTCTAATTTTTCATCATCTCCTGAAGCAATCAAAATGTCATCTTGTTCAAGTTTAAATTCTGGATTATCCAAGTCAGGATTTAATTCGTTCCAATCATTCCTTCTTAAAGCTAATAAGGCTAGTTCGCGTCTCCCAATAGCTGTAGAAAAACCCATTTCCCTTAAACTTTTGCCTGACATCATTTTTGGAACCCTAATCTTTGCAATTCCATATTTGCCTCCAAGGGCCATAAAATCAATACAATAAGGCATAAAAATTCTCCTAGCCAGTTTTGACCCCTCTTCTTCTTCAGGATGAAGGACATTCACATCTAGATATTCCAGAGTTTTATTATGGACTTCTCCGAGGGATCTAGAAGATACAAATTCTATACCGATATCCTTAAAAAGAGTTGTTGATAATATGTTTGCTTCCAAATTTCCCGAACCAATTGCGACCAAAGCAACATTAAATTCGGCAAGTCCAAGTTCTTCAACAGCATTTCTATTTGTAGCATCACATTCAATCGCTTTTGAAATTATTCCGTCAGCTGCTCGAACTTTTGAAGAATCATTATCAAGTCCAAGAACATCATGTCCAAGTCTGGTAAACGTTCTTGCAACACCTAATCCAAATTGACCCAAGCCAGCTATGACAATCTGTCGTTTTTTCATAATTTATTCCTACCCTATTCTTACTCTTTCTTGAGGATATCTGAATTGTGTAGCTTTTCGTTCTTTATCAATTAAACTAAGTCCTAACACCAGTGGTCCTAATCTCCCAATAATCATTGTCAATATGATTAATAATTGGCCAATGGAACTGAGATTTGGAGTTATCCCTGCACTTAACCCTACAGTTCCCACAGCTGAACAAGCTTCAAAAAGTAAGTAGATGAATTTAAGCCCCCCTTGTTCAGTAAAAGAGAGAATAAAAGCAACAAGAAACACAAAAAGACCGGCAAACAACGTTATAGTTATTGCCCTATTTACTTGCCTTGAATCAATTTCTCGTCCAAAACATGTTACATGTTCTCTACCACGAATTGAAGCTGCAATAGTTGCTAGTAAAACTCCTAAAGTATTTAATCTTATTCCTCCCCCAGCTGAAGCTGAAGCAGTTCCAATAAACATAAGTAACATTACAATAAATGACGTTGCAGGAACAACATCATAAAAAGAAATCGTGCTAAATCCTGCTGCTCTGGCGGTTATTGCTTGAAATGTAGAATTAAGAACTTTTTCACCAAAAGACATAGTATCAAAATGAGGAGAATTATTTTCTAAAGCAATAATAACAATTGATCCCATAATCCAAAGAACAACACTTAGAAATATAACTATTTTAGTATCTACATGAACACGGTTTACCCACCTCAGAAGTACTAAATCTCTCATTACCTGAAAACTAAGTCCTCCTACCATTATCAATGAACCCATTACAATCAGAACAAAATAATCTTTGCTAAATGAACTCAAGCTACGCGAACCTTCAATAGTCGTAAATCCAGCATTGTTAAATCCACTGATTGCTTGGAAAAACCCATGCCAACAACTTTCAAATATATCCATATTCATGCTATATCTAAAATGATATGAAAGAAGAAGGCCACCCAATAGTTGAACAACCGTAGCAATTATAAAAGCTTCTCTAAGTTTTGATACTGTCTCTCCTATCGTAGATGCACCAACAACTTCTTGAAATGCGAGTCTCTGGGAGATAGAAATTCTGGGACCAAGCCGGACAAATCTCAATCCAGCTAATATTGAACCTGCAAAAGTCATCCACCCCAAACCACCTATGAGAATCATCACGCAAATTACAGCCTGACCATAAAAAGTCCAATATGATGATGTTTCAACGACAACAAGGCCAGTTACTGTGATTGCCGAAGAAGCAGTAAAAAATACATGAAAGTAGTTTATAGGTTCATTAGAAACACGGCATATTGGCAACAAAAGTAAACAAAAGCCTGTTATCAATAGTAAAAGCATTCCTAAAATAAGAGTCACAGCAGGCGGGAAAAAACGCATCCTACCTTGCAAATCAGGAGCCCTAAATTCTCGAGGGGTTGTTTGCTCTGGCTTTGGCGTGTGATAAGTATCGCCTTTAGTTTGTTTTGGAGTCTCATCTGATCCAGATTGTGTCAATTAATAAACCTCTAGGATTTGATCGCGTGAAACATTATATGACTGAAATCTTGTTGTCAACTAATCTACTATATTTATCGAAAGTTGCTATTAGAATATCTTTTCCTTAAAATTATTAATTACTTACAAAGGTCTATTTAATGTTCATAAAAGACATTCTACAACAAAATCCAAAGTCGTTCTCTTTCGAATTCTTCCCGCCTGCAACACCTGAGGGATTTGATACGCTTTTCAAAACTATTGAAGACCTAAAGTTATTGGATCCATCCTTCGTTTCTGTAACATATGGAACGGGAGGTAAAACAAGAGAAAAAACAGTGAGTCTTGTGTCAGATATACTTAACAAAATAGGAACTGAAGCAATGGCTCACCTAACATGTTTACGATCAAATAAAGAAGAAATCGATGAAGTACTAACATCATTATCAACCAATAATGTTAGTAATATTATGGCTTTACGCGGCGACCCACCCAAAGGATATTCTAGCTTCCCGGAGGATGAAGGACATTTTACTCACGCAATTCAACTTGTGGAATTTATTAAGTCTAATTATAAACAATGCATTGGAATAGCAGGATACCCTGAAACACATCAAGAAGCAGTAAATGCACAAACTGACATGGAATATTTAAAATTAAAAGTTGAAGCAGGAGCTGATTTCATAATTACACAGTTATTTTTTGATAATTCAAGCTATTTCGAATTTATGGATAGAGCAATTGCAATCGGAATCAAAGTGCCAATAATTCCTGGTATCATGCCTATTACCAATGTAAATCAAATAATTCGAATTACAAAACTTTCAGGAGCAAAAATTCCAAAAACTATGCTAGATAAACTTTATTCTATTCAGGATGATCCAAAATCAGTAGAACAATTCGGCATTGAATTTTCTCTAATGCAATGCCAAGAATTACTAAAAAACAATTCACCGGGAATACATTTTTATACTCTAAATAGATCAAGGTCCACATGGGAAATAATGAAATCCTTAAAGTAATCAAATTAACTGGATACGCTAAACCATTTTATAACATAATTCCTGCCTAAATAAATCTCGTTGACACTCTGTAAATTTTCCTGTTAGACTTCACAAATAGTAGTTAAAATTAAGTTACTACCGCATCAAATATTAGGTAAAAAAATCATTAAGTGGTGGTTTGATTTGTCCGATAATCAAAATACTCTCAGCGAATTCTTGTTAGCTTTCCTTAAAGATAAACCACAATATTCTGGACTAAAAGAAGTCATTATATCTATTGGAGAGGGAACCAAGAATGTCAATCAGCAAGTCCAACAAGGTGCCATAGTAGATGCTCTTGGGACCACTGGAGACACCAATATTCAAGGTGAAATTGTCCAAAAATTAGATAAATTAAGTTCAGATACATTTGTAAATGTTTTAAGTAAAACCGAAAAAGTTGCAGTAATAGGATGTGAAGAAATTGAAAGACCGGTTATTGCTGGAACTTCTGAAAATCATTCCTACATAGTGCTTATGGATCCATTAGATGGATCTTCTAATATAGATGTAGCTGTAAGTATCGGATCAATATTTGGTATTTGGAAAAGAAACTCATTGGAAAATGTTGATGAAGCAACTCTTTTACGACCAGGAAACGAACAAGTTGCAGCAGTTTATATAGTTTATGGTTCAAGTACAGTATTAGTAACAGCTATAGATAAAAGTGTTCAAGGTTTTACCTTGGACTCAACAACTAATATCTTTATGCATACCCATAAGGATATAGTTATCCCACAAGAATGTCCTTACTACAGTACGAATGAGGGAAATTTTGAAGACTTAGAACCAAATACAAAAGAAGTTGTTCTGTCACTAAGAAATTCTTATTCTTTAAGATACGTAGGTTCTTTAGTTGCAGATTTTCATAGAAACTTATTAAAGGGTGGTGTATTTCTATATCCTGGAGATGTAAAAAGACCTGAAGGAAGGTTGCGATTAATGTATGAAGCTAATCCACTTGGTTTTGTCGTTGAACAGGCAGGGGGGATGGCTACTACAGGAAAAGAAAGAATTTTAGACATAATTCCAGAGCAATTACATCAAAGAACACCACTTATATTAGGCAATACTGACGTTATAAAAAAAATTGTTGCTACAATGAACAATTAAATTTTATTAGAATTTTCTGATATAATCTTTAATAGTATAAGGGGGCTATTTTGGATGTAGAAAGATTAATTAAAACAGCGAATGCTTTAGTGGCACCAGCAAAAGGAATACTTGCTGCAGACGAAAGTAGTGGAACTATTCAACGTCGTTTTGACAGCATTAATGTTGAATCAACTGAAGACAATAGACGTAATTATCGTGAATTGCTCTTCCGCACCGAAGGTGCATATAACTACATAAGTGGCATAATCCTCTTTGATGAAACACTTCGTCAGAATGGATCAGATGGCACTCCTTTAGTCAAAGTTTTATTAGATCAAGGCATATTACCAGGTATAAAAGTAGATAAAGGAACACAATCCTTGCCATCTTCCCCGAATGAGTTAGTTACAGAAGGGCTTGATGGACTAAGAAATAGACTAAATGAATATGCTGAATTAGGTGCAGTGTTTACAAAATGGCGCGGAGTGATAACGATCAGTGATGATATCCCAAGTGATTATTGTATAGAAACTAATGCCCATGCACTAGCTAGATTTGCTGCATTGAGCCAAGAAGCAGGATTAGTTCCTATTGTAGAGCCTGAAGTTCTAATGGATGGCGATCATAGTATCGATCGCTGCCTAGAAGTAAACGAAGTCACCCTCAAAGAAGTCTATTCTCAACTATATCGACAGAGAGTAGTTCTCGAAGGAACACTACTTAAACCAAGCATGGTTTTATCTGGAAGCACCGCCAACAATAGAGCTAACGCTGATGAAGTTGCTATAAAAACCATTGAATGTTTTAGTAGATCAGTTCCAGCAGCCGTACCTGGCATTGTCTTTTTATCTGGAGGACAAAGTGATCAAGAAGCTACAACAAACTTAAATGCAATAAACAAAAGAGCAGCAGAAGTAAATGCACCATGGCAATTAAGCTTTTCATATGGAAGAGGACTTCAAGCCTCTCCATTAAAAGCATGGAGTGGTGAAGCAAATAATGTAAAAGCTGCTCAAGACGCTTTCCATCATAGGGCAAAACTTACAAGTGCTGCGCGTCAAGGTATTTATTCACCAAACATGGAATGATATTTCAATTAAATGAAAAAGTCGAAAATTCTTATAGCTACAACTAGTAATGGAAAAGCAAGAGAATTGGCGAGACTATTAAAAAAACTACCTTTTTCGTTCGTATCCCTTAAGGATATAGGAATTGATAAAGATGTTGAAGAAACAGGTAGTACTTTTGAAGAAAATGCAGTTATTAAAGCTTCTTTTTACGCAAAACTTAGTGGCATGTTAACTATAGCAGACGACTCAGGTTTAGAAGTTGATGCTCTTGGGGGGAAACCTGGAGTTCACTCAAAAAGATTCGCTGGGGAAGATGCTACCGACCATGATAGAATTACTTTACTACTATCACTTCTCAATAATTATCCTGCCCACCAAAGAACAGCCCAGTTTCGATGTTGCTTAGTGCTTTCAGAACCAAAAAAGATAATTAGTATATCGGAAGGAATATGCGAAGGTATTATCACATCAACTCCACAGGGGTATAATGGCTTCGGTTATGATCCAATTTTCTATATACCAAAAATCAAAAAAACTATGGCAGAAATCTCTGAAATAGATAAGAATGAAATAAGCCACAGAGGAAAGGCTGCAAAAAACCTTTCTAAAACTATAATTAACAGAAAAATTATTACTTGAAGGAAACATAATTTTTATCAATGGAATTATTAGATACATACAAAAGACCACTTCGTGATCTACGAATCTCGGTAACAGACCGATGTAATTTCAGATGCCCATACTGTATGCCAGCTGAAATTTATGGTTATAGTTACAAATTTTTAAACAAAAACCAAATTCTTAGCTTTGAAGAGATTGAGAGAGTCGCAAAACTATTTGTTGAAATAGGAGTAAACAAAATAAGAATAACTGGAGGGGAGCCCTTAGTACGAGCAGATATTCATAATCTTATCCATCCTCTATCAAAAATTGATGGCTTAAATGATCTCACAATGACAACAAATGGTTATTTATTGCCTAGTATGGCAAGGAAATTAAAGGATGCTGGATTAGAACGCATCACTGTTAGCCTAGACTCTCTTGACCCAGAAACATTTAAGGAAATGAATGGCAGAAACTTTGAACCTGAAACAGTTATGCTGGGTATTGATGAGGCTATCAAAGTTGGTTTCAAACCTGTGAAAATCAATGTCGTTGTAAAAAAAGGTGTGAATGAAAATTCAATATTACCTTTGATAAGAAAATACAAAGGTGAAGATCACATATTACGTTTTATTGAGTATATGGATGTTGGAACATTGAATGAATGGAAAAAAGAGCATGTAATTACTGCAGACGAAATCGTAAAAATCATACAGAAGGAATTTCCAATAGAACCTATAGGTGAAAATTATATAGGTGAAGTTGCAAGCAGATATCGTTTTAAAGATGGTAATGGAGAAATCGGAGTTATCTCTTCAGTGTCAGTACCCTTTTGCTCAACATGTACACGAGCTCGATTATCAACAGACGGGAAGCTCTATACCTGTCTTTTTTCAAATATTGGCCATGATATAAAAACACTATTACGTTCAGACAAATCTGATGAGAAACTTAAGGATTTTATAGCTAAGCTTTGGGGAGCTCGTGACGATCGATACTCTGAAATTAGATCATCACTATCAACTCCTACTAAAAAAACTAAAGTAGAAATGTATGCAATTGGTGGATAACACATTATGAACATTCAAAATTATATTATCTACACTGACGGGTCCTACAGCTCATCCACAGAAAATGGAGGATGGGGAGCACTTCTGACAATAAACAATCAATATAGTATATTTCAAGGATGTGAAAAAAAGGAGAATAATCCAACCAGTAACAGGATGGAATTGTTATCTGCGATAAAAGGAATTGAAGGCACTCCAGCAGATTCAATAATTAAAATTTTTAGTGATAGTCAATATTTAATTGGAACTATGACCAAAAAATGGAATCGGGGAAAAAACTTAGATTTATGGAAAGAATTAGATAGACTATGCCTAAATAGAAACATAACATGGCAAAAAATTGAAGGACACTCTGGAATTCCTGAAAATGAATTTGTAAATGCTCTGGCTCAATTTCAATCTGGAGTTTTGTCAAAAGAACCAAAAATTGAAAATTATAAAATTACTTTCGAAAAATCATCGGAACAAGCAGTTTCTCCTTCAGAATTATTTCAGAATCCAGAAAAACTGACCCATGTTGATACATCAGGAAATGCCCAAATGGTCAATATTGGGAATAAAAACGAAACCAAAAGAATAGCTAAAGCCCAAGGAACAGTTAAAATAAGAACAGATGTACTCTCAATGATTCAAAAAAACTCTATCCCAAAAGGTGACGTTTTATCAACTGCAAGACTAGCAGGAATAATGGCTGCTAAGCAAACAGATAAATTAATTCCTTTATGTCATCAAATACCTTTAGAATCTGTTACTTTAGACTTTTCATTCTCTGAAAATCCGTCGGAAATAATAATCCATTCAACCGTAGAAGCATTTTGGAAAACTGGAGTTGAAATGGAAGCCTTAACTGCTGTAGCAGTAGCTGGTCTAACAATTTATGATATGTGTAAGGCCTCTGATAAGCGAATAATCATTGATAATATCCACCTAATAAAAAAAAGTGGTGGCAAGAGTGGTGAATTTCAATTTGATAGTTAGAAGAGTGCAAATCTAGTTTTTATACTGTGAAACCTATGTCTCATTCGACATATTAGGAAAAGAAAGCATAAGTTGTTCTAGAACAAGTCTTTTATCTACGTTTAAATTGATTAGTTCTTTAGCATTTCTAATTTCTTCTATAAACAACAAAACTTGTTTATTCGAAAATCCAAATTTCTCCAGTCCCTTGTAAAAAAATACATCGAAATCTGTAATAGAATTTCCAACTGTTCCATATAACAAAGCATTTTTACAAAGAATAAGCCATAAATCTAAAATAGCATGAATCTCAATATTTTCTGAAAAAGCTAAGTCCGAAACATATTCAAATCTTTCTATAATCGTTCCATTAATTAATTCTAACAATATCTCGGATCTTCTATTGCGAATCTCTAAAATTGATGGGTCAGAAAATAACTCAATTGCTTTACCCATACTTCCCCCAGAAATTTGAGCAATATTATTAGCAAATTCTTGGTCAGCATCCCAATGGTTTATCAAACTTGCAGAAATTTCATCCGTCGAAATTGGAGCTAATATTATTTGCTGACATCTTGAAATTATAGTAGGAAGGATAGCATTTAGATCAGAGGTTAAAAGCACAACAATAAGATGAGGCGGTGGTTCTTCAAGTATCTTTAGAAAAGCATTGGCAGCCTCTCGTGTCAATAAATGAGAATCTTCAACAATTATAAATCTATAATTACCTTCAAATGGCATCAAAAATACTTGTGAAAGACTATCTCTAATATCATCAATGCCTATAGATCTAAAATTAGAGACCTTGTCCAAAGATAATACTTGCAAATCTGTATGTACCCCGGAATAAATTCTTAAACATTGATCACATGTATTGCATGGCGGATTAGAGTTTCTACAATTTACTGCTGCCGAAATATCTATGGCTAATGTCATTTTCCCTAATTGTTTTTGACCACTAATTAGATAAGCATTAGATAACCTATTTTCACTTATCATTTGTTCGATAAGATCAGTAGTAGTCGAATGACCGATAAAATTCCAAGTCACTTACCAAATATCTCCGCTAATCATGTCAGAAAGAGTTTCCCTCCGACGCCACAAACGAAATTTTCCATCACGAACTGATACAATTGGAGGTCGAGCATTCATATTGTAATTGCTTGCCATAGAAGCATTATATGCACCAGAAACAGGAATCGCTATCAAATCACCGCTGTTTAAAATGGGAAGTTGAGCTTCTTTAACTAAAATGTCTCCAGATTCACAAAATTTACCGACAATGGAATATTTTTTCTTAGCTTGTTCCCCTATTCGATTAGCAACTATAGCTTCATATTCCGCCTCATATAATGCAGGTCGAATATTATCACCCATTCCACCATCCACAGCTGCAAAAGAACGTATTCCAATGACCTCTTTTATTGTGCCAACTGTATAAATAGCTACACCAGATGAACCAATAATGCTTCTTCCCGGCTCAACAACTAGTCTAGGAAGAGGTATCTGATTTTCATCGCAAGAACTTATCAGAGAATTAACAATAACCTCAGCATAATCATCAGGAGATGGAGCAGATTGTGAACGTGTATACGGAATAGCAAAACCACCACCAGGGCTAAATTCCTTAAGTATAAACCCCTCAGATTTAAATTCAGAAGCAAAAGCTATTACAATTTTAATAGCTTCAGCATAAGGCTGAGTTTCAAAAATAGGAGAACCTAGATGAAAATGAATTCCAATCAAGTTAAGTGATTTTGAAGCAAGAACTTTTCTTAATAAATCAGTTGCTTGCCCAGTCTCAATAGGTACACCAAATTTACTATCTAAAATACCTGTAGTCGTATGTGAATGAGTGTGAGGGTCTACACTTGGATTAACTCTAATCATAACATCTTGAACAACATTCAGTTCTGAGGCTATTTTTTCAAGAAATTGAAATTCAGTTTCACTATCTAGTACTACACGACCTACACCATAATTTACGGCATCGTACAATTCATCATAAATTTTATTATTGCCATGAAAATATATTTTTTCAGGAGGAAATTCCACAAGCTTGGTAACACCAAGTTCTCCACCAGAAACAATATCAAGTCCGAGACCTTGCTGAGAAATAATTTGTGCTAATGCTGGACCAAGATATGCTTTGGAGGCATATGCTATAAGAGTATCTTTATGTCTTTTCTGAAAAGCATCTACGAAATCATTACACTGCTTCAATAATGTCTCTTCACAAATTACATATACGGGAGTACCAAAATTCTCTATTAAATGATTAACTCCCACACCACCAAGAACAAGATTCCCATTATTATCAGTGGTTGCAGACCTAGGAAATATTTTAGAAAAATCATTCAAGTCCATTAAAAGCTCCACATCTTTTTTATAGAAAAATTATACTAAACATCAACTTTTTTACGTGCAATTTGAATAGCTTTACGAACTTCAGAAGGAGAAGTTCCACCATGACTATTACGTGCATATACTGATGATTCGATTGTTATATCCATAACATCAGAATCAAACTTATCAGAAAAATTTTTAAATTCCTCTAATGTTAATTCCGAAAAAGAATTTCGATTAGATGCATATTTACTTAACTGTAATACAATCCCATGAGCTTCGCGAAATGGAATACCTTTACCCACAAGATAATCGGCTAAATCTGTAGCTAACATTTGACCTTCATCAGTAGCTGATAACATTCTTTCAGTATTAAAAGTAGCTTCCATAATCATTGACTCAAATGCAAATAAAGTTTGATTTAGAATGTCTACAGTATCAAAAAGGCCTTCCTTGTCTTCCTGCAAATCACGGTTATAGGTTAGAGGCAATCCTTTTATAGTAGTTAGCATGCCTATCAAATGGCCATACACTCTACCTACACGACCTCTTGCGAGCTCAGCTAAATCAGGATTGTGTTTTTGAGGCATCATGCTACTGCCAGTCGTATGATCTGAGCTAAGCTTGATAAAACCAAACTCTTGAGAAGACCAAATAATTATTTCCTCAGCTAATCGAGAAAGATGTGCCATGCAAAGCGATGAGGAAAATATATATTCAATCACAAAATCTCGATCTGAAACTGCATCCATACTATTATTAGATACCTTTGAAAACCCTAATTCCTCTGCAACAAATTTTCTATCAATCGGATATGAAGAACCTGCTAATGCACCACTTCCTAGAGGCAAAACATCAGTAATTTCTTTTACAGCTTTAAATCTCTCTTTATCTCTATTGAGCATTTCATAATATGCAAGAAGATGATGTCCTAAAGTAACTGGTTGAGCATGTTGAAGATGTGTGTATCCTGGCATTATTACCTCAACATGTTTTTCGGCCTGATTTAATATAACTATCTGTAAATTTTTAATGGATTCAATAGTTAAATCAACAATTTTTTTTACATAAAGTCTGAGATCGGTTGCAACCTGATCGTTTCTTGATCTACCAGTATGTAATTTTCCTGCTTTATTTCCAATAATTTCATACAAACGTGATTCTATATTCATATGAATATCTTCCAGCTTTTCATTCCATATAAAATTTCCAGATTCAATTTCAGAAAATATCTGTTTCAATCCATCAACTATAATTTTCTTATCTTCTTTATCAACAATGCCTTGTGATGAAAGCATATTAATATGTGCTATAGACCCTTCAATATCTTCATGAAACAATCGTTTATCATAATGAATTGAAGAAGTGTATTTATTTGAAAAAGATTTAAAATCCATTATCCACCAAAAAACAATACATAAAACTAATGACTAATTTTATCATCCATTAACTCACCGGCAAACTATCGATTTCTAATCTTGTTTAATAGTCTGAGTTTTATATGGCAATCCAAATAATTTTATAAATCCTTCAGCCGAAGAATGATCAAACTTATCTGATTCATCATATGTTGCTAATTCATAGTCGTATAAAGCATATGGTGAACTTCTCCCAACGACACTACAAGAACCCTTGAATAATTTTACTCGTATTTTTCCTGTGACAAATTCTTGGGTGCTAGAAATATACGCATCTAAATTACGTCTATGCGAAGAATACCACAAACCATTGTAGATCATATCTGCATACTGTTGGGAAACAAAATTCTTAAATCTCTGCTGTTCTTTTACGAGTGTCATAGTTTCGAGTGCATTATGACAGGCATGTAACACAATTGCAGCAGGTGATTCATATATTTCGCGACTTTTTATTCCAACAAGTCTATTTTCTAAATGATCAATACGACCCACACCATTTGAACCAGCCAAGAAATTAAGTTTTTTAACTAAATCTATCCCAGATAAAGATTTACCATCTAATGCGACTGGTAAACCTTTGTCAAAATCAATCTCAATGTACATAGGATCTTGTGGAGCATCAGAGATTGAACGTGTCCAAGAATATATTTCTTCAGGAGGTTCATTCCAAGGATCCTCTAATGGCCCAGATTCTATTGAACGTCCCCAAATATTCTCGTCAACTGAATATAAGTTTTTTCTAGTTACAGGAAGATCAAGTCCTCTTTTTTCTCCATACTCTATTTCCTGTTCTCTATCCATATTCCATTCTCTAGCAGGAGCAATGATGCTTAATTGAGGAGCTAAAGTTGAAACCCCAACATCTAAACGAACTTGATCATTGCCTTTCCCAGTACAGCCATGGGCAATTGCAGTTCCACCTTCTTTTAGAGCAATCTCAACTAGATAACGAGCTATTAATGGTCTCCCAAGAGCAGTCGCAAGTGGATATTGACCTTCATAAATCGCACTTGCACGTAATGACGGCCATACAAATTCATTTATAAATGTTTCTCTGCCGTCTATAATGTATGAACGTAAAGCACCAGATTTAAGGGCTTTTTCTTCTAAATTCTTATCTACTGAATCTTGCCCTAAATCTGCAGTTACTGTAATTACTTCAGCATTATAATTCTCTTTTAACCATGGAATCGCCACTGAAGTATCCAAGCCGCCACTATATGCTAGAATTACAAGTTCTTTGTCTTTCACGAAGCTCCTTAACTTTTAATTACAATGATTTAATAGCATCTTCAAAACGTGACAGTCCTAATGCAACATCATCTTTTGAAACGTTAAGAGGAGGCATAAACCTCACAGCATTTGGTCTGACAGGATTAAGTAAAAGTCCTTGATTGTTACAAGCTGCAACTAAATCTCCAGATACATCTTCACTTAATTCTACAGCAATAAGAAGCCCTTCACCGCGCACTTCTTTAATGAATGATTCATTATTAGAGGCAATAGAATGAAGTCCATTTTTTAATTCTGAACCAATTTGAGTGACATATTTTGATAAATCATTTTCTACTATGAAATTACAACACGCAAATGCGGCAGCACAAGTAAGAGGATTTCCTCCAAAAGTTGATCCATGATCTCCTGGTCTTAAAACATCACAATGATCCTTAGTAAGAAATGCTCCTATTGGCACTCCACCACCCATGCCTTTTGCCAAAGTAATAACATCAGGTTCAACCCCATACAATTCATAACCAAATAATTTGCCTAAACGTCCCATTCCAGTTTGAACTTCATCAAGAATTAATAAAATATTATTCTCATCACACCAAGAACGTACTTGTTGCAGGAAATTAGGATCTGGAACATTTACTCCACCTTCTCCTTGAATTGGTTCGAGCATAACTGCGCATGTATTTTTGCCAGTATTTTCTTTAATTGCTTCAATGTTATTAAACGGTACATGTATGAACCCTGGGGTAACAGGAAGAAAGTTCTCCTGATAATGCACGTTACCAGTAGCTGAAACAGTTGTCATGGTTCTTCCATGAAAAGAATTATCAGCGGTAATTATCTCGAATGCTCCTTTAAGATTTTCTTTGCCGTATTTCCTGGCAAGTTTTATTGCTCCTTCATTTGCTTCCGCTCCACTATTACAAAAGAAAACTTTATCCAAGCAACTATTTTCAACTAGCAATTTAGCCAAATCAAGTTGAGGCAGTGTATAGAATTGATTTGAGGTCTGAAGCAACGTGTTAGCTTGATTAGTAATTGCATCAACCATCACTGGATGGCAATGCCCCAAACTATCTGAAGCCCATCCGGCAGTGAAATCAAGATATTCTTTTTCTGAATCATCCCACACCCTCGTTCCGCTTCCTCGAACAATAGTTACTGGCTGTCTTCTGGCACAAAACATATAATACTGTTTTTCAATTTCTATCCAATCACTCACTTCATCCCTCCAAATAACTTATTCATATCAATAAGTGACTTTTGAAGTGATTCAATAGACTTCATCATCTGATCAATTTTATCTTGAATCTCATCCATTTTTCCTTTACTTACTTCACCACTTATCGAATCTTTTGAATCCATGCTTCCATCTTTTAATACTGGGATTATCCCAGAATCAATATCTTCAAAAGAATCCAGTATTTCAACACTTAAACATTCACCTGGCGTTTCACGAGGATCTACCGGAAGTTTGCCAGTTAGCAAAGCAACCGCTCCCTTAAGAGTACATTCCATTACCACTTTTTCACTATCTGCTAGTATCACTTGCTTTAGTTCAGGAAATGGAACACCAGATGCTTGCAAATACAAAGGTTCTGCATATAGAAGTTGATTGCCATCTTTGCCTTCAAGTGGAATGACTAAAAGATTCCCGCGAATACAACGTGCCTCACCTTCACAAGCAAGAGTAAAATACCGAGTAATAACGGAATCAGCAGCTATATTTGCTTCAATTTGTTGAGGGCCTAGTATTTCAACACCCTTTGGGAATGCGAAGGAAATCAATTTACCATACTGGTCTCCATCACTCCGTGCAGCTAACCAACCTGCCATGTTTATTTTATTAACTGGAGTGAACGGCGTTAAAAGTATAAATTCTTCCATGCTCTCTCCGGGAAGTCTCATCGTAAGAAAGTATGGCTCCATTGGTTGAAAATTACCCTGAAAGAATTCGTTAGGAATATCCCATTGGTCAGCCTTGTTAAAAAATTCTGTTGGATCTGTCATGTGATAAATTAAATATTGCTTTGCCTGGAGATTAAGTAAATCAACTGGATATCGTATATGTTCTCTTAATCCTGGAGACATTTCCGAAATAGGTTTAAATAATTCAGGGAAAATTTTCTGTGATGTTTGAATTATTGGGTCTTTATCATCTATAACATATAGACTTATTTCCCCATGGTAAGCGTCCATTATTATCTTAACGCTATTACGAATGTAATTGAATTCTTTATTTTGCAAATCCACAAAATCTGAATACGGATACTTATCGGTAGTAGTATACGCATCCTGGACCCAAAAAACACGTCCGTCGTCAATAACAGGATAAGCCTCAGAATCTAAGATTAGAGAAGGAACTAATGTTGAAATACGTTCATTAACACTTCTTAAATATTGAATCCTACTTTCACTAGTAATTTCTCCACTTATCAAAATATTCGGATCTCGAAATTTCCATGCATATGCAACACGCCTAATTAAGCTGTTTAGCTGAACCCCACCATTACCTTCATACTTGGCAAAAATCAAATCTCCTTGTTTTGGCTCATAATCTAATTCTTTTTGGTTGGAATTTACAATTACAAAATTTTCACTATTTTCACCATAATAAATATGCGGTTGATCTATTTGAATTTCACCCTGTACAGGAATATCCTGTACTATGAATTCTGGTCTGCCTTTTTCAAATTGAGTTACAGGAGCAACAACCGCACCATACCCATGTGTATAAACTAGTTTCCTGTTAACCCAATTTTTTGCCTCGTCTGCCAAGCCTTCTACATCTAATTCTCTTACACCAATTAATATCTGCCGTGGGAACCTTTTACCATTTTCCTCGACAAAGTATCTATCCGAATCTACATTCATAAAACTGTAATAGGGTCTAAAAAATTGAATCTGGTTTAGTAAAGAGCCAAATGGACGGTGATCCCACAAACGAATATCAGCAATTGTAGTACTATTACCATCAACAAGTTCTTCGGAAATTCCCATTCCCTCTACTAAAGAATAGTCTCTCTCATCAATTTTATCTAATCCAAAAGCAATTCTAGTCATATCAATATTTCTAGAAAGATAAGGAGTTTCTTTTCTTAATTCATTAGGATTAACTTGAACTCGTTGAATAATACTTGGGAATACTGTTCCAAGAAGTAAAAATGCTGCAACCCAAAGAATAAATGAACCGAGAATTATTCTCACGCCTCTGACCCAAAAAGCGTTTAATAACAGTAAAAGAGCACCAAAAATAGTAATAACTACAAGTACTTGAAGACCTGGCAATCTTGCATTGATATCTGTGTAGGATGCTCCGGCAATGATTCCACTTTGTGAATTTAAAAGATTATAAATATCCAACCAGTAACCAAAAGCAAGAGTAAGAAGCAATCCCGCCCCAAGGATTGATAAATGTATTCTCACAGGACCAGTTAACGAAAAAACTGCTCCGCGAAGGGTGAAGTGAAAAAAATACATCGCAACAGTAAACAAAAGTAATACTACAAACAAAGCTGAAAGCCAACTTTGAACTAAAGAATACAGTGGCAACGTGAATACATAAAAACCAATGTCCTTATCAAACTGTGGGTCATTTAAACCAAATACTGTAGCATTCAAAAACCCCAACACACTAGACCACTGAGAAGATAGGCCTACAGCAAATACTATAGATGCAAGGACTATTAGAATTATGGATCCATAACGAACTAAAGGCCTAACAAGAATAAGTGTTTCATCAGCAAGGGGAACAATCTGCGTTCCACGACCATACTTATACGTCAATAAAAGATTACTCATTCCTATCGCAAGGACAATAATAAACCCTAGAGCAAAAAGCCATAATTTGGTGAGCAATATTGTTTCATAAACCCCAGAAAATCCCAAGTTACCAAACCACAAAAAGTTTGTATAAATCCCTATTCCATATGAAAGTACTACAAGCCCAATAATCACGAAACCAATAAAAGCTAACAAGAAAATGTTAGATCCAAAATTTGCAAACGAAAGTCTAGAGCGCGAGATTCCATTTCCATCTGAATTTCCATAAATATTAACCATTTAAATTATCTCCTGGTTATAGTAGTTCCAATATTTTTTCCTTGATAGCAATTTATTATTGCTTTAGGTTTTCTCCCATCAACAATATTAACTTTTTCAACATATGGAAGAGCATGTATTGCTGCTTCCAATTTTGGTATCATTCCACCTGACGCAACTCCACTCTCTAGTAAATCATTCACTTTCTCTTCTGTCATTAGTTCAATAAGCCTTCCAGATTCATCCATTACACCTTCTACATCAGTCAAAAATATTAATTGACTAGCCTTCACTGCTGCAGCAAGTGCTCCTGAAGAAGAGTCACCATTTACATTAAGTATATTGTGTCCAATTATATTGTCCATACGTTCCATAGGGTATTTTAAAGCTATAGGAGCTATAACAGGAATTGATCCACTTGAAATTACCTGATCTACAATATATTTATCAACTTTTGGAATTCCCCCCACATATCCAAGTTCTGAATCCAAAATTTCAGATTGGAACAAATAACCATCAACACCGCTAATACCTACAGCTCTAGCACCACGAAATGCTAATGCTGCTACTAATTGCTTATTAACCAAACCTGATAGAACTGCCACAGCATTCTCTAAAGTAAAATTGTCTGTAACTCTAAGGCCGCGTACAAATTCTGCTTCAATTCCAGCTCTCTTTACCCATTCGCTTATAAGATTACCACCACCATGCACTACTACTGGTACCGCTCCAAGCAGCTGTAATTCAGCTAAGTCATCAAATGTAGTATCTGAGGCACCTAAAGTACTTCCTCCCATTTTGATAACTAAATGATTTCTATAATCCTTATTTATATCCGAATTTTCAGAATTCATAACATATCCAGTTTACAATCATGTAGTATACGCACTATTAAAAGTTACGTATTCCTCACTCATATTACATCCCCAAGCAATTGCTTTAGAATCACCAAGACCAAGTTGAACACGTATCGAAACATCTGAGGACCTCATTTCTCCAATGAGTGCCTCTCTAAAGTAAGGAACAGGAAGCCCCCCTTCCATTATACAAACCTCGTTGATGAAAAGACTGATACTCGACTCATCAACTTTCGCACCACTTTTTCCCACAGCCATCATAATTCTACCCCAATTTGGATCATTTCCATGGACAGCTGTTTTGACCAATGATGAACTTGAAATTGATCTTGCAACTAACCGAGCATCATTTAAATTAGATGCCCCATCCACTATTACTTCAATTAATTTAGAAGCGCCTTCACCATCACGGGCAATGGATTTGGCTAAATATTCACATACTTTATGTAAAGCAGCTAAAAATGTTCTCCACTCCTTTATTTCTGGATTAATTTCAGATGTTGAACTTGCACCATTAGATAGAACCAATACAGTATCATTTGTACTAGTGTCACCATCAACACTAATCATATTGAAAGTAGAATCTGAAATTTCCTTTAAAGCCACTTGAAGATTCTTTGATGAAATATTAGCATCTGTAGTAATAAATGCCAGCATAGTTGCCATATTCGGGTGAATCATTCCTGAACCTTTCGCACAACCCCCAATGGATATTGTTTGACCTTCAAATTCAAAACTTACTGCAATTTCTTTCGTAGTTTTATCAGTGGTAAGAATTGCACGTGCAAATTCGTGACCAAGATTATTATCAAGATTTAAGTTAGCAATACCTCCCCTGAGAAGACCCATGGGTAATTCAACCCCTATCATTCCAGTACTACAAACCAATATATCTTCAAATGCAATCCCAAATTTTGATGACACATTAGATGCCATTTCTTCTGCATCTTTAAGTCCTTGCATCCCTACACAAGCATTCGCAACACCACTATTAACTATAATAGCTTGAGCTAGCCCGGAACTTATGTGTCGTTCACACAAGGTAACAGAATGTGAACGAACAAGATTTGTAGTAAATACTCCTGCAACAGAAGCCTGTTTGTCTGAATAAAGAATACCCAGATCACGTTTATCAGGACTATATGTCCTTAATCCAGCATAGGTTGATCCAGCTTTATAACCTTTGGGGCTCGTAACTGAACCTTCTGGAAGTACACTTATTTCGTCCATAACTCCTCCAAATTCTTTGGAAACTCAAAAAGAATCAACATAATCCGACAGATCAAACTACAAATTTTTATAAGTTTATCATATTCATCGCAAACTACTATTTATCTGCTTCAAGTGCATGTTCCATAGCAACAATCGCTACTTCAATTTGGCTGTGATCAGGATTTCTTGTAGTCAAACGTTGAAAAAAGATTCCTGGCGCAGCCATAATTTTTGCAATCATCGTGTTTCCGCTTAATCCACTAAATCTAATTAACTCATAACTTATAGAAGCGATGAATGGAATGAAAATAATTCTAGATACTGTAGCAATGAGCAAACTAGGATAACCCAATAAAGAGAATACCACTACGGCCACTATTGCAACTGTAACAAGAAACGCAGTTCCACAACGAGGATGAGCTTTCGGAAACTTAACTATATTATTAACTTCAAGGCTCTCATTATTTTCATATGCATGAATCGTCATATGTTCTGCCCCATGATATGCAAATAATCGCTTGATATCAGAAGTTCGACCAATTAACCATATGTAAAGCACTAGAAGTATCAATCGAATACAACCTTCAATAATATTAATTACAAGTTTGGACTCGATAAAACTATCAAGTAATCTAGCACCGAAAAGAGGGCCTAAAAAAAACACCCCTAATCCAAATAAAACTGCAAAAACCATCGAAAACCACAATAAAAGATTATCTATAAAACGTATGTTTTCTTCAGAACCATCTGATTCGCTAATTGATATTCTTGAAGAAATGTTCAAAGCCTTAAATCCCAAAACCAAAGATATTAGAAGAACTATTGGGCCACGAAAAAAAGGCAGTGTTCTAAATTTACTTTTTGCTATTCGGGGGAATTCTATACTTCGAGTCAATATAGAATTATTAGGAGCTCTAACCGCAAGAGAAGCAGCTTTTTTTCCGATGATCATAACGCCCTCTATAACAGCTTGACCACCATATGTATGCAATGATTTCAATTCATCAACCAATAAGAAAACATATTATTCGAAATTGAATTCGATTTACAGGTTGTACTTTCGCTTCAGACGTTCAACACGTCCTTCGGTATCTACAATTCTCTGTTCACCAGTATAAAACGGGTGACAACTACCACATATCTCAACTTTTATTTCTGGTTTTGTAGATCCGGTTACAAAGGTTTGACCACATGAACAAGTAACAAGAGCATCATCATGCCATTGAGGATGAATGTCAGCTTTCATTAGAAACCTCCTCAGGATAGACACTTGCCATTTTTTTACCTTTTATTGCGTACTCAAAACGAACACGACCTTCAGTAAGAGAAAATAATGTGTGGTCTCGGCCAAGACCTACATTTCTTCCAGGAAGAATTTTTGTTCCTCTTTGTCTTACAATTATCCCTCCAGTACGGACAAACTCACCTGCATAGGCTTTAACTCCAAGTCTTTGCCCATTACTATCGCGACCATTTCTTGTTGAACCGCCACCCTTTTTATGTGCCATTAGACTTCACTCTCATTTATTTCTTCTGATATCTGTTCATCATTAGAATCTGATTTACTAACTCTTTTTCTTTTAGTAGGAGTCTTCTCTGCTGAAGCAGAGGTTCTAGTTCTTTTAGAAGGAGTCTTCTCTGCTGAAGCAGAGGTTCTAGTAGCTCGTTTTTTCGTTGTTATACCCGAGCGGATTTCTTGTATTTCTAATCTCGTATAATCCTGTCTATGCCCATTCTTTCGTCTGTAGTGAGTCTTATTTTTATATTTGAATATGATTATTTTAGGACCACGATGTTGACTTTTTACCACAGCTAAAACAGAGGCTCCCTGAATATTAGGGCTTCCTAATAAAATCTCATCATTTTCATTGATAAGAAGAATATCATTTAGTTCAACCTGCTCTCCTGCCTCCACAGAAATCTTTTCGACATCCAAGACATCTCCAGGTTCTACACGATATTGTCTTCCACCAGTCTGTATAACTGCATAATCAGACATAAAATCACTACCTAACAAATATATTCCAATACTATAGTGTATTGGAGCATAAGGCTTAATGTCAAATAATAACATGCTTGATTCACATAGACGACTGCTCTAATATCATTTATATGCCAGCAATTGATTTCAAAGTCAAAGACAGTGACGGAACCAGTCGAACAGGTGAGTTGGTTACTCCTCATGGGGTTATAAAAACACCTGCATTTATGCCAGTTGCTACCCAAGCTTCAGTAAAATCACTTGATTCTCTAGACATAATTAATACCAACAGTCAAATAATACTTGCAAATACCTATCATCTTGCACTTCGTCCAGGTACAGACACAGTTGAACATCTGGGCGGGTTGCATAATTTTATGAAATGGAAAGGTCCCATATTAACGGATTCAGGTGGGTATCAAGTATTTTCACTATCTAAATTAGCAAAAATATCTGATATGGGAATTAAATTTAAATCGCATATTGATGGTACAACTTTGGTTTTAACTCCTGAAGAAGCGGTTAGATTTCAAGAATCTCTGGGTGCAGATATCATAATGACACTTGATCAGCCCTCTTCACCAAATCAAAGTAGAGAATTTATTCTACAAGCTTCCCAGCGAACATATGAATGGGCTATTCGATCACTGGGATCTAAAACCAGAAAAGATCAGGCTTTATTCGGAATTATTCAAGGAGGGCATGAAAACGACCTTCGTTACGAATCAGTATCCAATATTACATCATTAAATTTTGATGGTTATGCAACTGGAGGTCTTTCTCTTGGGGAAGAAAGAAAGGCCGTTTATGACATTGCTTCATATACTGCAACCCTTCTTCCATATGATAAGCCAAGATATCTTATGGGTGTGGGAACACCAATTGACATTATTCAAGCTGTTTTTATGGGTTACGATCTTTTTGATTGTGCTTTACCTACTAGGGTAGCTCGTCATGGAGGAATCTATTACGGAAATAGTAGATATAACATCAAAAATCAACTATATAGTAGAAAAGATCAATCACTCGAAATTGGGTGTGAGTGCTACACTTGTAAAAATTTTAGTATTGGATACATAAATCACCTATTTCGCTCAAAAGAGCTTTTAGGTTATAGACTTGCATCGATTCATAATTTAAGCTACTACCAGAAACTTATGAATACTCTTCAATCAAATATATCTTTAGGAACACTAAATCAATTCATCAAAGAATTCTTAGATTAATTACTAACCACCTGCAACAGCAGGAACAATACTTACCTCATCTCCAGGTTTCAATTCTGTATCCATTCCAGATAAAAATTGTATGTCCTCACCATTTACGTAAATATTTATAAAGTGACGGATTTGTCCTGACTCATCAAGCAAACGCTCTGACATACCAGCGAAAGCAGATTCAAGTTCTGAGACTAAACCATTAATTGAATTAGCTTCCACATTGACTCGATCCGCATTATCCGTAATTCTTCTTAAAGGGCCAGGAATTCTAACGGTTACCACTTTCAAAACCTCCCACTTTCGGGGTTATTATTAATTTTATAACTGCCATCTTATTTTATAGTGATAATTTAATAAGCTCAATGCCAGATTTATCCAGCAACAACATCGCCACTAACAAGATCAACTTGAACCCCCGTTGATCTAACCCAATCAAGACTTAAATCAATTTCACCTTCTTCGCCTTCCAATTCCAACATAACCCATCCGAAATCATCTCGCACTTCGGCCTTTCTAATATTGGTTATAACAGGAAATTTCTGACCAAGCTCCCATATTACTGGTCTTGGAACAATATTATCAGGAAAAGTAAAATTAACCTTCAACTTAGCCATAATTCACCCCTCAATCACAAACGATTTGCTATTGCATCTGCAAAGGAATCTACTGTTGGAGATATGGGTACAGTATCAACAATATGCTCAACAGCTTCAAGAGTTTTCAAACCATTACCCGTAATAAATGCTACTGTTGGCTCATCAGGATTTATTCCATTATTTTTTACAATTTGTCTTAACCCAGCTATAACAACTCCTCCAGCTGTTTCTGTGAATATACCTTCTGTTTCAGCTAGCAATTGAATACCTTGAACTATTTCTTCTTCAGGAACTGAAACTGCCGAACCTCCTGATTGTCTCAAAGCAGCAAGAGCATAGATTCCGTCCGCAGGATTTCCTATTGCAAGGGACTTAGCAACGGTTTTTGGGGTCTTAACAGGTCGAATATGACTATCACCTAAATTATATGCATCTACTATTGGGGAATTCCCGTTAGGTTGGGTCATATGCATCTGAGTGGAAAATGGATCTATTAGTCCTAAATCTGATAATTCATTCATGCCTTTCCAGATCTTTGTAAAAAGTGCCCCTGAAGCCAATGGGACAACACAATGAGCTGGAGCTCTCCATCCTAATTGCTCAGCAACTTCATACCCAAGAGTTTTACTACCTTCAGCATAATATGGTCGCATATTGATATTCACAAAAGCCCAAGGATAAGTATCAGCTAACTCACTACAAAGGCGATTAACATCATCATAGGTTCCACTTATAGTTACCACCGTCGGTCCATAAACTGAAGCACCAACTATTTTCCCTTGTTCAAGATCATCTGGAATAAAAATAAAGGCTTTCATTCCAGCTTTAGCACCATGAGCAGCTACAGAACCTGCAAGATTTCCAGTAGAAGCACAAGCTATGGTTTCAAATTCAAATTCACGAGCACGTGTTGAAGCAACACTTACAACTCTGTCTTTAAATGAGTATGTAGGATTAACTGCATCATTTTTTATATACAGCTGATCAAGTCCTAAATATCTACCTAAATTTTTTGCGTGGATCAATGGAGTGAATCCCGTACCAAGATCCACATATTCATCCCCTTCAACAGGTAGCAAATCTTTGTATCTCCACATACTTAAAGGACCAGATTCTATACTTTTTCTTGAAATAACTTTAGAAATTTCAGAGTAGTTATATACTACTTCGAGTGGTCCAAAACAAAAATCACATACATTTAGGGGGTCTGCTGGATAGTTTCGACCGCATTCTCTACACTGAAGTCCAATGATGTAAGACAAATCAATAACCTTATATTTAAAAAGCTGAATATTTCCAAAATGCAAGAGTATGATCGTAGCATCGACTTAGCAAAAACGTCAATTTTTACATCTAAATTATTGCCAAAAAGGGTAAGATTGCTGTAAAGATTAATTCAATTTAAAAAATTAACAGGATTTACATCCATGAATTATGAAGAATCAATTCAAAAAATAATGACACTATCTGATATCGAAAGGTTACCAGAAAAACCTATGCGATCTCGATATAATTTGGAAAAAATTTCCAAATTACTTGATTTACTTGGTAAACCTCATGAGTACTCCAATACAGTACATATTACCGGAACCAAAGGAAAAGGTAGTACTGCTGCAATGATAGTCTCTGGATTATTGGCCAGTGGTAAAAGTGTAGGTATGTATAGTTCTCCGCACTTGCATACCATAAGAGAAAGAATACAAGTAAATGGTAAACCAATTTCGGAAAAAATTTTTGCTGAAATTGCATCTTTGATCTGGGAAAAAATTGATTCAATAAAAACATCTAATGGATATGAAAAGCCAAGTTTTTTTGAATTTATGACAGCGATGGCATTTTATGTATTCAAAAAATTAAATCTACAGTGGCAAATAATTGAAGTCGGACTAGGTGGAACATTGGACGCAACAAATGTATTAGAGAATTCAAAAATTTGCGTATTAACTTCTATCAGTCTCGACCATACAAAAATATTAGGAAACTCAGTCGGATTAATTGCTAAAGACAAATCAGGCATAATTAAGATAGGTTCTAAAGTTGTAAGTGCACCACAGCCTAAAACTGCTCTAAAGCAAATAATTGAAAAATGTAACTCTACTAATTCTTCTCTTACTATAATTGGGAATGATTATAGGTATAAATTAACAAGTTCAAATAATTCCAATCAAAAATTCCAGGTGATTAGCAATGGTGAGACCAGATTGTTTGAAATACCCCTGCTTGGAGAATATCAAGTAGAAAATGCAACTATAGCAATAGCAGTTTTAGATTTGATATCACATTCTGATACAAAAATAAATAATTCAACTATATATCAAGGATTAACAACAGCTTACTGGCCAGCAAGAATGGAAATAATCAGTGAATCTCCAACTGTTATAGTTGACGGAGCACATAATCCATATTCAATGAAAAAAATGATTTATGAAATAACAAATCTATTTCCCAATAATAATCTTATCTTTATTTATGGCTGCTCTATAGGACATGATGTAAAAAAAATTACAAATGAAATAGTAAAAATAAACCCAAAAAGTATATTTCTAGCTAATTCAAGGCATCCACGTTCAATGGATACAGGTGAGATAGCTACAATGATCCGTAATGAACTTATAGGGCATAGTGGAACGGTTGAAGAATGTTTAAATAAAGCGAAAGCATTAATGAAAAAAGAGGATATAATAATTGCAACTGGTTCATTATTTATAGCTGCTGAAGTAAGAGAATCCATAATGGGAATAGCACCAGAACTCTATTAATCGAGTAATAAGAGGAATATTTATGAAAAAAGAATCCCAAAAAAAACAGCGAGTAGTTATAACTGGTTTAGGAATAATTTCTCCTTTAGGAAACACAGTTGATGAATATTGGAATAATTTATTAGTAGGGAATTCAGGAATATCCTATATGGAACAATGCGACCCAACTGGGTATCCTTGTCAAATATCTGGTGAGATACGTAATTTTGATGCTGCTAATTACATATCAGCAAAGGAATCAAGACGTATGGCACGTTTTAGTCAATTCGCCGTTGCAGCTGCTTCAATCGCTTTTGATGACTCAAATATAGATCCAACAAAGATAGATTTATATCGATGTGGTGTTCTTTTAGGAAACGGAAATGGAGGACTTCCGACTACAGAAGAACAGTGTAAAGTAATGATCGAAAGTGGCGGGATGAGAGTATCCCCATTTTTCATACCCATGATTTTACCCAATATGGCTTCAGCGAATGTAAGTCGTATTTTGGGATTCAAGGGATATTCATCAACTGTTATAACTGCATGTGCTGCTGGAACTCAGGCAATTGGAGAAGCGATGGATGTCATTCGTTCAGGTCGTGCAGACATTATGATATCTGGAGGAACAGAAGCAGGAATATGCAACTTGGCCTTAGGTGGATTTTCTGTCATTAAAGCACTTTCCACCAAAAGAAATGATGAACCTTCAAAAGCAAGTAGACCTTTCGACTTAGAAAGAGATGGATTTGTTCCTGGTGAAGGTGCAGGTGTATTAATTCTTGAAAACCTTGATCATGCCCTTAAACGAAACGCTAAAATTTATGCTGAGGTGTCAGGATATGGGGCAACCTCAGATGCATATCATCTGGTTCAACCTGAACAAAATGGACTTGGAGCAGCAAAAGCCATGGAGCTTGCATTACTTGATAGCAATGCAACCCCTGATCAAATAGACTATATTAATGCTCATGGCACATCCACACCACTAAATGATTTATCTGAAACAATGGCAATCAAATCTACTTTCGGTAATCATGCTTATAATATTCCTATAAGCTCGACAAAATCCATGATTGGGCACTTAATGGGTGCTGCAGGCGCAGTGGAATCTGTTGCAGTAATCAAAAGTATACAAAGTGGAAAAATTCACCCAACAATTAATTATGAAAATTCTGACCCCCAATGTGATTTAGATTATGTGCCAAATGTTTCTCGTTCCAAAACCATTGAAACCGCTATGTCCAACAGTTTTGGGTTTGGGGGACAAAATGCTTCTTTGGTATTTAAAAAGTATTACAATGTGTACTGAAAATAAGATATGAATAAAACTTTCTCGAAAATCGTAGCAATCGGAGGAGGAACAGGTACATCTAAAGTTTTGACTGGCTTAAAACCTTATGATTTTGATCTAACTGGAATAATATCAACAATGGATAGTGGTGGAAGCACCGGTCTTCTAAGAAAATCATTCAATATTCCAGCTATCGGAGATCTTCGAAAAGCTTTGATTGGTCTTGCAAATAATGACAAATTAGCAAACAAATTAACTGAGATTATGGGGTATCGATTTCCTAATGACTCTGAACTTAACGGGCACAGTTTAGGGAACCTCATGATACTTTCCTCCCTTCTTAAAAATCAAAAAAACCTTCAGCAAACAATCGACGAAATTGGGACTCTACTTAACATTAAAGGGAAAATCCTTCCTGTTTCAATAACACCTTCAACCCTTTATGCACAACTCAGTAACGGAGACATATTAGAAAACGAATCGAGCATCGACACTAGAAAGTCCTCACTGGACTCATACATAGAAAAAGTTTGGATTGACCCGAAAATAAATGCTAATCCAGATGCTATTGCTGCAATTAATAATGCAGACATAATCATCATAGGACCTGGCGATCTCTATACAAGTATCATTCCAAATTTTCTTGTCAATGGTATAGCACAATCTATAACATCTTCTAAATCAAAAATTTTTTACGTAGCAAATATATCCAATAAAACTGAAGAAACAGCGAATTATCGATTATCGGATTTCCTTAAAATAATAATTACGCATATCGGAAATTCAAAGGTCTTCGACGGTATTATTCTTAATCAACCCAATAACGATGTTCCCTTACCTATCAAATACGATTTAGAAACTTGCAATGAATTAACAAAAGAAATATATACAGCAAGCATTAAAAGCCAACAAGATAATAAAACGCATGATAGTAAAAAATTAGGTGAAATATTATATAAAGTATTAAGCTAAACACTGAATTGTTGTCTCAATTCTTATTATCTAAGTAAATCTCAATGTCCAAGCATTACTAATGGAAGGTGATAAATTGACAAATGAAAATAATAAAAAAGTTATGATTATAATTGCTCATCCTGATGACGGTGAGTTTGGAGCTGGAGGTACTTTAGCTAAATGGGCAAGAGAAGGATTCGAAATTTATTACACTTTATGTACAAGTGGGGATAAAGGCACATCGGATCCAAAAATTACTGCTAGCGAATTAACCGCAACTAGAGAAACAGAACAGCAAAATGCTGCTAATGTAATTGGTGCTAAAGGCGTTGCCTTTTTAAGACATACGGACGGTGAGTTGAATAATAACGAATCCTTGAGACAAGACATTTCAAGAGAAATAAGAAGAATTAAACCCGATATCGTTATTTGTCAGGACCCCACTAACCGATTTGGTGATAATCACATAAACCATCCTGATCATCGTGCTGCAGGTGATGCAGCATTAGATTGCATTTATCCTTCAGCTAGGGATTATCATGCATTCCCGCAACTAATTAATGAAGGGTTTATGCCACATAATGTTCTTGAAGTGTATTTAACTGGACCTGGAGGATCAACCCCAACAGTTATAGACATATCATCCACCATCGAAGTTAAAATTAATGCATTGTTAGAACATCGTTCTCAGGTGGGTGCAGATAATCCTGAAAGAGTTGAAATGCTTATAAGTAGGGTTAAGGAACGTGCAAACAATCTTGGAAAAGAATTTGGTGTCGAATATGCTGAAATTTTTCGCTACATAGCCCTTGGAAGATAAGTTTATCTTCCAAAATGGTTTAAAATACTATACCAAGTCCTCTTAAAATACATAGTGAATTCGTTTTCACCGTGTTCAGTTCTGCTGTATGTAGATACCACCTGAGAACCAAATAATATTGAACATGCGGAAAAATATATCCAAGCCATAATACTCATCAATACTCCAAAAGAACCAAAAATTGCACTATAATTTTCAGAAAGATTAATAGTATTTCCGAAACAAAATCTAACTACATCAATTAAAATCCATCCTGTTGCTACACCTGGCCATAAATTAGACCAGGACACATGCTGATTTGGTATATACTTATACAAAAATATCAATGAAACAAAAATAACAAATTCTCTTGAATATACTGAGAGCAAGAACTCCCAAAACCCTTGACTTCCTATATATAAATTCTGTGTTGCAACTTCAATGCTGATTTTCTTAACAGCATCAATGTCAACGGCCATAACAACAAAAAAAATTATTATTCCAATTAAAATGCCTACATGTTGACAAAATCTGGTCAGCAAATCAGGATGATGCCCAGGGTCCCAAGTTTGATTAATACCTAGTCTAATTGCAGAAAGAAATCCTCTACCTGTGATAATAAGGCCAATTGTTGCCATAAATCCAATTTCCTCTTTCGAATCAATGATGTTATTAATAGTGCTTCGAATTACTGCTGATTGAAGAGGTAAAATATCCAAAAGTACTTCAGTAACTTCTAGCTGTTTTGAATATTCAGAAAAAATTTGACCCATTATTGCTAGTAAGCCTAGCAATAATGGAATCAAGGATAGTATTGTCCAATACGATATCCCTGCTGCAAAGATATGTACATTGTTATGAAAAAAATCCCTGAAGCTAATCCTTAACAAATTAAACATAGTTATAATCAAAAAACGCATCCCTTGAATAAATAAATTTTCAATACCATTAAACAAAAATAACGGTATATAATACTCCTTAGTCAAGCAAACATTCATGAAATGGAGAAAGTACTATAATGGAATTTACTGAACTTCGAAAACTAATACCAGCAACTTCTGAAAATATTTACATGAATACCGGTTGGTCTGGACCGTCACCATCAAATGTGATCTCAGCAATACATGAACAATTATTACTTGAAAGTGCTAAGGGTCCAACAAGTCCGCCAGTTTTAGATATTATACATTCCATTGAGGACGAAACTAGAGAATCCTTTGCAAAACTATTAAACGTTGAAGCAAAGGAAATAACTTTAACCCAAAACACTACTGACGGTTTAAACATAGTAATTAATGGAATTGACTGGCAAAACGGTGATGAACTTATAACTTTTAGCCTCGAACACTCTTCGGTTTTGATTCCTGCATATTATCTTCAACAACGAAAAGGGGTTAAGGTTAAAGTGATTCAGCTCAACCCTGACGAAGAACATGATTCAATAATCTCAAAGGTTGAAAAACAATTAAATGAACGAACAAAATTACTTTTTTTTAGTCATATTCAATATACTTCAGGCTTACGAATGCCTGCAAAGGAATTAAGAAGACTAACAAAAAATCATGGTGCTAAAATGCTCTTAGATGGAGCTCAAACTGCTGGACATATTTCTCTAGATCTTAAGGATTTAGATTGTGACTATTATGCAATAACTGGACATAAGTGGCTCTTAGGGCCAGAAGGAGTTGGTGCATTATTTGTCAAAGAAAATCTTGTAGAAACCCTTACTCCAGCAAAAGTATCCGGCAGAGCAGCACTTCAATATGATCAATTGGGCGGTTATGATCCAGAAATATTATCTCCAAGAAAATTTGAACTCACATCCACTAACTCTGGCCTTTTTGCTGGTGCAAATGAAGCTATTAAATTTCATCTAGATATCGGACCTAAACTTATTGAAAACCACAGCAACACTTTAGCCAACTATGCCAAAAGTTCATTGGAAAAAATAGAAGGGATTACAATACACTCACCATTATCCGGAAATGGATGTAGTGGTTTGGTATCATTTTCACTGAAAAATTGGGATCCAAAAGATCTCGTGAATGAATTCTGGAAAAAATCAAAAATAGTATCTAGGTCTGTTAAAGAACTTGAAGCTGTTCGACTCTCGTTGGATTTTTTTAATACCACTAAAGAGATCGACCAAGTAGTCGAATGTATCAAAGAATTGAATTAGGCTTGCTCCTATATACTGAGTATAATTTTCCCAAAATTAAGATTGTCTTCCATTCTCTGGTGAGCTTCAGCTACATTAGATAGTGGAAAAACACTATCTGTAACTGAATGTATCTTGCCTGATTCAAGTAGTGGAAGCACACTTGATACAATTTGTTGAGTAAGAGTTATTTTTTCTTCTATAGGTCGAGATCTTAATACTGTTCCATGAATTCTTAATCTCTTGGGTCCTAAAAGCCCCAAATTAGTCTCTAGTAACCTACCTCCCATTGCTCCAACTAAAACCATTCGCCCTTTCTGTGAAAGCGAATTAAGATTTTGTTCCCAATAAGGAGCTCCAATAACATCCAAAATAACATTCACACCAGAGCCTTTTGTTGATTCTTCAATTTTCTTTGAAAAGTCTTCCTCTTTGTAATTAATTCCGATATCTAACCCAAGTTTCTCTGCCTCAAAAAGCTTTTCTTTAGATCCTGCGGTGCCAAAAACAGAAACACTCATTTGATGAGCTAATTGAATTGCAGCAGTACCAACACCACTACCAGCAGCATGTATCAGTAATGATTCTCCCATTTTCAATTTTGCCTGATTGAATAATGCATCATATGCAGTAAAAAAAACCTCTGGTACACCTGCCGCATCTTCAAAACTAAGGTTCTGAGGAATATTCATCAACATTCTTTCATGTACCACAACCTTTTCCGCATACCCTCCTCCTCCTAACAGTGCAAAAACTCTGTCACCCTGAGAAAAAGATGTAACCCTCGCTCCAATTTGCTCTACAACTCCCGCCATCTCAAGCCCTGGAATTCTTTGATCAATTCCATCTGGGGCAGGATATCTCCCGCGTCGCTGCATTAAGTCTGCACGGTTTAAAGCAGTAGCCTTAACCTGAATTAAAACTTCATCTGGGCCAAATTCAGGCTCATCAATATCTCTCAGGGTAAATGCATCAGGACCTCCCGGATTATCTATGACAGCAGCAATCATTTTTCCCTCCACTATAATATTTACATTTTTAACTATTTTATTATTATCAACATTGCTTTTGTATTATGAATAAGATAATGCAATTTCTACACTTTTTACGAAGTTATTACAACTTCATCGTTCAGTGTATAATCTGAAAACTATTATAATTTGAACATCAGCACAATTAGGCAATTAGGAGAGTACTATGCAGTATAGAAAGTTGGGGAATTCTGGGCTCGAAGTATCTGTAGTAGGATTAGGAACTAACAATTTTGGTGGACGAATAGACTACGAACAAACGGTCAAAGTACTCAATCAAACTTTAGATGAAGGTATCAACTTTATAGATACTGCAAATTCTTATGGGAAAGGATTATCTGAAGAATTTATTGGTAAAGCTCTTAAGAAGAAACGACACGATGCGATTATTGCCACTAAAGTTGCAAGTCAAGTTGGTGAAGGCCCTAATCAGCGAGGTGCATCTCGAAAACACATAATGGACCAAATAGATAAAAGCCTAATGCGCCTACAAACAGATTATATAGATTTATATCAAATTCACTTCCCTGATCCAGAAACTCCTATTGATGAAACCTTGAGTGCCTTAGATGATCTAGTTCATGCCGGAAAGGTACGATATATTGGCTCATCAAATTATGCTGCATGGCAGCTATGTGAAGCCGTTTTAACATCTCAGAATCAACATTTAACACAATTTGTAAGTGAACAACCTGAATTCAGTATGATTGAAAGAAAGGTAGCAAAAGAACTGTTACCACTATGTGACAAATATAACATATCTGTAATTCCGTATTTCCCACTCTATAGTGGTCTGTTAACAGGCAAGTATCAGAAAGGAAAACCAGCTCCAGAAGGAACTCGTTTATCGGCTGGTCCCATGGCAACAAGATTTTTACGTCAAGATTATCTCGACTTGGTTGATCAACTCCAAAATTGGGCGACTCAACATGATCATAGTATCGGAGAGTTAGCAATTTCATGGCTTCTTGCCCATCGGTCAGTAGGATCAGTTATTGCTGGTGCTACAAAACCTGAACAGGTAATTGCAAATGCGAAAGCCAGTGATTGGCAACTTACTGAGTCAGAAAAAAAAGAAGTAGATGACATTTTGGAAAATTATTAATTTGAAAGCAATCAATGCTTCCATTGACACGTACTACCAATACTCTATAGACTCCCTTTTATTAGGGTAGTGGGAGGATTCTCATGGCTGGTTATAAAGAACTCAAGGGGCAAGTAGCAATAGTTGGAGCTGCCGAAAGTGATGAGATTGGAGTAGTTCCAAATAAATCTGTACTTCAACTTCATGCAGAAGGTGCAAGGAATGCAATTGCTGACGCTGGATTGAAAAAGTCTGATATTGATGCAGTCTTTACCGCTGGAACAAATCCAGCAGTATTATGTGAATACTTAGGCTTACAACCTCGGTTTATTGATGGTACATCTGTCGGAGGATGCTCTTTCGTCATAATGATGGAACATGCAATGATGGCCTTATACCATGGAATGTGCAACTACGCTTTAATTAGTCATGGGGAGAGTGGTCGTTCAAGGGTAGGTGTGGACAGACCTTCTCCAGGACCATCAAGTCCTGCTGGACAATTTGAAATACCATGGGGTGTATTCGGAGCACCAACAACTTTCCCAATGACTATGATGCAATACATGAATACTTATGGTGTTACTAGAGAACAATTCGCAGAGGTAGCAATATCCACCAGATCATGGGCAAGAAAAAACCCAAGAGCAATGATATGGGATCCAGCATATCACAGCGGAGAATTGAGAGTAGAAGATGTAATGGAAAGTAGAATGGTTGCATATCCTGTGACGTTGTTCATGTGCTGTTTGGTTACAGATGCAGCAGGTTCTATAATTTTAACTACAGCTGATAGAGCTAAAGATTTACCTACTAAACCAGTTTACTTGCTTGGAACTGGCGAAGCTATTGGACATCAAATGATCTCTCAAATGGAAGATTTCAACCAATCCAAGGCATTTCAACTTTCTGGAGGGAGAGCTTTCGATATGGCTGGAATTAACCATGAGGATATAGATGTTTTAGAACTTTATGATGCTTTCGTTCATACTCCGGTTTATGCTTTAGATGCTTTAGGATTCTCAAAACCCGGTGAAGGAGTAAATTATTTCCTCGACGGTCGTGCTGCACCTAATGGGTCACTTCCAATAAATACCAATGGTGGAGGATTGTCCTATACTCACCCTGGGATGTATGGAATGTTTATTATACTTGAAGCTGTGCAACAACTAAGAGGCCAAGCTGGGGAACGACAAACGATGTCTAGAAAAGACCCTTCACAAACTTCTAAAATAGCGCTTGTGCATGGACCTGGGGGAATGTTTTCGGCCTCTGGAACTGCTATACTTGGAAACATTATTCCGTAGTGTTGTATAATAAATAAAAGGCATTCAATTTACGCAAATGAAACTCTCTATGTTTGTAATTGGGGAAAAAATTAATAATGGAAACTGATTATGACGTTATAATTGTCGGTGCTGGTGCAGCAGGTTTAAGTGCAGCTATTTACACTTGCAGAGCTCAACTCAATACACTTGTATTAGAACAACTTGCCCCTGGTGGACAAATAAATATCACAGCTGAAGTAGAGAATTATCCAGGATTTCCGGATGGTATACTTGGTCCAGAACTTTCCCAACGAATGCACGATCAAGCAGTACGATTTGGAGCTAATATCGTCACCGACGAAGTTATCAGTCTTGAATTAGAAAAACCAATTAAAGTTGTTAAAGGAAACGACAATTCTTATTCAGCAAAAGCAGTAATTTTAACTGCTGGAGGAGAACATAATAAATTAGAAGTTCCTGGTGAAGATGAATTTTCTGGAAGAGGAGTTTCTTACTGTGCAACCTGTGATGCTAATTTTTTCAAAGGTCAAGACGTGGTAGTAGTAGGCGGAGGCGATGCTGCTATAGACGAAGGATTATACTTAACGCGAATCGTGAATAGTGTTACTGTGATTCATAGACGAGATCAACTTCGTGCAAGTCCTGTCCTTCAACAACGTGCTTTCGAAACACCAAATATGAACTTTGTATGGAGTCATGTTGTTCGTGAGATTCGTGGAAATGGAAATGTTGATAGAATTCTGCTAGAAAATCTCAAGGATGGATCCTTATATGAACATTATACTGACGGAACTTTCATATATGTAGGATTCCATCCCAATAGTAATTTTGCATTAAATGCTGTTGAAACAGATTCAGGTGGACACATTCTTACCGACATTAAAATGAAAACAAATATAGAAGGTGTATTTGCTGCTGGAGACGTAAGACAACATTCTTTTCGTCAACTAGGTGAAGCAGTTGGCGATGGGATAACTGCAGCTATGTCAACCTATGAATATTTATCTGAATCTTAATTCCACGATACTGTTCTCAAATTTTCTATATTCTTTTGACCTTGACTGTAATCGATAGCATTTTTATAATATCGCCTCAATTGAATATCAATTCTGGAGACTCTTTTTGGATACTCAAAAAACTCTGAGGTATCTGTGTGAGAAATGTGCCGCTGAGTTAATAATAGTAAAAGATAGCGATGGAATATTGGAGTGTTGTGGAGAAAAAATGATTCTCCGTAAATACAAAGATCATGAATATATAGTAGAATCCAATGAGACGCATACTTAAATAAAAGAAAGTAAATTAGGAGGCAAAATTCATGGCACAAGCTGGAAAACGTTACGTAAGCCCTACAGGTGCTGAAATGATAGTAACCAAAGCTGGAGACGGCACACTAAGTGACGGTGAAGTTGCACTAGTGATAAAAGGTTCTGGAGATGACTTTTCAGGAACTAATTCAGGTGGAGAAGAGTTGACACTAGGTCGTCGCTATCAGTCGGAAGACGGTGATGTTGTGGTTTTAGTAACAAAAGCTGGTCAATGTGATCTTCGATATAATGGAAACCCAATGGAAGTCCAACAACCCAAAAAACTTCCTTCCTCCGATTAGTTTAAAATCATTAGAACTACTTTGGGGTCATCTCTAATAAGAAAAGTTAATTGACTAATTTGGCCAATGGAAATGGAGAGATTCAGCAAGGTCTGCTGCTTCAGTTACCATTTGCGATATTGGTAGGTTTTCTTCTATTGACTCGACCAATTTCAAGCTTCCCTTAGTAACTGGATGCTTAGGAACAAAAAGAGAGCAACAATCTTGATCAGGGATAATAGAAATTGGATACGAACCGATACGTCTTGCATCAGTAACTATAGAGTTTTTATCCATTCCAATTAATGGTCTAATCATGGGTAACTCCCTAACGGCATTGTCAATAACACTTATATTTTCAATTGTTTGAGAACTTACTTGCCCTAAAGACTCACCTGTAACAATTGCCTTTGCTCCATATTTAATTGCCAAAAGCTCAGTAATCCTAACCATGAAACGCCTATAGAGAACAACTCTGTACTCTGGAGGGGTAGTAAGGATCAATTTTTGTTGTATCTGGCCAAACGGAACCATAAGTAAGGTGCTATCAAATTGATACCTATTTAACAACTCAGTAAGCTCTTTGGCTTTTTCTTTTGAAGTTCCATCAACGAGAGGATAACTATGGAAGTGAACAAATATAACTTTAGCACCTCTATTCATCATCATTTGTGCAGCAACAGGTGAATCAATCCCACCAGATAGCATCATAGCCATCAATCCTCCAACACCAACTGGCATACCTCCAATTCCAATCTCTTCATTTATCGAAACAAGAGCACTATTCTTTAACAATTGAATATTCACTACAATATCAGGATTATTTAGATCAACCTTTAAGTCATATTTTTCTCTAACAAAATCACCAAATAATTTATTTACTTCAGGCGATTTTAAATGAAAAACTTTATCTGTCCGTGAAGTTCGAATTTTGAAAGAATCTCCTTTTTTACATTCAATCAATTTCATTATTGCTTTTTCAATTGAAAGAATATCTAAAGAAACTCGATATCCTATACTAAATTTTTCAATTCCATTCAAGGTCACAAGGCGTTCTTTTAAAGCTTCAAGATCCAAATGATTATTTAGGGAAATAGTTGTAACCATTGGACCATGTTTTAGAGAATCGACATCATAACCTTTTACAATTTTGTTTATATTTTCTCGAAGTTGTTGAACAAAAAGGTATCTATTTCCTTTTTTAAGAACAATTTCATGATAAAATCTCAAAATTAAAACAGGGTTCATTCATAAAACCTATAAAGAAAAATAAATAAAAATTATTAGGCATTCCAAGTTTAACTCAAAATCAAAAAACTAAGAACTATGCGTATTTGATAAATCTTTGCATGGCAAAATTATGAAAAGAATTAATTCTTAGGAAACAATGGAATTAAGCTTCTTAGCTATGCGAGATTTTAATCTTGCAGCCTTATTCGGATGGATAACACCTTTGCGAGCTGCTTTATCAAGAACTCTGGTTACCAAACCAGCAGCAGTGCGAGATTCATCTAAAGAACCAGTTTCAAATGCACGTTGTGCATTTGTTCGATACGTTCTAATACTGCGTCGTATAGAACGATTTCTAAGCATTCTGCGATTACTTACTCTTGCAGACCTTATACTGGGCACTTGTAAAATCCTCCTCGATGCAGAAGTTTAAATAACACGAAACTGTATTATAGCATATCTAGTTAATTATTAATAATTTATCTTTTGAAATTAAAAAATATATCTTATCGTAGAAAATCTGGCCAAGACTCATCATCAATAAATGCTGGTTCATATATTTGTTGATCTTTTATTGAAACAATCCAACTTTGGGCTTTTCCATTATTAATATCCAATATTCCAACATGACCTAATCCTAAATACATATTTGGCCCGGGACTTGTTGGGCTACCTGGATTAACCATTAATATGCCTTCCCTAAAAAGGATCTCAGGAACATGGGTGTCACCATAAATTATAATATCAACAGGACCATTGAATTTTTGTTTAAAATAATGTTGTAAAGAAAGTCCACCACGTTCAGGGTAAGTGAAAACGTGGATCATTCCAATTCTGAATCCTTCAATATCTATTATTTGGACCTCTTGCATTCTAGGATCTTCAAAAAAATAGTCGTTATTTCCAGTTGCAGCAATGACTGGTGCTATAGTTTCAAGCCAATCGAGAGCTTTAGCCATTTGAATATCACCAGCATGCAAGATTAAATCTACAGATTCAAAGGCATTCTTTACTTCAATAGGAATTTCTTCTGCTAGAGTTGGAATGTGACTATCTGCTATAAGTCCAATCCTCATTCAAATAAATCCTTCCAATTAAGATCAATTATTTTAACAAATAAAAAGCGAACATCCAAAGAATGTTCGCTTTTTATTTGTTATTCTTATCAACTATCCTTCAGATGCAGTATCTCTCCACAACCAAATATCACTAGGTTGATTTGAAGACAATTTCCATCTGGGATTCTGTTTTCCATCATCAGAAACAGTTTCCCAATACATATCCAAGCGAGACCCAATTCCAACTTGTTCCTCACTTTCGTCTACAATACCCTGAAGCATTACAGGTGTCCCATTTCCATGTTGCAAATCATCAAGTTCAATGATTGCTGCAACATACGGAACAGCTTCAACAAATGCACCAAGAATTGGTTGAGTTACAACTATAAATGAATGCACTGTCCCCGAACCCTTCGATTCTTTCCATGTGGTAGTCTCAAAATTTCCACAACTTGAACAACCTATTGAACTAGGTGGCCACCAAGCGTGATTACAATCATCACAAAATCTTGCCATGAGTTTGCCTTCTTTTGTGAATTCCCACCAATCCTGACTATCATAATCAGGTACTATACTAAATTTACTCCAATCTATTTTTGGTCCTGCCATTTTGCCCTCCTAAGTTAATTGGATGAAGAAAATTTACTCAAAACTAGTGAGCTGCTTGTAGTTGGGCTTCCCCAACCTCCGCAAAACCCAACCTCAGGAAGGGAGTCTTGAGTACCATATTTTTTAACTTGTCTACAGCCTTTTTCTCGGTCAAAACAATGAATGCCTTTTTCCCAATCCGGACAAGCATCAGTCGAACAATCAGCTCGTCCACGAAGTTGTCTTGCCATTTCCACAACCATCTGAATGCCATGGGTATAACCTTCAGAAAGATGCGAGCCAGAAGTATTGACAGGCATCCGAGCATCCAATCTTCCATGTCCTTCTTCGTACCAAAATCCAGCTTCTCCATGATCTACAAAACCATACCCTTCCATTTGTATCAATGGTGTGAATGTAAATGCATCGTAAAATGAAGCTGTATCAATGTCTTTATGTGTCACGCCTGACATGCCCATCCACCTTCGACTTGCCCAATTACTTGCATGGTGATGAACGGCAGTGTTCAAACGTCCAGGATTATAAGCAGGGCTTTCTGACATTGTTCTAGCAGAACCACCTAAGATATATATAGGAGGATGCTTTAAATCATAAGCCATCTCTTTTCTTGTCATTACAAATGCACAAGCTACATCCATCTCCAAACAGCAATCAAAAAGTCTAAATGGTTTTGATACCCATCGTGCAGAAATGTAGTCTTCAAGAGTTAAAGGTTTCTTGTAAAAAAATGCCCTTGGATTTAAGGTGGCATGATACCTATGGGTCATTGCTACTGCCGCTAATTGTTTAGTGCCTGCTCCATATTCTTTGAAATATCTCATAGCTGCTATTCCAAAGTTCTGGGCTGGTGTGGTAACACCTATTCTCAATGCTTCTCCATCAGTATTGATAGCTACTGCAGGTACAGGACCTGATGGTGTTTGACCGCCCATTCTTTTGCCTGTTCTACCACGCATCGAACGGAATATGACAATATTATTGCAGTAACCACCAGCAAGCAATCCAGCAGCATGTGCAACTAATGCTTCAGTACTTGAACCTCCACCCATAATATCTAAACTATAATTCAACTGCATTCCAAGTGACTGAGCCATTTCATTAGAACCATGAGAATCTCCACCAGCTTGATAGCTGGTCATGCCATCAATATCACTTAATTCAAGCCCAGCATCTTTAACAGCATTTCTTATAGCTTCGACTCCTAAAGAAAGTGTTGTTCGACCAGCATCTCGATAATAAGTAGTTTCACCAACACCTACTATGGCCGTTTTTCCTGTTAATACACCCATGCACGTCCCTCCTTGTAATTAGACATATAACAAACAATCTATACATGCATTTAATCATGCAGTGTTTCAATGAATCAATATTTCAACCCAGTGCAAGCTGTTGCATCAAATCCCAGTCAATCATTGGCATACTACGCTTACAGCAACGAATTTCACCCTCACCAGCTTTTACACATAAAGCAATACGGCGACATACTGAACACTGATAGCGTCTGCTGACAAAACTAGGCAAATTAACCCCTCATTTAAAGAAATAAAGCCATTGAACCCAACGGATTATCCTAATCTGAATCTAGAAAGTCAATATTGTTGATGTCAAAAACTTGAAATTTGTTAATTGAAAAATTTTATTCTTGAGGGGTTTCGACACGATGAACATCAATAACGCCTTCAACATTATCCAGTCGCGGAAAAATACGGCTCATCTGCGACGAATCACCTGCAAGTAACGTTAGGGAAATTATTGCTGTACCATCTCCAGGTTCGCTAGTAATAACAGAAGAGATATTTATTTTCTCGCGAGACAAGATAGTAGTTATATCACTAAGTAATCCGATTCTATCCCAGGCAACTACTTCTAAACGAAATTCAACTTGAGCCCCAAAGCCAGTATCAGAAGAACTTTTAATAATGAAATATTTTTCAAGTTCAGAAGAACTAAAGGAGCCATTACCTAAGGCTATCATCAATTCTTCGTCAGTACTAAATTCAAAGTGTTTCGCTATTTCTGAGTTATTTGTTGTTAGTCCAAATCGATGTTTAACAGTCGAAATTATTTCCACGCCTTTTTCAATTTGAGCACCTTTTTCTTGTCGCCTATACCACAGTCGAATTTGTTGTCGTGCAGATGCGGTTTTAACAAAGCCTGTTTCTGGATTAAGCCAGTCAAGACTTGGCCCACGGCTTTGTCTACTTGAAATTATTTCTACCAAATCTCCGTTTTTTAAAATCGTATCCAAAGCAACTATTTGGCTATTCACTCTAGCGCCAATACATCTATTGCCAAGTTCAGAATGAATTCTGTATGCAAAATCAACAGGTGTTGCCCCTATAGGTAATTCTCTAATGTCACCTTTGGGAGTATATACATATAATTGATCTCTAAAGATATCTGTTTTAATCGACTCTATGAATTCCTCAGCACCAGTTACATCCTGTTGCCAATCTAAAAGTTGTCTTAACCAAGTCATTTTTTTTGCAAAACGATCATCATCACCACTTCGACTACCTAATTTGTAATCCCAATGAGCAGCTACCCCATATTCAGCTATTCTATGCATCTCTCTAGTTCTAACTTGAACTTCAAGAGGCACACCTCGATCACACATTACACTCGTGTGAAGAGATTGATACATATTATCTTTGGGATTGGCAATATAATCATCAAATTGACCATTAATTGGATGCCATAACTGATGTACTAAGCCAAGGGATTTATAACAATCTTCAATGCTATCCACCAAAATCCTGATTGCATACAAGTCCATGATTTCGGAATATTCTTTGCCCTGCGATTCATATTTGATCATTTTTTTATGAATACTATAAATATTTTTGGGACGCCCATACACTTCAAAATCTATTTCAAATGGTGCCATATGTGATTTTAAAAGTTCACATTGTTCTTCTAAATATTTCTCTCTATCAGCTCGTCTCTGTGCGATATTTGATGAAATCATTCGATATGTAGTTTCATCAAGATGACGAAATGCAAGATCCTCAAGTTGCCATTTTATATCCCATATCCCCAAGCGATGAGCTAATGGTGCGTATATATCCAATGTTTCCTTTGCTATCATAATTCTTTTATCAATATTCTTACCTTGTAATGTTCGCATATTATGAAGCCTGTCACAGAGTTTAATTAACACAACTCGAATATCCTGAGCCATAGCAACAAGCATTTTTCGTATACTTTCCGAGCGTTGAATCAACTGATCTGGTTGATTAGATTCAAATTCATGTGTCTGAGATAATAATTCCATCTGTGAGAGATTAGTAACACCATCAACCAGTCTTTTAACCTCGGATCCAAATTTAGTTTCTATCAGAGATAAAGGAACCCCACAATCCTCTACTACATCATGAAGTAAACCAGCTGCTAATGTAGGAGCATCTTGCATAAGATTAGCAAGATAAAGTGAAGTATTTAGAGGATGCTCAATGTAAGGTTCTCCAGAATCCCTAAATTGACCAGCGTGACTCTTCTCAGCAAATCGATAAGCTTCATCGATAAGCTTAATCTGAGAATCTAACAAATAGTCCCCAGCTTTTCTTTGCAAATCTGCAAAATTAACTGTCATATTCAGAAATATATAGCATATGGATAATTCTCTCAACTCTATTTTTATAAAATATATGATATAATTTGAAGGTAAGATAAATTAGTTTAAAATCGTACTTTCCTTCATTAATTCACTCTAAAAATTAACTTATGCCGAAGTGGCGGAATGGTAGACGCGATGGTCTCAAAAACCATTGTCCTTTGGACGTGTCAGTTCGACTCTGACCTTCGGCACCACTACTCAATTAGATACAAATTGACCTTAATATTCTTGAGGTAATTTGTTTTTAGTGATGATCCAAAATGACCACTTTAGTGTATTTATCCACAATACGAACTGTAATACGACCAAAGTGCATGAATGAGACCCTATTGTTTCTTGAAAATTTCATCTCTATGAAACTCAAGATAATGTTCTTGCTCAGGCGTAAACATTTTAGATTTTGAATTAGGATCAATACCCCATGCATATAGTATTTCTTTTTTGATCTTTGGAGATATTAAAATAGATCCATTTTGTATGAAGCTAACATATCCTCGATCGAATAAATGATCCACATGTGGTGACAATAATAGTCCATTATTTCCATCTAGCTTTTCAAAATGTGATGATTTACTCCATGGCTTTATATGACTTGCTCTTAAATGATTTATATCGGAAATTTTTGTTACACGACAATTTTTCTCAATTTCTTGAACGTTTTTTTTGAAAATACCCTGTCCTCTACGTGCTTTGATTATTTGAATTTTTTCGGTATCTGAAACATCACTACTTTTTCGTATTTCTTGTTCATGGCTTTCATTTTCTGTTTCACGAATAATTTCCTGGGCTATGTCATTTTCGATAAACGACTCAACTTGACCATCCAATAGATCTCTGATTACACGAGCCATATCAAAAGGAACACTAGCTAAATACACTGACTGAATGCCATTTCCGTTACTCTGTAATGGGGAATATTTGTCTGGAAGAGTAGGTCTAATTAAAGATATGAAACTTTTTGGGTGTAGTTGCTTATTTAATTCTTGGAACTCAACAGGGACATACCATCCTTCATTATTCCAAGTATTATCTACTGAGATAAATTCTAACGGTTTAGTTCGTGATTGAGCAGTTCCAGTAACGATGCCTAGCGCCTTTATAAATGTGTCTTTGAAAGAAAAAACTATATCGCCAGGTTTAGCTTCTTTCATATTATCGTAAAATTGATTCCGTGCACCATTACTGTTGGTCTTTGGAGACCACATATACCCATTTCTTATTTCATATTGATATGTTTGATTCTGATTTACCCACCAATAATTAATTTCCATAAAATCTCCTCCTCCTGCCATAAATATCAATTGGTGATTAGTTATATTAACCTATAGGTAGCCAATAAAAAGTATTGGTATATTACCATAATCTTATTGTAAAATTATATGTGTTTATACTTGGTTATGTGAGAGTAAACCAGTCATAACGAAGGTGAGTTAAGCAAACCAAAAAATAATGACCTAAATAATGACCACCTTGAAAACGTTGTTATGGTTGTTTTAGCGATTTCAAGTTCAATAGAGTTGTGTATCTAAAAAACTAGAGAAGATTAAACAGCTATAAAATGCAATTTCTGTAAACTCAAAAACCATTGTCCTCTGGACGTGTCAGTTCGACTCTGACCTTCGGCACCATTTGCTTTGACTATATTACTTATTTCTTAAGTTAATTAGGGAAATTTATTTGCAACAAACTTCCTCAGGAACTATACTGACGAAGTTGAACCTGCGGAATAATATTCCAAAAAAGTTCAGTAAATTTTAGTTCAGGTTACACGGCACCTTTTTATGGTCAACATTGATCAACTTATCGGTACTGCAAAGCAGATAAGACGAGACATCGTCACAATGACTTCTGCTGCCCAAAGTGGACATCCAGGAGGATCCCTTTCAGCAGCGGATATATTGGTTGTGCTTTATTTTGAAATAATGAATATTGACCCCTCCCAACCCTTACTAACTAGTAGAGACAGGTTTATTCTAAGTAAAGGTCATGCATCACCAGTCATGTACGCTACGCTAGCTAGAAGAGGATTCTTTTCTCCAGATGAATTTAAGGATTTTCGTCAGCTTAATAGTCGTTTGCAGGGTCATGTTCATATAATTACTCCTGGTGTGGATATGTCTGCAGGTTCCTTAGGACAAGGGCTTTCATTTGCATTAGGAACTGCTCTAGCCGGAAAATTAGACACTAGTCCATATAGAGTCTATGCAATGGTTGGTGATGGAGAATGCGATGAAGGTCAGATTTGGGAAGCAGCAATGGCTGCATCATTCTACAATGCAAATAATCTTACTTTATTTGTAGACCGGAACAGAATACAAAATGATAGATTTACAGACCAAGTAATGGATTTAGAACCTTTAGCAGATAAATGGAAAGCTTTCGGTTGGAAAGTGTTTGAAACAGATGGACATGACATAAATTCAATCATCAATACAGTTAAAGAAGCTCAAAAAGAAGAAAAACAACCTCAAGTGATAATTGCCCATACCATCAAAGGTAAAGGTGTTAGTTTTATGGAAAATAATCCAGATTTTCATGGAAAGGCTGCAAACAAAGAACAACTGGTAGAAGCTTTAAAAGAACTTGAATAAGGAACATCTAATTAATAATGACAAATATGGAATCTACTCGAGAAGCATTTGGCAAAGCGCTTGTAGAACTTGGCAGAGAAAATAAAGACATAGTTGTTCTAGGCGGAGATTTAAATAAGTCAACTATGGCAATAATGTTCGGAAATGAATTTCCTGAGCGTTTTTTTGATGTAGGAGCTGCCGAACAAAACATGTTAAGTATGGCAGCAGGTTTTGCTGCTGCAGGAAAAATACCTATATGTACAACTTTTGCTGTGTTTGGAACAGGTCGGGCATTTGATCAAATTCGGGTAGGAATCGCACAATCAAAATTAAATGTTAATTTAGTATGTACTCATGCAGGATTATTGACAGCTGAAGATGGGATTTCTGCTCAAAGTTTAGAAGATCTAGCATTAATGTGTAGCCTTCCTCCAATGACTGTGCTTACCCCATCTGACGGTCCAGAAACAGTTTCTGCATTAAAAGCTGCAATAGCTACCCCTGGTCCTGTTTACATGAGACTTTATCGCCCTGCCACACTTGTAATGCATGAAAGTGGAAGTCATTTTAAATTAGGCACTATAGAAATTCTTCAAAACGGAAGTGATGTTACCTTAATAGGGTGTGGCCCATTACTTGAATCAGTACTGAATGCCGCAGAAATCTTAAAAGAGCAGGGAATTTCGGCAGAAGTATTAAATGTTTCAACTTTAAAGCCTCTCGACGAAGCAACTCTAGTCAAATCAATAACAAAAACTAACGCAGTAGTCACTGCAGAAGAACACTACATACATGGTGGGTTAGGTAGTATGGTTGCTAGTTCCTTGGCAAGAAATTACCCTGCACCTCAAGAATTTATTGCCATGCATCAGTATGCTGAATCTGGCCCAGCCAAACCTCTACTAGAAAAATATGGTCTTTCTTCAAATGGCATTGTAGAAGCTGCAAAAAAAGTAATATCAAGAAAAAAATAGGAAAAAACATTGTCAGACAATCAAATAGCTGTACTCATAGACTATGAAAATACTGGTTTAGACTCAATTCCATACTTATTTGATCAATTATCTGATCTAGGTAGGATAGTAGTTAAACGAGCATATGCTGACTGGTCATCAGCAGGAAAAAATAGAGACCGAATATTAGCTCTCGGAATAGAAACTATTCATTATTTTCATGCTAATCGATCCCAAAAAAATTCCAGTGATATCCATCTTGCAATCGATGCTGTAGAGCTTCTTTATCGCTCTTCAGTGGACACATATGTGGTTGTTTCTGCAGACAGTGACTTTGTTCCTCTGGTAAGCAAATTGCGTGCTTCTGGAAAATCAGTAATAGGTGCAGGTAGAAGAGATGTTGTTTCATCAACTTTTGTGAAATCATGTGACAGATACATTTATCTTGATGCTCTAACCCAAAAAAATAATTCATCCCAATTCAAGGAAGCAGAAAATTTGCTAGTCAGAGCATTGCAAGTTGATTCGAGCGAAAAAGTTCTAGGTTCAAAATTACATCAAAGGATTCTACGACTCGATCCTAGTTTTTCGTTTCAAGATTATGGTTTTCAAACCTTTGCGAAATTACTAGAATCATCGAAGGTTGTAAAAGTAGAAAGAAACAAAAATCAAGGGGATGTAACTGTTTCTATACGAGAAAATACTCCAAGAAAAATCCTTTCCAACCTTCTCGGAAGATCAAAACAAGAGAATAAAGATGATTCAGAGGAAATTCTTATACCGGCTGAATCTAAACCTGAAACCACACGACCAAGACGCCCTTACACCCGAAGGCCAATACAAAGCCGCAAAGAGATTGAACCATCTTTACCACAAACATCTAACTCAACTCCGACAACAAGTAACCCTGAACCGGAAACTGGATGGGAAACTACTGTACATAAATCTTGGTCCAGAAGAGCAAAAAATTCTGGTGAAATTATTAATGGTACATGGGCTGCTGGTGCAGCAGCAAGAGCACTTGAGGTAAGTAAATTGAGTGCTTCAAAATACAAAACACTTCAACAATTGCTCGACTCAAGTAGTGAACTATCCGAAAATTGGGAACGTGACGGAAACACCATTCGAAGAAAATAAAATTTATTGTCCCATATTCTTTTCTCAATTAGCATTGATTAATATCAAAGAGGAAAAGTTTTATTGTGACTGAAAAGCAAAAGTCAATAGTATCATTTGTCCACACAAAACCAGAGACTATTTTCCATGATATTAACCGCCTGATGCACCTAGGCAATTACCAGTCAGTAATTGATCCGGCAAAAGAAACTCTACTAAAAATCAACATCTCATGGCAGCACTGGTACCCAGCAACCTCAACTTCTCCGTGGCAACTTGAAGGAGTAATCCGAACACTTCAAGATGATGGATACAACAATTTAATTGGTGCTCATAATGGAACAGTTGTTGTCGACTCATACGAAGGTGAAATCAATAACAAACACAAAGTTGTAACAGATAAATACTCTATACCTACTATTCATCTGGATAGTGAGCCAAATCGCTGGATTGAATATCAACCAATAGAAAATTTAATGGTTCTTAATGACGTATTTCCTGAAGGAATTACTATTCCAGAAACTTTTGCAGGAAAAAATATAATCCATCTTCCTACAATGAAAACGCACGTATTTACCACTATGACTGGCGCAATGAAAAATGCTTTCGGGGGATTATTAAATCGAAAAAGACATTGGACTCATTCAGTTATTCACGAAACTTTAGTTGATCTCCTTACAATTCAAAAAGAAATCCATTCAGGAATTTTTGCTGTCATGGATGGAACTTTTGCTGGTGACGGACCAGGCCCAAGAGCGATGCAATGGCATACTCCAGGAATACTTATTGGTTCATCAGATCAGGTAGCTATTGATGCAGTTGCTGCTCATTTAATGGGATTCGATCCAATGTCAATAAAGTTCATTAGACTAGCTCATGAAAAGGGCTTAGGCTGTGGAGATATTTCTCAGATAAATTTTGTCGGTGATGATATATCTGGAATCAATTATGGATTCACTTCAAAACAAAATACTTTTGCAAGTAGGGGGCAGAAGTTAATATACTGGGGTCCTATGAAGCCATTAGAAAAACTATTATTACAAACACCAATAGTTCCATGGGCATTTTTGGCTTCAAACTTATACCACAACGGGTATTGGTTGAATTTTATTGGCAAGAAGAGAATTAAAAAAGCACTTCAGACACCATGGGGTAAATTATTTTCAAAGTATTAATACGACAAAAAGGGAGGGGGAAAGTGATGTCTAAAAGACCAAGCGAAGAAGAAATAAGCAATTATGTAAACACTTTGAGTAACTGGGGGCGTTGGGGAAATGAGGATGAACTTGGTACTATAAATCATATTACACAAGAAAAAGTGAAAGAAGCAATTTCATTAGTTGAAACAGGATTAACTATATCCTGTTCAAGAGATATTATTGCAGGAGTTGCAGCAGATGTTACCTCCCCACCATTACATATAATGACTGGATCAGGGGAAGTCTTCGCATTGCCAGAAGAAACTCCATTACCCATGCAAGGAGCGTCTGACTTTATCGGAATGGTTTTTCATGGATATGCAGTTACCCACGTGGACGCACTTAGTCATATTTTTTCAAAAGGGAAAATGTACAATAACAGATCTTCAGCATTGGTAACCACTAGACAAGGTGCAACTAAAGAATCAATTGAACTTTTGAAAAATGGTGTGGTAACTAGGGGAGTTTTAATCGATATCCCGCGTTTTAGAAAGGTAAATTGGCTAGAGCGCGGAGACGGAATTTTGCCAGAAGAGTTAGATGCTGCATTAAAAGATCAAAATACCTCCGTAGAACCAGGCGATGTGCTGTTTGTACGCACTGGACATCTTAAACGAAGGAATGAAGAAGGACCAAAGCCAATACCCGAAGGATTACCAGGATTGGATGCGTCTTGTCTACCATGGATACATTCTCATGGAGTAGCAATGTTAAGTGGAGAACCGATCAGCGATGTTATGCCAAGCGGATATTCAATCCATCAACCAATACACCAAATTGGTATACCTCACATGGGCTTGTGGTTAATAGATAACGTAAATATGGAAGAGCTATCTGAAACCTGTAAAGAATACAACAGATGGCATTTTATGCTCTCTATTGCCCCTTTAAGAATACAATATGGAACTGGATCTCCTGTAAATCCTATAGCTATTTTTTAACACCGACATGAATAGCAATAGATCCTATAGCCTTAAGTGAATAACTTACCTCATGGAATCCAATAGATTCCATGAGGTAAGTTAATTCGTCCGGAGACAAATAAGTTTCGACTGAGTTTGGTAAATATTGGTAAGGTTGTCGTTTCCCTGAAAGAAACCATCCAACATAAGGTAAGATTTGCTGAAAAAAAATCTTATACATTAGTTTCTTTATAATACCTTTAGGTTTTACAATATCTAATATTACAATTCGTGAATCATATCTAAGTACTCTGAATAACTCTTGAAGCCCTCCTTGAATATCAGGCAGGTTCCTCAATCCAAAACCAATAGTCGCACAATTGAAGCTTTCAGAACGAAAAGGTAAATTCAAAACATCAGATTGTAATAGGGAAATTTTCTGATCAAATCCTTGTTGTTCGACATATTTTTCAGCACTTTGAATCATAGCTGATGAAAAATCAACTGCAGTGACATTTTTAGTAATTTTAGCCAATTCAACAGCAATTCGACCAGTGCCAGTAGCAGCATCCAGACCATTTTCTACAAATGAAGGTGCTGCTAGTTTTACCGCTTCCCTTCTCCATTTGGCATCCATCCCACCTGAAGCGATAGAATTAAACCAGTCATATCTCTTAGCTATACTATTAAATAAATCTTGGACACTTTTAGAACCTATTTTTTGCATGTTATCCAATAACCTAGTGGAAAAATTCTATAAATCTCTAATTATCTGGAATACAATATATTAACTATAATGTATTAATTAATCATATTTAGAAGATGATTATCTTGTGAAACTGCTACATTTTCAATATGAATGAAGGATAATAAATTGTTACAAAAAGTAATCATGAAAAAATTTCTTCTTTTTTTTCGTGAAGTAAGAATTGAACTTACTGTTTTCGCATTACCATTTGCATTTCTTTCATTAATACTTGTTGAAGACGGTTTACCCAAACTTGAAACTTTTATTTGGATAACCATGGCAATGATAGGAATTCGCAATTTTGGCATGGGAATAAATCGAGTAATTGATTATACAATCGACACAAAAAATCCAAGAACATCAAATCGAGCTTTAGTAACTGGAAGCATTCGCAAATGGGAAATGACCATATTTCTTTTATTGATGGCTATCATTTTTATTTTTGGAGTATACAACTTGTCATTCTGGGCCAAACTTCTTAGTCCAGTAGCCCTCTTGCTTGTTATAGCATATCCATATGCAAAAAGAGTAACATGGGGTTCTCATCTTGTTTTAGGTATCGTGTATGCTTCAGTTCCAAATGGTGTCTATATTGCTACAACTAATCAAATAAGTTTGGAATCGATTCTTCTGGGATTAGGAGCAGGATTCTGGTCAGCAGGGTTTGATGTAATTTACTCTACAGCAGATATTGAAATCGACCGTTCGCAAGGTCTCTACTCTATTCCAGCTAAATTTGGTATTGCTAAAGCATTATTAATAGCAAAATTCTTTCATTCTTTAACTATTGTATTCTTAACCATTGCTGGCATAGTTCTTGGAAGTGGAATAATTTATTACATTGGTGTTCTTACCTTCTTAATTCTCTTATTTGTAGAACACCGAATGGTTTCCCCTGATAACTTAAGTAGAATTAACACTGCATTTTTTAACATGAACGGATTAATAAGCATCCTGTTTTTTGTATCGGTTTGCTTTGATACGTTCTACAATGGTTAATACAGACACAATATAGAAAATGTCATACACTAATGTTAGACCTTGAACAGAGGGGGTAAACCATGAATGTTACTGAAGCTATGGTGAAGATCTTAAAACTTGAGGGAATTGAATGGGCATCATGTTTCCCCAATAATCCATTGATTGAAGAAATGGCAAAACAAAAAATCCGACCAGTAGCTTTTCGCCATGAACGAGGTGGAGGAATGGCTGCTGATGGTTATAGCCGAATGAATGACAGGCAGAAATTTGGCGTTTTTGTAATGCAAAGTCAAGCGGGAGCAGAAAATTCTGTTGGTGCATTAAGTCAGGCATATGCGGATAACATACCAATTCTCGTTTTGCCAGGAGCTCCTGCTGTTTCACGACTTAATGTAAGACCTGAATTCCATGCTGTTCCTATTTACAAAAATGTTACAAAACAAATAGAGACAATCTATACAATTGAAGATGTTATCCCTGTCATGCGAAGGGCATTCAATGCGCTTCGCAACGGCCCACCAGGTCCAGTCGTAGTTGAAACACCAAGTGATATCGCTTCAAAGGAATTACCTGAGGAACTTTTCTCCACTTACTCTTCACCTCAAACAGCTTTAACTGCTCCTAGTAAAAGCAATATTAAAGAGGCTGTAAAAACTCTTCTCGCAGCAAAAAAACCAGTAATTTGGGCTGGTCAGGGAGTATTATTCGCTCAAGCAACTGAACAATTACGGGAATTAGCCGAACTAACTGAAATACCTGTATTCACATCAATGCCAGGAAAATCAGCTATCGATGAACGTCATCCCCTTTCATTAGGTGCAGGTTCAGAATCAACTACACTTCCTGCTAGAACATGGGTGCAGGAATCAGATGTGTTATTTGCGATAGGATCAAGTTTAACGAACACTCCCTACGGACAGTCAATTCCAAAAGGTAAATCAATAATTCAAAATACAATCAACCCTGACGATATTAATAAAGATCAGTCTGTTGAAATTGGCTTAATTGGAGATGCAAAACTAACTCTTGAAGCAATTATTGATGAGGTTAAGGGGCAAATTGGTGAAAAGGGAAGAAAGGGATCCACTTCAGCCCATAAAGAAATTGCTGATTTAAAACAACAATGGATTAATGAATGGATGCCACTTTTAACAAGTAATGAAGAACCAATCAATCAATATCGCTTGATATGGGAAATCAATCAAAATATTGATTTGGAAAACAGTGTGATTACCCATGATGCTGGTGCTCCTCGCGAAGGACTTGTACCATTTTTTACTGCAACTGCCCCTCACAGTTACATTGGATGGGGTAAAACAACTCACCTTGGATTTGGTATTCCATTAATGATTGGTGCAAAACAAGCATTTCCAGAAAAATTTTGCATGAATTATATGGGAGACGGAGCGTTCGGAATGTCAGGACTAGACATCGAAACATCTGTCCGAGCACAAATCCCTATCACCACAATAGTTCTTAATAATGGAGGAATGGCAACATATCCAGGACGATTCCCAACTGCCAGAACAGAGTACGGTGTTTCTCACATGTTAGGAAATTATGCTCAAATCGCAGAAGGTATGGGAGCTACAGGAATAGTCGTATCCAAAACAAACGAAATAGCAGGTGCTCTTAAAAAGGCACAGCAACTAAATAAGGAAGGAAAGACTGTACTGTTGGATGTCCATACAAATATGGAAGGACGAAGATCCAGCTGGGATAGGTAATTTCATTTTTTCCAAACAAATACATTAACAATCACTGAAAGTGCCAACTGAATGCCTATAGTGAATTACAGATTAGTAATTCTTACAATAACTATTTTTGTCACCTTAATGGGGGTCGGCTTTGTTATACCCTTTCTTCCAATATATGCTCAAGATTTAGGTGCTTCAGGATTTGAACTAGGGGCAATCACGGCTGGATTTTCACTAACTATGGGTCTAGTACAACCTTTTATAGGTTCATTTTCTGACAAATATGGTCGAAAATGGTTCTTAGTAATAGGCCTCATAATTTTTACAATTTGCGGGGTCTTTTATGCATATACAACTTCTGTTTCTGAACTACTCATAGTACGACTCATTCAAGGAGTAGGAGGTGGATTCGTATTTCCAATATCCATGGCATATATGGGAGACCTTGCTCCAGAAGAAAAAGAAGGTCTATACATGGGAATTTTTCATGTTGCTGTATTAGGTGGAGTAGGCGCAGGTCCTGTATTAGGAGGATTACTCAATGACAATTTTGGAATGACAGCAGCTTTTTTTGCGTTTGCTGTAATTAGTGCATTAGCAACATTCATTGCTATTTTCTTTCTTCCCGAAAGTGAAAACTTGACACAAAAGGACAAGGAAACATCATTATTTTCAGGATTTAAAGACATCATTTCATCTGGGAAAATGCAAGGATTACTCATATTACGATTTGGAGTAATGTTAGCTGTAGTCCCTTCATTTATTTTTCTTCCAATACTTATGACTTCTGCTTTTGATTCATCTGGTACTGAAATTGGAATTGTAATAACCTTTCGAACAGTTATAGGTGCCATTCTTCAATTGCCCTGTGGATGGCTCGCGGATCGGTATAGCAGAATATTTCTCAGTAGTTCTCCAATGTTTTTCATGGCAATACTTCTTGCTGTAATGGGAATTGCTGAAAGCCCATTACAGGTAGGAATAATATTCTGCCTCATCGGTGCAGGGGAAGCAGTATTCATGCCTGCAAGCTCAGCAATAGCACTTGAAAATGGTCGTGGAACAGGCATGGGAGTGACTATGGGTGTCATGAACACAGCAATGAATTTAGGAATGTTTATTGGGTCTCTTCTAGCAGGATTGATGCTCGATAATGTCGGATTAACACTTACTTTCATAATCTTAGGAATATTAGTCGTAACCAGTGCTCTTGGAGGGTTACCTATGTTAATAAAAAACCAATATGAACAAAAAAATACTACTAAGGTTAAATTTATTTGATAATTTTGAGTAGAGAGGCAACCAATTTGCACTCAGGCTACCTCTCCAAACAGTTTAAGCGTCAAGTCATTACTTAGACTGTATACTACTATATTACCAAAAAGAATTTACAAGAAACAGTTTCAATATATAAATATGAATGAAAAGCATGAGTACGAAAGAAAATAAAACTCCAATCGAAAAATGTCCTGATTGTAAATGGGAAAACAGATCAAACGCATCAATTTGCAAAAACTGTGGTAAGGAATTTCAGAATATTTCTATAGATGCACACACTGGAGATTACGAATCCTATAAATACGGTGAAAAAATACAGTATGATTAACGCAATAATTTAATTAGTGCTTATAACTCCCGATTGAAATTCATAGCCTTCTCCTGATTTTTCAATCAAATGCCATGAATCCTTAATTCTTTGCATGTTTGGATTATCTCTTCCAAATTTCAGTTCCCTGTCACAATTATGAAAAAGAGTTCCATCAAGAATCGATTCCTCGGTAATCATATCCTTCTCTACCATAAGCAATAAAGCTGCCGCTCCCCATTTGTCTGGACCAATATGGTGTCCTTCCCGTTTATAGTTTCTATCAGCAATTTCTAATATTCTGCTTCTTGGATTAGGAATATTATTAAGTTCGGTTATCAGGTGAGTTGAAAAATAATGCGCACCACCTTCAACAAGCCACACAGAATTCGAATTCTCCTCATCATCCCTTCGGTCCTGGCATTCTCCTTCCATCTCTAAATCTTGCTGGAATGCGTGATAAAACTCATGAAACAAAAAATCCTGGAACTCCATAAGTGGCTCATGTTCTCTCATATTATATGTAATGCCCATTCCAACAACTCTTGCAGAACTACATACCCCATGCATAGTAGATGCATCTGCACCCTGCTCAAGCCATGTTCGATAATCACTTAAATGATTATCGATTTCATCCTTGGAATCTCTATGATGTTCTATGCATGGATCATTTCTAAGCCATTCTTCTACTTCCCTTAGAATGAATTCTATCTCTTCAGGCTTTAATAAAACTTCATGTTTGCCAAAAACGCCATCAGCATAGTGTGATTTCACAGGAGCAAATGGCTCAATTTGCTTACCAACAGGATAAATAAAGGCAAAAATATTTGACGTTCTGCTCGCCATTTTCGACTCAGCAATCTGGATCCAAAATTCAATATCTTTTGTAGGATACGATGAATAATTAATAAGCATTATTGAAGGATTATTTGAAGACTGGTCAGAGGAAGCTTGAATACGTGAATCATTTACCATAGAAGATCGTTCTGGGAAATCACTGGTTGAAGTATCATTGGATATGCATGCAAGTAAAAAGAAAACACAAATAGTTCCAACGATTACAGATCGCACCTTCATAGGAACAAGTATATCAAAAGAATATCCATAATTCACGAAAAAATTGCTATTATGTATCCAATCAAGGAGGTTCATCATGAGTAGAGTACCATTAATGAGTAAAGGAGATTTACCAGAAGAAAAACAAATTTTTTATGACGAAATTTCCTCGCTCAGAGGGCATGTGGCAAGACCGTTTGAAGCACTTCTCAACAGTCCGGAAACCGCTTCAAAAGTAGCTATGCTTGGAGAACAACTTCGCTATGCATCACCTACAATTGCTCCTGAGGTAAGAGAAATTACCACACTAACCATCGCAAAAATATGTAACTGCCAATATGTTTGGACTCATCATATAGAATCAGCAAAGGAAACTGGAGTAAGGCAGGAAGTAATAGAAGCTATACGTAAGGGTGGACCTCCAAGAAGAATTTTACCCAAAGAAAGCGTTTATATTCAATTTACGAGAGAACTTCTGGAAAAAAAACACGTCATGGACGCTACTTATAGCGCAGTCGAACACTTATTGGGTAAACAGGCAACGATTGACCTAGTGATTATTATCGGATATTACACAATGCTATGTCTATCGATAAATGCTCTGGAAGTTAATTTGGAAGAAGGAATTGTCCCGGATCTGG
>CAJWQJ010000012.1 GCA_913045315.1 uncultured Chloroflexota bacterium | reverse complement strand
CGGAGGGAGTGGGATTCGAACCCACGGTACGCTTGCACGTACATTGGTTTTCAAGACCAACGCAATCGTCCACTCTGCCATCCCTCCTTGGATTGTTTTTTGTTCTACTCCTATAGTATACAATAGTTCTACTATTTTCTTTTATAGAGTGTTGCTATGTTTGAAATTTCAAAAGGATTACGTGTTTTGATCACCGGTGCATCAGGTGGTATTGGACAAGAAATAGCTAAGGCTTTTGGTAATTTTGGAGCTTCAGTTGGAGTTCATTACAATCACAACAAAAAGGATGCTCTTGAAGTGGTTAAGGATATTATTAGTTCTGGAGGGTTGGCCTCTGCTTTTGCTAAAGACCTACTTGATGTTTCGGACCTTTCAAATCTTATTCAAGATTTCGTAAATGAGTATAAAGGTATCGATGTTTTAATTAATAATGCTGGAGCAAATATAGGAAATTACCACTTCTTAGAAATTGATCCTCAATCTCTCACAGACACAATAAATTTAAATTATATTGCTCCTTTTCTATTATCTAGGGAAGCTTTTAAATTTATGAAGGATTCAGGTGGGGGACGCATCATAAATATTAGTTCTATAAGTGCCAAATTTGGTGGATCATTACAATCTATGCATTATGCCGCAGCTAAATCGGCGCTTGAATCCCTAACAATTAGCTTATCCAAAGCTGGTGCAGAACATAACATCCTTGTTAATACCATTCGACCTGGAATTATCGATACTTCGTTTCACAATAAAGCCCCGAAAAACAATATGGAAGAACGCATTGATCTTATTCCATTAAAAAAAATGGGTACTCCTGAAGATATCGCACAAATGGTCCTATTTTTAACTTCATCAGCTTCAAATTATATTACTGGTCAAGTTTTTTCTGTCAGTGGTGGTGAATAATTTCAATTAATTTTGAGATTCATTATATTTTTCTTAAAACAAATTCGGCAGCTCGCAAATGACTTTTGCCATCTCCCCTGTAAGTACCATAAAAGCGTAACGCTTCATCATTCAAAATATCTGCTGGGTATATATTGTGGTTAATATACTGATCAATACTATTGATTAGCTCATCAACATTTTCTGAGCATATTGCTCTTTTTTTAAGAGCCGCTACTGAAGCTTCAGATGTTTCACGATTTGTAAGCAAAATAAATAAAGGAATTTTTGTTGTAAGAGCTTGCATTAGTGTAGTGCTTAAATTATCGATAATAATAATTTTGGAAGCACCGAGATAATCTGTAAAACTGGATGTGTCTGATATAACTCTAAGATAAGGGTTATCAAAGATTATTGGTGGAAAGTTTGCATATCGTTTCTGACTAGGATGATGTTTAAAAATTATTTTTTCTTTATGTAAGCTGGCAAGGTATGAAAGAATTTTTTTTTGCCATTCATATTGATAAAGATCTGACCAAACTGGACTCCAGTAATATCTTAGAGTAGGTCCAAAATAGTTTGTAGTTACATATAGTATATTTTCTCCCACTTGGTTTTCATTTGAACTGATAAGCGTATCAAGCCTTGAAGATCCAATGGGAACAGTTGAAATTCCATTTTTTTCAGTAAATGGCTTTATTGTATCCTCAGTTCCTTTTCCGTATGCTAGGAAGTAATCGGTCTCGAGATTTAATTGAGGCCCTTCACTTTTGATGTTATACCAGATTCCGGCTTGTCCATGTGGCCAAACGAATGATTTTGTTCCAGATGTTCGCAGGTGCTTAATTTTTTTCCACACAGCACCGTTATTGATGTATGAAAATAATACCCCTTTGTACGTACTTTTATTTGTGAATGAAGATTCGTATGCCAACGATGATGCAATCATTTGATCGATATATGGACTTAAAATCGGAAAAATATTTACTTTGTGAAATGTGAATAACGAAGTAAAATCTTGGTCTGTTATGAGTGATTTTTTCATCTCCGTCCAAGCTTTTAAATATTCTAGATAGGAATTTCTCTTAAGGTAGGGAAATCGTTCAAATGAAATTCCTGCTCCTGAAGAAAATAACGTTAAAAGGGTGTTACTCCATTCATAAATACCACCTACCATGAGTAAGTTTTTTTTACGGAATTGATTAATAATGCTTTTTTTAACCCCCAATGTTTTAAGAGACACTACCCAATTCATTAGATTTGTTTTTAGTAGTGAATGTTCAAAAGGAATTGCTTGTACAGGTTTTCCATTTAATCCGGTTTTATTGTTGAAGACTTCTGATGAAATTCCATATTCTTTGGTGTATACGTCTATAAATGGACTCCAGAAATCATTGATAGGAAAACTGAAATCTGAAGGTATTTCTATAGAGTTTTTCAGATAAACAATTTTTTCTGGTTTTGTTTTTTCACCAAATTCTTTGAGAAGTAATATTCTTCCTAAAATTGTGTCAAGTAGTGAACGTAAGTGATATTCAAAGTATTCAAGTGTTTTGCCACCAAATCCCATTTGAGATAAATAATTATCTATATAAGAGGTAATTTTTATAAATTTTGAATTGGATTCTTCGTTTATTTCCAAGCCAAAATTTTCTCTATCATGGAAAGAATCTATTGATAGATATGATAAATTATTTTTATCTAATTCATAACTTGCATACGGACCAGTTGTTACAATTTGATAATTTGCAAGATTAATATAATTTGCTAAGAGTTTTACATCTTGGTCATTATTAACCAATACATAGGTTTTATTATCAAATCCTTCCAAATGTTTATCCTGTATCCATCAATGTTCTATTTAATGAACAGTGACACTTTTAGCTAGATTTCGAGGTCTATCAATTGGACATTCTCTTGTATCAGCGCAGTAGTATGCAATCAATTGTAATGCAATAGTATTTATAATTGGCATAAACATTGAGTCTGATGAAGGTACATTAATTGCAATATCTGCTATAGGCGAGATGGTTGAAATATCACCATTTGTTATCGCGATTATTGGAGCGCCGCGAGATTTTATTTCCTTTATGGCTGTCAACATTCTTGGTTGATGAGAATCATCTGGAACTATGGCTATAACAGGAGTTGATTCGGTAAGCATTGCAAAAGGCCCATGTTTTAATTCTCCTGCAGGAAATGCTTCGGCATGTAGATAGGCTAATTCTTTGAGTTTTAATGCTCCTTCTAAGGCAACGGGATAATTAATTCCCTTTGCAATAAGATATGAGTTGTCATACTTTGCCAGCCACTTGCCAGCCTCTTCAAACGTAGATTTCATTGCCAATGTACGTTGTGCTTTCTCAGACAAGGATCGCAGTTCATTAAGTAATGAATATAATTGATTGACAGGAACTGGGGAGGAAGAAAGTGCTAGAAGATAAAGTTCCATCACTTGAGATATGAAAGTTTTTGATGCGCCAACACTTGTTTCAGGCGGGGTTGCTTTTGTTTCAATTGAAGATTCAACTAATCGAGTTAAACTACTATTTGGAGTATTTGTTAGACCTATGGTGGTATACCCAGCATTTTTCGCAATACCTGCAGCGGTAATTGTGTCAGCAGTTTCTCCTGATTGACTAATAAAAATTCCCCAATCAGATTCGTTTACATTTTTTAGCGAATCAATTTCAGAAGCTATTTCTACATTTATGGAAGATGAAGTGAAATTGGACCAAAAATGTTTTCCGATTAATGCTGCATGATAAGCTGAACCACATGCAGAGATAAATATATTGTCTGGGTTTTTATGTTTTATAAGACTTGGATGCCGTGAAACCCCTGGAGTGACATTTGAAATTCTTCCTGACATAGTGTCTCTCAAAACGCGTGGTTGTTCGTGTACTTCTTTAAGGAAATGGTGTTTATATCCTGCTTTACCTAATTCATGAGAAACCCACGGTATGTTGTGAACAGAACGTTGTATTGGAACCTCATTATGGAGTATTTCTGGTTTTTCAGGAGATAATAATGCGATATCACCGTCCTCAAGAAAAATAACATTAGAAGTTTTTTCAGCTATAGCAGGGACATCAGAGGCTATATATTGCTCATTGTTTCCTATTCCTATTACCAACGGGCTGCTTTGTCGAGCGACAACAAGTTGATTTGTATGTTGACTTAGGACAGCAAGGGCATACGAGCCGTTTAATTCTGAAATCGCTTTTGCTACACTTTCTGGAAGTGTATGAGTATCATAGGATTCAATTAAATGGGCTATAATTTCACTGTCAGTATCTGAGGAAAATTGATGTCCTTCATTCATCAATTTTTCTCGAATGGATATGAAATTATCTATATCACCATTATGAACGATTGCTATATTACCAGAACAATCAGTAAAAGGATGAGCATTCTCTACTGTTGGTTTGCCAACAGTAGCCCATCGGGTGTGTCCTATTCCATAGAAACCAGAATATTGTTTTTTAGTTTTTAGACCTTCTACAAATCCTAGTTGTTTTTCAACCTTTATAGCTTTTTTGCCAGGAAGGGCAATCCCGCAAGAGTCGTACCCGCGATATTCAAGGCGTTCTAGCCCATTCAATATTATTGAATGGGCTTTTTTATAACCTGTATATCCTACTATTCCACACATTAGATTATCTCAAATAATATTACTTAATTCTGGGATGTCTTCTGCTACCGTATTGCCTTCACGAATTTTTGTACCTTGTCCAAGAAGAACCCCAGCTTTTATTGAAACATTTGCTCCGATACTGACGTTGTCGCCTATTACACATCCTGTAGTTATATCGGTTAAATGGTCATCATTTACTACTGATGCAAAATCAGACTTTGCAGTAAATCTTGGGCCGAGGGTTATTGCATCTGCAGTTACTGAGTCGGTGAGATGAGAATGTGTACCGATATGAACTGAATTCCCAATTATACAGTTTCTGATATATGTAAAAGGTTCAATAACAACATTGTTTCCGATGCTTGTATAAGGAAAAATAGTCACTGAAGGTCCTATTTCGCACCCTTCACCAATAGTTACGGGTCCAACAATGTATGAATTTGCTCGTATTATTGAATCCTTCCCGATTTTTACTGATCCTTTAATCACTACTCCTTGTTCTAAATTACCAGGAGTGGTGTCATTCATATCTGATAATGCTAATCCGTTTAATGTGTGGAGATCCCATGGATAAACTGCATCTCCCCAAATCCCACTTGCAGGTTGTGCATTAATTATAGCTCCAGTATTAATCAAATTGTTTATTGCATCTGGTAAATCTAATTCAGTTTCAAGATGTTCTACAATAGATTTATCTAGTAAATACGTTCCTGTGTTAACCCATGGAGTTATGGTGCCAGTTGGGGATTCGAGAAAAGACATAACCTTTCCGTCTTGAACACTTACTGATCGGTGGCGAGTATGCCCTTGAGCTTTATTTGTTACTAAAATTGTGGGCATATTTGCCGACAAGAGGTCTTTTATTGTATCTGCTGCCATCCAGTTGTGTCCTTGCACGACTAGAAATTGGTTTTCGAGATGATTCGAGGCAGCTAATAGTGCACTTCCGGTTCCTAACTGTTTAGTCTGCATTACATATTGTATGCTTGCACCAAAATTATCACCTGACATAAAATAATCTTGAACTTTTTCTTGTTGATATCCAACGACAATAACAATGTTTCTGATATCATTTGCTACCAATGCTTCAACAACATATTGAAGAATGGGTTTATTTCCAATTGGAAGCATAACTTTCGGACGTAGTGTTGTTAAAGGGTAAAGACGTTCACCCCTACCTGCTGCTAAGACAATTGCCTGTTTAACTGTATTGTTTTCCATTTGATAGACCTATATCAATTTTTAAAGAGTCCAGTATGTAACATCTGGAAATCCATCTTTCTTCCAATTAAGTATTCTTTTAACATCTGTTATAACCGAAGTGCCTATTTTTGCATCAAGCAATTGAACATAGGATTCCAAAGGTACATTTTTAAAAAAATCGTGCGAAACTGCAATAATAACTGCATTGTATTTTTTATCGTCCAGAAATGGATCATTAATTCCAGGCAGTCCACTTTCATTTAACATCTTTTTTTCTACTAATGGGTCGAAAACTGAAACTCTGCAGTTTAACTTCTCTAATTCTTCAACGATTTTAATGACTGAAGAGTTCCTCAGGTCAGTAACGTTTCCCTTAAAAGTTGCTCCCAAGATCAGTATTTCATAAGAAGCGGGAGCATAATTTGACTCGTTAGTGCCTAGAAAACTTAAAGTCTTACGAGCCACATAGGGGCCCATACTGTCATTTATTATACGGCTAGCATCTACTAAGGATGAACGTGCCCCTACTGATGTTGCCTTAAAATTAAGATAATGAGGGTCTACGGGTATGCAGTGTCCTCCGACAAGACCAGGTTCAAAATCTAGGTAATTCCATTTTGTTTTTGCAGCATCCATTACGTCACTTGTTTGAATATTGAGGTTTTGTAGAAAAATGGCCATTTCATTAATGAAAGCTATATTCACATCTCGTTGAACATTTTCTATAAGCTTTACCGCTTCGGCAGTTTTTATATTAGGGGCTATATGTATTCCTGCTTCTAAAATTGTTTCATATAAAGCAGATATTCGTACTACTGTTTCATGGTCTTGGCCAGAGATAACTTTTTTTATATTTTGTAAGAGGTGGTCTGGGTCCCCGGGATTAACTCTTTCAGGAGAGTAACCGACTTTAAAATCCTTTCCATTTTCCAAACCGGATTCTTTATCGATGACAGGAATGCATTCTTCTTCTGTACATCCTGGAAAAACCGTTGATTCATAAATAATTAGTGGTATAGTGGCGGAATTGTTTTTTTTGAAACTGGCCTTCAGGTTTTCACCGACTAATTTACTTGCATCAAGTAAATTAGTTAAGTCTGGATTAAAGGTATTATCTATTGGAGTTGGCACGGCAATAATATAACAATCGGATCCCAATAAATCATTTGAGACGTTTGTAAATGAAAGGTTAGGGTGCAGAAGTTCCTCTTTGGAAGATTCATTTTTGTTATCGAAGCCGTTTTTCAATTCGTTGATCCGAGTGGTACTGATATCAAACCCGACTACATTCATGGTTTTGGAGAAAGCAATCGCAAGAGGCAAACCAACGTAACCTAAACCTATTATACTTATTTTATTGTTAGTGAAGTTAGATGCGGCGTTCATAATTCTGACCCAATTTTAAAATCTGATTTTGTAATATTCTATCATGAGGAATAGATGCAGCAAATTAACTATGTGTAGTAATTATGAATATGAATAAGAGTTTAATTTTTTCGTTTCTTTTCCCATCCCATTTTGAAAGCAATGAGAATAGATAGAAAAAAGATTTTCAGATCTAAGAAGAAGCTTTGATTTCGTATGTAATATAAATCCATTTCAAGTCGTTCTTGTTGGTTATCCGGATTAGACCATACGGACATTGCTGAGGTGAGACCTGGTAATGCGTCTAGGCGTTTTGACCATCCGGGAGTTTCTTCTTCAGCTGCTTGATGAGCACGAGGACTAAAAGGGCGTATCCCAACAAAACTCATTTCGCCACGAAGAATATTGATAAGTTGTGGCAATTCATCCAATGCGGTTTTTCTTAAAACTTTTCCGAATTTTGTAATACGTTCGTCGTTTATTAAGGTGTAAGGTATTTCACTCTTGTCTGCATCAACGATCATTGTTCTGAACTTAAAAACTGAGATAACATTCCCATTCTTTCCTACCTTTTTCATTCTATAGAATATAGGCCTTCCACTATCGAGGAGTATACATAATGGTATTATCGTCCATAGTAAAAGCCAGATGGGAAATAATGGTATATGTGTCAAAAGAAGTATTGATATGTCCAATGGGCGTTTATATGAAGGGGTTTTGTGATTATCAAGTTCTTTTTGATCCATTAATTGATACAAATCCTCCAACTGATATACTATACTTTATTGTATTTTGTATGAAGTGTTAAGTAATACTATAAAGTTAAATAAAGACTCACTTGGTTTGTATTGAAAATGTAAGGAAACATTATGACCGAAAATTCTTTTAAACAAGAATATCTAGCTATTCTTTTACGTAAGTGGTGGTTGATCGTGATGATTACTGGTTCAGTATCAGTAATTGCTCTTTTGATAGTACTTAATCAGGCTAATTTGTATGAAGCACAGTCAAGACTCCTTATAGTTGTTCCTGTAGGTTCCCGAGTAATTTCTACTGAAGAAGGTTCTCCTGAGGTTAATTTTCCTGAACTTTCTGTAGAGACGTTAACTACACTTGCAAGAAGCGGAGATTTACTAACTGATATCATAAATGAACTTAATTTGAAAGATGAAGAAACCGGCCAACCACTTTCGGTTGAATCTCTTGAAGCCATGATGGAAGCTTCTTATGAATCAACGGGTGTTGGATCTCAGTATGTTCGGATACCGATTTTAAGAATGACTGTAAAAGGTGAATCTCCAAAGCAATTAAAAGACATAGCTGATTCTTGGGCGAAAAATTTTGAAAAACGGAATGCAACTTTGTTTACTTCTGAAACAGCAAAGTCATTTACTTTTTTGGATTCCCAATACAATGATGCAAAAAATACCTATAATTCACTTCTTAGCGATTTAACAAAATATAAAAAACAATACCCAATTGTTTTGCTCACAGAAACACTGAAGTCAAGTAGGAATAAGTTTTTAGAAGTTAATGAGTCATTACGTGATAAAACCAATGAGCTTTCTCTTTCGAAAATAGAATTAAAAGCTGTTAATGAAGAAATAAAAGATCGATCATACAATGGTGAATGGATAGGGTTTACTAACGAACTATTGATGAATAATCAAAATATTTCTGAACAAGGCATGTTGGATCTTTCTACCCGAAATGCATATTTAACCAATCAGAAAATTCATAATGAATATATCAATACCAATTACGTAACTCAAAGAGAAAATGACTTGATTCAAATTAAAGAACAAATTCTTCAAGATGCCCAAAGATTGGTTATTGCTGAACAAGAATTAGTCGTAGCTTCTGCCAGAAAAATAGAACTGAGTACAGAGTTATCAAAACAAAACCAATCGATTTTGTTAGTTAAAGCTATTGATGATGCGACTTTACGACAACAACTTGGACTTGATCCGAATGCATCAACTTGGAATCAGATTCGAGATCTAGGTATTTCTACAGAAGAAATAAACGAAGTATATGTATCTCTTTCTGATGAATTAAGTAAAACAAACGTTCTTATATCTGGACTTACAGAAGAAATTAGTAATCTAAAATCAGAGCTTATAGTTAATAAAAAATCTTTATTAAATTCTGAATTAGAATTGAACAATATTTTATTAGTTGAATTACCGATTATACAGCAACAATTGCGATCTTCTCAGTTATCTTATCTAGCTGAATTACAAAGATATGATCTTACCGTAGAACGTCAAAAGAATCTTAAATACCTTGTACTTGATCTTCAAGCACAAGTGGAAGCATTGAGAAGTTCATATGACATCAATAAAGCATCACTTGAAACAGACGAATCGAATCTTTTGACCGCTGAAGTTTATATAGCTAAGTTAGAAAAGGAAATATCTACAATTGGAGCTTCATTCGATGCTATAGCAACAGCACGCCAAGCTGCTAGAATTGCCAAATCCGAACAAGAAGGCTCTATAAGAATAGTTGAATCTGCAATCGAGCCACAAATTCCTATAGGTCCTGCCAGAAGATCAACTCTTATTTTTACTGGTGTGATAAGTTTGATGTTAAGTGTAGCTATGGCTTTTCTCTTACAGTATATACAGGATTCCAGGATTTTCTCTCGAAAACAAAGCTGACAATTGTAACTTCCTTGGCAGTGTGAATTCAGGAATTTAATAATGAAAGGGGACATCTTTGCGTAGCACAAGAGAGCTCCTTTTCATGAGTAAAAATTCTTTGCTTGGTCATGATCTTCTTTTGTGTGGTTTAGTATATGCAACTTCGGTAATCAACTACTATAATTTTTCAATTCAATTTATTCAGGCTCTATCTGGTGTTCTATTATATTGTTTTGTTCCTGGATATCTTCTGCTTTGTCTGGTATTTCTTTCTAAGAAAGACATTTCCTTTTCCTTAAGAATATTATTAAGCTTTCCCCTAAGTATCGCTATTGTAGGAATCATTGGTTTTGTTCTTGGAAGTCAATTGCTTCCTTGGAAGATGTCTAGTGAGTCTTTTTTTACTTTTATTGGGATTTTTATATTATTTTTTTCTTTAGGTATTTATTCGTTACGTCTATGGCATAAAATTGACTTTTTCAACTATCAAGACGGGATAAATTTGCTTCGAGAGATACCTTTTTCTCAAAGAATTACTATCGGAATTACATCTATAGTAGTTATCGCCATGACAATGTTTATCCTTTCTCCTTCTTCAGATCCTCTATCATCCCAAATTCATGTTGTTGGTTTGGATGGGAAGGTCGATTCTTTACCATCGGAATTTACTGACAATAATAAAATTGAATTTTTGCTTGGCGTATCAAATAATACTGCGAAAAATCAGGATTTTATAGTTGAGATAATTTTAGGAGATACTGTCATTCAATCGATAGAATCTCCAATTCTTAAAAGTGAACATGAATGGATTCATAAAGTCATACTTGATAAGCCAGTGGATAATTATCCTGAGATGATTAGATGGCAAAAACTTGAATTTCTTTTAAAGGAAGAAATTCAAAATGATGCTATTAGTTCAATATATTTCTGGGTGCGAATATGAAGATGCTATATGTTTTTTGCAAAATCCTAAAAATAAAAACTATATATAATTATTTATCACAACAAATTTATAGCCTTGAATCGAAAAAATCCCATGTAAAAGTAATTCTTTTTGGAATTCTTATTATTTTCACCATATTTCTTGCAAATTTACCTCACCGCGATTTCTTGTATCCCGTACATATTGATGAATGGGTTCACTATAACCATAGCCAAGAAATGCAATATGTTGGATTGACATTGTATTCACACCCATTGTACGGAGGTGGTGAATGGGCAAATAATGATAGTGATGGAATTGTTACCAGGCATAGAGAAGCTGGATTCCATATATTTCTATCTCAGTTTCAGATGATTTCAGGGATAGAATGGATGACAATTTTTCGTCTTGGCCCCACATTTTTTTCATTGATCTTTGTCTTTGCATGTTTTTTCATAGGTGGAATAAAGAAATGGGGTTATGAAGCTGCATTTCTCGCAGCTCTTCTTCCAACGACGAATGGTTTATTAGGATTGGGGTTTTTAGTTCCTGTTGCATGGGGAATGTTTATGGTTCCAATTTTACTTAAGATTTGTCATGATTTTGAATTTTCATATCGTTCAATTCCGTTCCTATGGCTTTTAATGGTCTATGTTATGCTAACTCATCCTGCAAGCACCTTCTATTTGACATTCATCCTTGGAATACACTCGATAATATTTATTCTTAATGGCCCAGGATTTTGGAGTAATCGCCTTGCTCGAATTTTAGCTCTTGGATCTTTACCTGGAATTGGGTGGCTGGCATTTTTAAAATGGACTGGCAACATGGAAAATTTCACTGATTTCAGGGCTATTAATTCAATTCTTTTTGCGGATACTGCCGAAGTGCATAATCCAATTTATCAAGAAATATTCTTACTATATGGAATTTTTCCTACGTTATTGTTTTTATTCAGTGTATTGATTCTGACTATGTCCAAAGATTGGAAGCTGAATGCTTTAGTTTTTTCTGCAATTGGAATTTTCTTTCTAATGTTTTTACATATAGAAGGAATTTTTCTTTCTCATCAGGTTCTAGCAAGACGCGGATGGCACTTTTTAATGATTCTTATGGTTTTTGGGGGGGCATATTTTCTCTTTGCGTTGCGAAATTATCAAATCAGTAACAACATGAAAGCTTCGTTAAGACCAGGAGCCATTAACGGAGTTAAGTATTTTGGTCGTTTTAGTGCATTGATATTGATAGTTTTAGTTCTTTTTCGTGGGGTAGAGCAAAGAATGGATGAATCATTTTATAGGATGGTGACAGACAAACATTATAACGACGCACTATGGATAAGAAATCATGTAGGAGATGATTATGATGGTTGTAGAGTAAGTCGTTGGAGTGAAGGGTTATGTTTGCCTCTTCGTGATGGAAGAATTTTAGTTGATCCTGTATATAGCCTGGCAATTTCTACTATGTCTGGGAAATACACCTATTCAAATTCAAGTGATGTTTGGTTTGATTCCTATGAAAGAATAATGACTTCTAAGGAAATGATTAGAGAGGGTTATCGCAATGTCAGTTGGTTTGACCAAAATAAAGTAAATATAATTTACAGACCAAGTTCTTGGAGTCATCCGTATTTTCATAAACCTCGACAAGACATTTTCGTTACGAATGAATTTTATGAAATAAATGATGGAAATGAGTAGTAAGTTATTGTTTTATTTGATGGTATAAGGATTCAATTTCATCAAAATTGTTTTTCCAATTTGCTTTATTTATAACCAATAAACGATTGCTTTTCCCCATTTCTTTCCATGCTAACTCATTGTTTATTGCCAAAGTGATTTTACTTGATAATAATTTTGGATTTCCTGGTGGAGCGATATATCCGTTTATATTGTCTTCTATCCACTCAGTGTTCGCTTTAATATCAGTGACGATTACAGGCAATTCACAGGACATAGCTTCAAGAAGAGATATAGATGTTCCATCACTTAGTGAGGTGCTTACATATAAGTCAGCTGCATTTAAATACCTAGGTAAATTTGCGTTAGTTATTGATCCAAGAAAAATAACATTTTTATCGATCTCAAGTTCTATTGTCAGTTGGCGAAGATAATTTTCCAATGGACCTGAACCAGCCAATATAGCTATAACTTTGGGATTATTGTGAATGATTTCAGGTAGTGCGGATAAAAAATCTTCGATTGCATACACTGGTCGGAACCAACGCGTCATTATAAGCACCAAGTTTTGATTCGTTAATCCAAGTTCATTACGTACAGCAATACGATTGTCTTGATTTTCCTTGAAATTTTCTATATTAACACCCCATGGGATTACCTTGATTCGTTCCTCTGGAATTTTTGCAATATTAATAATTTCGTTTTTTACGGTTTCAGCATCACATGTAATCAACGCTGCTTTTTTTAGCACGAAGCTTGTGATCAATCGAAATAGTAGGCTTCGTTTAGGATGTATAAGAATATCTGAACCCCATGGCATAAGTAATATATGTTTAAAACCTGAAGCGACAGCCATTAATCCGGGACCTTGTACAACCCCAGCGTGAATGATATCGGGTTGGATTGTTTTAACTAATTTTCGAAATTTAAGAAATGTAAGCAAATGTTTGAATATTGTTGTTTTTATCCATGAATCTTCTCGAACAATTTCATCATCCAAGCAATAATTGTGTGCTCTTTCCAGTGAAAAATCTAACCCAATTTTACGCATAGTTACATAATGTAATTCATGTCCGGAATCCAATATTCCTTTTAGGAAATCCTGATCCTTCGGAGCTCCTCCAGTTGTAACGTATAAAATTTTCATAATAATGGTTCCATTTAGTGATTTTGACCCATATTAGTATATGTTATTTCTGCTTTATAATTGAGCATTGTTTAAACTGTTCTCTTTTGTGATGTTAAGAAGTGATATTGACAGAGCAAAGGCCAAAAATATGAAAGGAACTCCACGATCACTATTAAAAGAATAAGTAACGATAATTGCTGGCAAAATTAAAGATAAAATCATTGAGTTAAACTTGAGAGAAGTAAAATTATTTTTCTTGGCTTCCGAAAAGGCAGTTATAAAATTTTTAAAAGTCCATAATATCATTAACCATAGGATTGAAATTCCAACTATTCCCAAATCTATACCAATGTCTATGTATGAATTGTGATTACTACTGAACATACTACCGATACCACCTGCTATTCCGATTGATCGACGAATATTTACTTCTCGAACATTTGTTCCCAAACCAAATCCTATAATTGGGCTATCGTTCATTGTTGCCAAAGCAAGTTCCCATCGTCCTAATCTTCCATAAAGATCAGTGGCGTCTATTGGGTTGAAAGTTGTATCTTCTCTGCGTTCTATATCAGTATCGACAAGCATCCATGACAGATAAGGATTGGCTAATAATGTGTCATTGCTTGTTGGAAATCGGAATCCTAACAAATAAACCATAATTATTGCTATTATTCCAATCATCATAAATATTGTTTTTAGTCTTATTGATATTGGAGCTACAAGAGCTAATATCCCTAAGGACATAAAGGCTCCAATGAAAGCCGCTCTTGCAAATGTCCATACAAGAGCAGTAAGTATTATAAGAGTTGTAAAAGTTAATAAAAATGATCGTGATTCTTTGTCATAGACTAATTTATATGCACCAATTAATCCTGGAACCAGTAAAAAAATTGCACATGAAGTAGCACTTCCATTGGGCAATGTGCTAAGTCGTATTGGCTGTGAAACTAAGCCACCTCGTAAATCAGCAAAAAATTCGATTCCTGCAATTTGTTCTGATATTCCCCAAATAGCTATTATTAATCCGAGAATAAAAAATAACTTCATGAATACATTGAATTGTTCTTCAGTACGTAAAATTATTGGTACTGTAAAAATAATCATAAATCCTGTTATGAATGCAAAATAATATGATCTTGCTACAAATGCTTCTGCGTCTTTTGACAGCGACCAAAATATCGGATCCCCAAGCTGATTCCAGCTAGAGATGATAATTGAAGTGATAAAAAGAAAAATAATGATCAGTGACGAAAGAGCGATTCTAGGAAATCTCCTGTCTTTTAGTGGAAACGTTAATTCTCTTGTATATGCTCCAACTAAAGTGATGAATAATATTGCAATATATATCCACCATGAGAGTGAAGTTAAACCTAAGCTAGTTGGGAAAAGATAAAAGGCAATAAGAAAAAACAATAAACCTCGAATTGGTTTTTCAGCAATATGCATAAGAGTCAGAAGCCCTAAAGATCCTAAAGCTGATGCAATCAAGAATGGTTGAAAAAGTTTCACGAATTCCATGATTATGCTATTTACTAGAACTTGTTATTTTTGAAATTGTTTTCAAACTTTGTAGACCTCGTCGTATTGTCATTGTAATGAGCTCAAAGGATACTTTTTGAAATCTTGGATTAATTGATATTAGCAAAAATTTTAAAAGTGCTGGAATAACTTTAATCCACTGACGATTTTGAATAGTAAGCTGCACATTTATTACCTTCCAACAGTATCCTATATACCAAGGTTCGAATAGGTTCGTATCCTCAACTATCTGTAAATATCTAAAGTACCTAGCATGAGTTCTAACAGAATTTGTACTTTGTTCTGAATGAATTCGATATTTTGTTAAAGGTTCATCAATATAACTAAAAGTATGATTTTGATTTAATTGGATCCATAACAAATGATCTTCTGTTGTTCGAATATTAACCTCTTCATTGAATGGTCTACTACTTATAATTTCGCGATTTATAGTGACTGAAGAGCACGGGACATAATTTTTGACAAGCAATAATGGGTCTTTAATTGGGAAAGTGGTTGTTTTTTTCCTTGGAGACACACTCATTCCTTTGTAAGTGTCATCCGAAAAAACAGAAAATTTTGAAAATACAAAATTTGTTCCTGTCTTTTTTATCAATTTGTAATATTTATCTAATTTTTCAGGCTCCCAAACATCGTCAGCATCTAGTAAAGCAACATAATGTCCAGATGATGCTTCAATTCCAGCATTTCTTCCTCCTGCAGGGCCAATATTTTCTGATAGCGTTATTATTTTAATTTGTCCTGCGAACTGTTTAATTATTTGACTTGTCCCATCTGTAGATGCATTGTCACAAATAATTAATTCGAAATCTTGAAATGTTTGATTGAGTACGCTTTCTATACAAGAATAAATAAATTTTTCAGCATTAAAAGCTGGAATTATTACGCTAAAAAAACGAACGTAAGAATTATTTAGTTGAGTTTCATTGCTTGTTTTCAATAAAATACTTTCTATAATTTCATCTTTTGTTGAAATTAACATACAGTAAAGCACATACTAGATATAATAGTTTATGGAGTATTTAATGCAAATTACATCCCTTGGTCATGCAGGATTTATGGTTGAACTTGAAAAGTCAGTAGTGATTATGGACCCTTGGTTATCACCATTCGGTGCCTTTGATTCTTCCTGGTTTCAGTACCCGCGAAATCATCATATGCTTTCTGAAGTTCAGGATCGACTTGCAGTTAGAGACAAAGAATTTTATCTGTACATTAGTCATGAGCATAAAGACCATTTCGATGAGTTTACTTTAAATAATATTGACACTAGTCAAATAACTTTTCTTATACCTAAATATAGAAGAACGGAGTTATTGGATAGGATACAAAATTTTAATTCAAAGTCCCTCATTCTATTTGAGGATGGCAAATCTATTTCACTGGAAGGTTGCACTGTAACTATTTTTGTTGATGATCAGGAGCTGAACAGAGATTCAGGAATCTTACTTGAATCTGATAAAAGCTCATTTTTAAATATAAACGATTGCAAGTTATATGATCGCATACCTTGGATTCTTGATCGTTGGGGCAGACCTGATGTTTTTTCTTGCCAATTTTCAGGTGCCAGTTGGCACCCTGTTTGTTATCAGTATGACGAAAAGGAATATAGGAGAATTTCTAGAAGTAAAAAATTTTCTAAATTTACTAACGTTGCTCGAGTAATTGCAAAGGTAAATCCACAATATTATCTTGCGGCTGCAGGACCTCCGGTTTTCCTTGATTCTAATCTTATGGGTATCAATTTTCAGGAAGACAGTCCTTTCCCGAGGGCTCCAGAGTTTTTGGAATACTTGAATCGATATCCTAAAGATGACAATATCCAATGTGATGAATTGCTTCCCGGTGAAATGCTTAATGTTAAATCTGGAGTCTTTAAAAAGGATTTAGATCTACGCCAAAGAATCGAATCGTTCCAAGACTATGTGTATAAATATTCAAAGGAATATGCAGAGTATTTCAATCGTTTTCAAAAAGAAAATTTTCCTACAGATCCAGACAAGCTTTTTTCTGACCTTATTCAAATACTTGAAGCTAAAATTGAGAATTTTAGTCTAAATCATCGAATTACAAGACCACTTTATCTTGGAACTACAGAAATTGAAAATGATTGGATTCGAATTGATTTTTTCTCAAAGAAAATAGAAAAGACTGAAGAGATTTATGATGAAAATTATTATTCGATAAAAGTACCTGGCTGGCAATTATCTCGTGCAGTTTCAGGAAGAATAACTTGGGAAGATATGATGCTAACCTTTAGGGAAATAATGAATAGAAAACCTGATGTTTATCAAACGCTAGTTATTGGTTTTGTAGTAATGGAGGTTGAAGATGTAAACCATTTGTGTAACTATTTATTAGGTCTTGAACAAAGAACTGATCGCATAGTTGTAGAAGCAGGTGGTAATCTTTATTCTGTGGACAAATATTGTCCTCATCAAGGTTCAGATCTTAGTGAAGGCGAAATCAGAGAAGAGAGGTTTTTGATTTGTCCAAGACATAGATGGGAATATGATCTTTGGACGGATGGGATATGTATTTCTAGTAATGAAACTATTAATGCTGTGATATTAGAACCTGATGCTTAGGTGCTTTTTTTCTAGATGATAATTATTTAGCTCGGGGTTATTGAATTTCTAAAGATAGTTTATTAATGGCTATATGGGATTAATAAATATGAATCATAAAACCAATATGACGCTTGCCGTATTTGGATTAGGCCATGTGGGGCTGCCAACAGCCTTGGGATTTGCAGATTTAGGATGGAATGTTATTGGTGTAGACTCTGATAGGAGTAAGGTAGAATCTCTAACTAAAGGACATGTGCCTTTTTTTGAAGATGGAGTGGATTCTTTACTGAAAAAACATCTGAAATCAGACAAGTTCGTTGTTAGTTCAGATTCTAACTGGGCGGTCAATCAAGCAGATATATTGTTTATTTGTGTTGCTACCCCTGAATACAAGGATGGTTCTGCTGATATTTCACAAATTGAAAATTTAGCATATCAATTAAGAGATAGTATAAAAAGTTATAAGATTGTTATTCAAAAAAGTACAACCCCCGTAAATACTGCTGAAAAAATTCGCATTATCCTTTCCCAACCAAAGGAAAATGAAGAAGTTCAATCTGCTGATAAATTTGTAGATGTTGTGGTTATACCTGAATTTTTGCGGGAAGGGAAAGCCATAGAAGATTTCTTTAATCCGCAAAGAATTGTTGTAGGGTTAGATGATATGAGTTTAAAGGAAACAATAATTAATTTATACATGCCTTTATTTCAAAAGATCGGAAAAGAAGAACAAGATTTAATGATTTTTACAGATACACGTTCCGCTGAAATATCGAAAAATGCTGCTAATTCCTTTTTGGCTACTAAACTTTCATTTATAAATATGGTTTCAGATTTATGCTTAAAAGTTGGTGCTAATATAGATTCTGTATCTAGATCAATAGGGGCTGATCCAAGAATTGGCACTGACTTTTTGAAGGCAGGAATCGGTTATGGAGGGGAGTGTCTTCCAAAAGATTTGAATTCATTTATTGATTCTGGAAAAACCAATGGAGTTAATTTTTCCATATTGGAAGAGGTTCAAAAAGTTAATGATAACAGAGTTACCGTTTATCTATCTCAAATAAAAGACACATTACCAAATCTTAAAGACATGAGTTTTGCTGTATGGGGTTTGGCGTTTAAACCTAATACAGATGAAATTCGAAATTCTCCTGCCATTAACATAATTAATAAATTGATAGAAGAATATGCGAAATTACGATTATATGATCCTTTAGCAATGCCGGTATTCAAGAACCAGATAGGAACTTCTGAATTAATTTCGTTTGCAAGTGATCCAATAGACGCAGCTGTGGATTCTAATGGTGTTTTGATTTTGACTGACTGGCCTCAATTTAAAGAACAAGATCTGTCTAAATTATTTCAAGTAATGAAAACACCAATAATTTTTGATGGAAGAAATATGCTTGATCGAGATTTTGTTACTGAAAGTGGATTTGAATATTACGGCTTGGGAATCTGATAAAATCAACTATTTCTTTATTTCATCAGAATGCTAAAAATTTTGCTTACGTAATTCTGCTATTTTAAAAGTTTGTTGGATTTCATTAGATATATCGTTACGTAATGTAAACCCGGTTTTCTTCAATTTACTGATATCAAATACCACAGGTTTAGGAAATGTTTTTCCTTGATCACTTACCGTTGTAATGGTTAAAAGAGTTCCATACTGTTTGCTATATTCTTTACTTACTAGTTCAGCTGCATCAATTATTGACATTGAGTTTTCGCCTCCTAAGTTAAAAATCCCATTATCCCATTTCTCAGAATGTAACTTTAGGAAATGTGCGATTGCTCTGCATATGTCGTGTATAGTTATAAAGTCCCTGTGTTGTTTGCCACTTGACTGTAATTGAATTTTACGATCATTAATTGCCTGATAACAAAAATCGTTGAATACAAGACTCCATCTGTCTACATCAGGATCCATTGGATACCCAAAGCCATTAGAAAGCCTTAATACGAGTGATTCTAATCCATACGAATTATGATACCAGTTTACGATATCTTCGGCTGCTCTATGTGTTATTGCGTAGGGGTGTATGGGTTTTGTAATCGATGATTCAGTGATAGGTTCACCATCATTAGGACCGTATACATGAATGGTTGATAGATAAATAAATTTTTTTACTCCTGCACGCCTACAACCTTCTAGTAAGTTATATGTTCCTATTGTATTAACCTGAAAAGCGAGTTCAGGGTTTTCAACAGAAACAATTTCATTAATTGCTGCCAGATGTATTACAATTTCTACATCTGCTAGAGAACTCGTTATTTTATCGACATTACTAAGCTCTAGGGGGATTATTTCTGCGTTTGACAACCATTCTGGTTGATTAATGATTGATCTTGTGGTGGAGATTTTTAGTAGGTACTCTGATTCATTTTCAGTTATGTAATTTGCGATTCTTCCCCCCAGGTACCCGAGCCCTCCAGTTATTAATATCGTTTTCGAGTGATTCGCTGACAAGTCATTTCATCCGTTCTTGAGGTTCCAATTGTAGGGGATATTATTTTCAAAGGGATCCATGCGAACAATTTCTTCTGGGTCGTGGGGGATAGTTGAACAATTTGCCACAATAGAATCTTTTGTTCCAATTCCTTTGAAACCGTTCCATACATTTGCAGGAATAGTAACCAAAGAATAATTTTCTTCACCTAAGAATATTTCCTGGACTTCATTTTTTGTTGGAGAATTTTCACGATCGTCATATAAGACAAGTTTAATCATCCCGTGAACTACTGCATAATTCAGAACCATTTTTTTGTGTAAATGCCAACCCTTTACTACACCAGGATATATTGTGGAGAAATAGATTTCACCAAATTCTGAAAAATGATGATCGGTTTTTCTCATCATATGCATCACCATTCCCCTTTCATCGGGGATACGCCTTAAAGGTGTAATGATTACGCCTTCAATCATGTTGCTAATTCTCCTTATAGAATTTTTCGTACCAATAGATTGTCTCGATAAGGCCTTGTTCAAGAGAGTATGCAGGTTTCCATTCCAATAAATCCATTGATTTTTTAGATGATAGATATTGATGAGGTATTTCTCTACTAGCTTGATTTTGAATTATTGGTTGTAGATTTTCTAATCCCATAATTGTAGTGATGTGATGAACTAATTCATCAGCTCTACATCGGACTTCACTACTAATGTTAAAGGCCTCACCTTTAATCTCAGATGTTTCCATTTTTTCAGCAAGTTTCATGCATGCTCTAGCTGCATCTTTAATATAAAGATAATCTCGAATATAGCTTCCATCTGAGCGTATAATAGGATTTTCTCCACGAAGCAAGGACATAATTGTTCCAGGTACCAACCTATTGAAATTCAGATCCCCTCCTCCATAAAAATTTGCACATCGAGTAATGCAAACTGGAAGTTCGAATGAGGCATAATACGATTGAGCGAGTAAATCCGTACAAGCCTTCGATACGTCATAAGGAAAATTGCCATTAAGATTCATTGTTTCGTCATAGGGGAGATTTTCCTGAATGCCATACGCTTTATCACTTGAAGCTACTACGATATTTTTTACAGAACCTATTCGGCGGCATGCTTCTAATAGATTCCATGTTCCTTTTATGTTTGTTTCGAAAGTTCCGACTGGATCGCGATTTGCAGTACCGACAATAGTCTGGGCGGCTAAATGAAAAACAGTTTCGATTTCGTATTCATTGATGGTTCTTTCGATAGCGGATAAGTCTTCTATCGGAGCACGCACACTGGTCATAGAAGATGTCATATTTTCAGATAGCAATCGAGACTTTGGAACCCAGTCACGGATGATTCCTACAACATTAGCTTTTGCATTTATTAATTCTTCGCAAAGCCATGAACCCAGAAAGCCAGTACATCCAGTTACAAGTACATTTCGATTTTCCCAGTAATTAGTCATTTATCTTTTCCATGCCGGATTGTTTTGCCATAGATTTCGCAGATAGGAAACGTCCCGTGGAGTATCCATGCATTGCCAAAAACCATTGTGAGTATAGACCATTAATTCACCATCTTTTGCTAAGTTAGCAAGTGGTTCTTTTTCTAAAACGCAATTTTCATCAGTGCTTAAATAATCAAAAAACTCTCTATTGAAAACGAAATACCCTCCTGAAATAAATGAGGAGTTAGAATCAGGTTTTTCTTGAAAGGAAACTACTTGATTATTATTGATCTCAAGTTCTCCATATTGAGAAGAAGGAGATACTGCGGTAACTGTTCCTATTTTACCGTGACTTCTATGGAAATTTACTAATTCTTGAATATTTAGGTCAGTTACACCGTCACCATATGTAAGCATAAATTCAGGACCTTCTACATAGTGTTCAATTTGTTTAACCCTTGAACCCGTCATTGAATTCAATCCGGTATTTGCAAGCGTTATTTCCCAATTAAGAGGTGTATTTGTATTAACAATATTTACTGATCCTGACGAAAGGTCCAATTTCAGGTCGTTATTTATATGTGAGTAATTTAAAAAATAATCCTTGATCATTTGACCTTTGTACCCAAGACACAATATGAAGTCAGAAAAATTAAAATGAGAATAACTTTTCATAATATGCCACACAATCGGATAATCGCCGATTTCAATCATAGGTTTAGGACGCGTTTCTGTTGCTTCGCCAAGCCTAGTGCCAAAACCGCCACAGAGAATTACTACTTGCATAATATGAGTCCGTAAGCTTTCTTATGATAATAATGATGGTTAATCTAAGAAAACAGTATAGCTTGCATCAGAGATATCTTCCAATAGTTGAAATACTAAATTCGTATTTTCATTAGTTTGATTTGATTTATATGAATTTGATTGTATATGACAAAATGCTTCCCTTAGTTGTTCTTCAGTACTTACTGGTATTCTTGCTGTTGGAATGAAAGCAAGTGGATCCTCATCCAAACCATATTCACTTACAAGATGAATTAATGGCGTATTTGTTGCGAGACCTTCTGCACAACTTGATGAACTTGTGTATAAAAGTGCAGTTACGTTAGGAAGAAGTTCCAGCAAAGATTGTTCAGTTGTTTTTAAATTTGACGGTAATGCATTAATATTAGCTTCTTCAAGAATCCTTTTAAATTTAAGTGCAGGATGAGGTTTGTATATCATAGTAATTTCTTGATTAGTTGAGAAAGTATTTATTGATTTAATAAGTAATTCTGCAGCTTCAGATGGATATATCGAAGTAGCTATTAAAATAGTATTGATTGGTCGATTACTATGATTACTAACTGATGATTTTGCTCTAGCCAGAGCATCTGAATATCTCAGAGCTCCACCTAATTTGATTTGGGACTGAGAATATCCTGATTCAGATAAGATTTGGTAAGCTTTAGGACCACTTGAAACTGTTATGTCTGGAATAGGCACAATTGAAATTTCATTTTGAGATATCAGATAATTTAGTTGCGTTTCACCTATTGAAGTATGTTGATAGCCAATAATTTTTGTAGTTGGCATATATTTTTTTATACCAATAATCATTGCTCTAGCCCAAGTATGTCCCTCATGTGGCATGATGATTCTTTCAATTTTTACATCTGATTCTTTCCATCTTTTTACTAATGCATAAAAAAGAAATGCTTCTGCGTTTCTATGATGATGTTTTTCTAAGTATTGGTCATGTTGAATTAATAGTTCCATATTGATCCCATGAAACAGAGGAAAATTACTAGTATTTTTCCATAACATATCCATGCTTTTTTTTGCTTTAAAAATATCGCTGAAGTTCAAATAATGATGAGGTATGGTCAAAGGTTCTAATATTTTTCTTAAATATCTTGATATTTTTATTATTGAAACGCCTGCTAGAGGAATTCCAAGTGTGATTACTTTGTTTCCATTAGAGCGAGCAATTGAAGCTAAATTTGGAAAGTAATTATCTTCAAACACTTTTGTTTCTGTTCGAAGATTTTTTGAGCTTATAAAGGTTACAATTACAGTAGTATAAGTATTGCTATCTATTTTGTTTTTTGGATGAAATATATACTTGGAAATTAAGATTCTAAATAATCCTCTTCCTAAAAAATAGAACATCCTTAGTTTGTTAATTAGATTTTGGAAAGCAACATTTGTTCCAGATGGTTTTATTGATGAGTCAAAAACTCTTATTGATGATTTTTCCTGTGAAGTAAGATTTTCAAAGATGCATTTCCGAACTATATTTTCTGAAACAATAAGCAGGAGAGGATTTTTTTGAAGTGATTGGTTTTTCAATAATTTTATAACAGTCATTGTTTGACTGAGATAAAGGAAACATTTAGAAAACAAAGGATTTTTTTCTGAGAACCAACTTAACCACCAATTCATAGAGTCTTCTCTACAGCTGATATGTCCTACATAATCTACATAATCTTCTTTTATTTCTCTAATCGTTTGCTGCAGAATCTCAGCAATATGTAGCTTTTTTGAAAATGTTGGCATTAACTCGTTTATTAAAAGACCACTTTTAACATCTTCACCAATATATGCCCAATCGAAAGGTTGATTCCCTATTTTATTTAGGGCTTGTTGTATGTCTTTATTGCTAGATGATGTGATTAAGAAATAAGGATTCAATAGATCTTTCTTTTCGGGTCGAATTAGAACCCATACTTAGGAATTATTCTCTTTTTTTCTATTACTATGTATTTCTTCTAGGCAGTCTATCAAACCTTGCCCCAAGTCAAGGTAATGGGATTGAATTAATTTTTTAGCAATTGCAGGTTTAAATGAATAGGGAGTGATTGAATAATGGGCACTAGAATCTGAAGGTTGGTTATATTCAATTTCAACATCGTGACCTACAATTTCTTTAATCATTTCAAGCATATCTCTAAAACGCATTGAATGCTGTCCAGTTATTAGAATTACTTGATTTTCGTAATCTTTTGCCAACGCATCGATGCTTGCTCTGCTTGCATCATCTACATGGATGTATTCACGTAGTTCATTTCCAGTAGCGTAACAGACAATTTTTCTATTTAATAATGCTTCACTTAAGTATCTGTAAACACTATTGCGATTGTCAGCTTTTGGGCCATATAGAGTTCCATATCGTAAGATTGTATAGGGCAACCCTGTTTGTTGAAAGTATTCTTCGCAATACATTTCACTCGCATATTTACTTACCCTGTAATAACCCCCAGAATTTCCTGAAACGTAAATAGTACTTGCAAATATGAAGCGTTTTAAATTGTTTTTACTAGCTGCGTCAAGTAATCGTGTGTTCCCTATGATATTAATTGACGCAGTTTCAACTGGGTTTTCCAAACATTCTTCTATGTTAGCTAAACCTGCAAAGTTGTAGACAATCTCTTGATCACTGAGGATTTCCATAAGATTTGATGTAAGGATATCCCCCTGAATGAATGATTGAGATTGATGTAATTCCTTACTTCTTGTATTGTCAAAAATGGTAACTTGATGACCAGTTTCAGAAAGCATGTTTGCTACATGACTTCCTATAAATCCTGATCCTCCTGCAACTAGTATTTTCATGATGGATTAATCATCCTGTGGTTTTAAAAGGTTCAGTATGCCCATTCGTTCGCAGCCAATGTTCAGCAGCAGGTAATTGCCATTCGTAATCGATGTCTAAACCACCTGTTTGTATTAAAGGGTATATATTGTTTCCCATCCATTTTTGTGGAAGCAAACCCGTTTCAATATTTTCTATGCAATGAGGTCTTACAATCGAAGTTCCCATATCAGCAAAATAAACGTCGCCCTGTGAATCGCGATCACAATTGAGAGTTGCTGGATCTCCGAATGTTTCGAAAGGAACGAAGGGTTGTAACAAGCCGGCATCATCAATTTTTCTAGCTCTTAATGGACTCCACATGTTATATCTTGATACGGTTACTGCAGAATCAAGATCAGGTCTACTAAGTAGAATTCGAATTCCCTCATCTATAAGTTCTGAAGAAACAGTTACAGCATTGCACATTAATAGGACAAGGAGTTCCAGTTCTGACTGGGATTCTTTTAAGAGTTCTTTAATATAATTATGTCCGTGAACATATGCATCTTCACCTAAAGCTTCGTCAGTACATAATTCTGGTGGCCGATCGATAACTTCGCATCCGTATTCTCTTGTTATGCCTTTTATGGTTGGCGAATCGGTAGAAACATAAACTTTATCAATATGTTTTGAATTAATTGCTGCTGTTAATGGATAGTACATCACTGGTCTTCCTAAAAGAGGGTATGTGTTTTTACCAGGAAACCCAGAACTATTTTCTCTACCAAGCATCAGTGCACAAATCATGTTATTTTCCTAATTATTAATTATATAAATTATCGCTAAATTTATTAAACTTTATCAAATTTCTCAACCCAGAGTATACATAAATTTATTTTTCTTTTGATAAATAATCATAATTATTGAACGAAACTTACCATTAGTCGTCTTGTAATGATCTATAATAACTAAAGAGTCCAGGATTTTTAGATAATTCATCCGGGGGTCCGTGTTGTGCTATTTCTCCTCGATCAATAACAGTTACGGAATCAGCTTTTTTAACCATTGATAATCTGTGGGTTACTAAAAGAATAGTTGTTTCCTCTGCAACTTTAGTGATGCTTTCTTGTATAAGTCGTTCAGATTCTGCATCCAAACTACTGGTGATTTCATCTAAGAGAAGAATGGATGGTTTTTTTAATAGTGTTCTAGCAAGAGATATTCGTTGTCTTTCGCCACCTGATAAAGTTAGACCTCTGTTACCAAGTATGGTTTCATATTTTTTTTCTAATTGATTAATAAATTCATGGGCATTTGCCATTTTGGCTGCCTCAATCACTTCATCATATGATGCATAATGTTTTGAATACCTTATGTTATCTAGAATACTGGCATTAAAAAGGAGAATATCTTGACTTACAATTCCAACAGAGTTTCGAATAGATTCGAGAGAATATTTATCTAGTGGTAATTCATCAAAAAAGACGCTTCCAGATTTAGGTTCAATAATTTTTGCAATAATATCAATTAATGTTGATTTTCCTCCTCCTGAAGGACCTATAATAACATTGAATGTTCCAACCTTATATTCAATTGAAACATCTTTTAAAACATTTTCTGAATTTGAATGAGCAAAATTTACTTTATCAAATCGTATTGATTTCTTTAATCCTGTAAAATTGTTAGAACCACTTTGTATAGTTGTATTTATGTGAATGTTATTGTTAAGAGACTGAATATTTTCAAAACTTTGTGCGTATCCTGCATAAAGATGTCGATGTTGATTTAAGTTCAGCACTTCTGGTGCCATACGAACAAGAACGTACATGAAAACTGCTAATTGAGATAAGGAAATACCAAATACTGAAATTCCTAAATATACGATTATTAAACCTCCACCGACGATAGCAGGTTCAAGAATGAATCGGACCATAGCTAAACTTCTGAAGTATCGATACAAAGCATTACCAAGATTTGTTGCTATTTCAGCAAACCCTGATGCCTCTTGTTGTTCATTATTACTCAGCTTTACTTCGCGTAACCCTTCAATTTTTTCAACACTAAATCCGTGTAAGTTATCGTTATATGTAACTACTTCGCTATTAATTTTACGAGATAACCGTATTTGGCCTTGTGCAAGAAAAGAGCCGATTGCCATAACCAATATTCCTGTAATGGAGGTTTGCCATGAAATGAGTAATAGTAGAATGATATAACAAGTGACCAATATGATTCGCACAATCATATCGATGAGAGAGAAAATTGCTACACCTGAACGTTCAGTGTCTTCAGTGAGAGCATTAATTAACGTTCCTCGATTAGTAATTGAAAAAAAAGCAACATCCCCAAGAACAATGGAATTGAATAGCCTGGATCGAACAGCCGCACAAAAATCTTCACGCAAATGAGCTGTAGTTAATCGTTGAAAATAAACGAGCAATTGTGCAGTAAAAACCAAAATAAAAACACTAATTAATAAAGAGGGTAAATTTATAGAAATATTGAAAAATCCGTAAGTATTATTGATAATTGACCAACCAAATCCTGTTTGTTCTAATTCTGATTTTTCTTCAATGAATTCAAGTACTGGAACCAATAATCCAATACTAAATCCCTGAGTTATAGCTGAAGTAACGCCAAGTGTAAGAATAAGAAGTATTCTTTTTGTACCGCCAATGGACATGTCCATATATGCAATAATAATGTTGGGTACTTTTCGAAAAATTTTATTTTTATTTTGAGCAGAGGTCATTACTTGTTTCCAGTTCCAGAAGAATTCTTCGAGGCTTCTTTGGCACAAAGAATTTTCCAGATATATTTCGCTTTCCTATAATCTTTACGATGCCATGGGTAAAAGTGATAACGTTGTAAATTTTTAAAATTTCTATTTTTTATATCAAAGAAGACATAAGCAAAATCAATCATCCATATAGGAATTAAATGGCCAAGTTTCTTGTAAACTTTTTGTAAAAATGTAGGAATACCTGCTATAAAATATTCATTTCCTATTTGTTGTTCGGATAATTGACCAAAAACTGGCAACTTACCATTCTTATCTCTGGTTTTTGTTTCAATTGCTATTTTGTGAATTTCATGTGCAATTTCATAACTGCTTGATTTTTGTCTTGGCCAATCATAATAGTCGTGTAGATATTTTGCTAATCCTTCGGGATCTGGAGATGGGGCTAATTTTCCTTCAAGAGATAGTTGTATCATTTTCCAAGCTTCTTCAAGATTTGATGGTTTCCAGTAATATTCAAGAAATTCAGGATTACTTATTATAGAGACGTCCATATGTTCATCTCGACGTTCTTTAGAAATGAGTTCCATAATTGAGATTACTGGTAGACCTAACATAAGTGCTTCAATCCCAGATGTTGAATTGGCAGTAACAATACAGGTTTGTTTGATTAGCCATTCCCACAGGAGTTCGTCGTTACCTATTTTTACACTTGGAAAATATCGATTCACCATCTGATATCCTTCTGGGCGCTCGTGTATTTGAGGGCGGAGATTTACTGCTATACTTGGGTCGTTAGCACAAAGGTCGAGTAAGTCTAATTCTGCCCTTAGCATAGATACATCGTACCAAATAAAATCCTCAATATTTTTTCCTATTCCATAGTAAATTTCTTCTTGGTTTGATCTGGATTCGTATACTAAATCGATTAGGGTAAACTTATTGTATGTGTTAATCCGTGGGTGTGACATTGCAAACCCTATTGATTGTTTTCTTTTCAAATGATTTTCATGAGGTTTTATTGCGATATATGGATCTAATCGAGGTGTGCCAGAAATACAGATTTGATCATCTGTAAATACCTCTTCTTCTTTCAACCAGTTTCCGGTTGTTGTTCCCCAAAGAAAAAGTTTATGTAAATTTTTTGTGTATGCTCCTATTCCTGAGATTTTACCTGTATATCGTTCATTAACTACAAAGTTTTTATCTGGAACAGCACCTTCTTGAGGGATGACAACTATTGATGAAACTTTTTCAACTTGTTCTAATACATTTTGAAGACCGTCTGAATATGACATAGCCACTACTGAAGGTTTAAATTTTCGCCATTTACCTTTCCAGTTTCTTTTGTTAGCAAGCAAAACTTTATTGCCCATGTGTTTTAGCCAATAGTAAACCAAGAGTATGCTATTGGCATCTCTTGTCCTTTGATCAATGAGAAGTAATATCGTAGGTTTCTTTTTCTTAAATAACATTATGAAACAACGGCATCTTTCATATTTTATAGGGGTATCTGTTTATGGTAATCAAGAAAAGATTATCACATATTTATTCATCCTGCTTGACCAAGAATTCTAATGCAGACTCAGATGTTATAAATTCTCCGTTAGGAAATAATACCTTAGCAATTGATCGAATTCTTTCTAAATCCTCAATTGTATCAACTGATATATCTAACCAAGATTTTTTATAAATCCCATAAGATGTAATATGTTCAATATGATATTCGTCAGGATTGTCTAGAATGTATTTTGTTACATGTTCTCTATGGTCGTCTGCAATTGCTTTTCCGGCGACAGATCGTAATGTATCTATACTGAGTACTTCAGCATAAAGACCTTCAGGAAAGGACCTCCCTATAATGTTAGATGTATAATCCGCATTGGAATCAAAATGAAGAGCAATCAAATTTTCTACAATTTTTGGGTCAAGAAGAATATCCTCACCACAAATCCGAACAATTGTTTGAGCTTGATATGCAATGCTAGTTTCAAAAAATCTATTCAGTACATCTGTTTCGTCCCCGCGAAAAAAAGATATATTTTGTGAAGTAGCAAATTCACAAAGTATATTGTCACGATCCTTTATTGATGTAGCTAAAACAATAGCATCAATATTCTTGACACTTTTCAGTCGCTCCAGAACATATTGTATAACTGGTTTTCCACTTACTTCAGCCATAACTTTGCCAGGCAATCTAGTCGAACCCATACGTGCTTGAACGATTGCTATTACTGGATGGTTATATTTGTTTGTCATCTCACCAAGAAGTCCAACCTGCATCAACAACTAAATTTGAGCCTGTTACGAAATCTGACGCATCCGAACATAAAAACAACATTGCTCCCCTTAGATCACTTGGTGCTGCCATTCTGCCAAGCATCGTTTTGTACATATAGTTATTGAGAAATTCCTCATTTTGTACACCAGGATTATAAACACCTCCTGGAGAGATGCTGTTAACTCTTATATTTTTTCCTTGCCAGTATGCAGCCAAATATCTAGTCAAGTTAATAACTCCCCCTTTAGCTGCAGCATATGCGGCTGCAGAATTGAGGCCCGATTCACCATAAATCCTTTGATCAGCTCCAACCATTCCATACACTGAACCGATATTTGTGATCACACCATATTGTTGCTCAAGCATTATTTTTCCAAAAACTTGACACGTTAGAAAAACACCAGTTAAATCAACATCAAGAATTTTTTTCCATGCATCCAAATTATAATTTTCAAATGCTGCTTGCGTTTCTTTGGTGATTGGATTATAAGCAGCATTATTAATAAGGATATCTACTTTTCCATATGAATCTAGTATTTCCTTTGCTGCTTGCTCTATAGATTCCTTTTCAAAAAGATCCATAGTGATACTTTTAGGATTTGTCCCATATTTTTTTTTGATATCTGATGTAATTTCTTCAGAACGATTTTTGCTTGCAGCAATATCACTAATGACTACATCTGCTCCAGCTTCACTTAAACAATCTGCATATTCAGGTCCGAGTTGCCCTGCAGCACCTGTGATTACTGCAACGCGACCCGATAAATCAAAAAGTTGAGCATTTGTTTTTTTTTGAATCATTCGTTCGTGTGGGATCATTGATTCAATTCCTCCATTCATAGCATAACTATTTTTTTTGTTTCAGCTGATTTGTGAGCGGCGAGTGCAGCCTCCAGATTTTCAATTCCTTGATCGATAGAATTTATACTCTGATTTCCATTTTCTAAACATGTCCGTAAATGAATTAACTGATTAATGTAAGTTTCATTATAGTCCATTGAAGAAAAATCAGATGCGATTTCCCATCTAGAATTGTTTGTGTGATAAAGCATTACTTTGTTTTCCAGAAAATTCCAGTAAATAGTACCTTTTTCTCCAATAATTTTACACCAACGGCTATAGGGTTGTTGAATTAAATCACAGTGCAATTCCCCAATTATATTGTTTTGAAATTCTATGCTTAAAGTGATAGATTCTTCAGCCCCATTTTTTAATTTGAGTATTTTGTTATCACCAGTTGTGGCGTAAATACTTTTAAATGAACCAAACATCCATCGGAAATAGTCAAGTTCATGGACGCCAGCTGCCAAGAGTGCTCCACCTCCCATGGATTTATCTGCAGAATAACCGCCTCTGTAGTCTTCCCATGGATGCCAGTTAGGGAGATAGCTGGCACACTCAGCTTGCACTGATATTACCTTGCCAATTGTTTCTTCTAAGAGAAGTTTATGTATGTATTGAAGACATGGGTGAAATCGAAGATTATAACCCATCAGGCTTATGAGCTTGTTTTCTTGAATGTATTGGTTTAGTTGTTCAGTTCCTTCTAATGAATTAGATAGGGGAATATCTATGAAAAGATGGATATTATTCGATGCTGCTTTTAGTGCGATAGGGATGTGGAGATATGTGGGGTTTGTTATTAGCACAACGTTGGGATTCCAATTAAAAGCTTCCTCTTCTGAAGTGAAAGTAATATAAGAATCTTCATCTATAGTTCTAGGTTTTCGACTAGTAGTTCTGAGGACAGCGATATTTTTTTCTTCTAAGTATAATAAATTTTTTAAATGACGCTCACCAATAGAACCCAGACCGATGATTAAGAATTTTTTTAACATCCTATTCCCTTTCGCAGAGTAGAATTCTCCAGGGATGGATTTTACCAATGACCATTTCAGGTATGTCCTGTGTGTGTTGGTCGACTATATGTGTAACTTTAAATCCTCGTTCTGATATAAACTCGCTCATTTCATTTATGGAATAGATATTAAAATGTGATTTTAAATGGTTATAACCTTCATCAAGATATCCATCTTCTTCATATCGATATATAGTTGAATCTCCTAGAAGAGTTCTAATAAGTAAGTATTTTGATGTTGCGTTGAGAAGTCTGTCTAATGCTACATGGTAATTTGAACAATAAAGTAATGAATTAATAGCAATTACACAGTCATATTTCTCACCAGTTAAATCCTCCATATCCATTATGCGAAGTTTTTTTGGAGACAAACCATATCTATGAATTTCTTTTTGTCCTGCATGTATAAATTCTGGACAACTATCAATCCCATAGTAATCAATGTTCAGTGGTTGTAATGTTCGATAGTAATATCCAGTTCCACATCCAGCATCCAATAATTTCATGTGAGGTTGTAATAGAGGTTTTAGAATTTCATAACATTGAAGCTCACAGTCCAAAGCAGGTTCTTCATTTCTAACTCTTGAAGTAAGTCTTCCTTGATAGAATTCCATATGTCTCCATATGTTCATATCGTAAATTTTTGTATCCTTACCCTGTGAATTATTCTGGGTCAATGTTTCTCCAATATTGATTTCTAAGGCATTAAGGAATTCTGAAGAAACCATTGCGTTTTCATTTTCAAACTGGACATTAGTAAGTAAAACTGAACCTTTATTGCATTGAACTCTTATTGTATTTGGAATTATGCAGTCAATTATTGTTCCTTCAGATCTTTGCTGTGAATAATTTTCATAGAGTGTTGCATTCCATACAAAAAGTTTTTTTCCGCGAAAATAAGTAAATGCTCCTGGATAAGGTTTCCCTAAAGCTCTTATAAAGTTATATATATCAAAACCTGATTGATTCCAATCAATGTTACCATCAATAGGTTTTCGCCTTTTCCCGTAGGTGCTCATACCATGATTTTGTTCAAATTCTGTAATTGAATCTGTAAGAATGTCTTCAAGAAAATTCTTAAAAACTGAAAATTGTGCTTTGACGAGTTTTTTATATAAAAGATTGGCAGAATCTGTGAATGAGATAGGTACTTGTTGTTGTTTTACAATTGTTCCTTGGTCTGCCTTTCTAGTCATTCTGTGCATTGTAACACCTGTGTTTGTATACCCTTTTATTAATGACCAATTAAGTGGCGCATGCCCTCGGTTTTCAGGTAGTAAAGAACCATGCATATTGAACGCCCCAATCTTGGGTATTTTGAGAATGGTTTCATCTATCATCTGATCCCATGATATCGAAAATAAAACGTCAGGTTCTAAAGCTTTAATAATATCAACATATTTATTGTCATTAATATTTTCTGGGCAATACGTTGGAATATTTTTTGATTTAGCAAATCTTTCTAATGACTGATACCAATCATTTTTTTGATCTTCTTCTGAAATCTGACTCCAGTATCCTGAAGGAAGTGCAAATACTGCAGATATTTCTTCACCTTGATTAACAAGTTCTTCTAGACATAAGACCGCTATATCTTTATCACCACAAAAAACAAATTTCATTTGATTTTCATTCCCGATTCTGTAACCATTTTTCTAAATCCCTATATCCTTTTATCAGTGCCTGATCATTTTTGTAATATTCTAACGTAAGATATTTTGGTTTAATCCTAGAAAGTATATGATCAAGTATTTCCATATCTGTTTCACTAGGTATTTCGTGCGTGTCTTCCAAAACACCATTAACAATATTTGATCCACTTATTTGAACTTCTGAAATTGTATTTAATGGAATATCATCAAGATAAGACTCAAGAGGTATGTTCATATTCTTAACACATATAATTAAGTGTCCAATATCTAAGAGCAGTTCGATATCTAATTCATTAATGATCATTGAAATAAATTCAGGTTCGCATACGCGTTCATATGCTCCGGTATCGAAATAGTTTAGGTTTTCAACCTTAATTAACCCATCAAAATTATTTCTTATAAAAGCTATATTATCTTTTCCAAATTCAATATATTTTTCATCACTTAATGGATTGGTTCCAGGTAAATATCTTGGGTAGCCGTTGGGTGATTTGCCGTTTTCAATAAACGTTTCCCATGCAGGTCCAATATCGCATGCAAAAGAAGTGAAACGATTGCTTTTTAGTGCTTCGAGTAATCCTAAGTTAGCTAATTCAGATAGGAAATTAGGACTTCCTATATTTAATGAACATTCAAGCATCAATTCTTTCCCAGGATACTCTTCATTGTTTGGTTGTTTGAATGATAATCCAGAAACAAGCGGTAACAGATCATGTTTATTTCGGCGAAAAATATCAGTTTCAGGAACACATAGTTTAACCATTAAGATCTATTTTGAATCCTTCCTTTATAATTATTAACTGGGATTCCTTGAAAATAATTTTTTTGTTCATTAATTCCTATTAATTAGATATATCATCCCATTGAATTGGAGACATTTCTTTAAGATCTTTGTTAATATATTTTCCCACGATGTTATCGATTTCATTGGCTGGGATGCCTATTATTGGTCGAACTGCAGATATGTCACCTAATGATAATACATCTCCAGTCTTAAGGCTTTTAGTTACTATTAAGCCTCTTCGGATCAGATTTTCAATTTCCATTTCTGAGTCAGTAGGAGTTCTTTCACATGATCCAATTGCTAGGATAATTCGATTTGCAGAATCAATCATTTGTTTTAATTCATTTGGCAATATTGAAATATCGTTATCTCCACCTGGCAATGATCGGTCAATAGTGAAATGTTTTTCAATGATTTGAGCACCAAGTGCAATTGCAGCCAGACTTACGTCGATCCCTAAGCTATGATCTGAAAAGCCAGTTGTTTTACCGTAACGATTTTGCAATTCATTAATAAGTGATAAATTCGTTTCGTTATCTGGTGCAGGATATGCCGCTACACAATGGAGCAAGGCAAGTTGGGAGTTTGTTAAATTTGTTATGCTATTTACCGCTTCATCAATCATTTGCCATGTAGAAGCTCCAGTAGAAAGAAAAATAGGCTTGTCTTTTTTCGCTATATAGCGAATAAGTTTAATGTGGGTTAAATCACCTGATGCTATTTTGAAGGCGGGAATCCCAAGATCGTCCAAGAAATCTACGCTTTTTTCGTCGAATGGGGTTGAGAGAAATATTACATTCTTTTGCTTGCAATAATTTGCTAGTCCTGCAAATTCTTCATATGTTAGGTTTTCTTGAGCAAAAACGTCATAGGAAATATGATCTTTAGAAACAAAATCAGACATTGAATACGTTTGAAATTTTATAATTTGGGCACCAGATGAAATGGCAGCATCTATCATTTTTTGGGCTAAAACCACATCTCCATTATGATTTCCTCCAATTTCTGCAATAAATATTGGGGGCTTAGAAATTATGCTGTTGTAGAGTGAATACTGGATGTCCATATTAATACATCACTCCAATATTGATTTGTCTACGGTAGTCCAAAGATTTTTTTTTGCTTCTTCTGATTGTTTATACCATTCGATGTATCGCCGGATGCCTTCTTCTACTCCAACCTTTGGATGCCAATCTAAATCTGTTGCTGCACGGAGATTAGAAATTTCTTTTCCTTCGAAATCCCCAGGACGTCCTTCAGTATATTGAATATCAACGTCACCAATAATTCTCTTTACAATTTCTGCTAATTCTTTAATCGAGACTTTTTCATTTCCCTCGAGGTTATATGTTTTATTTGCTGCTTGAGGCTTTAATGCTAAGGCATTTCCTTCTGCTACATCTTCTACATAGATAAATTTTCGAAACTGTAATCCATCACCCTGAATTGTAATCGGTTGTTTTTCAAGTGCTCTTCTTACAAAAATTGGTATGACTCCTGCAGGTCTACTACGTGGACCATATGGTATTCCATATCTGAGAACAGTTGTCTCGAGCCCATATAGTTCACTATAAGCTTTGCAATAATATTCTCCGACTAACTTAGTAGAAGTATACAAGTGTGTTGGACTTCCCAGTGGGGTATCCTCGTCAACCTCACTGTCTGCAACCTCGCTGTATACCCATATAGTGCTGCCATATATTACTCTTTTAACTTTTGCCCATCTTGCAGCTTCAAGGACGTTGATAGTGCCTCTTGCGTTTATTGCTTCAGACCTTAAAGGGGATTCAAATACTTCGTTTACATCTGCAATAGCTGCCAAATGGAATACTGCATCTGCTCCTGAAAATGCCATTTGTATTGCGTCGATATCAAGTAAACTTCCCTGATAATATTCTACGTCATCTCGATTTCGAGGTTTAGACATATCAAAAATTCTTACACGTATTCCCCGATCCCGAAGTTTATCTACGACATGTGAACCTATAAATCCAGAACCTCCAGTTACAACTGCTAACATTTTTTATCCTTCCCTATTAAGTATGATTATGGTCGAAGCGGTTTTCGTATCATTCCTGAATTAATTGATTGCAATTCAGGGTTATTATCAAGATATTCTATTAAATTCTCCAAATTGAAATGTGGATTATTGGGATAAATGTCTTCGAATACTTTTCTAAGTAATTGTAAGTCCTTTTCATAGTCTAAATCCAGTCGCCATTCAGGTCGAAAATGCTTGGGAGATGCTAAGAGTTGATAGATTTCATATTTTTCAGGATGTTCTTCAAAATATAGGTATGGATGTTCTCTGCATGGTTGGTCGTTTATAGCAAGAGAGTCAGCAATTTCTTTCACGTCTTTGAATCTAAATACTCGAATATCAACCCCTTGTGGATATGTTTGGGTCATTAAGTTTGAAAGATAGTCGCAGTTTACAGTTTTAAAGGTTTGTATGGCAAGATCAGTAATTTCTGGACATGTAATAATACAATCACCTGTAATCTGAGCAATAATGTCGCCATTAATCGATTCGGCTGCTCTGACAAGTCGGTCAAGTACATCATCCGAACTTCCTCGATAACATGATATGTTCAATTGATGACATAATTCTTCTATTACATCGTCCTCAGGTTGTATTGTAGTTGCCACTATTATTTGTTCTACTTCTTTTGCCCTTTGCAATCTTTCTATTAATAATTCAAGTGCTGGCTTACCAACGATTAATGCCATTGATTTCCCAGGTAGGCGAGTTGATGCCATTCTTGCTTCAATTGTAGATATTACTTTTTGTTGTTTCATTTGAATTATTTGGAAAAGTGGTTACAAATTTTGAGAATAGCTGTTGCTGCATCACGTATATCATCAACACTTGCTGCAGGTGAAACAGGAACATTGATAATGCGTTGGAAAACGTACTCAGATTCTGGGTAATTTTCTAGATTGAATCCCAATTCTCTATAAAGTGTATGATTTGGTAATGGTGGCCAAAGAACACTTACTCCTACATTTTCTGCTCGAAGATAGTCTATAAATTCTCCTCGATCAATAGAAAGGGATTCTAGATTTAGCAGAATCGGAAATAGGTGGAAATTTGAATATACATCTGCTCGTTCAATAGGCAGGCGAACATTTGAACATTTCTCTAAGATTTCATAATACACCTGTGCGTTTTCTCTTCGTCGTTGGTTGAAATAGTCTAATTTTCGTAATTGATGAATACCCAAAGATGCTTGAATGTCAGTAAAATTATACTTGTAACCTAAGAATGGAACATCGTAATACCAAGATCCTTTTGGAGTATATCGTTGCCAGATTTGCCTTGCATCACTTATTCCATACATTGCCATTATTCTTGCTTGAGATATCAATTCAGGGTCCATCGAGACCATTGCTCCCCCTTCACCTGTAGCAAGGTTTTTTGTAGCGTAAAAGCTAAAGCAAACAATATCGCCTTTGTTGCCAACCTTTTCATTCTTGTATTTAGATCCAATTGAATGAGCTGCGTCCACAACAACTTTTAGATTGTGTTTTTTTGCAATTTCCAATATTGGGTCAATATCACATGGATGACCACCATAATCCATTGTTATGATTGCTTTGGTTTTATCAGTTATAAGTGATTCAATATTGTTGGGGTTGATATTGAATGTATCGGGGCTTATATCAGCAAATACTGGTTTTGCTCCAACGTAGAGTACAACATGAGCAGTTGATGAAAATGTATATGGAGTAGTTATTACTTCATCACCAGGGCCAATATTGAGTGTGACCATTGATAAATGTAATGCTGCAGTGCATGAACTTACAGTCAAAACATTTGGGACGCCTAGATAGGCTCCTAAATCCTTTTCAAATTGTTGTGTTTTAGGTCCAGTTGTTATCCATCCTGAGCGTAAAGTGTCAATAATTTCCTTTTCTTCTTCTTCACCTAAAAGTGGTGGCGAGAAAGGAAGAAAATTTGCTCGAGTTGGAATTCCATTTATCGGTTGTGTTTCTTCCATTGGTTCAATTTTCAACTGTTTCTGTAAATTGGAAGGATTTCTTTACCAAATTTACCGCTCAGTATACTTTCTTTAATTTCTTTAATTCCTTTGCTTATAGTCCAATCTGCTTCCCATCCAAGTGTACTGTTTATTTTTGAAAAATCCACATGATAGTCTCTAAGGTCAGGCGATTGGGGAACGAATTCAGTTTGTGCTTCAGGAAATTCCTTAGCAATAATTTTTCCCAAATCCTTAATTTGAATATTTTGAGGATTTGAACCAACATTGAATACTTGGCCTGATACAAGTTCATCAGGGGCATTCAATACTGCCAAATATGCTTTAGCTGCATCGCGTACATGAACCAATGGTCGCCATTGGTCTCCACCATATATTGGAATTGTGCCACTCATAGCCGCTTGCCAAGTTAATATATTAACGACGAGATCAAAACGCATTCTTCTAGAAAGTCCATATAAAGTTCCCATGCGAAGTATTGTGGGATTCCATGGATAAGATTCACGAGCTACACCCATAGTTTTTTGAGTGTCTTCATGAAATGCAGTAAAAATTCGTTGTTCGATAAGTGTTTTTGATTCGGCATAAAGAGAAATTGGGTTTAATCCACTAAGTTCGGTTAATATTCCAGTCTGGATTCCATAACAGGAATCAGTGGAAGCGAAGATAAATCGTTTGGTTTTATAATATCGGCAAGCCTCTATTACATTTTGGCTCCCAAGTATATTCACTGAAACTGTATCGTCCGGATCTCTGTCACAGGCTCCTTCGCCCACCAATGCCGAGAGCAGTATGACGGCGTCGTGTTCTTTTACGGCCTTGCCAACTGATTTTGAATCTCTGATATCACCCTGAATAAGTTCACACTGTTCAGATTCTATCAGGTCTTTAATGTGGTTATCAGTAAATAACAGGGAGTCAAATATGGTTACTTTGAATCCTGCTTTAATCAACTGTTCGGTTAACATGGATCCAAGATATCCTGCTCCACCCATTACCAATACACTTTTAATAGAATTTTCCACAAAACCTCCTGAAGTGTTTATATGACATATAAATTATACTTTCCAACCATGATATGTTAGCTGTAATCCATCTTGTAGAGAAATTGTTGGCTTCCATGGTATTTGTTTCTTGCTAAGTTGTATATCAGCACAACTTTCATATATGTCCCCTTGCAGTGGTGGTTCAAAAGTTAATGAATCAGTAGTTTGACCACAGATAGAATTTATTGAATTCGCAAGTTCGATTATTGGAGTAGGAATTCCGCAACCGATATTCCATGTTGTGGTTTTAATAGAACCCATATTTGCTACAGCAGCTTTTACATTTGCATTTGCAACATCTTGAACAAAAACAAAATCTCTCGTTTGATTACCGTCGCCAAAAATTCTAAGAGGTTCATTATTGAGTGCACGACTAATAAATGATGGAATGACAGAAGGATAGGAACCCACAACTGATTGGCCAGGACCATAAACATTGAAATAACGCAATGATATGGTTTCAATTCCACATCCTACAGAAGCAAGGGTCATTAATTCCTCACCTGTAAGTTTAGTTTGTCCATAAACACTTTGTGGTTTACATAATGCAGTTTCTGGTGAAGGACATACAGCTGTTTCAGCGTAAACTGCTGAGGAACTAGAAAAAATGATTCGTTTAATACCTTCTTTAACGGAAACATCTATTACATTTGCAGTTCCGGATACGTTAATATCCACACAATCAGTAATTTTTGTAAGACTTTCTGCTACAACTATAAATGCTGCAAGATGGAAGACTACACTACAGTCTTTTGCTGCTATACGGACAGCTTCTTTGTCACGGATGTCACCAATGATCAAATTAACGGATTGTGGAAGCAATTCTTTGTTTCCTGTGGACAGATTGTCGAGTACATTAACATCCCAACCATCCTGAATTAATAATTCAACTACGTTGGATCCAATGAATCCTGCACCACCTGTAACCAAGGCTTTCACCATGTGACCTCTGTTTTGGTTAAAGAAAAATTATTGTTTAAGCACTTCACTTTGATACCAGTTCACGGCCCTTCTTACCCCTTCGTCAAGCTGTGTTTCTGGTTTCCAACCTAAATCACGTTCAGCTTTAGCGTTCGAAATCTCAATACTATCCATCACAAGCTCACCACGTCTTGAGGCATCGATGACATACTCAATCGTTCCTTTTCCTGCATGTTTGGTAACTGTTTCCGCAAGTTCTTTTATTGTGACGTCTCGTTCACCTTCAAGGTTATATGTTTGATTAATTGCAGCATCTGATAATGCTAAACAATGTGCTTTGGCTATGTCTTCAACATAGACAAAGCGTCTTAAAGCACTCCCGTCCCCGAATATTTGTATGGGCTTATCAGAAAACACGTTATCCATAAACGCACGAAGAGCTAATCCCGGCCACATTCTCGGCCCATAAGGTATTCCAAAACGGAGAATTGTGAATTCTTGTCCATATAGTTTTTGAAAATCATGACACAAAAGCTCAGCAGCAATTTTCGATGTTGTATAAATGTGTCCGCCCCCTTCAGGTAATATCTGAGAGGTTTCATCAAGTATTTTAGGCCCCGTATGGTTTTCAGGAATACTTCGATCAACAGCGTTGAAATACCATACAGTACTTGCCATTACAACTCGTTGTACACTTGCACGCCTAGCTGCTTCAAGAACAACAGCTGCCCCCTTGATATTCATGTCTACTGCAGTAATAGGATCGTCCAATGCTTGCCTAGCATTTGCAACAGCAGCAAGATTAAAAACTGCTTCAATTTTGTTTCTTGTAAGCACCTCAGTTATTTGATCAACATCTCTAATGTCTGCTTTTTCAAAGGTGTCAGCATTTCCTCTATCAACCATATCTATATTGGTTACCGAATGCCCTTCATTTCTAAGTGCGTCAATTACATGACTACCTATGAATCCACTTCCACCTGTTACCGTTATGTTCATATATTTCACTACTCCATCATCATTTGTTTATAGACTGATTCCATTTCGTCCTCATGTCCCCATTTTCTTAGTTCTGCGATTCCCCAAGAATTAATTAAAGCTTTCCAGCCCTCAATTCTTGCAACAGGGTTTGAAGTCATATTATTTCCATGAATATAGTATTTATATACATTTTCTGGAAGATAAATTGCTGGCCAATATTTCAATAGTCGTACCATCAAATCATGTTCTTCCCAGTAGACATTGTTGTATAGTCCAACTTCAATGACTCTTGCTGTGCGGAACATAACCCCAGGAGCAATTATATCGTAAATATTCATTTCATGTGTATGCTTAAACTTTTTAGTTATTCCCTCAGTATCACAATTAATTCTATCACCATATGCTAATGCAGCCATAGAATTATCATTGAGTGACAATGATAAATTTTGAAGAGCACCAGGTAGGAGTTCATCGTCAGCATCAACTCTAATAAAATATTCTCCTGAAGAATTGAGGATACCAGTATTACTCGATATTCCTAATCCAAAATTTTTTTGATGAGTTAAGATTTTTATTTGGCTTGTATAATTCTGAAGTACTTTTCTTGTATTATCTTCAGAACCATCATCAACAACGATAATTTCGAAATTATCGTTGTTGATGGATTGATTAATTATGCTTGGTAAACATCTATCCAAGTAATGTCCATAATTGTATGTGCATATAATTACACTAATCATTTCTCACTTGCAAAACTCTTTGATTTCTTTACTAGGTAGGCACATTATGAAAACGCTCTCGGAGAAACTCCTGATTTTCTTTTTCAGAAGCTGTGAGTTGTTTTTCGTTTGTACCGAGCATGGTTTCAGCCAATCGTATTTGACGTACCATTTCTGGTAATTCGGTTCCATCTGCAGATAAAATATGGTCAGTTCCTTCTAAATTTTTATCAGTAGTAATATGTTTTTCGATTACTTTAGCTCCCATAGAAACTGCCAAAACTGGAGCAAATATCCCGATGGTATGGTCTGAATACCCTATACCAGATACATTTGGAAATTTATTCTGTAATGTTGAAATGATATTTAAATTCACGTTTTCAGGTGGAAGAGGATACTCAGATACGCAATGAAGCACGAATAGTTCTTTGACATCTTTTAAAGCTTCAACAGCTCTTTCAATTTCATTAATCGAGGACATTCCTGTTGATAAAAATACTCTATTGAAATTAGCATTTACGAATTGTAACAATTCAAGGTCAACAATATGAAATGAGGCAATTTTAATGGCTGTTGCACCGGATTTGAGAATAACTTCAGCTTTTTCCTTATCCCATGGTGTTGCTAATGGTAGGATGCCAGCTTTTTTTGAGTAATCGATTAAATCGTTCCACATTGCATCAGAAACTTCTACCTTCTTGAACCATTCTTTTTCTGGATCAGAGGAGGATGCTTTTGCAGCATCATAGAGTTGAAATTTAACATAGTCACATCCTGCCCGAGCCGACATGTCAATTAAATCATATGCAAGTTGTATGTTTCCACAGTGGTTTTCACCAGCTTCAGCTATTACTATTGTTTTATTTGACATTTAAGTTTTAACCTGTTTTTAATTCTTCTAGAACTTCGATGAGACTTGATATGACATGCTCAACCTGTTCGTTGCTCATTCCAACCCATATTGGGAGGCAAATATGTCTTGGGCATATATCCTCGGATAACGGTAAAGATGGGACTGATCCCATTTCTTGAAATACAGGTTGTAGGTGCACAGGAATATCGTAAACACCTCCGGCTAGACTTATACTGCGCGCTTTTAATTTTGTTCTAATATCGTCTTGACTAATTCCTATTTCAGGAAGAGCCATAAATTTGTACCAGCTTGATCGTCCTGATGGCATTATAAGATCGATTTTGCCAGACAAGTGTTTTTTGTATTCGTCAGCCACAGTGTCTCTATCTTGCAGAAATGAATCTAATTTTTTTGCTTGATAATGACCGATTACTGCAGTAACTTCGTTCATTCTATAATTAGAGCTCAAATATGTATGAACCGTTTCCCATTGAGATCGTTTACCATAATCTCTTAAACCTCTGCATGCTTCTGCAAGACCATCGTCATCACATACGATCATTCCCCCTTCAGCTGCAGTAATTACCTTTGTTGCAAAAAACGAATATGCTGCTGCAAGTCCAAATTGACCTGCACGTTTTCCATTAAATTCTGATCCGTGAGCATGGGCAGCATCCTCTATAAGCCACAAGTTGTTTTCTTTGCACCAGGATGAAATATTTTCCATTTCGGGGGAAATAATTCCTCCTATATGAACCGGAAGCACTCCAACAGTTGATTCAGTTTTTTTATTTTTTATTTCTTCCAATGTGACACACATTGTGTTTGGATCGAGATCAAGGAATATTGGATTGCCTCCAGCAAAAATAACTGCGTTTACGGTAGCGACAAATGTATTTGTCGGAACCAATACATCCTTGCCTTTGATATCCATTGCTTTCATCAGTACTTCAAGAGCAGCTCCACCATTAGAACAAGCTATGGCATGTTTCGAACCACAATATTCGGCCCAAAATTCCTCAAATTCCTTAACTTTTGTGCTTGCAGCTACCATTCCACTTTGAAGGACTGCGTCAATTTCACTTAGAATATTTTTTCTGTCGTCCTCATCAAAAACGACTCGTACCGGTGGAACATTTATATTGGATGACATCTTTTTACTCCTCAGTTTCAAATGATGGTAATTTGTTATTTGTTTTTATACTGTTCTATGTATTCAGAGAGATTAAGGATAACTGATGATTGTTGTGACTCTGAATCATTGGATAGAATGAGAGATAAATAACCATTTCCGATATCAATATCTTGCAGATTATCCAAAGGAATCATTATTCCAGTTGTACCGGGTCCATTGGAATTATTGTTTAGATCCTTTACTAAAAGAGTGTATTTTGTTCGAGATGAAATATGGTCTAATTCGACTGTTTCATCAGAATGCACAAAGTCTGATTGGTCGAAAGAAAGCACTCGGATTTTTTGCATTGGTTCACCTCACAATGAGTTATGGTTTTAACTTTAAACGAATATTAGACAAGCTTAGCATTAGCTATATTAGGTTTCAAGATGCAGAACTGTTAAGAAAACTGGGAAGTTCACGAAAATCATCTATAGTTATTACATCTTCATTCGTAAAATTGTTTCCAGTGGGAGCTATTCTTCCTACGAATGATATGTTGCATTCTCTTGCTGCATTAAGATCAGTTAGAGCATCACCAATAAAAAGCATTTCATTTATTTTTAAATTCCATTTTTGTATAATATCGTGAATTATTTCTGGTTTTAATCTTGGAGATCCATATACTCCAACAAAATAATTATCTAAGCGTCTTTGTTTAACAACCTCTTTTAGTTCCTCTTCAGGGGTTCCAGAGGCAATAAAAAACAAACAATTTTTAGAATGCATCTTAAGAAAATCTATTATTCCTGGAACTTCTGGGCAATCCAATATATTTTTCCATACAGATAGTGCAAACATTTGAGCAAGTTTTTCAGAATGATCTTGTGTTAATTCCCTCTTAAGAATGTTTTTATAGATATAACGAAATTTTTCATGTCGAGAAATTCCCATGTTCTCTAAATGATGTCTAATGATTGAATCAAGGTGATCTGTTTCGTCCGAAAAGATATCTACAAAAGCTTGGGTTTTAATTTCGGTCGATTCAAGGATAACCCCATCGAAATCAAAAACTATTGCATTTGGAAATTTCATTTTTTCTTTCTCAATCTACATTTCATTGGATTTCTTGTGGAAATTTAATTATGACATGTAATATAAAGTCTGACAGGAACAATCTTAGGTGACAAGTATATTGATTCAAATCCTTTTTCTCTATAGGATGCGAAGATAAATGGATTAATTTTGATACATCGAGTAATTAGAGGAGTATTTAATGGTTGATTCCTTAGTAATTGCTGGAAAAGAGTATAAATCTCGATTACTCATTGGCACTGGCCGCTATAGAACTGACCAGGAAATGATTGATGCATTACATCGATCAGCAACGGAAATTGTCACAGTTGCTATTAAACGACTTCCTCTTGATAACCCAAATGTTAAGACAATTTTAGATGTTATTGACTGGAAAAAATTTGTAGTTTTACCAAATACAGCTGGAAGCAAGACAGCAGATGAGGCAGTTTTGGCAGCAAAACTCGGTAGAGAAATAACTCATTCCAACTTGGTAAAACTTGAAGTGATTCCAGACTCAAAATATCTTTTACCTGACCCTATAGGAACTCTTCAAGCTGCTGAAATTTTGGTAAAAGATGGATTTATTGTTCTTCCGTATATGCATGCAGACCCTGTACTAGCATCAAGATTGCAAGATGTTGGATGTTCTGCCGTAATGCCTCTTGGATCAGCGATAGGATCAGGCAAGGGGATTCATACTAAGGAAGAAATTGAAATAATTATTTCCCAGGCAAATGTTCCAGTGATCATTGATGCAGGTTTAGGGGTTCCATCAGATGCGGCGCAGGCTTTAGAAATGGGAGCATCTGCTGTCTTAGTAAATACTGCGATAGCTCAAGCAAATGATCCTGGTTTAATGGCAGAGGGGTTTAATTTAGCTGTTCAAGCAGGACGCAAATCCTTTTTATCTGGAAGAATTCCCATGAAAGATTATGCAACTCCTAGTAGTCCTCAAGACCCTACTGCTCAGGTAATTAATTAGGTGAATCATGATTTCCAAATCAACCAAATTTTTAGCAGTGATAACGGATTCTTCTATTAACTCATCCCTTTCTGTCATCGATCAAATAACTATGGCAATTGATGGTGGGGTAAACATGGTTCATCTTCGTGAAAGAAATTTATCAACGTCAAAATTGTATGACTTAGCCATGAAAATACGTGAGGTAACAAAAAATAAAGCATTATTTTTTATTAATGACAGAGTTGATTTAGCTATTGCTTGTCAAGCTGATGGGGTTCAACTTGGAAGCACTGGACTTCCTACGAATGTGGTAAGAATGATGGTGGGTACTGATGTATGGATTGGCAAGTCTGTTCATAGTACTGAAGAGGCTTTGACAGCCCAAAGAGACGGTGCTGATTTGATATTGCTAGGTACAATTTTTCAGAGTCGTTCACATCCAGATTTTGCTGGAATAGGTATTGGGGAAATCCAACGAACATGTAGTGTAATTGATCTTCCTGTAATAGCTATTGGTGGTATTAATCAATATAATGTTGCAGACGTTGTTCATTCTGGAGCTATGGGTGCAGCAGTAATATCGGCCATAATGGGGAGCAGTGATCCTTATGGCGAGTCACATATACTATCAGAACTAATAAATAATACTAAACTTACGGTTGAATAGGAATACGGGATGATTAGAGTTGGAATAAATGCTCAGATACATATATTCGATGAAGACACTTATTTAATGTATATTTTAAAGGACTATTTAGGAATTGAAGATTTATCTCATTTAGCAATTGCTCATAACGGAGAAGTGGTTGCCAAAGAACAATTTGATTCAATTGTTGTAAATGATGGGGATGTTCTGGATATTGTTCAACCAGTGGGTGGTGGATGATTTTGAGAATATTGAATTACGGAGTTTCCTTCATAGGATCGATGTTTCTTTTAATTGATTCTTTAGTAGGATTAATACGGTTTTTATTGATAGTTAAGTTTGATCCTTTTTATCTATCTAGAAGATATAAATGGTATCAAGAGAAAATGCTTGGAAGAAAAATAAAATTACGAGATATTACTAAATTTGGATCTTGGCACCAAAATCTCAGTAGGTAACTCTTTAAATTGATAATATCTCGTAATTTAAGAACTATAACCCGGGTTCAGTCATTTTTTCTGCATTAAGAAGTTTGTCTATTTCGGAATCTGATAAGTCTGTTGTTTCTTTTGCTACTTCTCGAATAGTCCTATTTGTAGCCGCTGCTTCTTTTGCAATTGAAGCGGCTTTATCATATCCAACTGCTGGAGTTAATACGGTTCCTAACATTAATCCCTTTTCGACACTTTCTGGTCCTTGTCCAGTTGCTTGTATTCCTTTCACACACTGTTCTGAAAAATTATTCGCAGATGTAGCAAGCAGAAAAATGGACTCAAGTATATTATGTGCAGCTACTGGAAACATCATATTGAGCTCAAAATAACCACCATGTCCTGATAACATAATAGTATTATCATTCCCTATTACATGAGCAACTACTTGAATCAACGATTCAGCAATAACTGGATTTACTTTTCCGGGCATGATTGAACTTCCAGGTTGCACTTCAGGCAGAGTTATTTCTGCTAGACCAGCTCTGGGTCCTGAACCTAAGAATCGAATATCATTGGCTATTTTATTCATGCTTATAGCTATAGTTCGTAATGATCCACTTGCTTCTACAAGGGAGTCGATTGTGTTTTGTGCTTGAAAATGATTGTCAGTTTCATGAACTGATATATCTAAAGCGGAGCTGATTTTTTCGCATGTTAAGTTAGAAAATTGTGGGTGAGAATTTACTCCTGTGCCAACCGCAGTTCCTCCCAGTGCAATTTCTGAAAGTTCTTTAACAGCATGATTAGCTCTTGTAATTCCACGTTCTATTTGTCCAGCATACCCAAGAAATTCCTGTCCAAGTCTAATCGGAGTGGCGTCTTGTAGATGAGTTCTTCCAGTTTTTACTATTGGCCAAAATTCCTCTGATTTTTTTAGAAGCTGGGTTTTTAATTCTGTTAATGAAGGAATAAGTTGAGTTTGTATTGATGTTATTGCAGCTATATGTATTGCACTGGGGATTACATCATTGGATGATTGGCACAGATTAACATGGTCATTTGGATGAACAAGTCGTGCACCTCGATCTCCACCTAATATTTCAGTAGCTCGATTTGCAATTACTTCGTTAGCATTTGTATTGGTTGAAGTTCCTGAACCTGTCTGAAAAATGTCCAAAACGAACTCAGTATCAAATCTTCCTTCTGATACTTCTTTAGCAGCTTGATTTATTGCATTACCTATATTTGCATCAAGAATACCTAATTCAATGTTAGTTGAAGCAGCTGAACCTTTTATTACCGCTAGAGCTTGAATAAATTCTCTGGAGAATCGCAAAATGCTTATAGGAAAATTTAGTACTGCTCGCATTGTTGATGCTCCATAGTAAGCAGAAATTGGAACCTCCATTTCACCCATAGAATCACGTTCAATTCGCGTCTCTTTTGCTGACATAATCCCCTCCGAAAATGTAGTTCTGTTGATTATACTATATTATGACTTTATATTATTGGGGAAAAACTTTACTTACATGTTAAAATGTACTTAATGGACAAGAGATTATAATGAATAGTTGTATTTTGGAGAATCAAACTTATGTATGAAGTATATAAGGAAACACTTGAAGTTTTAAAAAAAGATCAAAATTGTGTTATCGCTACTGTAGTGGGGACCAAAGGATCTACACCTCAAAAACCTGGTGCTAAATTACTTGTTCGTCAAGATGGTAGTGGAGTGGGAACCTTAGGAGGCGGATGTGTAGAAGGAGATATATGGTTTGCTGCAAAAGAACTTCTTCAGAGTGGAGGGCCTGCTCAGTATAAAAATTATTTTCTTAACGAAGATATTGCTGCTCGAGATGGGTTAGTTTGTGGTGGCACAATGTATTTTCTTCTCGATCCAATTAAGCCGGATGCAATAATTGAAGATTTAGAAAAGATTGTAGATGCCTATGAAGGAGGATCTGCAATTGCAATGGCTTCAGTTACCAAAGCTCCTCGAAATTCTTCGATTCGAACCGGATCACGAGTTTTTATATATGCAGATAGTACACTCAGTGAAAGCTTAGGAGATGCTGATATTGATAATGCACTCCTTAGTGTTTCAAATGATCTAATGGTTCATGGGAAAAATACAATCTTAAAAATTGGTAAAGGTATTGAAGTGTTCATTGAAGCATTCACTACTCCTCCTCAACTTTTTCTTCTTGGTGGAGGGCACATATCAAAAGCGTTAGCAGACTTGTCGATTCCTTTCGGTTTTCAAGTTTATGTGGTTGACGACAGAAAAGAATTTTCGAACAAAGATCGGTTTCCTATGGCAGAAGAAACCATTGTTAGCTCCTATGGAAATTGGGTTAATAAAGTATCGATTAATTCTAATAGTTTCATCATTATTGCTACGCGCGGACACCAATATGATGACTTAGCTACTGAAGTTGCAGTAAAAACGGATGCTCGTTATGTTGGATTGTTAGGAAGTAAACGAAAAAGCTTAATGATTTTTGAAGAGTTATTTCGCAAAGGAATTTCTGAAGAACGCATTAAATCAGTTCGTGCACCTGTCGGGCTTAGCATCGGTGGTCGAACTCCTGAAGAGATTGCTCTTAGTATACTATCTGAAATTCAAATGTTTCGATTTGGTGGCGATGGAAGTCCGATGAAAATGAGTGATCGCTTGTTTAAGAAGGCAAAGGAAAAAGCTTTAAAACCTCAAAACCCGGTTGGAGGATTCCATCAAGCGTTAGTACGATGAGGTAATATGGGTAACGTTTCCGGAATTCTGTTAGCAGCTGGAGAATCTTCTCGCATGCATACCCCAAAGGGATTACTTGATTGGGGTGGGCATACTTTGATAGAAAGCCAAATAAGTTCCCTTCAAGATGCGGGTGTATCTGAAATAATTGTAGTATTAGGGCATTACGTTAGTGAATTTCTTTCAGTATTGAACAATCATTCAGGGAAACTGCACATTATAGAAAATCCTGATTATTGGAGGGGGAAAACCACTTCTATAATCAAGGGTCTTGAAAATGTTTCTGTTGACGCTGACACTTTGATTCTTTTGGCTGTCGATCAGCCCAGACCATCGAATTTAATTCGTGATTTACTGAATTTACATAGAAACTCAGAAGCAATGATAACTCATCCAAGTTATCAAGGTAGAGGTGGTCATCCATTAATCTTTGACAAAATATTATTTGAAGAAATTTCCAAAATTGATGAAAAAAGCCACGGGATTCGAAGTGTCGTAAAAAAATACTTGCATCGCATTAATGTTATGAAAGTAGATGATCCAATTGTTAGAGTCGATATTAATACTCCTGAAGATTATTTATATGCTTTAAGTATTCAAGAGAGGAATATTGGAGCTTAAATGATAAATGGCAAGTTAGGAGCAATAATCGTTGGTGCAGGAAGTAGCAACAGGATGCACGGAATAGATAAAATATTTTCCAGAATAATTGATCGACCTGTTCTTGCTTATTCCTTGGATATTATGGCCAAGTATAAAAAAATTGATGAACTAGTTTTGGTACTTTCAAATGAAAATATTGAATATGGGAAGAGACTTTTAGATTCCGAATCTACTTGGCCTTCTAATTGGAAGGTTATGAAAGGTGGTCTTCATCGGATGGATTCTGTTTGGATCGGTATTCAAGCTCTCTGTAATGTTGATTGGGTTGTCATACATGATGCAGCCCGACCATGTATAACTATGGATTTATTAAAAAATGTAATTAAAAAAGCGAAAGATGTTGGAGCAGCAATACCTGTGGGAAATACTACTGACACAGTGAAAAGGATCGATTCAAAGGATGAGATTGTAGAAACATTGAATCGCGATTCTTTGGTTTTAGCACAAACGCCACAGGTTTTCAGAATGGATCTTTTAAAGTCTGCGTATGGTAAATTTTCTCATTCTGGGATGTTTACAGATGAGGCTACTTTACTTGAGCTTTCTTCTAATAAAGTAAAAATTTTGAGAAATCCGGACTTAAACCCAAAAATTACATATCCTGAAGATTTAGTAATTGCTGAATCAATCATTATGAACAGAATACAAGGGAAAATTTAATGAGGGTTGGATTTGGGTACGACATTCATAGATTAGTTGAAAATAGGCCGTTGTTTCTTGGTGGTGTTCAAATTGAATATCAAAAAGGACTTTTAGGTCATAGCGATGGTGATGTTGTTCTCCACGCTATTTGTGATGCAATCCTTGGAGCAAGTGGCCTAGGAGATTTAGGAGAATATTTTCCATCTTCTGATTCCCGATACAAAGATGTTGAAAGTAAAAATTTTGTGAGAAAAATTGTAGAACTTGTAAATAAAAAATGGAGCATCGTAAACCTAGATGCTACAATAATTGCTGAAGAACCTAAACTTAAGAAACATATGAATACAATTCGTTTATCGATAGCTGATTTATTCAGCCTGAAACATGATCAGGTCAATATAAAATCTAAAACAAATGATAAACTTGGAGTAATTGGTTCTGGCGAAGGGATAGCATCGTTAGCGGTTATATTAATTGAGGAGAATAATGAAGCTTTATAATACTCTATCGGGAGATGTTGTTAGTTTCGATTCTACGCTAGAACCCATTTCTATGTATGTTTGTGGTGTTACTCCCTATTCTTCAAGCCATGTTGGCCATGCTATGAGTTATGTTTATTTTGATACTCTCAGACGGTTTTTGGAATTTTCCGGATTCACAGTACAGCATGTTCAAAATTTTACAGATATAGATGATAAATTAATCGCAGCTGCAAACGATGAGGGTACTTCAGTAAAAGAAATTGCCGAGCGACGAATTGCTGAATACTTTGATGTTATGGATAGGTTGAATATTGCTCGAGCAAATTATTATCCCCGTGCTACTGAAGAGATTCCTGCAATTATTGAAATGATAAGTGGATTAATTGAAAAGGAATATGCCTATGATTCAGGTGGTGATGTTTACTACCGAGTAAGAAATTTTTCGAATTATGGAAGGCTAGGAAAAAGAACCCTAGAAGGGATGAACGCAGGTGCAAGGATTGATCCAGGAATAAATAAAGAACACCCTATGGACTTTGTTTTATGGAAAGAGGCAAAACCGGGTGAACCATCTTGGGAAAGCCCTTGGGGAAATGGACGTCCAGGATGGCATATAGAATGCAGTGCAATGTCTTTAAAATATTTAGGCAGTAAAATTGATATTCATGGGGGAGGACAAGATTTAATATTTCCACACCACGAAAATGAAATTGCTCAGAGTGAGGCTTTCAGTGGTGAAAGTCCTTTTGTAAGATGTTGGATGCATAATGGTCTTTTGGAAATTCATGAAAGTAAAATGAGTAAATCTTTGGGGAATTTGGTAACGGTAGAAGAGGCCTTAAAGTTTTCAAATCCTGATACGATAAGGTTGTTTTTTTTAAGTTCTCATTACAGGAGCCCTTTGGCATATTCTAATGAAGGGATACTCGCACAAGATAGAGCGTTAGATCGTATAAAAGGAGCTTTAAACTTAAGAAATGCCGACGATTTAAATTCTGTATTTGACGGCTCAGAATACTTCTTAAGATTTTGCCAAGCTATGCAGGAAGATTTGAATACCCCGAAAGCATTGGGAATAATGTTTGATCTGGTTCGAGAAATTAATAAATCCAGAGATGAAAATCATTCGATAAACAAAGGGCAAGAACACCTGAAAAAGATGACGGAAATATTTGGCCTTACTCTTGAAGATGAATCGAAAAATGTTTCAGGGTTAACTGAACCTCTTGTCGAGTTGTTGCTGGAAATCAGAAAAGAGATGAGAGTAAATAAGAATTTTTCTATGGCTGATCATATAAGAGACTCATTGACTGAGATTGGCTTTATTCTAGAAGATAACGAGTCTGGAACAGACTGGCGATTAAAATCTTCATGAATTCATTGATTTCTGATTTAAATGAAATGTTATCTCCATCTGAAATTTCTATTGAAGAAGATATTCTGAAAAAACATTCAAAAGATGCTCTAGGCAAATTTAGAGCTTTTAATTTAGACCTCACGAAGTTTCCTAATCCTGATGTTGTTGTTTTTCCACATGACACAGAAATGGTTTCGAAAGTTGTTTCTTATGCTTGTAAAAATGCTATTCCAGTTACACCTTTTGGATCTGGAACAGGCGTTATGGGTGCTGCTATCACTACACACGGTGGGATTGTTATTTCAACAGCAAATATGAATTCTTATTTCAATGCAGATTTTGACAGTCAAATAGGAATTGTTGGATCAGGAATGATTTTAGATACATTTGATGAAAAGCTAAGGAATCATGGATTGATGCTTGGTCATGATCCCTGGAGCAGACCGATAGCAAGTGTGGGTGGAGCTATATCTACTAATGGCATGGGATATCTCGCAGGTAAATTTGGTAGCATGGGTGAGCAAGTATTGGGATTAGAAGTTGTACTTCCAGATGGAGAAATAATAGAAACTAAGGGACTGTTAAAATCTTCAGGTCCAAATCTATCTAATCTTTTTGTTGGTAGTGAAGGAAGCTTGGGTTTAATAACGAAAGCAAAGATTCATACCCCTCCTCTACCTGAAATATTTGAGATACGTAGCTATGAATTTGATGGTTTCATTCATGGATTTGAAGCCATCAAAAATATGTATGATATTTCTTTATTTCCTGCAGTTATGGATTTTGCCGAAGAATTCGATCCGATTGAGAATTCTCGAAGAACAATTCTGCATGTAGGTTTTATGGGTTTTAATGAACAAGTTATGGCTGAGTTGACTCGAACTCATAAAATCGTAAAAAATGCTGGGGGATTAAAACTTCCCAATTCAATTGGGAAAGAATTCTGGGAGCATCGCCATGATTCGGCAATTAGATATAAATTTCGTGATACTACGCAACCCCAACAAAATACTTGGTTTGGTGACTATCTTCATGTAACAATCCCAGTGTCGAAAGTGATTGATTATTATACATTTGCCAAAAAAACTCTTGAGAAACAAGATGTGATAATTCGCGAATGGTCATTATGGGGACGTCCAGATTATTTTTCATTTATGTTTTCAGATGACAATATAACAGTTGATGGAGAAATGAATAAATTTCCTATTCTAGTTGATGAACTTCTCAGTATTGCTCAAGATATGGGTGGCTCTATGGAGTATTGTCATGGGATAGGATTGAAATTAAGACATTTAATTTCAAGAGAACTGAGATCTACGAATAATTTATTAAAAGAAATTAAATATATGATCGATCCTGGAAATAATTTTAATACTGATAAAATTGTTCATTAAATTTAAAAAGTGATTATTTATATGAGAGATTTAGAACGCATAAAATCTGTCCTAGAAGATGTTCAAGATTTAATTGATAATTTAGGATCAAAGAAAATTTCTGTATACCAATCTAGTAAGGGAACTCCTGTCACTGATGCTGATCATATGATTAATGATTTTTTACAAAAAAATCTTCCTGAAGGTAATGAGGGATGGTTATCAGAAGAAACTTTTGACGATCTCATCAGATTAGAAAAAAGTAAAGTTTGGATAGTGGATCCAATTGATGGCACAAGAGGTCTGATATACGGAATGCCTGAGTGGGTAGTTTCAATTGGACTTTTTGATAATGGATCACTGATAGCGGCAGGCATTCTCAATCCAAGTACAAGAAGTTTATTTTTAGGATCTAAAGACGTTGCTCCAACTCTGAATGGTCAACCGATATTTCTATCTAAATGCACTAATCTTTCAGAGGCAACCGTTGCAATTTCTCGTTCAGATTTATGGCAAGGGTATGGACACTTATTAGAAAATGCTCCTTTCCGGCTTGTTGCTATAGGTTCAATAGCTTACAAGTTAGCATTGGTTGCTGCTGGATATGTGGATGCTGCTATAAGTCTTTCACCAAAAAATGAGTGGGATATTGCAGCTGGTGTACATTTAATTGAAATACTTGGTGGGAGTGTAAAAGACCTCGATAGATGTGAATTAAATTTTAATTCACATAATACCTTGCAAAATGGTGTCATTGCAGGCACGGACGGCATAGTTGACCAAATATTTTCTTATATGGAGAAAATCGGTTGATTAATATTTGATGTCATAAGGGCACTAAAATGAAGACAGGCGAACCGCAATCACGGAGAGAACAATGAATATGATTGTTAATGCAATAGTCAATCGAAATAAAAGTAGGTCTATACCAGTTCTTACACGAAAATTGCCTCCACCAGCTCCGAACATTCCGGAACCCTCTCCTCTGGTTTGAAGCAATATAACTCCTATAAGCATTACAGAGACTATTATTTGAGATATGTGTAAGTATACTGACATTAGGTAGCTCCTATTTTGTACCGGAAAGAATTTCTTCGATTAACAGAGATTTTGATATTTTTGGATCTGCCTTCCCTTTGCTAGTTTTCATAACTTGACCAACTAAAAATCCTATAGCATTTTCTTTGCCATTTGCATAATCCTGTACTGGATCGGGATGTTGAACAATTATATCTTTTACTATTGATCGGATTGAATCTAGGTCACTGATTTGAGAGAAATTTTCCTCTTCTACAATTTGTTCTGAAGATTTTCCAGTATCAAACATTTTTTCAAGGACTTGTTTCCCTTGTGTTGAATTTATTGTACCTTTTTCAATCAAATTTAGTAAATTAATAAGTGATTTTGGTGAAATCTTGATATTTTCAATAGGGGTGTTTGTTTGATTTAAAAGTTTTGCCAACTCAGTGTTAATCCAATTAGCAATTGATTTTGCGATTTCAATTTGTTGTGAGCTTTTTGAGCTATGAGATGTCAAACAAGCCTCAAAATAATCTGCAGTAGCCTTGTTGCTCGTAATTAATTTAGCGTTGTATTCACTGAGATTGTAGTTCTTAATAAGTCTATCCCTACGCTCTTGTGGCATTTCCGGTAATGATGACTTAAGGTTTTCTATGTGCTCTTTAGATATTTTTATCGGTTTAAGATCAGGTTCAGGAAAATATCTATAATCATGAGCAAACTCTTTTGATCTTTGCGAGAAGGTTATTTCCTTCTCTTCATCCCATCCGCGAGTTTCCTGAATGATTACCTCATTATTATTTATAGCAATGGTTTGTCTTTTAATTTCAAAAGTTAATGCTTTGTGTATTGAACGAAAGCTGTTCATGTTTTTAATTTCAACTTTTGTACCTAGTGTTTTTGAACCCTTTGGTCTTAAAGAAATATTTGCGTCACAACGAAAACTTCCTTCTTCCATGTCGCCGGTGCTGACTTCTAGGTATCTCACTATATTTTGAAGTTTTATCAAATATTCGCGAGCTTGTTCAGGGGAGGATATCTCAGGTTCACTTACGATTTCCATTAGTGGAATTCCACATCTATTCAAGTCAATTAACGTGTGACCATTAGTAGAGTCATTATTGTGTTGCATTTTTGCAACGTCTTCTTCAAGGTGGGCTCGGGTAATTCCTATTCTATGGGGCTGATCATCTGTTTCTATTTCAAGAAAACCTTCGTAGGCAACAGGGAAGTCATATTGAGAGATTTGATAGCCTTTAACTAGGTCAGGGTATGCATAATTTTTTCGGTCAAATTGTGTGAACTCGTTTATTGAACAATTTAATGCTAAGCCAGTCATAATTACAAATTCAATTGCCTGTCTGTTTATTACTGGTAGTGATCCTGGCAATGCCATGCAGACTGGGCATACCTTAGAATTTGGCTCAGCAATCTGATAGTTTGCATCGCATAAGCAGAACATTTTGCTTTTCGTAAGCAATTGAGTATGTACCTCTAAACCTATGATTGGTTCTAATTCCATTGTATCAATTTAATCCATATATTTTTTAATTCGTTTATAAGTATAACCATCCAATATATTTCATCGCAAGCGATGAAATATATTGGATGGTTGATTGGAATATATATTTATTCATTGACAATCTTCTGTTACTTAGCGTAATTATTGTTAGGCGTTGTCAGGAGAGCGTATTGATAGAGCGATTTATATATTCAAAATGGAATGAAAGAATATCAGATTTGGTTCTGGACGAAGAATCAATTCTTGATGCGATATATGATCAGATACTTGAAAATGGAAACATTGAACGTTCTTTGAGAAATCTTATGAACAACGGGATGAGATTTCCTGATGGCACGGATGCCCGTGGTTTACGTCAGATGATTGATCAGGTTCGTAAACGGAAGGAACAGATGATCAATCCATATGAGATGGAAGAAATTAGAAATAGTTTGAATGAAAAAATAAATGAAATTCTCAATAAGGAATTGAACTTTATTAACGATCAAAAGGAAATTTATGAGTATGAAGATCTTTTTAATGGTAGTGAATCCAGTAATGGCGATTCTAATCAAAATCAAATAGATCAGATGGATCAGAGAAAACAATTTCTGGAAAATCTTCCTGAAACGATTTCTGGAAAAATTGACGACTTATATAAGTATGATTTTTTGGATGAAATTGCATCTAAAGCTTTCGATCAATTATTAAAAGCTTTGCAAGATTTGCAACAAAAAATTTTGGATATGTTTCAACAAAAAATTAAGGAAAATTCTTCACTAATTCACTCAGATGACTCATCAATTTCTGGTGATGATAGTTCCAATAATTTTAATGAAAACGGAAATGAAAACGGAAATGAAAACGGAAATGAAAACGGAAATGAAAACGGACAAGCATCTCAGGAAGGATTTCCTAGTTATGAAGGGAAAGCATCTGAAGTTTTAAATAATATGACTCGATTAAGTTCTATAATGCCCCGTTCACAATGGCAGCAGGCAATTGACGTTATCTCATCGGTTTTTGGTAATGATGTTTCTGATGCTTTGCAAAGAGATACCAACGGTACTCAAGGTAGAGATGAAAACTATTTTTCAGGTGAAATGGACTCAGAAAATTTTGATCCATTGCGGCAGATTGAACTTTTGCATGATCTTGAGAATCAGCTTCAGTCTGCTTTAGATTCGGGTTCACTTGATGGTTTAGATTTTGAAAGTATTGAAAGAATAATGGGCTTTGATTTTAAGGAAGAGATTAGCAATTTGGATGAGATTGCTTCATTACTTGAAAAATTGGGATATGCTCAAATTGTGGACGGTGAATTGAAATTAACCCCTAGAGGAATAAGAAAGATAGCTCAGAACTCATTGAAAGATGTTTTTGGAAACATGAATCGTGACACTTTCGGTAGTCATGATTTATTGGAGCACGGAAGGATAGGTGAAGCATCTGATTATACTAAACCATTTACATTTGGAGAGTCATTAGACCTTGATATATCAAAAACCTTAAGAAATGCATTAAATCGTGATCAAGTTTCAATTCCAATTAAACTAATTTCTGATGATTTTGAAATTATCCAGCGAGAAGATTCTGTTAAATCAGCTACAGTGATTTTAATAGATCAAAGTAGATCAATGGGATATTTTGGTAGTTTCAAAGCTGCAAAAAAAGCAACCTTGGCCTTATCTGCATTGATTAGAGGTATGTTTCCCCGTGATCTCGTATATATTGTGGGTTTTTCTGATTATGCTATTGAAATTAAAGAAACAGAAGTTCCAATGTTGAGTTGGAATTTTACTACATCAGGAACAAATATGCATCACGCATTTATGCTTGCTCGAAAATTGCTGAAAAAACATAAAGGAAGCAATAAACAAATTCTTATGATTACAGATGGAGAACCCACTTCACATTTGGAAGGTAATTATTCTTTTTTTGATTACCCCCCTCATCCAAAAACAATTCGAGAAACTCTTAATCAAGTTAACCTCTGTACTCGAGAAAGAATAACGATTAATACTTTTATGTTGGAAGCAAGTCAATATTTAATTAATTTTGTTGAGAAGCTAACTAAAATGAATCAAGGAAGAGCATTCTATTCTACTCCAGAAAAACTAGGTGAATATCTAGTTGTTGATTTTGTAAACAATCGTCGGTCCCGAATAAATTAATAATTGTTTAGGTGTTTTTATGGACGAATTAGATAGAAAATTGGTAAAAGCTTTGCAATCAGATGGACGTGCTTCAAATTCTCAACTCGCAAGAATTATTCGTGTTAGTGAAGGAACTATTCGACGGCGTTTGAAGAGACTAATAAATGATGGAGTTATACGTTTTAGTGTTATTCCGGATCCGGAAGCTTTAGGGTTTGAAACTGAGGCATTAATAGGTGTACAAGTAGATCCAGATAAGTTTGATTTAGTATCAAGTCATCTGATGGATTTAGAGGAGTCATCTTGGGTATCAGTAACTACGGGTTCATTTGATATGTTTGCTTGGGTAATTTTGCCTTCTCCAGGGGATTTAGGAGATTTCCTTAAGACTAGAGTTGGTGTAATACCTGGAGTTAGGCGCACTGAAACGTTTGTTTCTTTATCAGTTAGAAAACGCCAACAATTTATAAGTTTTTAAAAATTAATAAGTTTATTAATTTTGTACTTGTGGTAAACTATGTAATCCTGTGTTAATGTGCTTTAATAATCATTTTAATTACTTAGGAATGGGGGCTCAAAATATGACCTATATAATAACATCTCCTTGTGTGGGGCTTAAGGATGGTGCATGTATAGATGTGTGTCCTGTTGATTGTATTTATACAACAGAAGATGACAATCAGATGTTTATTAATCCTGATGAGTGTATTGATTGTGCTGCTTGTGAACCTGTTTGTCCGGTAACAGCTATTTATGCCGAAGATGACGTTCCTGGTGGAGAAGAGAGCTTTACAAAGCTTAATTATGATTTTTTTGTTGGAAAAGACCTTGATGAATTAAAGGAAGCAACTGACAATGCCCCTCGAAATCTAGGTGGGTAAAACAATCCCTCCGTTAAAAGGGTTTGAGTATCCAGCCTCGATATTGTTGAGGTCCTAGTATGTATAGTTTTGCAAGACTAATATTCATATTAATTCTTGGTAACGGAATTCTACTGGCAGGATGTAGTTTTAATAGCGATAAGTCGATTGTAATATTTGCCCCTTCAAGCATGATGAATGCATTAAATGAAGTGAGTTCTTCTTCAGGTTCAACCTTTGATGATGTTTTAATAAGTTATGGTGGCTCTGGTTTTTTAGCAAATCAAATTGTTCGAGGTGCTAAGCCAGATATATTTATAGCTGCAGGGTCTGACCCTATTATTGTTCTTGATAGAAACCAAACCAACTATCAATCGTCAAGATTTAATTTGATTTCTAATAGATTGGCAATTGTTGGAAAAAAAAACCAATATAAAATATCAGATCATTCAAGTTTAAATAATAAGGCAATTAGACGAATTGCTGTTACTGACCCTAGGTTTGCACCATCTGGTTTATATGCACAACAATTTTTTGATTATTATCAATTACAACCTTTTTTGAAAGATAGATTGATTTACGGAATGAATGTTAGAGATACACTGCAATATGTTATAAGTGGTAATGCTGATGTTGGGATAGTGTATAAAACGGATGTAATTAATGCCGATCTGGAACTTTTGTATTTAATACCTGAGGAATCTCACTTGCCAATTCGTTATCCCGTGAGCATATTGGATACTTCCAGTAAAAAATATTCTGTAAAAAAAATGATCGAGGTTTTTAAGTCTAAGCAATCCTCAAAAATATTTTCAAAATATGGTTTTATAGTAAGTGAAGATTTTAATTAACGATGGTTCCATAAGTTTTATTCAAAAATGAAGGTATAACGTTGTTATATAGTGAAGAGATCCAAATTTTCATTTTATCCTTGCAAGTTGCAGGAGTGGGAGTTCTTGTTTGTCTTCCATTCGCATTATTTGCAGGCTGGATTCTTTCCAGAAAAGAATTCTTTGGAAAATCATTGTTTGATACATTTTTAAGCTTGCCTTTAGTTCTACCTCCAGTAGTTACCGGATACGCATTGTTGTTTCTATTTAGTGATGGATCAATACTTGATAGATGGTTTGGTATTGGGAAAATGGATATATTATTTACATGGATTGCGGCTTCATTGGCTGCTGGCATTGTATCATTACCTATAATGATACGTTCGATTGAAGTGGCATTTTCGAGTGTGGATAAGAATTTAGAGTTTGTTTCTAGAAGTTTAGGCACTGGATATTGGTTAACTTTTTTTAAAATTACCCTGCCACTTTCTCGCAAAGGTATATATGCAGGTATAATTCTTGCTTTTGGTCGAGCAATTGGTGAATTTGGTGCTACGATTGTGGTGGCCGGGAATATCCCGGGAAAAACTCAAACTTTGCCTTTGGCGATTTTCACAAGTTTGCAGACTGGCGATGATCAATCTGCTCTTAGGTATATATTATTGTCTGTTGTGCTTGCTTTTTTTGTTTTAATAGTTCATAGAAAATTAATAAATCATTAATTGGGTTGATTCATGGAAATTATTGATAACATTTTAGAAGTTTCCCTAATAAAAAAATTTGAAAATTTTGAACTTAAGGCTAATGTTCAATTTAAACGAGGAATAAGTGCGATATTTGCACCTTCTGGAACAGGAAAAACCACATTACTTAATTGCATTTCAGGTAAATTTAAACCAGATTCGGGTTTGGTTAAATCCTTTGACACTGTTTTATTCTCTTCTGATTTTAAAATAGATATCCCTCCTGAAAAACGTAGTATAGGTTATGTTATGCAAGATTCATCACTTTTTCCTCATTTGAATGTGAATGAGAATATTTATTATGGATACAATAAATTAAAAGATGAAACTATGAGTATTGATCCAAAATGGTTGGTTGATTTACTTAACCTTGGCCATCTTGTTGATCGTGATGTTAAAAACTTATCAGGGGGTGAAAAGCAAAGAGTTGCTCTTGCTAGAACGTTATGCAGTTTTCCAGAGATACTTTTATTAGATGAACCGCTGGTTTCAGTCGATAATTTTTCTAGAAACCATATTCTCAAAACTTTACAAGATGTGAATAGGCAATTTCATATACCGATTATATATGTCACGCATTCATTTTCTGAAATTTTAACATTTGCCGACTATATATTATTTATGAAATCTGGGAAAACTACTAGATATGGTGAACTAATGAAATTATTTTGGGAACTAGAAGACAAAGAATATTTTGATGATGAAGAATTACAAACTGTTTTAAAAGTAAATGTGTTAGAAAATATTATCTCAAATGGTATTACTAAGAGTTCAGTAAATGGTTTAATTTTATGGACACCGTTGATTGATCAGCCTGAAGGATCTGTTGTTAACATATCTATACACGCTAAGGATGTTATTTTAGCTAATAAGCCTGTTGAAGGAATAAGTGCTAGGAATATAATAAATGCATCTATTACTGATATGAAATCGTTGGATACATCAGTTCTCGTTCTTGCTGAGTCGAATGGGGTTTCAATTATGTCTGAAATCACACACGAATCTTCAAATAAACTCGGATTGAATATTGGAGAGGATGTATACTTAATTATCAAAACAAATTCTATTTATGTAGAATCAGTACCGGAATTATAGTTTAAAGATTTTCAAGACCTGAAAAAATCGATAAACCTATTCATAAGTCCTTTATTCTTAACATTTTCTACAGGCTTCCCTCTCCATTTTGGTTGAAATTCAGAAGTTTTAGACTCTAATAAATATGCACTGAACAAGACAACAAAAACAATCAGAAGTCCCCAAAATATTACTTTATTCACAAAACTTGTGGGGATAACTACTTGTATTATAAAGAAAGATAGAAGCAAGCATGTTATTGGTATTAAATAACGAGAAGTGATCTTTGGGATGTAGTTTGTCGGATTATTTTTCGGCTCATCCTGAACTTCACTGTCTTCGTAACCTGCATTTCTTAGGATCTGATCTAATTCGTCATCTAATCTGTTGCTCATTTTTCCCCTGTTAAGAAAACTCTTTCAGATTAATATACCAGAAACTCCAGCATCCTGTCACAAGAAACAAGACCCACCGTGGTTTCTTGATTAAGAACATCACAGTGGGTCCTCTAATTTACAAATTTAGAAGCTGGGCAATTCTTGATTTGTGATGGGAAGCATCTCCAAGATAGCTGTGAAGATTTTTTGATTTTTTGGTGTATAGGTACATTCCATAGGCCATGTCAGCACCAGTGCCAGCATGTACATGATGTGCGTCTTGAGCACTTAGAGGATATCCCTGACTTGCTACAGCTTTTGCCATAGATACTGACTCTCCTGAATCATTCCGGCCCTCATCTAATTTCCACAAAGCTTCGTATGTAGTCCATCGAGCAGATTCTGTTTGGTTTAATATATCTATGATATAGTCTTGAACTCTCTGAAATGTGGAGATAGGAACGCCGAAATGGATTCGGTTTACGCTATATTCATTCGACATTTCATATAGTTTTTGCATCCCTCCTACCATATATGCACATATCACAGCAGTTGCTTTATCTAAAACAGAAGCAAATGGTGCCCATCCACCGTTTACTTGGCCTAGTATTGATGAGCTAGGTATTTCAACGTTATTGAAATTAAGTTCGCATTGTTTGTCACCTGTCCACCCTGGAAGAACTCTTCTGGAAAGGCCATTTGCATTACCGTCAACTAGAAACATTGTAAGGCCTTTTTCCTCCCCAGGAGCTGTACGTGCCAAAACAATTATTTGATCTGCGATTTGTGCGTCGGGAACAAATAATTTTGTCCCATTAAGTATGTAGTTATCTCCAGATTGGTCTGCTTTTAAGTTCACGTAATCTGGAGTCCAACCATATTCAGGCTCAGTGACTGCAAAAGCAAGAATTCGGGATCCGTTTGCTATAGATGGGAGTAGATTTTGTTTTTGTTCTTCTGATCCAGCTTCTAGAATAGCTAATCCAGCCATTAAAACCGATGAGTGTAATGGTGAACTTACACAAGCATATCCTAGTTCTTCAAATAAAACCCCAACATCAGTGAGATTACCATCTCCACCACCATACTTTTCAGGTAGCGCTAATCCTACCCAACCCATATCGGACATCTGACTCCACAGTTCGGGGGAAAATCCTGAATCTGATTCGTCCATTTCTTTGATTAGTGCACGAGGTGCTTCCCGATCAAGAAACTCTCTAGCAGAGTTTTTTAGCATTGTTTGCGTTTCGGTCAATGAAAGATCCATACCATGCCTCCGTAAATAGCTAGCTAATTAGACTTACAATTTATCGGATCACGGAACGATTCATACATTCCGCAGCAAAGACTCATATCGAATATTCGATTGAGTTAATTCAAAGGTAAAATGAGTACAAAGAGCCAACTGGTTTTGAACCAGTTGGCTCTTTGTAGAAAATCAAACTAGTGGGTAGGAGCTGCAACCTCTTTAGTTCTGCTGAGGCCAACACGTC
>CAJWQJ010000011.1 GCA_913045315.1 uncultured Chloroflexota bacterium | reverse complement strand
AACAGGCGTTGAAAGACTTCCTTAGAAGGATTCTTCAGGTGCATTATAACCTGTTCCAAAATAAGAATAGGGTCCTCGCAATCTATGACAAGATTGTTAATACCTCGATCGGGGTCGCTCACTACAACAAGCTCTTCCCCTCGGTTCTCCTGTTCAATAGCGAATCCCATATGTAACAAAAACTCTTTGACTTTTTCGAAATCCGACATGATTTCTCCTCAATAGTTGATTTTCAACATCCGTATTCCAACTCTTTACTTCATATCACGGTGAAAACAACTTCCATCTTTAGCTCTATCCATCAACTCCTTATCAAGAATCTTATATGATTCTGTTAGGCGACGGGTTAACTCGTTAGCAGTCTCTCGTTTTTCCGGATCGGTTGAATGCAAATCCGGATGATATTTTTTCATCAGCTTTTTCCAAGCAGTTCTTACTTGTTCCCGAGTGGATCCAGGAAGAATCTCTAAATTCGCATAACATGACGCCAATGGTTGAAAGTTTTCTCCAAACTCCTCTTCCCCAACAGCACTCGTTCCACATTCTCCTGGTACATCCACGAATCCTTCAAGTGTTCGTTGGCGCAAAAACCTGTTAACGTTGGAACGAGCAATATTGTAAAGACGTTTGATCATTTATCTTTCCAATATGGGGCAACTAATTTCGGTTCGGCTTATAATAGACTGTTGATACTCCGGGTAAGTATGAACTGTATGGAAAACCACGCCTCCCGGGTCAACAGCAATGCCTGTAAATGGTCCCATGAACCCTTCCGTGCCAATTTCAAAACCGTGGTCAAGGGTTTCCCAGCTATGCCCAGTCGGTTCCAACGAACTTAAAAAGTCTTGCATACCAGTAAAAAGATGAGGAATCACATCAATCCAGATTCTGTAAAACCAATCCCCATCCCGGTAGGTTTTTTGGTGCGATTCTCCTGCATTCAGAAGAAAGTAATCTAACGGTTGAAACGACTCCTTTCCTGATAAATAGGCAATAAACTCCGTAAAACACCGATTCCCAATCCGACTAATTATGCGGTGGCTTTTCCCAATAATACTCACTTGTAGCTCCAAACCGCGGAGGAGAATCCAAGTCTTTTGCTTAAATACGGTGACGGGGATGGGTGCCTCCCCTCGGTAGAGACTAAAGCAAACCGCTTTGGCGTGATTCATGGAGCGCAACAACTTGAAATCATGTGGAAAATTCCCTTGAACTCGGACTAATCCTACCGATGGAACTTAACTCTGTCAACCTTTAAGGATAAAACGTTGGTCATAGTGTTACACTTTTTTGATAAAATGATGCCCCATGTGCAAAAGAATATTTTCCTATACATTGAGCCCTAATTGACTACTCTCCAACCCCTTAAACCGTCTAAAATGGAATATCGACGTTTTGGTCGTACGAATGAATCCATATCAGTAATCACCTTAGGTGGTATGCGCTTCACGAACGGATGGTCCCCTCCGCGTAGCTATCTTCCAAAGGAATCCATAGAAAACTGCTTAGAAACAACCCGATTAGCCTTAGAAATAGGAATTAATCACATTGAAACAGCTTATGGATACATGAAAAGTGAGCATTTATACGGTCTGGCTCTCAAGGAACTGGGAATCAAAAGGGATCAATACAAAATAATGACAAAAGGAGCGCCCACGACTAGAGACGAAACCCGACAGCTCGTTGAAAAACAGCTCAAAGCTCTACGATTGGATTTTATTGATTTTTATGGATGGCATGGCATCAATAACGAAGAAAGATTTCATGCCGCCGTTCAATCAGACGGACCTATCGAGACGTTGCTCCGCCTCAAAGACGAGGGAGTTATTGGTCATGTTGGATTCTCAACCCATGGATCCCTCGATATAATCACCAGATCTATAGGAACCGGATTATTTAGTTTTGTTAATCTTAAAATAGATTGTATCCTAGCATGGCAATATTGAACATAATAAACTGGATTATCCGATGATTGTTTAGTTGCAAGATCAAGATCGAACTCCATCTGTGAGTCAGGTGATCTTGATAAAAAGAAAAACCGACAGGCATCAACACCAACGTCATCAAGCAATTCAGTTAGAGTCACAAGTTGTCCGGATCTTTTGGATGCCCGAACTAAGTCACCACTTTGCCGAATCGTAACCATCTGAGAAAGGATCACATTCAATTTAGCCTCATCTATTCCCAAAGCAGCTATAACACTTTTTAATCTGCTTACGTGACCTTGATGATCTGCACCCCAAATATTAGTTACTTTTTCATATTCCGCAATTTTAAATTTATAATAGTGATATGCAGCATCTGAAGCAAAATAAGTTGGTGTACCATTTGTTCGCACTAATACATTGTCTTTATCTTCTCCAAACCTCGTGGATTCAAACCAGATAGCCCCTTCCCGTTCAAGAAGGTAATTATTATCCTTTAAAATCTCCATAGTCTTTTTATAGTGACCATTTTCAAATAAACTTTTTTCACTGAACCAAGAATCAAATTCAACCCCCAAACGATCAAGATCAGATTTTATGGATTCAATCATTAAAGGAAGTCCTATATTTCCAATAGCTGAAACAGCTTCTTCTTCAGGCAAGTTTGAAAATTTTTCACCATACTCCTTTGAAATATTTTCACCCAATGTAACTAGATATTCCCCTTGATAACCATTCTCAGGAATTTCTTTAGCAAAGCCTAAAGACTGCATATATCTAACGTATAAACATTGATAAAAAAGATCCATCTGATTACCTGCATCATTGATATAATATTCTTCAGTAACTAAGTAGCCAGCACATCTAAGTATAGAAGATAGTGCACTTCCTAAAACTGCTCCTCTAGCATGACCAACATGAATTGGGCCTGTAGGATTCACACTCACATATTCCACTTGAACTCGTTTGTTTTGCCCAAAAGTACTTTCCCCGAATTTGTTACCGTGGTTCAGGATCATTTCAACTTGTGATAACAACCAGTTTTGATTTAAAAATAAATTAATAAACCCTGGTTCAGCTATTTCTATCCGTTCAAGTTCAGGTTTAAGATCAATGCTAGTTTCCAAAATATGAGCAATGTCTAATGGTTTCATTTTCATAAATCGTGCCAATTTAAGCGGAAGAGTCGTCGCAAAATCACCACGGCCAGTTTTTTGGGGACGTTCTAAAAACCCATCCGGAATATTCCCTTCAGGTAACAATCCCCTACTTTGTGCATCACTAAAAGCCAAAGAAATTTTGTTTGCAATTACACTATGAATATTCATAGATATTTATATGCTCCTAATTTAATCATAGATACAATCCTATACTAGTAAAGAAAGTTCAGCTATCTTTGAAAAAAGATTCCACTCTTCTTCTAAGATCTTGATTTTCATGACTACTCAATCTTGGATCATCATTTATAATTTTCCCAGCTTCATCTCTAGCAACACGAATAAGACCAATATCATTTAGATTAGCAAATTGAAAAATTGGAAGTCCACTCTGTTTTGTTCCAAAAAATTCTCCAGGACCTCGAAGCCTTAAGTCTTCTTCAGAAACTTTAAATCCATCGGATTCTTTTTCTAAAACAGTAAGTCGTTCTTTTGATTCGGCAGATGGATCATCTGCCTGCAGTAGGCAAAAACTTTGAGCTTCTCCTCTCCCAACCCTACCTCTAAATTGATGTAACTCTGCTAATCCAAAACGATCAGCTCCCTCAATCAATATGACATTTGCATTTGGAACATCTACTCCTACTTCAATAACTGGAGTGGCTACAAGTATATCTATTCGCCCTATACGAAAATCATCCATAATTTTCCTTTTTTCATCCAAATTCATGCGACCATGTAAAAGACCAACATTAAATTGCGGATATATATCTTCAGATAGAATTCGATGCTCTTCTATTGCTGCTCTAGTTTGAATAACTTCAGATTCATTTATGATTGGACAAACAATAAATGCTTGATATCCTAGGTTGACTTGAGATTGGATAAATACATATCCCTCTTTTCTTTGATCGGGTCTCAATAATCGAGTTCGAACTGGCAATCTTCCTTTTGGCATCTCGTTTATTACTGATACATCCAAATCACCATAGAGGGTCAAGGCTAAGCTTCTTGGAATTGGTGTTGCAGACATATTCAAAGTGTGTGTATGCGCACCTTTACCCACAAGAGTTTGTCGTTGATCTACACCAAAACGATGTTGTTCATCCACTACAGCCAATGCTAATCTTGGAATGCGAACGCTCTCTTGTATAAGGGAATGAGTACCAACAACAATATCAATATCCCCTGAAGCAATTTTACTTTTCATGGAATTTTTTTCAGAAAGACTGTGACTTCCTAATAATAATCCAACAGAATAATTATTTGTTTCCCCCTCCAAACTAAATGAAAAACTATTGACATTATTGTTTTGGTCCACCCTACTCAACAACATGTTATTGAGAGTTAAAAAATGTTGTTCAGCAAGTACTTCTGTTGGAGCCATTAACGCTGACTGAAGTCCATTAACAGCACATAGTAACATTGAAGAAAGAGCAACTACGGTTTTACCACTTCCAACGTCACCTTGTAGCAATCTTGACATAGGATTACCACGATTCATGTCGACAAATATGTCATTTATTACTTTTTGTTGTGCTAGCGTTAATGTAAATGGAAGTTTATTCGTAAGCCAATTCTTCACTAAGTGGTCTTTGTCACTAATTGATACTGAAGCACCTAATTCAATCTTTTCATTTTTTCTGTAGAGCAATGAAAGTTGAAATAAAAACATCTCATCAAATGCTAAACGTTTTAAAGCAGAGCTTTCTTTTTCTTTCGACGTAGGGTAGTGAATTTCTATAATTGCTTTAGAAAGCTGGAGGAATTTAAACTTTGCCATAGTTTTTGTTGGTAAAAAATCCTTTAAATTAGGAATCAACATTTTAAGAGCGTCTTTAATCAAATTTCGAAGAATCTTCTGGGATACTCCTGCTGCTGCTGGATATACGGGAATTAATGAACCAATTTTATATTCAAAATTCTTAGGGTCAACAATTTCGTTAATGTTCGAGGTTGGTTCAAAAGTCCGCTCATGTCTAAACACTCGTAAATGTCCAGAAATCATTAACGTACTGCCACTTTTCAAATTTCTAGAAAGAAATGGCTGATTAAACCATAAAACACGAATCGATCCTGTTTTATCTGTTAAAATGCACTCAGTAGAACGAATACGTCTTGCTCCAATAATTACCGATCGAACATTACTAACCGCACCTAAAATCGAAACCTCTTCTTCATAACTTATAAGGGAAATATTCTGAATTTCAATATGGCGTCGAGGAAAATGATTTATCACATCCCACATAAAATTTAGCCCTAGATCCGATAATTTATTGCTAAGTTTCACACCAACTCCTTTAATATGCTTAGCAGGTGGATCATACATAATAGAATCGCTGAATTCATTACTATCGTGCTTAATTGGATTAGTGGTTTCAAAATTTGAAAATTTGATAAGTTTCTTATCAGATTTAGATATGCCGTCTATCAAAACTAAAATTTCGTTGGCCCAAATTGAACGTTCATTGGGTGTGTGTTTTGAGTAATTAAAAGAAAACACTTCAATAGCCCTAAGTGAAGTTAGTGTATTTTCATCAATTCCTCCGAGATCACTGATCCAATTATTGATAAATTTGTCGAGCCCACCAAGTACAGCCTTATCAGTAAAACCTAATTGATGTTCGAGTCGAAGAATATTAGAAAAAACATTCAATTTATTTGGAAATAATTGCTTATTATTTTGCATGAGAATTTCCTTTTTAACGATTATTATTATTACACAATTAAGAAACTTCGATAAGTTAGATATATCTTTGAAATACAATCGTTGACATTATCAATCCCAACATGCAAAATTTAGTAACTGGCATTGAAGGAGACAAGTACACTTGAAAATCCATCTAGCGAGTCTGGTACGGTGAAAGCAGGCATGGCAAATTTAAGTGGAATATCACTCCCGAGCTTTGTACTGAGCACACTATCTATGGGTGTTAGGATACAACGTTGAATGTCCTACGTTAGTGGGCAAAGATGTTGGAAGATAATTCTCTCATCTTACCGAGAGGTCTGTGAATAACAGACAAGAAGGGTGGTACCGCGGGCAAAATTACCCCGTCCCTTTGTGGACGGGTTTTTTTATTTAATTTCAGAATTAGCAAGAGCAAAAATGAATATGAAAAATAATAATATTGAACTATATGATACAACTTTAAGAGATGGCACTCAGCAAGAAGGCATATCACTATCAGTACAAGATAAATTATTAATCACAAAAAGATTGGATGATTTTGGTGTTCATTATATTGAAGGAGGTTGGCCAGGTTCGAATCCAAAAGATGCAGAATTTTTTGCACAAGCAAAGAAACTTTCTTTAAAAAATTCTCAACTTGCAGCTTTTAGTAGCACGAGAAGATCAAATACTCAAGTAGAAAAAGACATTAATATGCAAACTCTACTAGAAGCAGAAACACCTGTCGTAACACTTGTAGGAAAATCTTGGGATTTACATGTAACAGAAGTTTTAGAAACAACCTTGAAAGAAAACCTTTTGATGATATCTGATAGTGTCTCTTTTCTAGAAAAAAGGGGAAGAAAAGTAGTCTTTGATGCAGAACATTTTTTTGACGGATATAAAGCAAATAAGGAATATGCACTTGAATGTCTATTAGCTGCACAAGATTCTGGAGTATCGTGTTTAACCCTATGTGACACTAATGGTGGAACTTTACCAAATGAAATTGGTGAAATCGTTAGTGAAATACGTTCTAAAACCAAGTGTCAAATTGGTATTCATACCCATAATGACACAGAGACTGCCGTCGCCAGTTCATTAGTAGCCCTTTATTCTGGTGCTACACAAATACAAGGCACTGTAAATGGATATGGAGAGCGATGTGGTAATGCAAATTTATTAACAATCATAGGTAATCTCCAGCTCAAATTGGGAATTAAAGTTATCGATCCTCATCAAATCGAATTACTTTCTGACCTTTCAAATTTTGTAAGTGAAATTGCCAACCTGCCACATAACCAATATCAACCTTATGTGGGTAAAAGTGCATTCGTGCACAAAGCAGGATTACATGCCTCTGCAGTTTCTAAAGTTAGACACAGTTATCAACATATAGAACCGAATGACGTTGGCAATTCTACCAGAGTAGTTATATCTGAATTAGCGGGGAGAAGTAATATAAGAGAAAAATTAAAGGAAATAGGACTTAAAGCTTCTACTGAAATAGAAAAAACATTGATAGAAACAATCAAGAACAAAGAGAACATTGGATTTCAATATGATGGAGCTGAAGCTTCATTTGAAATGCTTTTTCATAAATCACAATCTCAATACAAGCAACCTTTTGAAATTATAGACTTCTTATTAGTAGCTGAAAAAAATCGTAGGACTAATGATTTAGATGATGCAAATTTAATATCGGAAGTTACCGTTAAAGTAAAGGTTGGAGAAAAGGTTATGCACACTGCTGCAAGTGGTAATGGTCCAGTAAATGCTCTGGATGCAGCTCTAAGAAAAGGCCTAATTGAATTTTTTCCTTCTTTAACTCAAATTAAACTGACTGACTACAAGGTAAGAGTAATTGATCAAGGCGGTGGATCTGATGCCACTGTAAGAGTATTAGTTGAGTCCACCGATGGAAAAGAAACGTGGAGAACAGTGGGATGTTCTCCAAATATCATAGAAGCAAGCAGACAAGCATTAGTCGACAGTTTGGAATGGTGGTTAATAAAGAATAAATAACTAATTTGAATTATTTAAAAGCCTTCGAATTTCTGATATTTCCACCAATGCATCTTTGCTATCTGCCTCCTTACTGAATTTCTCCCAAGCTGAATGGACAGTACTATGATCTCGTCCATCGAATATATTCCCGATACTTTTGAAAGACATATGTTTATCTTCACGCAATAGATATATTGCGGCATTTCTAGCACGTGAAACTTCTTTTCCACCACCTCGACCTACAACAGCTTGATTCTGAGTATGATAATATTTTGCAACAACACGACAAACTTGTTCAGGAGTAAGCGATGTCCTATCAGTAAATATCATATCCCTTAGCAAGGATTTGACATTTGTTTCATCAATACTCTTGTTATTAAATTTCTGAAATGCAATCACACGATTTAATAGACCTTCTAACTGTCTTACGTTAGTTGAAAATTCATTAGCAATAATTTGAAGAACTTTATCCGGAATTTCAACCGCTTTATTATGAGATTTCATACGCAAGATTTCAACTGCTGTATTCAATTCAGGACGTTGGATATTCGTAACAAGGCCCCATTCGAATCTTGATTTTAAATTTGAATTAAAAGCAATAAGATTGCTTGGATGGCAATTAGAAGTTAATACGATCAGTTTGCCTCTTTGATACATACTATTAAATATATGATAGATGATATCTTGCGTCTGATCTTTGCCGCTTAAAAATTGGACATCATCTATAAGTAATGAATCAAGTACTTCATATCGATTTCTAAATGATTCAACATCATTGTTTCGAACAGAATTCACAAAATTACGCATAAATTGCTCACTTGTAATATATAAACAATTTAAACCATCACTAATCATCTTTTTACGAGCAGATAATAATAAATGAGTCTTGCCTAATCCAACATCTGAATATATCAATAACGGATTAAAAGATATATCACCATTAACAGCGTTAGATATCGCAGAATATGCAAACTCATTTGAAGGACCTATCGCAAAAGAGTCCAAAGTGTAATCAAGCGTTAATTCAGAGGAATATGGAGTTTTAACGTTTTGATAATTATTATTCCGAAAAGTATGATGAGAGTCATAATTAGAATCAGAAAATTCAATGGATTCATTAATTGGGCCTACGTGGAATTTAATTGAGAATTTATGGTTCGAAACATTTTCAACAGCCTCTTCAATAATATGTAAGAGTCGTTGTTCCAAAAATTCTGCAGCAAATGAACTCGATGCTCTTACCAGCAATATATTTGATTCAATTGAAGTGCCTTCTGTGTCTCTAAGAAAAGTATCAAATGATGCTTTAGCAACCTTCATTTCAAGTCGTCCTAAAGCAGATTTCCATATCCAATCAGGTGTCATTTAACCTATCCCAACAATAAAAAATAAAAGTATTCTAAAGTAAAATATCGAAAGTAAAACGTCATGGAATCTACTTCTTGAAATTATCAATTCATTGTGTGAAACGCAACGATTTTTTAGAGTAATTATCACGAAAATATTTATACATTTTGTCTTGACAAAATGAAAATTGGCTCTGTATACGGACATTACCGCAAAAAAATAAAAAGCCAAAATGTTGAAAAAAATTGCCTCAAAAATACTTGACAAAACTTAAAAAAAACCCCCCTGCGACAACCACGCCACGGAGAGCTTTTTTAGAAAAAATATAAAATATATGACAATAATATTATCTAAATTTATTTTCGGATATTTAAAAAGAATTATGTATAAGTTACCATTAATATCCACTTGAACATTCATAAAAATTAACGTTTGATGGAGAGAATTATTGAACCTTTTGCTAATGGGAAACCCCATATATAGTGCATTAGTAGCCGATGTTTTTTTACAAGAAAATCTATCCATTAACTACATTGCTACCTCACAAGACAGAAAAGAAGGAAGAGGTCAGAAACTTATACCCCCACCTCTTAAAGAATGGGGCATCAAGTACGATATACCCGTTTTTCAATTCCAATCGCTAAAAAACAAAGCTTCTATCGATGCTATCAGAGATATTAATCCTGAATTAATTATTGTTGCAGCATATGGAAAAATGTTACCAAAAGAAATACTAGAAATCCCTAAATACGGATGTTTAAATATTCATCCTTCTCTACTTCCTAAATATCGAGGCCCCTCCCCAGTTATATCAACCTTAGTAGACGGTGTTCAGGAAACAGGCGTTTCAGTGATTCTTATGAATGAAGAAATGGATGCCGGTCCAATATTGACTCAAAAGAATGTCACAATTTTAAAAAATGAAAATTCCGAAAAATTAACATCACGTCTTTTTCAAAAAGGTGCTTATGAGTTATCAAAGATTTTGGATCAATGGGTAAAAAATGAATTGATTCCAATTCCTCAAAATGAGACTGATGCAACTTTCACTAAATTAATTACAAAATCCGACGGAGAAATAAACTGGAAATTCCCTGCACATAAAATTTCCTTGCTAATTCGAGCTTATCATCCATGGCCCGGCACTTATACAACCTGGAAAGGATTGAATCTTAAGATTTTAGATGCGGAATTCATAGACTCTTATGAATTTAATGGAACAATTCATAATAATATAGGTAAGGTAATAAGAAGAACCGATACAGATTCACCTTTGGGAGTAATTACTGGTGAACAGATATTATTACCTACATTGCTACAATTGGCTGGAAAAACCATAGTGAACGCTAAAGAATTTTTAAAAAGAAATAGTGATTTCATTGGCTCAACGCTCGGTTAGTTAAGTGAATATTAAGCGTTGTTTGTAAATTGATTATTTAAGCAAATTGGCTGCAATGCATTTGCATGTATTTCATTTCTTAACAACTCTAAATCAAATATGTCTTCAGTTATAATTTTTATAGTTTTTAATAATACTACTGGTTCCATTATTAATCCTTGATTTCGAATCAGATCAAATAAAATTTCTTTTGCTGTTTCATCATTAGATTCTTTTATTTTAACCCATAAGGCATCATATCCATCACCGATTATTGGGAACGTCAAATACGTTAATACTGGACCTCTATCCATATCAGAGGTGGCAATATGCACCATTAGTCCATGTTCTTCGGAGCGGTCTTCAATAAGACTATTTATAACTTGTTGCCAAGTTCCAACAGGCCCGGAAGGAGCTGCTGGATGCAAGTTAAGAACAAGCATTCCTTCGACTACTTGGTCGGAAAAAATCAATCCATATCCAGCAGAAACTGAAAAATCAACAGAAAAACTATTAATTTTTTCTAGCATGAGGTTATCATACATGTTCCGTATTTCAGAGAAACTCTTGGCATTTTGTAATTTCCTAAATTTCCGCGAGGATATCGTTATTATTGGAATCTTGTATGTCTCAACTAGATTAAGAAAACGATCGGTATTTTCATCTTCGCCATATTCACGATTGCAAAAAAGAAATTCTATACTTGCATCAATCCTACCACTAGAAATTGCTTCAGCAGTTTCTATGAATAATCCTCTAGAGCCACTGCCTCCTCCTGATGAAAACCAACCTATTTTCTTGTGAGACATTTTTTTCCCTGCTTACTAAAATAAAATTTGACGGTAGGTTATGCTATCATACCTTAATAATGGAAAAAATAACTCAATCAGATGTTTTAATAATAGGTGCGGGAATAAGCGGTTGTTCTACAGCATATTATCTTGCAAAAAAAGGTATCCAATCAACAATTATAGACCCAATGGGTGTAGGGGAAGAGGCATCGGGTTGGGCCCTAGGGGACCTAAATATTTTAACAGGACAAGGTCTTGATGGTCCATTATTTGAATTTGCAAAAAATAGCCTCGATATGCATAGACTGCTCCATGAAGAATTTTTAAGCACCTTAGGAATTGATACTCAATTAAAATTTCTTGATACTTCATTCATTGCCATGGATGAATTAGACATTAAAGATTTGGAAATATTGGCAAATCAATTCAAAAAAAGGAAATTCAATTTCAAATGGATGAATTCTAGTGAATTGCTTAATTCCGAACCTGAAATCAATCCAAATGTTGTTGGAGGAATTATTGCAGAAGGCATGGGTTTGTTAAACCCATGGTCATTAACAAAGGCTTTTATGGAAGATGTAGAAAAAAATGGTGGGCATTTTGTTAAAGATAAAGTAAACGAATTAATTTTCGATAATGAAAAAATAGTTGCAGTTAAAACAACTACTAAAACTATTTCATGCAAGATAATTGTATTTGCAATGGGTCCTTGGGCAATAAAAATTCAAGACTGGGTAAAAAATAAATTTCTACTCCCAGTTCGTCCTGTTAAAGGACAAATTATTCGACTAGAAACTAACTCAACCCCATATTCCTATGTGGACTGGCAAGATACATACTTGGTAAAGAAAAGTGATGGATTAACATGGGTTGGCACAACAATGGAAGAAACAGGTTTTGATAAGGCTATTACAGAAGAAGCAAAAAAAGATATCATCTCTCGAGCAGCATTCTTATCCCCAATTCTAAAAAATGCTAAGCAAATTCTTCAAACAGCCTGTCTTCGACCTGTTACAGACGACTGGCTTCCTATTTTAGATATTCTACCTGAAATTGATAATGCATATGTTATTACTGGGGGAGGTAGAAAAGGAATTTTACTTGCACCAGCTATGGGCAGCTTCATGGCTAATATGATCAATGATGGGAAACCACTTCCCGAAAACCCTTATGGCCTTAAAAGATTTACCATAAATTGATCCTTTTTCATTTTTAAAATCTTCACATATGACTTTTTATTACTTAAATAATAAAATATGCATATTAATAATTTATAGGAGTAATCGTGAATATACTCATTATTAATGGTCCGAACCTAAATAATTTGGGCTTAAGAGATACTTCAATGTATGGAACAACGACCCTCAAAGACATTGAGTCTATGCTATTAGATCAGGCAAAATCTTTGAATGTTGATCTTCAATTTTTTCAATCAAACACCGAAGGATCAATTGTAGATAAAATTCAGGAATTATCTAAGGGAATTGATGGAGTAATTATTAATCCTGGAGCTCTTACTCATTATGGATATAGCTTGAGAGACGCATTAGAGGATACAAAATTGCCAGTAATCGAAGTACATATTTCCAACATTTACGCTAGAGAAGAATGGAGATCAAAATCGGTTATATCAAGTATTGCAGTTGGACAAATTTCTGGTTTAGGATATAGAGGATATGAAATGGCTCTTCAAGAAATGACAAGAAGAATAAGTGGAAAGTAACATGATTGAAAGAATAACCCAACTTAGAGAAAAAATAAGTAGTGCAGGTTTAGATGGTTTGATTATATCGAATCCTGATAATCGTCGGTATATTTCTGGTTTCACTGGTTCTGCAGGCTATCTTCTGATCACGCTTGATGAAACAATTTTAGCTACTGACTTTCGCTACATTGAACAATCTACTCAACAAGCTCCCAATTTTGAAATTTATAGAATATCCGGTGCGGTTAATTGGATAAGCGATTTATTAAATAGGGTTAGTATTTCCAAATTAGGCTTCGAAGCTGCTGACCTGTCAGTTAATCTACATGCGTCAATGTTAGATGAAATCGTTAAAGTAAAACCGCAACACCCTGATTTTATTCCTACCACTGACTTAATAGAACCCCTTAGAATGGTAAAGGACTCAGAAGAGATAGCATTAGTATCTAAGGCAGTTGACTTAGCCGACGACGCTTTTCTTGAAGTATCTAAAAAAATACAAATAGGCCACTCGGAACTCTCAATAGCGTGGGAAATTGAAAAAACCATGAAAGAAATGGGAGCTGATTCGATTTCATTTGACACAATAGTAGCTTCAGGTCCTAATGGAGCAAAACCACATCATCGACCTTCAGAAAGGAAAATTCAGTCTGGGGAACCTATTGTAATAGACATGGGAGCAAAATTCCAAGGTTATTGTAGTGATATGACTAGAACTATTTGCATAGGAGAACCCGAACCAAAATTAAAAGAAATATACGATATAGTTTTGGGAGCACAATTAACTGCAATTGCAACAGTGAATTCAGAAATGACTAGTGGTGATGCCGATAAAATTTCCAGAGATATAATAAACGAAGCTGGATATGGCGATTTATTTGGACATAGCCTAGGACATGGAATTGGCCTTGAAGTACATGAAAACCCTCGAGTAGGCCCAGGAGGAAATGATAATTTGGTAAATGGTACGATTTTCACTATAGAACCCGGAATTTATATAACAGGCTGGGGTGGAGTACGTATAGAGGATACTGTAATAATGGAAAACGGTTCAGTTCGTACACTTAACAAATCTCATAAGTTGCAAAATCCTCAATAAATTTATTAGATAATAAAAAATTTTCACAAATAACTTGGAGGGCACGATGGCAGAATCTATAAGTTTTAGTGATCTAAAAAAAGGTTTTACGTTAGAATTCGACGGTGAAGCTTATCAGGTAGTTGACTTCAAACATGTATATATGCAGCAACGTGCACCAACTTTAACGTTGAAATTAAAACAACTTCGAAATGGCAAAACTTTTGAAAGAAAAGTTCCTGGTACTCAAAAATTAACATTAGCTGAAGTAGATCCTCGAGAGGCCCAGTATCTTTATGACGATGGAAGTTCATACATTTTCATGGATAACGAAACTTATGATCAATTTCCTTTAACATATGACCAATTAGAAGATCAAATTAAATTTCTTACCGAAGGTGATGTATTACAAATCCTTTTCTACAAAGGAGATGCAGTTAATATAGATCTTCCTACAACTGTAGACTTGGAAATTGTCGATACCCCTCCAGCACATAGAGGAGACACTGCAACATCAGGAAATAAGCCCGCCACTTTATCAACTGGTTTAATTGTAAAAGTTCCAATGCATGTAAATACAGGGCAAACAATTAGAGTTGATACACGCAATGGCGAGTATGTAGCAACAATATAAATGAACATGAAAGTTTTCTCAGTTTCTGAAATTACCGGGCACATAAAATTATTATTAAAAAGTGAACCATTATTATCAGATGTTTGGATATCCGGTGAAGTTACAAACGCTTCTAAAGTTAGAGGGAATACTTATTTCACGCTAAGAGATGAAACAAATCAGATTCAATGTGTAAAATTCCAAGATAATCAGTCTCATATTTTGTCAGATGGTGCCTTGGTTTTACTTCACGGACGAATCGATATATATGAAATTCGAGGTAGTGTGCAATGTTATGTAGATATGGTTCAAGAACAAGGGCTTGGAGAACAACAACTTGAATTTGAGAAACTTAAATTAAAATTAGAATCAGAAGGGTTATTTGAGGAAAGTAGAAAAAGGTTAATCCCTTCCTTTCCCAAAAATATTTTGGCTATCACATCTCCTACAGGAGCAGTCTGGCAAGACATACAAAATGTTGTTACCCGTAGATATCCACTTGTCGAATTAACTCTTATCCAATGCCAAGTACAGGGTGATTATGCCGTTCCATCCATACTCCATGCTTTTGAAGCTGTTAAACTCATCGAAAATGTAGACACTATAATACTTGCTAGAGGTGGTGGTTCAGCTGACGACCTTAAAGCTTTTAACGACGAATCTCTTGTCCGAGCAATATATTCATGTAAAATTCCCGTAATAAGTGCTATAGGGCATGAAACAGATACTACTTTATCTGACTTGGTAGCAGACCTGCGTGCATCTACTCCATCTGTTGCTGCTGAACGAGCAGTTCCAAATATTAATGATATATTTAAAAACATTATTACTACCAGAAGGTCTTTGAACAGAATAATGAATGAAAAAATAAACCATATGATTGAACAAATTAAGCGTTCCTCCAGACAACTAAATTATTTAACTCCAAATATTAATATGTTTCGTCAACAAGTTGATGAAATAATCAGTAGAAATAACCGTAATATTTTAGGGCAAATTCAAATTCAACAAGAAAAAATAAATGGAGTCGAATCTCAATTGTCTGCATTAAATCCAATTTCAGTTCTTAACCGAGGTTATTCAATTATTACAAAAAATAACGATAATTCCTTAGTAAAGAAAATAAATGATATTGAATTACTTGATGACATAAACATCCACATATCTGATGGAATACTAAGAGGAAAAATTACAAAGAAACCAAGCTAAATCATACTTGTAAAATTAACAATATTGTTTACACTTGCTCGTGAAAACTGTAACATATGGTTAATACGTAATATGAGGGAATTTTCAATGATCCGTTTATTATCTATGTTTATGTTTTTCATTCTTGTATTTTCTATCGGTTGTTTATCTTCAGGAGAGGAAACAGTCGTTCCAGCAGTAACTCCAACTTTCGTGCCAACAGCTGTTGAGAAAAGTTCTGGAACAGGACATGGTGATAGTCACTCAAGTGGTGCTACGCAATCAGATAAAAGTCCAGAGGAAATGTTTGCAGGTACAATTTGTGCTAGCTGCCATAAAATTGAAGGTACTGGAGCTCAAGGCATTACAGGACCTGAACTAACAAATATAGGTACCATCGGTGCTTCGAGAATAAGTGGATACAGTGCAGAAGAGTACATCCGAGAATCCATCATTGAACCTGATGCTTACTTAGTTGAAGGCTATGGTAATCTTATGCCTGCAGGTTTGAAGGACTTACTTGGTGCTGATTACGAACCCATAATTACCTACCTTGTTAGCCTTAAGTAGATATAAAATAATTTCCTCGTTGTTCTGTAAATTATCATCTCCTCAACAGGAGGGGCAGAGTGACCACTGAACCCGAAAATGAGGATTCTTCAAAAGACACCCTCGAATTCGAAGATGCTTATAAACAACTTGAAAAGATTCTTGAGGAATTAGAATCAGGTACTTTAACTTTAGAGCAGTCCACTGCTCTATATGAAAAAGGTATCGCTCTGGCAAACTTATGCAACAAGATCCTTTCAACTGCAGAAATACGTATTAACACTCTTCAGGTAGACTTAGGAAAACAAATAGAGATGTTAGAAGACCTTTCAACAGAAAATTGAATGATTATTTGAGAATTCCATCGTTGTTGATGCAAAATCTCCTTATATAATGCTTACTAAAATACAAAAACAATTCCAATATTCAATTATTTTTCCAATTAGGAATGAGCCGATTATTTTATTATTGGTGCTCCCAACCATGTTAATAACCATGGGAATGGGTATGGCAGCCCCTCTGCTACCACTTCTTGTGAAAAGTTATGGACTCTCAACAGTAATGGTTGGAACTGTCATAAGCTCATTCGCACTGGCTCGTGTTTTTTCAAATATTCCTGCAGGTTTCCTTACGCAATCAAAGGGAGCTAAATTAGCACTGATTCTAGGAGGAATTTTTGCAGGTCTAGGGAATCTTTTCATAGCATTTACAGACAACTATTGGTCATTAATTGTTTGCAGGTTTATTGCTGGTATAGGAACAGCAATGTATATAACTTCTGTTTTAACTTTTGTGTCACAAATAGGGGAAGATGCATTCCGGGGAAGACTGATGACAATCTATCAAGCCTCATTTCTTTTTGGCATGGCTTTGGGACCTCTTTCAGGTGGCTTCATAACAAATATCTTCAATCTTAAAGCACCATTTATATTTATAGCAGTAATATCTATTTGTTCATCAATATGGTGCGTATTACGTATTCCATCATATGTAGGAAAAATTAACAATATTCAAAATTCTGAAAACAAGAAACCCACTAGAAAACTGGATTATCTAAAGTTATTGAAAAATCAAAGTTTTCTAGCAATATCTACAATTCAAATATCAGTTTTCTTTACCCGAGGTTCTGCACTGTTTTTACTTTTTCCTATACTCGCTTCTGAAAAATTTTTATTAAAACCAGGATATGTAGGAATGCTTTTCACTATCCCACAATTAAGTAATTTCTCTACGCAACCATTCGTAGCAATGTTAGTAGATAGACTAGGAAGAAAATCATTGCTTATTCCAGCTATGGCATTATTTTGCTCATCACTTTTCATATCTGCAATAAGTTTTCATATATATATATTCATCATAGCATTAATTTTTTATGGAATTGCTCAAGCAATTGTGGCTCCTGTCGCGAATGCTTATATTGCTGACATGTCAGCTCCTGAAGAAAGAGCAGTGACATATGGTGCCTTCAGAACATTCGCAGATTTAGGGATTGTATTCGGAGCCCCTATTATTGGAAAAATAACCGATATTTTCACCGTGGAAACTGCACTGCTTGGCAATTCAATCTTTTTAGCAATTGCAGCATTACTTTTTGCTATCATAGCAAAAGAAAAAAAGATCATGCAAACAAATAATCTTTTGAAGGATACAACGAATGACAAATAGACTTGCAAATGAAACAAGTCCCTACCTTCTCCAACATAGCGAAAATCCTGTAGATTGGTTTCCTTGGGGAGAGGAGGCACTCTCAAAATCAAAAGAAGAAGATAAACCTATTTTACTTAGTATAGGATATGCGGCATGTCATTGGTGCCATGTGATGGAAAAAGAATGTTTTGAAAATCCTAAAATTGCTGCAATCATGAATGAACTTTTTATCAATATAAAAGTTGATAGAGAAGAACGTCCAGATATAGATTCTATATACATGCAAGCACTTCAGGCAGTTACTGGTCAAGGAGGATGGCCCATGACAATGTTTTTAACTCCTGAACTAAATCCATTCTATGCTGGAACATATTTCCCTCCGTATGACACACAACATATGCCAGGTTTTCAACGAGTTCTACTTTCTGTATCTAACGCATTTATAACCGATCGAGATAAAGTCAACAAGAACTCCATTCAAATCACCCAACATCTACAAAAAGAAATTAATATACAGCCAGAAAAACAAGATGATACTAATATCTTGGAAAAAGCATCGGAAATTCTAGGTAATTACTTCGATCCTATAAATGGAGGGTTTGGATCTGCCCCAAAATTTCCTAAACCTTTATCACTAGAATTCCTTCTAAGAAAATCAATCCTAAATGATGATCTGAAAGCCCAAGAAATAGTAATTCTAACACTAAATAAAATGGCTGATGGAGGAATTCATGATCATATCGATGGTGGATTTGCAAGATATTGCACGGATGCTATTTGGCTAACACCACATTTTGAAAAGATGCTCTATGATAATGCTCTTCTGGCAAAAGTATTCCTTTATGCTTATCAACTTACAAATAATCCTCATTTTCTTGAAATAAGTGAAAAAATTATCTCCTATGTTACTAATGATCTTACTGATGAACTTGGTGGATTTTATACTTCTAGAGATGCAGATAGCGAAGGTGGAGAAGGAACATATTATTTATGGACATTCGATGAGGTAATGAATCTACTCGGTCAAGAAACAGGACATTTGATTACTCAATATTTTGGAATAACTTCAAAAGGGAATTTTGAAAATGCTAATATTCTGCACATTGAAAAATCCATCGCTCAACTTTCGTATGAGCAAAATCTAAGTACGGAAATAATTGAAAACAAAATAAATAATGGCATTAAAAAAATGCACTTTGAGAGAAAACGACGTGTAAAACCTCCTCTAGATGATAAAGTTTTGACTTCTTGGAATGGAATGATGCTCACAACTCTTGCGGAAGCAGGCAATATTTTAAACAAACAGGAATACATAGATAAAGCTGAAAAAAATGCTAACTTTCTTTGGGACAACCTAATGAAAAACGGCAGACTTTTGAGAACATGGCGTCAAGGTCAATCAAAATTATTGGGGTACTTAGAAGATTATTCCAATTTTGCTCAAGGATTGATTGCTCTATATGAGGCAACTTTCAATCCAATTTGGATTCAACGATCAATATACCTATGCGATCAAATCCTTCAACTATTTTATGATCCTTCAAATAGAACCCTTTACGACACTGGAAATGATCATGAAGAACTCATAATTCGACCTTCAGAATTCTTTGATGGAGCAATACCATGCGGTGCTTCAGTTGCAACAATGGTACTTCTCAAATTAGCAAGACTAACTGGTTCAAGTAATTACCAAAATGCAGCGAATAATGTCCTGGAAAAACTGTCGCCCATTATTAGCTCTCAGCCAGAACCTTTCGCAAACTGGCTTTGTGCTATTGACTTTGCAACTTCTTCTCCAAAAGAAATTGCAATAATAGGAGATAGGAATAACTCATCAACACAAGAATTATTAAACCAATTAAGATCTAAATTCATTCCTAATAAAGTTTTAGCTGGATTCAATAACTTACTTGAAGAACCTCCATTACCCTTGTTAGAAGATAAGATAATGGTTAATAACCAACCAACTGCATACATATGTCAGAATTTTACATGCAATAGACCAACAAATTCATCCGATGAATTTAAAAAACAGCTCGAAGAGATTAATGAAGGACTATCAAGTAGTGGATTCTTCCAAATAGATTAAGTGTTTTTACACTTGGGAATATTTAGCGCCCCGTAAGCCACCTGGAAAGGTTACTATCATTTCTAGGTGCAAATATTGAATCGCCTGTATGCAAAGGAGTCTTTCTAATTCGTGTCATATTTGAATTTCTGGAACGAATTATCGGAAGGGTAAGAACAGTTGCACCAAAGAGAGCAACTAATCCACCAACTACTTGTCTTCGAGTATATTTTGCATTTGCTATCAAATTCATATAAGTCATTTCTCCATAAATAGTACAGTCTGAGTATACACCTTCTTTTTGTCATGTGACAAGATTAAAAATATTCTAGCCAATTCGTACTTGACAGAATTCCTTCTTTTGCGATACTCTTCACAAAGATTTATTGACTATATGGATGCTGATCAGGGTTCATATTGTGATTGAAATCACTAGTTATATACCACATTTTCAGACGGAGCGACAATGGATCCGAATAGAATTGATCCAAATTACATAGGATCTGTAGAGTGGCACAATCTAGACCAGTTAGCTATGTGGCTGGTTTTTTTACCCTTGTCAATGATAGTTTTTGCATTTTCCATGGCTATCGCACATGCGATAATTCCTTCCGCAGTATCATCGGGACATATCCCAACAATCGCGAATAAGTTGAGGCCTCTATTTTACGGTGCTTCAGCAGTTGGTGCTGTGCTAGTTGTTATTGTTGTAATAAATATATTCACTAGTGTAGACGCCATTTGGGACGTTTATCCAGATTGGTGGATTTAAGGAGATTTGGTGAAAGAAGCAGTAATTTTCCCTTTGTTTTCAGTGGCAATCACTGCACTACTAATTTCTTTAGTGGGAGTGACCCTTGTTAATATCGGAAATGAAGGAGCAGTTGCTTTTGGATTTGCAGTGGTTTTCATAATAGCTTTAATTGCTACAATATTTAAATTCACAACAAAGGCATTGAAAGTTAATAAATGATAATATTTTTACTACCACTAGCTGCAATACTTGTCACTGCCAGTCTCCTTATAGGAATGGGCATAGGCTTTATTCAACTCGGACCCGAAATAACTATTGTAATATCTGTATTGATAATTCTCTGGGTCTGTATTGCAGGAGCTGCACTAGCTTACAAAGCTCCAGGCATTCCGTCAGGCAATAATGGATGGATAGTAGCCTTAATGGGCACTTTTGCGTTTATACTAGTAGTTACTGGAGGAACTCTCGTAGGAACAAAACTTTTAGGCCATTATGTTTGGGCTTTTGATAAGTTTTATCTACCTACTGTTGAGCAACCTATAGACTTCCCACACACTTCACATGTTCAAAAAGGTCAGATTGATTGTGTGTTTTGTCACAGCACTGTAGACTCTGAAGCAATGGCTAGCGTTCCCCCCGTTGAACAGTGTATGTTCTGCCATCAAGTAGTTGGCAAAGACCTGCCAGGTGTTAAAAAAGTCCTGGATGCATGGGAAAATAATCAAACCATCCAGTGGGTAAGAGTACACAGGATGCCAGATCATGTAAGGTTCGTTCACGAAGCTCACATAAGCTATTTTAGCGAGAAAGATAACGTTCCAGCATCTGCAGTATGTACATTATGTCACGGAGAAGTTGGAACAATGGAACGTGTTGAACAGGTAAAAGAACTAAAAATGGGATTTTGCGTAGAGTGTCACAGGGACAACGGTGCTCCTACTGACTGTACTACTTGTCATTACTAGCTTAGGAATTTCAATTATATGGATCTAAGTAGAAGAAAATTATTAAAAATGTCGGGAATGGGCTTAGGAGCCATACTCTTTGCTGGGTGTGCAGTTCCTGAAGAAGAGTTCATTATTGAAAGTCCCCATGACTTACCTGAAGATTTAGTAGAAGGAACAGAAGCCCACTATGCAACTTTCGTAAATACAAGTAGTGGATACGAATCCGTTCTCGTAAGAGTCATGCAGGGACGAGCCAAGAAAGTTGAAGGTAATCCTGCCCATCCAACGAGCAGAGGCAAACATAGCGCTCGGGCTGAAGCATCGCTACAATCACTTTATCACCCCGACAGAATTAATGGACCAATGAAAAAGACAGGGGGCTCTTTCCAAAGTATTACTTGGGACGAGGCAATAGAAACACTTTCAACTCAAGTCAAAAATGCTTCCGGGAACGCAGCTATAATAACTGGTCCTGACGCTAGTATTAGACATAAGGTAGTCAATCAGTTTGCTAAAGACCACAAACTTGATCATCACATTTTTGAATCTCTTGAAAACACGAACTTAATGCTTGCTATTAATAATGTATTCGGTCAAAATCAACTACCCAATTTCGACTTTCAAAATTCGAACTATATACTTTCATTTGGTGCAGATTTCTTAGGCACATGGAGCAACTCTGTTTTTAATAGTTGGCAATATGGGAATTTCAGACAAGGACATTCTCGAGACAAAAGAGGAACATTAGTACATATTGAACCTCGCCTTTCCCTAACTGCAGCAAATGCTGATGAATGGTTCTACAATAAACCTGGAAGTGAAGGTGTAATTGCCCTGACAATCGCTTCTATTATTATTGATGAAGGAAGTGGAGATCCTGAGGCATCTTCAGCTGTATCAAAGGTTCTTACTTCTAGCGTTCGTTCAAGTCTTATCGAGAATGTAGAACAAAAAACAGGAATTAGCCTTTCGCACATTAAAGATATAGCACACTCTATTACAAATAATTCGCCTGCAATTATTGTCGGAGCTGGACTAGCTGGTGCACATACAAACGGTGAAGAAAACCTTACTGCTATTTACCTTCTTAATGCACTCGCTGGTAATATTGGGAAGTCAGGGGGAATTCAATTCAATCCTGAAGCACCTTTAACAGACTTAATCACTCAAAGTAATACTACCACCATATCTGAGTGGGGAGATATTTCAAATGCAATGAAAAATGGACAGGTTAAACTTGCCCTTATACATAATGCAAATCCAGTTTATGGATTACCTGAAAGCTTAAATTTTAAAAATGCTTTGGAATCTGTCTCGTATGTTGTCAGTTTCTCAACTTTTATGGATGAAACTACTGCACAAGCAGATCTAATACTGCCAGATCATACTTCATTGGAATCATGGAATTTAAATGTGAGCAAACCAGGCCCAGGATACCAAACAATTGGCGTGCAACAACCCATAGTGATGCCAGAAACGAATTCAGCTGATTTCGGAGATGTATTACTTACAATTACTGATCGTCTAGGCAAAAAACCCATCTGGGATTCAGTAAAATCTGGTGTAATTGAAAACGCTAAGACTTTACAATCAATTTCGTTAAATGAAAATCGAGGTAACTTGGTAACGAAAGACGATGGAAGTTTTGATTTATTCTGGGTTAGTCTCCTTCAAAATGGTGGCTGGTGGGACATTCAGAACAAAGCAAGTGTAGAATTTTCCTTAAACTCTGATGTGATTAACAAATTAGGTGCTATTAGCGATCCTGAATTTTCTGGCTCATCACAAAACTATCCTTTCCACCTTCTACCATTTGAATCTCAGGGAATTGGTGAAGGAAGTGGAGCACACCTACCTTGGCTTCAAGGAATTCCTGATCCAATATCTACAGCAGTTTGGGATACTTGGGTTGAAATTAACCCATCAAAGGCTTCCGAACTTGGTTTAAGAGAAGGAGATATAGTTACCATTGAATCTTCTCATGGTTCAATAGATGCAAAAATATATATACATCCTGCAACTTCTCCTGAGGTATTAAGCATTCCAATCGGACAGGGACACAAGGGATATGGTCGATATGCAACAGATAGAGGATCGAACGTGCTTTCCATCCTTTCTCCAATTGAAGAAAAGAATTCCGGTGCATTGGCTTGGGGAGCTACAAAAGTTCGTCTGACACCCACCGGTTCAAGAAAACGTTTACCGAAGAGTGAAGGTGCTGTGGAAGCACGAGCACTACCGGGATTTCCTGTAGTACAAGTTACAAATCATTAAAGGTATAGTAGAAATGAGTCATGATGAAGCTGAAGAGGAAGTAATGGTACTTAAAACAAGAACTGAAAAAAAATATGGGATGGTGGTCGATATTGATCGTTGTAGTGGTTGCCAGGCATGTGTTGTCGCATGTCAGTCAGAAAACAATGTTCGAATAAACGATGATCGAGACTTCCTTCAAAGGCGTGCAGTTCAATGGATAAGGATTGAGCGCTACTGGGAAGGAGAATTCCCAAATGCCAAAGCAAGGTTCATTCCCATGTTCTGTCAACACTGTGACAGTGCACCATGTGAACCGGTATGTCCTGTATATGCAACATATCACAATAATGAAGGTTTAAACGTACAAGTTTACAATCGATGTATTGGTACTCGTTTTTGTGCTAACAACGACCCTTATAACGTTCGTTTCTTCAATTATTGGGAACCAGTATGGCCAGAATCACTTCGAAACCAATTGAACCCTGACGTGAGTATCCGAAGTAGAGGCATCATGGAAAAGTGCACCTTCTGTGTGCAAAGAATACGAAGAGCAGGACGGGATGCTGCCAAGTCTGGTATTCCACTTGCTGACGGTGACATCAATCCAGCATGTGTACAAGCTTGCCCTACTGATGCTCTAGTATTTGGGGATCTTAAAGACGAAGATAGTAAGGTTCATGCAATGAAAAATGATGAAAGAAGCTATCAAGTTCTGGAGCATGTGGGCACATTCCCAAGTGTATATTACCTAAAAAAGGTTGATAAACACGCAACAGAGGAAGGACATGGTAAACATTAATGTCAAATAGCCACCATGTAGTAGAAATAACCGTAAAAACACCCTCAGAAGTTAACAATGAGGTGCTAGGATGGTCTGCCACACTAGGCAGTAAATATCGTCTTGCAGTAGGAATAACAGGTCTTCTATTTTTACTAGGTATTGTTGGTTTTTTCATAAAGGTCCAGGATGGTTTTGATGATTACGTTCCTTGGGCGTACTTAACTGCAGCCTTTGGATTTGTAATGCTTTTCGCCATGTCAGCTCCAATGCTTGCTATCGTTCCAAGGTTAGCACGAGGACATTGGGGAAGACCTATTAGCAGGATAGCTGAATTGTGGGCTCTAGTTGGAGTTCTCCTATTAATTGTTATGATCCCATTACTTCTTGCTTTACCAGAAGCAGATGGAAGAAACACTTTCTGGTTTGTTGATAAATACAGGGAAGGTTGGCCTCCTGGGGCACCACATATTTGGCTTGCATTACTTATGATAGGTCTTGTTGTTAATGGAATAGCTTTATTATGGGCTGCTGCAATTCCTGATTTTGCAGCAATTCGAGACAAAAATATCGTAAATGGAAAAAGTGCTAACTTATACGGAAAATTGTCATTGGGCTGGAGAGGCTCAAAGCGACAATGGAGAGGCTTACGAGCTTCACATGGTGTACTTGGTGCTCTTTATTTTGCAACGTTGATATGGTCGCACACAATGGTCAGTTTTGACTTCAGTCAAAGTCTTGTCCCTGGCATGCGAGACTCAATATATCCAACTTGGTATGCTCTTTCTGGATTGCAATCGGGATTGGGCTTAGTGCTAGTAACAGCATTTATTGCCAGAAGATTTGGTAATTTGAAAGACTATATTCATATAAATCAATTCTGGAGTGCTGCTAAAATATTACTTGCTCTCTCATTACTTTGGGCCTATTTCTGGTGGTCTGGATTCATTATCTACTGGTATGGGAAAAACGAAACCGAAATGAACATCATTCAACTTTTCTGGTTTGGTGCTTATAGACCACTTTTCATACTAAATATCGTATTAAGTTTCTTCATACCTTTTATATTTCTAATTTGGAATCGGATACGAAAGAGTGATTGGGGTCCATCACTTGTTGGTTTCGTGGTAATTGTAGGCTCATTAGTTAATTGTATACGTATATATACGGCTTCATTCTCACTCCCTGACGGAGCAAAAGGACATGCCTTACATCACGTACCTGATTCAATAATGAAGCCCGATCTTCCAGATGTTCTAATGGTTACTGGCTTAGTATCAGGAGCAATATTATTATACTTAATTGCAATCAGATATATCCCTATTATTAGCACTTGGGAAATTCGCGAAGGAATGCTTTACCAAACAGTAAGAAACTTACACAAGCTTCCATTAAAAGTTATTGGAAAACCAGATTAATTTACATAGTTAAGGAGCAACGATGCAACAAAGAGTAGAACTGACAGAAAGAGAGATAAATAGGGACTTACTGCGTCCGAATCTCACTCTTCAGCTACGATTTTTTGTAGTTGTCGCTGTATGCGGTGCAATAGTTGCTATGGCTGGTGGTGCATTAGCATATGCAATCATTAAAGGTGTAGGTGTCTATGGTGTAAACCGTCCTGTCATGTGGGGCTTTATCATAGTCAACTTCGTTTTCTGGGTTGGAATTAGTCACGCTGGAGTTATGCTATCTGCTATTTTGAGGTTAGCTCAGGCGGAATGGCGCCGACCAGCAACTCGTGCTGCTGAAGTACTTACTATGTTTGCACTTGGAACTGCTGCTCTTCATCCTGTTCTTCATACAGGAAGACAATGGCGAACACTTTACTGGGTATTCCCTTACGACTTTGGAAGGGGCATTTGGCCAGACATTCGATCCCCTTTTGTATGGGATCCTAGTGCAATTTTCACCTACTTATCTGGAACAATTATGTTTGTATTTATTTTATTAGTACCAGATATAGCAGTATTACGCGACAGAACAACTGGCATTATGAATAAAGTTTATACTTTCGCTGCTCTTGGATGGCGAGGAAATGCTAGGCAATGGCAATTTCAAATAATAGCAGGAATATTACTATCTGCTCTTATTTTACCAGTTTTCGTATCTGTCCATAGCATAGTTTCTTGGGACTTTGCTGTAGCTATAGCTGTCGAAGGTTGGCATGCTACTATATTCGCACCGTACTTTGTTATTGGAGCAGTTCACTCAGGAGTAGCATCAGTTATAACTTTCCTTGCCGTATTACGGTGGGTTTTCAGATGGGAATCATATATCAGACCAGAACACTTTGATGCATTAGCGAGATTAATGGTAGTTGTCGCAACCGCATGGTTCTATTTCCTCGTTGTTGACTTTGCAATGGGCTTCTACACTGGTGAACCAGCTGAAATTGCACTCAGATACGCGCAAATGGGAGAATGGCCAGGAAATATGTTATTCATTATCTTCATGGCTACTGGGTATGTCTTGCCTATTCCTCTTTGGCTTTTGAAAAATGTACGTCAAAGCCCCATGATGATGTTTTGGTCATCACTTTTTGTAAATATTGGAATGTGGCTAGAGAGATATATTTTAATCATTCCTAGTTTGGCAAAAAAACAATCACTTACTTTCGCCTGGGGGCATTATGCTCCAAGTCCGATTGAGGTAATGTTAGTTATTGGCAGTTTCGCTTTGGTAACTTTGGGATTAGTAACATTCTGTAAATTCTTCCCTATAATCCCTATATATGACGTTAAGGAAGGTAGAGCATTTGAACAACACATCCGGATTGGGAAAGTCAATGTTCCTGCTGTTTTCCGTGAAGAATAGTAAATGTGAGGGAAATTATGGCAAATAAAAGCATATTAGGTGTTTTCCAAGAAGTTGATGAGGCAGTTACAGCTGCTGACTCGCTAAAAGACAATGGGATTGAGGATTTTGAAGTTCTTACCAGTACTCCATATCCAGAAGGTGCTTTCGGAGAAAAACCTTCTCATCATAGACTTTATGTATTTCCTTTCATTGGTGCATGTTTAGGTTTTTCAGCTGCAATTCTTATTACTGCTGGTACTCAAATGGCATACCCATTAGTAACAGGCGGAAAGCCACTTCTTGCATTACCTTCAATGTTCATAATCTGCTATGAAGGAACAATGCTAGGAGCAATTCTTTTCACAATCATTGGTGTTGTATTTGAGTCTAGATTACCGAGAACAGGAAAGCTTGCTCCATACGATACAAGAATTACTGAGGGATATGTAGGAATAGGAGTCGATGTACCAGAAGATGATGTAGAAAAAATATCTAACATTTTTAAAGAAGCTAATGCTGCTGATGTGCACTTGGAGGCAACCTAGATATCATGCACTTAAGAACTCACGACTACTTATATAATAATCGCTCGAAACTTCTATTAATATTAGTTTTGCTTGGCATCTCATTATTAACAACAGGATGTATAGCAAAATCAGGAAGTAATGCTCCAATTGACTGGGCTGCAGAAATGCACTATACGCAATCTATTAAATCACAAGAACCTCCAAGGCTTTACAGTCCTGAAGGAGCTGTACCCACAACCGGTCGTGAACTCATAAGATCTAAAGAAGAATACGCATCATTGAAAAATCCAGTTTCCGAAACTGAAGAAAATGCTGTGGTCGGTGCTGAATTATATAGAATAAACTGCTCTATGTGTCACGGAAGTCTAGCTCAAGGAGATGGTAGGGTCGGAGAATACTTGAAACTTTATGGATATATTGCACCCCCTAATCTTACTGAACAAGCAACAGTAGATAAGACGGATGGAGAACTAGCAGACATTCTGGCTAACGGCATCAATGTAATGCCAAAGTTCAGGCAACTGTTAACTGAAGATGAGCGATGGTTAATAATCAACCACGTGAGGAATCTCCAAGGAAAATAATTCGAGAATCCACACAATTTAGGCAGTAATTTAAATTGCACTTTTTTTTAGTATCAAATTCTTTGTATCATAAAATTATATTCCTTGCATTTTGCTTTGTCTCACTTGCTGCTTTGGCTTGTTCAACATCGCAAGTTATACAAACTGATGAACAGAGAGCCCAGGCCATCGATAAAAATCTGATTTGTCCTATCTGCCCTGGTGAAACAATTGACCAATCTCAAGTTGAATTAGCAAAACAGATGAAATATGCAGTAAGGGAAATGATAGACAAAGGTCAATCAGATGAAGAAATATTGAACTTCTTCACTGAAAGGTATGGGGTGAGTGTTCTTGCTGCCCCTCCTAAAGAAGGATTTCACCTTTTTGCTTGGTGGACACCAATAGGAATAGTTCTCGTAGGAATAACATTAACATTTATTTTTATCCGATCAAAAACAATTTTGAAATTTAATAATCAACAAATACACATCTCAAAAGATTTTATGTCAAGTCAAGAATTTCAGGAAAGCTTAGAAGCTATTGAAAAAACTACCCATGAATTTAATAGTGATATTACGAAAGAGAAGGAATAATGGGCAACTTAGGGTTTATGACTCTTATGTTAGCAGGTGTACTTGCCTTCTATAGTATTATTTCAAGTATTGCTGGTGGAAAATTTCAGTCTGCAGCATTAACACGAAGTGCAACAAATGCCTCATATATAACCTCATTAATATTATCAATTAGTACAATATGTTTAATCTACGCATTTGTAACACATGATTTTAGCCTGAGTTATGTTGCCAATAATAGCAGTCTTAGTCTTGACCCAAAACTAACTTGGGTAGCTTTATATGCTGGGAATGCAGGATCTTTATTATTTTTAGCATGGGTCTTTTCAGTATTGTCTTCTATCGCTATTTGGAAATGCCCGAATCTTGCCAAACCAGGATTACCATATACAACTGCAACTCTTATGTTCATATTGTTGTTTTACATTGTAGTTATGAGCACTATGGCTAATCCGTTTGAGAAACTAGCTATCACACCCGCTGATGGGCGGGGCATGAATCCTCTTCTTACCCATCCTGGAATGTTTTTTCATCCACCTATGCTTATGACAGGCTTAATAGGAGTTGGCATTCCATTTTCATTTGCAATTGGACAGCTATTATCAGGAGAACAAGGTAATGAGTGGCTAATAGCTGCACGTTATTGGGGTTTAATAATATGGTGCATTTTAACTATCGGATTGATGCTTGGTTCTTGGTGGGCATATACAATTCTCGGCTGGGGAGGCTACTGGGCTTGGGATCCTGTGGAAAATGCAGGTTTACTACCTTGGTTACCATTAACTGCATTTATTCATTCTATAATAGTTCAGCAAAGAAGAAATATGTTCAAGTCATGGAACATTGCCCTCATAATTTTTGCATGGGGATTTGCAATGTATGGAATGTTTATGAATCGCGGAGGGCCAGTACCTTCAGTGCATTCTTTTGGTCAATCCACGATGGGATGGATCTTCTTAATATTTCTCGGATTCAATCTGATTGTAGCGTTGACTTTATTCTATAATAAACACAAAAAACTTAAAGATGCCTCCCAAATTGATTCTTTCCTTTCAAGAGAAGCATCATTCTTGGTAAATAATTTGTTATTCCTTCTCATTGCATTCGTTACTCTTTGGGGGGTCCTCTATCCATTAATATCCGATGTATTTAAGGGTGTTGTAGTGACTGTTGGTCAACCATACTATGATACCCTAACTGGACCAATTTTCCTCAGCTTGGTAGTGCTTATGGGAATTGGCCCATTATTACCATGGAAAAACCTTAATAACAAGATAATCATGAAAAGGTTTATAGCTCCATTAATAATTAGCATAGTAACTCTAATTATTTGTATTATTCTAGAAATAAATAATATTGCTGCTCTTATTTCATTCTCTACTTGCACATTTGTTCTTACTGGAATTCTAAGAGAATGGGCTACAGGAACAATTGTGCGATCAAAAAGAAATAATGAAATCTTTCCGATAGCATTTATTAAACTGCTTTTATCTAACAAACCAAGATACGGAGGGTATATTGCCCATTTCGGAGTCGTAATACTAGCATTCTCGGTTACGGGTTCTTCTTTTTTCAGCTTACAACAAGATTTTTCTTTATCCATAGGTCAACAAGCTAAATTAGGCGAATATAATATCCAATATATTTCAAATGAAACTATTACAAATTCAGACAGCGTAGAAACTAAAGCAATTATTGATCTGTATAAAAACGGATCTTTTGTCAGTAAATTAGAACCCGGTTATGTATTCTATCCAGGCTTTAATATGGCATCAGCACGAGCTGGTATAATATCAACACCAATTGAAGATTTTTATTTAATAGCTAGTGAATTTAGAGATGATCAAGCCATGTTTAGAATCCATATAAATCCACTTGTTTTTTGGATGTGGGTTTCCGGTCCAATATTTATATTAGGAACCGTTATTGCATTGTTGCCAACTAAAACAAAGTACTCAAATGACATTGATGACCAAAAAAAATTATAAATTAAAGAAAAAACCATGGAATATTTAATAATAAGCTTACTATCAGCACTTGCATTCTACATAGTAATAAGACCGTTTACAAATTCATCGGAAGAAGAAACCATTAAAGACTTAAACAAGAATTTATCTAACTTACGTTCCTCAATTTATCAAGAAATGGAACTATTAAGATTAGATTTTGAATTAGGATTAATAGAAGCAGATCAATACGAACTACAAATACAACAGTGCAGGATACAACTAGCATCAACTTTAATTGCCGAAAAAAACACATAGTTAAACATATATTTAAAAGATTGTTCCATTTAAATGTATGTTGGAATTGTAAATGAAGCATACAAAATTATTTATTCAAATCTTTTCAATAATTACAATAATATTTGTATCATTTTCCCTGCCACGCATATACGCTCAACATAGTATTGAGCATAACATTTCAGGAACAATCTTTAACGGAACAACAAATTCCCTTGTAGGATCTGATATCCCTGTTACTTTAATTCAATACTTCAAGGACAAACCAGAAGTAATAATTCAAAAAATTTCTAGTAAGGGAAGGTTTAAATTTACAGATTTAGAAAATAATCATACTAAAATGTCAATTCTAATTACGTATAAAAAAGTAAGTTATGAAAAAACTATTTCAGCAAACTATAATTTTAATGAGCCTATTCAAATTCATATTTACGAAACAACTAGTGAATTAAATAATATTAGCATTGTAGATGAAACAATGGTGATAACTGGAATAAATCGTAGATACAGTACAATGGGAGTTTTACAATCAATTAAAGTTTCGAATACTAATGACATGACATTCTTGCCATCTCCAGAAGAGACAGGACCAATGGGGCTTTTTAGAGTATCACTTTTACCAGGGGCAAAAGACTTGGAAGTTCAGACTTCTATCCCTCAAGGAGGCCACATTATCCAAGTAGACAGAGGTGTTGCACTCACTTTACCAATCCCACCTGGAAATCATGAATTTATTATTGTGTACAAAGTTTCATATGTCGATGAATCCTTATCTTATGATCGTAGATTTTCTTTACCAACTTCGATATTTAGAATTTTGCTACCTATAAACCTTGGCGGAATAATATCCGAAGAAATGGTAAATGAGCCTGCAATAACGATTGGAAATACCAATTATCTTAATTTTAGTGCTTCGGAAAACCAAGCCAATGAACGATTGCAGGTAGTTTTTTTTGATCTACCCCAAAAAACTTTATCACAAAAGTTTTTAAATTTTACAGAAAAAGAAAATGTTCGTTTAATATCAATCCCAATTCTGACTGGAATGATCATGATTGGATTTCTTGGAATTAAATTAAGGAAATCTTTAAAAGCTGGAAGGTTTCAATTAGGAAGAATTAAAGATAAATCTTTAGAGCATTCTCTTTTGTCACTTGATAACGAGTATGTAAAAGGATCCTTATCGCATGAAGAATATATTAAAATGAGAAAAGAAATCACCGAAAAATTAAACAGGTTGAATCAAGAGGAAAATTAAAGATCTCTACCGTTAAACACTTTAACCGCTGCAAAAGGAAGTGCTATTAACCCTACAATTCCTGCTCCCAAAATAGTCCATATCTCAGAAAATAACGCCTTCCCTTGAAGAACCAAAGGTAAATTTCCAAGGACTCCAAAATGATCCCATGATGGTGCATAGATAAAAATAAGCCCCCCCATTCCGCCATACCATACAACTGCCAAAACGACTACTCCCACCAAAGTGTTAGAAAAAACAACACTAAAGGTAATACCTAAAAATACTAAGACCATAAGCATGAAAGACCAATATAACAAAGCTACAGTTATCCCAAAAACTGTCATATCATTATTTATTGCATTGGTCTGCATTATAAATGCAGTAGGAGCAACTATTGCATTGAACATTATAAATATAACAATAGCACGAGCAAATAGTTTAGCAAGCACATAAGGGGTTGGAGCAATACCACGACTAATAAGAGTGTCACCAAGAAATGGAAATTCTACAGATATAGCACTAGTACTGATTACAAGAACTACAAAGCCACCAAGAGCAGCATAAAGTAACAAGGCCCAAGATAGTAAAAAGGAAGTATCGTCAGCATAATAACTAGAAACAACAATTGCTACTATACCTGCAACGAATGTTACCGAGAACCAAAAACGAATGATCCATGATCTCACCAGTATACCTATATCATATTGAAGTAATACAAGAAAAGTACTTAGATTTGGATTCATTACTTCTTTGGCCATAAATTACTTCTCGCTTTCAACGGGTTCGTTTATATCAATTCCCTCTACTTCATCTTCCTGCTCAGGAACTGGACCTGTTTCAAATGCTCGAGCAAAACCCTTTAGTCTGTCCTCTGCCAATCTTTTCAGAAAAGCGTCCTCTAATTCACCAGCTGAATCAATACCTATAAGCTTAACCTCAAATTGAGAAAATGCTTCCAGTATTCTTCCTAGTTGAATTCCAAAGTCGGCCTTTTCATCAAATGAAACTTTTAACCGATTTGGGGCAGGTCTATCAAAATGAACCATCCCATTATAAATCTGACTTAAGTTGTCAATTACTGGAGTAATATCTCCAGAAACTGACAATTCAACTGTATTTAAATAAGTTAGCTGTTTCATTTCTTGCACACTGCCACTATAGATTAATTTTCCATGATTGATGACGCCTACATAATCACACGCCTGATCTGCATCTGGAAGTATATGTGTAGATACAATCACTGATTTTCCTTGACTTCGTAATTCTCGCAAGAGTGCAATAGAATAATTTCTACCTTCAGGATCTAATCCTATGGTAGGTTCATCAAGAAGTAATAAATCAGGATCATTCATTAATGCTGCAGCAAGCCCTAACCTTGTTCGTTGGCCACTAGATAAATGTTCAATTCGTTGTGAAGAGGCCTGAAGAAGATCTACTGCATGCAGCAAAGCAGAGAGTCGTGGTTTTCGTTCTCCCGAAGAAACACCAAGGAGTCGACCAGTTAAATCAAGATATGAAATAGGTGTCATTTCCGGAGGAAAGCGTCCTGTTTGAGGGAGAAACCCAATCCTTTTCCTCAAATGTCCAGCGTGAATATCCATTTCCTCGCCAAATACTTTAACAATTCCAGCAGTAGGTTTCTGTAAACCTAGAACAAGTCGCAAGGCGGTACTTTTACCTGCACCGTTAGGTCCAATTAATCCATAAATTGAGCCTTGAGGAACTATTAAATTTACACCGTTGAGAGCAATCTGCCTCGATTCATATATCTTGGTAAGATTTTGAGTCTCGATTACATTCACTCTTAACACCACTCATTAAATCAAATCGTTTAAAATAAGAACTACTACCATCAATTATATCTCCTAATTATGAATTGTCGCCAGTTTAGTAAAAATAGATCTACTTGACTGAGTACTTTTAAGCATCTAAACTCCCGATAAATTACTATTTATTGGGGATAGGTACTATGTCTGCAGATGTAAATTCCGAAAGCTTCCTAGGGCCTTATAGAGTGCTTGATTTAACAACTGAATATGGATTCATTGGTGGCAAACTTATGGGGGATTTAGGAGCAGATGTTATAAAAATTGAACCTCTTGGGGGAGATAAAGCTCGTAATCTCGGACCATTCTATAAAGGTGAAAAAAACCCTGAAAAAAGTCTATATTGGACCTCATTCAACTTAAATAAACGAGGGATAACTTTAAACTTAGAAACTTCAGATGGGCAAAATTTGTTTAAACGATTAGTTGAGTCTGCTGACTTTATACTTGAATCTCAAGATCTTGGCTACCTTGATTCTCTTGGTATCGGTTATGAAGAACTATCTAAAATTAACCCAAGAATAATCATGTCTTCAATTTCTCCTTTTGGACAAACCGGACCTTATAAAGATTTTGAATCTACTGACCTAGTAAGTATGGCTATGGGCGGATATCTGTTCACTACTGGAGATGAAGACAGACCGCCTGTTCGAATAAGTTTTCCTGTGAGTTATTGCCACGCTGGATCCGAAGCCGCTGCGTCTGCAATGATGGCTCATTGGTATCGAGAACGGACAGGAGAAGGTCAACACATTGACATTTCAATGCAAGAATGTGTTGTATGGACATTAATGAATACCACAGCTCATTGGAATCTTAATGAAAATAATATATCCCGAGCTGGATCAACTAGAGTTAATCCAACAACAGGTGTAGCAACAAAAGGTATGTGGCCAACAAAGGATGGATACATAACATTCAATATAGTTGGAGGACCAGCTCGTGCAGCTGGAATGCGTTATCTTGTCAATTGGATGGATGAATATGGCATGGCTAGCGATTCCATCAAAGAAGTAAAGTGGGAAGATTTGTTCATCCCTGATATGACCCAAGAAAAGTACGATAGCTTTGCAAGGGAAATAGGGCCCTTCCTTGAAACTCAGACAACAAACGAACTCTACAAGAGAGCTGTTGAAGGCAAAATGCTACTCGCCCCTGTAACAACTCCGCCAATTTCACTAGAAAGCCCTCAATTAATAGATAGAGAATCCTTTGTGGAAATAGAATATCCTGAATTTGATGGAAAAATAACTTATCCAGGACCATTCGTTAAAATGTCATCATGGGCACCAGTAATATCTCGAAAAGCACCACTCATTGGTGAACATAATAAGGAAATCTATTGTGATGAATTGGGACTAAGTAATGAGGAATTCTTAAACTTAAAGAACAATGGTGTCATCTAACTAGATAAGGTTATGCTCAATGCAAAAAAAGATTTTTGAAGGAATAAAAATTCTAGACTTTACTTGGGTGGGTGTGGGTCCAGTAACAATTAAGTACTTTGCTGACCACGGTGCAACAGTGGTACATGTTGAATCAACCACAAGACCTGATGTTTTACGATTAGCAGGACCATTCCGAGATAATGAACCAGGCAATGACCGATGTGGATTTTTTGCCAATTTTAACAGTGGTAAATACGGAATAACGTTAAATCTTGCAACTGACGAAGGGAAAAATATTGCGAAAGAGTTAGTTGCATGGGCAGATATTGTAGCTAACAGTTATACCCCAAGAGTAATGGAAAGATGGGGTCTTGATTATGAAAATATTTGCAAAATAAAACCTGATATTATTAATTTTGCTACATGCCAACAAGGCCAAACAGGTCCTTATAAGGAATATGCAGGATTTGGAATGCAAGGTGCCGCATTAGCAGGTGTCTATCATCTTACTGGTTGGCCGGACAGGCAACCTGCAGGACCATATGGAGCATATACTGACTTCATCAATCCTAGAATGGGAGCTTTAGCCATTGCATCTGCTCTAGACTTCAAAAGACGTACAGGAAAAGGTACAAATATCGATCTTTCTCAAACAGAAGGAGGACTACAATTCGTTGCTCCAACAATATTACAGTACAGTGCAAACAAAGAATCAGCAAACCGTTCTGGAAATCAATCTGATTATCAATCACCTCACGGAATATTTCCTTGCAAAGGTGAAGAACGATGGATAGCAATTGCCGTTTCTACTGACAAAGAATGGCAAAACTTGATACATTCAATTGGAAACCCTGATTGGGCACATGAAGAAAAATTTAGCACTATGTCTTCAAGAATTTCAAATAATGGAGAGCTAGAATGCCATCTATGGGCTACTACCATCGAATGGGAAGCATATGAATTAATGAATACTTTGCAAGAGCGAGAGGTGCCGGCAGGAGTTGTTCAAAAAACTTCTGATCTCTTTGAAGACCCTCAATTAACTCACAGAAAACATTTTTGGTTCTTGGATCATCCTGAAATCGGCAATCATTCTTATGATGGACCTAGTTTTCGCTTATCGAAAACCCCAGGTGAGATCTCTATGCCTGCACCACTAATGGGTCAACATAACGAATATGTATTTAAAGACCTTTTAGGTATGTCAGAGGAAAGATTTGTAGAAAATCTCATCAACGAAGTCTTTGAGTAAATTATTTACTATTTCTTGGTTCTATCCATTTATAAACAACTTCATCAGATACAGACTATAGCTTTTATTTGAAGCCATTTGCACCTTGAATTAGAATATATATTAAAGTGAATTGATAAGCCATTCCAATCTGGGAAGTGAAACTTGAAATCTAAGCAAACAAAAATACTTAAAGGCATGACAGATCTTGATGAAAAGGAATTAAAAAAGCTTCGTTATAACTTAACTCAACTAGAAGATGTTCTCAGTTCAAACGGATATTCCTTAATTGAAACACCGATACTTGAACCAACAAGTATTTTCATACGAAAATCTGGGGGCAAATTAGGTTCTCAAATATACTCATTCATTGATTCAGGTGGTAATCAAGTATCTTTACGACCCGAATTTACAGCCTCAACAATAAGAATGTTTATAGACAAAGGAACAAATACTCCAGTTCCAATCCGTTGGCAATATTCTGGCCCAGTTTTTCGATTCTCTGACTCGCATAATCAACTAAGACAGTTTAATCAAGTTGGTGCAGAATTAATCGGAGCAAGCGGTCCAGATGCTGACGCAGAAATACTATCTGTCGCATGCCAAAGCCTACAAAAAGTAGGAATTGAAAAAATCATTTTGACCATAGGGCATATTGGAGTTGTTACTGAACTAATTAAACAATTCGATTTATCAAGTAGATCCTTAGATTTTTTAATTAGAAGTATTGCTGACAATAATTTAAGAGATGCATTCGTAATCAAAGAAAGAGCAGAAAAATTTGGAATTATTAAGGATCCGCAACAAAATGAAGATTCTCAGATTCTAATTAATAAATCTCAGATTCAATCGCTTCGGGCTAATTTAATAACTAACGAAGTTGATTCCTATATTGGAAGGAGATCAACTAAAGAGATTTTAGATCGTCTAAATAAGAAAGTTAACGAACGAGAAGATTATTCAAGTTTTGAAGAAGCCATTGATTTTGTATTATCTCTTATAAAAATTAAAGGTAATCCTAAAGAAGCATTTTCAAAATTAGAAAAACTAATAATAAAACATAAATTAGAAAAATCATCTTTGGAATTACTCAAAAAAAGTATAGATGCATTTGATTTATTTGATCATAAAAATATCTCAGTAAATGTGGATTTTAGTCTAGTTCGTGACATCTCATATTACAGTGGTATTGTTTTTGAATTAAGTTCGGAATCTGATGAGAATTCTTCCAATCTTGCAGGTGGAGGAAGATATGATGGATTGGTTAGGTTAATGGGAGGAGGAAAAGATATTTGTGCAATGGGATTTGCATGCTCTATAGAACCGATCATTAATATCATCAAAAGTGCACCTGCAAATGCTAAAGCTAAAGAGGATAAAAGTGATGAATGAATTAAAATTAAATAATATGGATTCTTCTAATCATCTTAGAATAGCATTGCCAAGTGATGGAGCCCTATATGAATCAACGATTGATTTTATGAAATCCATTGACACCTCAATTGAAAGAGCTAGTAGAAGGCGTTATGTAGGTTCACTTAATAATCTTAAGGAAACAATTGTCCTATTTCAAAGAGCTTCTGATATCCCTCTGAAGATTGAAGATACAACTGCAGATATTGGTATTGTTGGAAAAGATCGATTTTTAGAATCTAATAATGAATCTAAATCGGTTGAAATGATAATTGAGGATCTTGGCTATGGGAAGTGCGAACTTGTATTTGCTGTTCCAGAACAATGGATTGATGTAACATCCCTAGAAGATATAGCCGAATTAGCTCTAGAGTTCAAACAAAATGGATTAGAACTAACAGTAGTTACAAAATATCCTAAACTTGTTCAAGAAGCTCTATCAAAAAACGGAATCCAGTACATTACACTTGTACATTCAAGTGGAACACTTGAAGCCGCACCTGCTATTGGATCAGCTGATTTTATAGCTGACCTTTCTGAAACAGGAACTACTTTGAGGGAAAATCAACTAAAACTAATCGAAGGTGGTTCGATACTAAATTCACAAGCATGTTTAATTGCAAATATCGATTCTTTAAAAAAGAACCAATTAAAACTCAAGTCTCTTAAAGCACTTTTAGAGAGAATTGAAGCTTATATTCGTGCTCAATCTTTCGTTAATATAAATACATCAATAAAACTTATCAATGAAAGTAAATTAATTTCTGCAATAATAGATAGTGAACTAATAAGAAAAGAAGATATCACAGAAGGATTTAATTATTCTGAAAAACTTAAATCTATTGACGTTTCAATTATAATTCATAAATCTAACATTGTAGAAATGGTAGATTTATTAAGATCTTATAACAGCACATCAATTACAATTAATAAGCCTGTTTATTTATTTACAGGAAAGTGTGAGTCGTATGAGTCTCTCATAAAATCCATGGGAGTCAAATAATATGCCTAATCCTCCCGTACATACTTTTTTTGCACTCAAATTGATTGGTGAACTTAATGATCCTGTACTAAATGAATTCTCTGCTCAAATGATTTTAGGTTCTACTGCACCAGATATCAGAGCAATCACCAATATGAATAGAGACCAAACTCATTTTGCACCATTATCAAGTGAAAAAATTGATGAAGGGGTAAAAAGTCTTTTTGCTAGCCAACCAAATTTTTTACCTCTACGTTCAGTTCCAGAACCTACACAGGCATTTATAGTCGGATATATGTCACACCTAATAATGGATCAAATTTGGATATCTAAAATGTACCGGAGATTTTTTTCAAATTCAGACCTTTTTCCTAATCAAGTAACTGCAAATGTTATGGACAGAGCTCTACAAATGTGTATGGATCAAGAAGCAAACCCTTATGCAGAAGAAACTCTTACTCTATTGGAAAACTCAGAAAAAGACATTGATATCCCATTCATCCCTAAAGAATCACTTGAAACTTGGCGAGAATGGATGCAAAACAGATTTTCAAGAGGCTTTTCTTGGGATAGATTAAATTTTATGGCACAACGAAGACAAGATGATGATTCAAAGGTTTCTGCAGAAAGTGTAGCTACAGAATTTTTAAATTCATTACCAGATAGCTTGAACAAATTATATGCAATAATCCCATGGGATCACGTTGAAGAATATCAAAATTTCACAATGGAGGAATCAAAAAGAATAATCAAGGAATACTTAGAAATATGAAAACTATTACCGGATTTGAAAAGGGCAAAGAGCACCTGTTAAGAAAAAATCAAAGAACCTTAGATGATATAGAATCACTGAACAGGGTGCTAGATATTCTTAAAGAAGTGAAAAAATCTGGAGATCAAGCATTATTTGATATAACTCTTGAAATAGACAAAGTTAAATTATCTACGTTGGAAATACCTGCTAAAACTATGGCCCATGCATACAATAATCTTGATTCCTCACTTCGAAACAGTCTGGAATCAATGGCTAAAAGGATACAAGATTTCCATTTCAAGTGTCTTCCAGAAAGTTGGTTCTTAGAAGAAGAAGGCTACGGGGAAAAATTTGAACCTGTGGAACGTGCAGGAATATACATACCTGGTGGAAGAGGTGCTTATCCATCAACAGTATTAATGACCGTCATACCTGCAAAAGTAGCAGGAGTTGAAAATATTATCTTAGCAACCCCTCCTCAATCTGACGGTTTGCCGAGTCAAGTCACATTAGCTGCAAGCCACATAGCGGGAGTAAATAAAGTCTTGTCAATTGGAGGAGCACAAGCAATCGCTGCTATGGCATATGGTACAGAATCAATTACGAAATGCGATATCGTATGTGGCCCAGGAAATATCTATGTCACCCAAGCAAAAAAAATGGTATTTGGAGATGTTGCTCTAGATGGTCTCTATGGTCCTACAGAAACTATTGTTATAGCTGACGAAAGCACCAATCCAATGTACTGTGCTGCTGACCTGATCGCTCAAGCTGAACATGACCCCTTAGCGTCTCCAATTTTAATAACAAATTCTGAAGAGTTAATAAAAACTGTAATTGATGAGATAGAAATTCAACTTGAAAACCTTCCAACAAAATCCGTAGCAATTCAAGCTTTAAAAAATCAGGGAACTGCAATATTAATTGAAAATATAGATCAGGCAATTGAATTAGCAAATATTTATGCTCCAGAACATCTATGTTTATTAATTGAAAATCCCTTAGGCATTTTAAAAAGTATAAAAAACGCAGGTGGGGTTTTTTTGGGTGATTATTCACCAGAAGTTATTGGTGATTATCTTGCAGGCCCAAGTCATGTAATGCCTACTGGAGGAACAGCAAAGTTTAGTAGCCCATTAGGGGTTCATCAATTCTTAAAAGTTACTTCTGTAGTAGGATTAAATCATACTACATTCAATTCACTAGTTGATGACGGTATTAAATTAGCCTTAGCTGAAGGATTTTTTGCTCATGCACGAGCAATGGAAATTAGAAACAATAAATCAGCAAATAGGAATAATTAATCCATGCCAAAAATAAATATTCGTAAACACATTGAGAAACTGAGACCTTATAAGGGTGTTGAACCTGTAGATCATATCGCAAAAAAAATTAATCAAGAATCTTCCGCTTTAATAAAACTAGACGCTAATGAAAACCCTTATGGAGCTTCTTCAAAAGTGAAAAGTCTCCTTTCAGATTCCGATATTAGCGTCTATCCTGATCCTAACCAAATAGAAGTTAGAGCAATTTTAGAGGCTTATACTGGTCTTCCCGCAGATAACATAGTTGCTGGAGCAGGAGCTGACGAACTTATTGACCTTATTGCACGACTTACAATTGAACCAGGTGATAATGTAATTAATTTACCTCCCACTTTTGGCATGTACTCAGTTGTAACTGATATAAATGCTGGTAAAACTATAGATGTCCCAAGAAATAATAATTTTGAAGTTTCAGTATCTGAAATCAAAAATGCTATCACCAACAACACAAAGATTATTTTCATATGCAATCCAAATAATCCTTCAGGAACTCTATCATCTGAAGCAACCCTAAAAGAAATACTAGAACTTGGCCCTTTAGTAGTTATCGATGAAACTTATCATGAATTTTCAGGTTACACTGCAGCACAATTGGTTTTAGAACATGAAAATGCAGTCGTTCTTCGATCTCTAAGTAAATGGGCTGGGTTAGCTGGATTAAGAATTGGTTATTGCATTGCACCAAAATATTTAGCGGAATATCTCTTGGCAATCAAATCACCATATAATGTGAGCATTGCCGCACAACAAGCACTTATTGCAACTATGGATGATACTGACTACTTACTTGCAAATGTAAGATCCTTAGTAAGAGAACGAGAAAGAATGAAACAAGCACTTGAAAAGATTTCAGGTATAATATGTTATCCATCCAAAGGTAATTTCTTATTATGTCGATTTCCAGAAAAATTTGGAGATGCTATAAATGCTCATTTATTAGAAAACGGTATTATAGTTAGAAAATTTGATGATCCCAGCTTAAAAGATTGCTTAAGAATAAGCTCAGGAATGCCATCACAAACTAATGCAGTTATAGAAACCATAGAAGTGTTCATGAAAAATAGAGGATCAAAATGAAACAAAGAAAAGCACAAATAAAACGTAAAACAAAAGAAACTGACATCTCCATAAAAATCAACTTAGACGGAAAGGGTCTTTCTTCTATCTCAACCGGAAATGGCTTTCTTGATCATCTTCTCAATCAAATCCCTCGACATGGGTTGATTGATCTTGAGATTAAAGCTGTAGGAGATATAGAAACAGGATGGCACCATACTGTTGAAGACGTAGGAATCTCCTTAGGAAAAGCATTCAAGGATGCCATAGGAGAAGCAAGAGGAATAGTCAGAATGGGTCACGCATTAGTACCATTAGACGAAGCATTAGCACAAGTAGCTATAGATATTAGCGGAAGAGGTCACGGTGAAATAGATGCTAAATTTGCCCATGCTTCCGTAGAAGGATTACCGAGTGATCTAATAAAACATTTTCTAGAAGCTTTCGCTACAGAAGCTAAAATTACTCTCCATGCTAATATACTTACAGGATTAAATGATCATCATAAAGCTGAAGCAATTTTCAAAGCTTTTGCCAAAGCCTTGATGAATGCTATAACTATTGATCAAAGAAGAAAGAATGAAATTCCTAGCACTAAAGGCACTTTAACTTAATTCAAAATAATACAATCACGCTTTCATGAAAGTAAAAGAAAAGAAATTGGAGCGGGAGACCGGAATCGAACCGGCGACAGCTTGCTTGGAAGGCAAGAGCTCTACCGCTGAGCTACTCCCGCAATTACAAATACGAATCTTTAGTATATCATGACTATAACAATCTATTGAATAGATTGTTATAATTGTACACTTCTTTCGGAGTTAATGAACCATTATGGATATATTCTTTGAAATAGGGAATCAGTCAGCACCCAAAGGACACGCTATTCTTTATTTTTGGGGTACAAATGAACCTGCAGAATTATATGCTACTTATATAATAATTCTTCCAGTAGAATTGGACCTTATTAAATACATGCCACCTTTCTTAGCAAATCAAATTCCTGCTGCTGCTGATCAAGACGCTTCTGCTTTTGCTATCCCTCCAGTACCTGAAAAGATGGAAAGTTACGAACAAATAGAGCACATAGCTCGGAGTAGAAGAGATGACTTAATTTTTGGTGGTACACTGGATGCTTCTCAATTGAATAACATGATTCACCTAGTAAATGATATCGTTCAAACATATTCAAAGGGATATCGTGAAAATATGTCAAAAACTATTGGTGACATAAATACAAACAATCCCCAATTACAGAATGAAAAAAGCTCAAGAGTTAATGATGTCCTCTACGAATTGATGAGCACCCAAGACAAACTTACTGAACTAACAAAGTTAATTGGAATGCTAAAATTTGCAATTGATGGAAACGATAATTTCCAAATTAATGAAATACAAGATGAAATCACAATGCTTGCGAGACGTTTACCTGAAAGCTACCATATAAATGAATTAGTAGAAATCATTAAAGATCCCACCATGCATAATACCGGATTAGCTGAATTATACATGGAAAGATGTTATAAATTATCAACAGAGGACTATCTTTTAGTAGAAGAAATAGAAAATAAAATAAGAAATATACAAGCTCAATCTCAGTAAAGAAATTCTTAGAATTCGCATAAAATTGGACCCGTAGCTCAGTGGTCAGAGCAGTCGGCTCATAACCGATCGGTCCCAGGTTCGAGTCCTGGCGGGTCCACCAAATTTATGTAATTAAATCCTAAAATTATCATTGATCAAAATTCAGAATCTTATAGAACATAATTTATGATGCAAATCCATAGGAAGGTAAATTTATGTCACTAACAATAGGAATGCACACTGGTCAACAAAACATAAGCATTGATGAATTAAGAAAACTATGGAAATTTGCTGATTCTAACGGCTTCGATTTTATTTCAGTATGGGATCACTTTTACGAAGCACCTTCTATCGATGGCAATACTCCCGTATTTGAAGCAATATCACTGATGTCTGCATTAGCAGTTGAAACAAAAAATGCAAATATTGGATGCCATGTTTTTTGCGCTACATACAGAAATGTTGGACTCTTAGCTAAATCAATTATGACAATTGATCATTTAAGTAATGGAAGAGTTGAATTAGGAATTGGTGCTGGATGGCATGAACCTGAGCATTTAGCATTCGGATTTCCGTTCTCTAGTGCTAAAGATCGTTCAGATCGTCTAGAGGAAACGATACAGAGTCTACGTCTTTTGCTAACTCAAACAAATTCAACATTTTCCGGAAGATTTGTATCGCTTTCGAATGCAATCATTCTTCCACAACCAATTCAATCAAGAATACCTATCATCGTTGGAGGACGAGGAGAACAACGAACGTTAAGAACTGCAGCACGTCATGCCGATGGTTGGAATGTTCCATATGTTGAAAAAGATGAGTTTGAAAGACTAACTAAGATATTAGATCATTGGTGCGAAATAGAACAAAGAGACCCAACAATTCTACATAAAAGTGTGAACTTGCATATGCGAATGGGAATAACTACAAAAGATGTTGAAAGAATAAACAATGAAAGAGGTCAAATACAAGGATCTCTTACTGGAACAAAACAGCAGGTAATTGATACGATAAATCAATATTCTGAATTAGGAGCAGCGAGGATAAGTATCGCTATCCGACCCCCTATTGAATGGGATGCATTGCACTTATTTGTAGAAGAAGTTATTCCTCAAGTCAAAAAATAGGAACCACAAAATGAAAATTCTAAGTTGGAACGTAAACGGAATTAGAGCAATGCAAAAAAAAGGATTCCTAGATTGGTTATACAAGGAATCACCAGATATTCTATGTATTCAGGAAACAAAGGCACAAAAAGAACAATTAACTACAGATCTTATTAATCCTACTGATTATTATACATACTGGAATTCAGCTGAAAGAAAGGGATACAGTGGAGTTGCCATTTTCTCTAAAACTAAACCTCTTCTTGTGGAAAATAATTTAGGAATCAATAGATTTGATGTTGAGGGAAGAGTAATTATAGCTCATTATCCTGAATTTACATTATATAATATCTATTTTCCAAATGGTCGGGCACGTGAGGAAAGATTGGAATATAAAATGGATTTTAATGAAGAACTTCTTTCTCATTTTCAAAATATTTCCGATGAAAAAAAAATTATCTTATGTGGTGATTTAAATACAGCTCATAAAGAAATTGATCTTGCTCGTCCAAAAGAAAATTCAAAAGTATCAGGATTTCTTCCAATGGAACGAAATTGGATTGATCGATTAGAATCTGAAAACTTTGTAGATGTTTTCAGATTCTATAACTCAGAACCTGAGAATTATACTTACTGGGATACCATAACTAGAGCAAGAGAAAGAAATGTAGGGTGGAGAATAGATTATTTTTTTGTTAAAGCTAACTTTTTATCAGAAATATCAAATGCTTCAATAATGGCAGATGTGATGGGTTCTGATCATTGTCCAATAAGTATTAATATCGAGTAACATTAGAGAAGATTTATTATGATTAAAATGAATAAATATTCGGCTACAATTCGCAATCTTGAAACAGATATTGGCATTGAATTTAATGATAAAACTATTCTAATGATGTCAATTGCTCATAGTTCATTCGTTAATGAAAACCCTCATGATATCAATTACTCTAACGAAAGGCTCGAGTTTTTGGGCGATGCTCTTCTTGGAGCTATTATAGCCTCAGAATTATATACTAATTATGATGAAATGGACGAGGGTGATTTAACTGAATTAAGAGCTTCTTTAGTTAGGGCTGAAACTTTGGCTGAAATAGCACAAGAAATTAACCTTGGCAAACATCTTTTATTAGGTCAAGGTGAAGAACAAACAGGTGGAAGAAGCCGTACTTCCACCTTATCCAGAGCTTTTGAAGCTATACTCGGTGCTATTTTTCTTGATCAAGGATACAAAAAAGTTAATGAATTTGTTTCTGAGATATTCCAGAAACGATTGAACAACAGTAGTACTAATCTCCTTCAGGATCCAAAATCTAAATTACAAGAATTAATTCAAAAAGAAAAAAAAACTGCCCCAGTATATCAGTTGGTTAAAGAAACAGGGCCAGATCATCATAAGCTTTTTACTGTAGAAGTTTGTGTAGATGAAAAAATAATAGGTTATGGTAATGGCAAAAGAAAACTCGAAGCTGAAAGAAATGCTGCTAAAGACGCTTTAAAAAAATTCACCCATTAATTTACTTCAATAAAATTGGACATATAATTCATGTTTTCAAATACAAAAAAATCATCTAAAACCTTCATGAGCCTGAACCCAACACGCAATACTTGGTTTAAAAATATTTCCCGCTTGTTACGAAAGGAGCGTATTAGCCCTGATAGTTGGGATGAAGCAATTGAATTACTAGTAGCTTCAGACATAAGTTATTCAACGGCTTCAAATCTTGTTGAGGAAGCGCAAGAAGCTTACGAAAAAAAAGCAGATACTAACTTTATTACAGCTTCTGATTATCTTAAGAAAGCTATATTTCAACATTTAAATAATAGTAAATCTCCTATCAAAACCCAAAAGCATAAAGACCTTTTGGTTATTCTTGTAGTTGGAGTTAATGGTGTTGGAAAAACAACCACTATTGCAAAATTAGCAAAAACTTACATGAATGATGGAAATTCAGTCCTATTAGGAGCAGGTGATACCTTCAGGGCTGCAGCTACTGAACAATTAAAAATTCTAGCAGACAAAATAGGTTGCGAGGTAATAAGCCAACAGCCAGGTGCTGATCCAGCAGCAGTTGCTTATGACTCAGTCAAAGCTGCAAAAGCCCGCAAATTTGACGTTTTAATTATTGATACTGCAGGAAGACTCCATACTAAATCTAATTTAATGGAAGAATTAAAGAAAATAAAACGTGTTATCAGTGATGCTGTATCAGAATCAGCAATAGAAACATTTTTAATTATCGATGCTACCACTGGGCAAAATGGATTAATCCAAGCCGAAGCATTTTCAAATGCTGTAGATTGCGATGGAATAATTCTGACAAAATTAGATGGCACTGCCAAAGGTGGGATTGTAATAAGTATAATAGACAAAATTCACGTCCCTGTACTTTATATTGGCACAGGAGAATCTATAGATGATTTATCGGAGTTTGACGCAAATGAATTTACAGAAGCTCTTTTTGAATCTAATGCTACAGACAATTATTAAGTAAAACTATTGTTTCGGTAACTATTATGGATATTTTACTTTGGCTCTTTATATTAGAACTATTTGGCATCATTGGAATGCCACTATCATCACTATTATTAAATCAAACTTTTGACAGGGGCATTGTTTCAGCAAAAATAATTGGGTTACTAATTTTTGCTTTTACAATATGGACTTTAGGGTATCTAGCAATAATACCTACTAATAGATCATTTGGAATTATTCTTTTTTTAATTCTATTGTCGACTGCACTATTTGTAATTTTATTAAAAAGAAAATTCTTTAAATTAATACTCAAGGATTCATATAAAAACATAGCAATTTGCGAAATATTATTTGTTATTACTTTTCTATGCTTTGCGCTTATTAAGTCCATGAATAGTCAAATATCTCATACTGAGCAACCTATGGACTTTGCTTTTTTAAATTCTGTTTTCTATTCATTGTCTTACCCGCCAATTGACCCGTGGTTTTCAGGACACACAATTCAATATTACTATTTAGGGTACTTAATATTTGCATGGCCAGCTAAGCTTATAGGAATTTCACCTCAAATTTCATATAACCTTGCTCTGATAAGCATTCCTGCACTATCTGCGTGCATAACTTTTTCAATCATTGCAACCATATCAATTATGCTTGGAATAACAAGAAAATTTACTATTTTATTAAGTTTTTTAGGTGTACTCATTCAAAATATTCTTGGAAACATGCAAGGTGTTCTTGAAATAATACGAGGATGGGGTTATGGAAGTGTCAATTTTTGGAGTAATTTTGATATAAAAGGTTTTGAGGAACCCATTTCGAATGTATCGTTAATTCCTAATCAACATTGGTGGTGGTGGAAAGCTTCAAGAATTATAGATACAATCCATTTTGGAGAAAGTTTAGATTATACGATTCAGGAATTTCCATTCTTTAGTTTTTTCTTGGGTGATTTGCATCCGCATTTTATGAGCATGCCATTCATGCTTTTGTTTTTAGCATTATTCCTAAATTTTCTCACAACAAAAAATAATCACGTTGTCAACCGATATGAAAAATACATCTATGTTATTTGTATTGGTCTAATTGTTGGAGCTATAGGATTTATTAATACTTGGAATCTACCTACATGCATTGGAATGGGAATCTTAATGATAATTTTCAGGGAAATTAATTCACGAAAATTAGATATGTATGTTCTAAAAAATATTGTTTTTTTATTATGCCTGTTTATATTTAGCATTTTTGCTCCATTTGCAAATTTTTATCTAACAACAATAAATAATTCATATAAAATATCACCTTATTTAGGTGAGGGAACAAGTAGTTTGCACTTTGTTATAGTTTGGGGATTTTTTCTGATTACAGCATTCCCAATAACCTTACTTGGGTTACCAAAAAATAAATCTTCTTATTTTACTAAACTTTGCGTCTCATCAATAATTATTTCAATATTACCTGTAGCTATATGGCTTTTGATGACGCCTGAAATAGATCCATTATTATTACGTTTTAAATCTACTAATATGATTGTGATTTTATTACTATTTATTACATTAATCTTCGGATTAATTAACTCATTCCATCATAACTTCAAAAACTCCTCGACACATGGAATCGTTTTATTATTTACAACTACAGGAATATTATTAATCTTTGGTACAGAATTTTTCTTTGTTTTGGATTCATTTGGTTCGAGAATGAACACCATATTTAAGGCTTATTATCAAATTTGGATTTTGTTTTCAATATCTTCCCCTATAGGAATTTATTTAATCATAAAACATTTACATTCTTTTTTTCCAAAATGGAAATTTATATATTCCACACTTTTAGCTATAACATTTATTTCGGCTATTTCATATCCAACGGCAGTGTTAATTTCAACAAGTCAAAACACATTTACATTAGATGGAATGTTTGATTTAAAAATTAATAACCCTGAAGAGTATGAAGCAATAAAATGGTTGCAATCTCACCGTAAACCTGAAGATGTAATCTTAGAAACTTGGGGGCAAGATTATACAGAGCATTCAAGGTTTTCGGCTTTTACTGGCATGGCTACTATTATGGGATGGCCTGGCCATCAATTACAATGGAGAGGAAATTCCATTGAACATCAATCCCGTCTTAAAAACATAGATAAAATCTATCTTGGCAAAGACAAAAATGTATTAAATAAACTAATTAACAAATATAAAATAAACTATATCATTTTGGGGAATAGAGAGAAAAACAAATACAACATTAAAAATCTAGAGAATCTTAGCGGATCAATAAAACTAGTTTATTCGAATAATACTACACAAATATACAAAACAATAACAATTCAAGAAAAAAACTTTATTAATTAAGTACATTTAATTAGTATTTCAAGCATAAACAGAGCAAATAATCATGAACAAATATTCAGCTTCTAATAAAAGAAATTCTTCTTTCCTACAAAGAGATATTCATATCACAAACGAAATATTAATCTATTTTTTTGTGATCTTTTCTGGAGTAATTTTCAGACTGTGGCAACTGGATTTCAACGCTATGCACCATGACGAAAGTTTACATGCTGTTTATAGTTGGTATTTATCATCGGGACAAGGATATTTTCATGACCCCATGATGCACGGACCCTTTCAATACCACATGAACACATTAATTTTCTTTTTCTTTGGTGATAACGATTTTACAGCACGATTGGGTTATTCAATATTTGGGTCGGTAATGATTGGAATGCCCTTACTATTAAGAAAATGGATCGGCAAAGAAGGTGCATTAATAGCTTCGTTACTGATAGCATTTTCACCAAGCTTGATTTATTTTAGCAGGTTCGCGAGAAATGATATCCTTATGGCCGTATGGATACTTGGTCTTTTGATATTTATACTAAAGCATATTCGTGAACCTAGGGAAAAATATCTATATCTAATTGCTGCATTTCTTTCACTATCTTTTACTACCAAAGAAACTGCTTATTTAAGTGCATTTGCGCTATGTGTTTCTTTATTTTTTTTATGCTCAACTGAAATAAAAAACCTATTGCTAAGAAAAATATCTATAAATCAAATATCTCCCCCTTTTTCTGTATTAATACTTATAACAACTCTCTCTTTACCACTTTGTTCAGCAGCTATAGCAATAGTATTAAATTCACCAGAACTAACACTCGCAAACACTAATCCTCTAAAAGGTCCAATAGGATTACCCTTAGGAAATGGCATCCCATTTTCATGGTCATTTTCATTAATACTTATGTGTACAAGTATACTAATTGGCATTAAATGGAACCTTAGAATTTGGATTCCTTGTGCACTAATTTTTTTACTTATATTTATTCTTTTACACACTACTTTTCTTACTAATCCAACAGGTCTAGTAACAGGAACTTGGCAAAGTTTAGGTTACTGGGTAGCTCAACAGGATGTTCAAAGAGGAAACCAACCCTTTTATTACTATTTAATTCTATTACTTACATATGAATATACGATTTTTATTATTGGGTTTTTTGCTTTTTTTTATTTCATCAGGAAAGGTGACATCATTGATAAGGCAATATTATTATGGGCTATAACGACAACCATACTTTTCATCATTGCATCTGAAAAAATGCCATGGTTGATTGTTCATATAACACTCCCATGGATCCTCATAGTAAGTAAATTCTTGGGTGTTTGCTTTAAGGCCATACCCTTCAAAGCTCATTTGGTGAAAAATTACATGATTATTTTTGGTTTAGGTTTAATAACTATGTTTATTCTTTACAAAACAGCAACTTATAATCCTTATCCCTTCACAATTATTAGCTTTATAAAATTATGGATATTAATCATGTCTATGGCTTTTGTTACTCTAGCTTGTTACAAGATACTCACAAATAGTAATTTGCTATTCGCTCGGGTAGCACTTATTCTAACGATTTTTTCATTATCATTGATATTACAAATAAGAACAGGTTATCTGGTCACATTTGTTCATCGAGATATTCCAAAAGAAATGTTAATTTACACTCAAACATCACAAGATGTACGAAGAATAAGTGCTGAAATTGAAAATATAAATAAACAAAAGCATCCTGACAAAAATCTTTCTATCATTATAGACAACACAGATGGATTTGCTTGGCCATGGGTATGGTATTTGAGAAATATACCCAACAAAATATTCTATAATTATGATGAAATCGAGAGGGTTACATCGGAAAATAATTCTATTTTGTTGATTAATACAAGAAATAATCCATTAAGTAACAATAATATCGCCAATAATTTTACAATTAAAGAAAAATATCAACATCGAGCATGGTTTCCTGAAAATTACAAAGGCACTTCGCCAATGGACTTTGTAAAAATAATAACCGATGTTAATAAAAGAAAAGAACTCTTTGATTACTGGGTTTACAGAAATTTCAAAACACCAATTGGTCATGTCGATGCATACCTCTTATACTCAAAGGAACTAGAACAATAATTGGAGTCATAAAGAAGAAATGGTAAAATCAAAACGTTTCTGGATTGCAGTTATTATCACTCTAGTTTTTATGATAATTTTTTTTCAGCGGTCAAACTTATTCAAAACCTTTGAAAGTCTTTCAAATGCAAATTACTTATACGTTCTTTATGGATCATTAATATATCTTGGATCAATGATCTGGAGAGCGATCAGATGGAAAATCATATTAACTCCATGTGGTAATTTTTCAATACTACGACTGTCACCGGTTATACTAGTTGGATATGCAACTAATAATATTCTTCCTATCCGAATTGGAGAATTTATAAGAGCGTATTATTTACACAAACGAGAAGCGATTAATCCATCTAGTGTTCTCGCTACCATATTGATCGAAAGAATTTTTGATGGACTTACATTAATTTTTCTAATAGGAATTGTCTCTTTATCCTTACCGATAATAGACTTGTTTCAAACTTTAGCTAATCAAACTAATATGAATTGGGTAGTATTAACTTTAGGCTTAAGCATACCCTTCATAGCAGCAATCGTTTTACTAACAATTATTTCATTTTATCCAAAATTTCTAACTACCATACTTAATTACTTTTTGAGAATATTACCCAGCAACTGGCAAGAAAAAATAAACTCGTTTTCTTCATACTTTTTTGAAGGATTATCTGCCTTAAAAAGTCCTTCAAAACTCTTATTGATTTTTGCTTGTTCTCTATTAATATGGTTATCCGAGGCTTTAGTATATCTTGTTATTGGAATAGGTTTTGATTTTCAAGATTTAATCCCAAATATTAATACATTTGCAAGTATAATGATTTTGACAACTGCAACTTCCAATCTTGGGACTTCAATACCTTCTACTGGGGGTGGGATTGGACCTTTTGAATTCTTCTCTCAAACTACTCTGATGTTCTTTAATATCCCTGCACATCTTGCTTCAGCTTTCACTTTGGTTCTTCATGGAGCACTATTAGTTCCAATAACTATTATAGGTATAATCTATATGTGGTTTAATAGTATTTCATTACGCCACCTTACGACTACAAGTCAGGAATTTCATATAAAAGAGGAAAAGATTTGAAGATTGCAGTAATTGGAGGAGGTATAGCCGGATTAAGTGCAGGATATGAATTATTACTCCAAAACCATCAAGTCACAATATTTGAAGCCTCAGGGTATTTAGGAGGCCAAGCCTCAACATTTGAAGTAGGAAACCAGTTTTTAGAAAAAGGATATCATCATCTATTTACCAGTGATAAAGATATCATTCAATTAATGAATGAATTGGGCATAGAAAATAATTTACAGTGGATTCCTTCCAAAGTAGGAATATATAAATCTAATAAAATATGGAATTTTGCAACGCCATTGGATCTCCTTAAGTTCAAACCTCTTAGTTTTATATCAAGAATTCGACTTGGTTTGGTAGCTTTATATCTTCAACGCCAAAAAAACTGGAAAAAATATGAGAATGTAACTGCACACAAATGGTTGCAAAAAATGGTAGGTAAAAATGCTTACCAGGCAGTTTGGGAACCCTTGCTGAGAGGTAAATTTGGTTCTCAGTATAAAAACATTGGCATGACCTGGTTTTGGGGGAAAATTGCCCTTCGATTTGCATCAAGAGAAAAAGGAATGTCAAAAGAATTATTAGGGTATCCTATGGGAAGTTTTAGAATAATATCCGATAGACTCAGCGAAAAAATATTAGATTTGGGAGGAAATATTCATACTAATACAAATATTCATGAAGTAATTGTAGATAAAAATATTTGTAAAGGAATAAGAATTTTAAATAGTGACAATTCATATGAAGATAGTGAATTTGATGCCGTTTTAAGCACAGCACCTTCTCATGTGCTTCCAAAAATAGCTAAACTACCTGAACATTATGCTAAGAATCTCAATAAAATGGATTATCTAACTGCAGTGTTAGTTGTCCTTTCATTAAATAAACCTCTATCTGGAATTTATTGGTTAAACGTTGCCGATGAAGACATCCCTTTTGTGGGAGTAATAGAACATACCAATTTTATTTCGCCAAAACATTACGATGGAAACCATATAGTTTATTTTTCAAACTACCTTTCAAAAGACCATCATTTATACTCTAAAAATCTCAATGAATTACTTGAAATATTTATACCTGCTATCAAAAAAATTAATCCCGAATTTGACGAAAACTGGATTAATGATGCACATTATTTCAGAGTAGAAGCTGCACAACCGATTATTACAAAAAACTATTCTGAACTAATACCGAATCATCGGACACCTATTCAAAATCTCTATCTAGCAAATACTACTCAGATATATCCAGAAGATAGAGGAACAAATTATAGTGTGAGGATAGGAAGAAAAATAGCGCATATGATTCTTGAGGATCACAACCATAAAATAATTGACCGTTTACCTGCACCAGTTATCGCGAACTCTTTTACAAATTCTAAGAATTTTTGAGTTTTGCAACTTACAAACACCCCACACAAAAATTTATCATTTGTACTTAAAACATAATCTTTTATCGTTGTATCCTAACACTGGCCTGTGGTATCATTCTGTTGATTAGAAAAAAAATTCACATGGATTAACATGCAGCTATGGCCGAAGATATAAAAAGCCAGATCCAACGAGCCATAAATTCTCAGCCTCAAAAGACTGTCACCATGTTATCGTGTCTCTTGGCAGTTCATGACGAATGTGGCTTTATCCCTACGGAAGCAATTGAAATTATCGCATCAAAAAATGATACTTCAATTAATGATGTTTGGGCTGTAGCATCATTTTATACAAATTTCAGATTTACGCCTCCAGCAAAAAATATCATTGAAATTTGCTGGGGTCCTACTTGTCACCTTATGGGAGCACAACAAATACTCTCAGCTGTTCAGGATAACCTTTCTCTTGAATCAGAGGGTGACACAGAAGATGGATTTGTTTCTCTTAAATATAATACTTGTATAGGAGCGTGCTCTCAGGCACCAGTTATAACAATAAATCATCACCCAGTGCATTCAATATCTACTGACAAAATATTAGAAAAAATAAATAAAGAACTTAAAAGAAAAAATGATTAGGACCCTTTAAGTGAATAAACAATTTGAAATCCTGAGACAAAAAGCAACAAAAAGAAACGAAGATTTGAAATCAACTGTTCAAATTCGCGTAGGATTGGGAATTTGTGGTGAATCGGTTGGAGCCTTAGAAATTTTAAACCAACTAAAAGATAGAATAAAGAGTCATGATCTTTCTGCTGTTGCGTATGAAGTTGGCTGTATAGGATTGTGTTATGCGGAACCTCTTGTTGACATCCAAAAACCTGGAGAGCCTAGGATATTTTTTCAAAATGTAACCGAAGATAACATAGATGAGATAATAAAATTAATTTCCGAAAACTCGAATAATTTTACTGGATCTGTGCTTGGAACCCTTGGAGGTCCAAGCATAAATGGTCTACCTCAAATAGAGGAAATGACTCAATGGAAATATCAAACAAGAATTGCCACAAGAAATTGTGGAACAAACAATCCAAACGAAATCCTTGACTATATTTCAACTGGAGGATATGAAGGATTATCAAAAGCAATTTCAACAATGTCCCCAGAAGAAGTGCGAAATGAAGTTGCAACCTCAGGACTTAGAGGACGCGGAGGAGCAGCATTTCCTACTGCTATCAAATGGGGTTTTCTTGTTAATTCACCAGGACCTGATAAATATATATTAGTAAATTGTGAAGAAGGCGATCCTGGAGCATATAATGACAAAGGAATTTTGGAAAGTGATCCTCATACTCTGATTGAGGGAGCAGCGATTGCAGGTTTTGCTACTGGAGCAAATAAAGGTTATGTGTTTATTCGACATGGACATAATGGACCAATTGAAAGAACGAGAGAAGGAATCAAACAAGCATATGAAGCCAACTTGTTAGGTGATAATATTCTTGGTTCAGATTTTTCGTTTGAGCTTGAAGTAGCATTGGTAGGAGAATCTTATGTATCTGGTGAAGAAACTGCTCTTATGGAAGCTATAGAGGGCAAAAGGGCTATGCCTCGATCTCGACCACCATTTCCTGCTGCAGTTGGAGTATTCGGAAAACCAAGTAATATCAATAATGTAAAAACCCTTTCATATGCACCAGAAATTATTAGAAAGGGTGGGGAATGGTTTTCAGGTATTGGATATGGCAGAAGTACAGGAACAGCAATTTTATGTTTAAATGGAAATGTAAAATTCCCTGGAATGTACGAAGTGGCATTTGGGATAACCATAGGTCAAGTAGTTGAAAAAATATCAGGTGGAGCACCAGAAAAATGGAATGGTGCAACTTTACATCGAACTGTCAAATTACTTCAAACAGGTGGTCCTCTAGGTGGAGTTTTAGGAAGAGAAAGCCTTGAAACCCTATTGGATTTTGAAAGTATGGCTGCTGCAGGAGCTATTCTAGGGTCAGGAGGAATCATAGTCGGTGATGATACCGTTTGTGCAGTAGACTTAGTAAGAAACTTAGTAGCATTCTGTCAATTTGAATCATGTGGAAAATGCTTCCCGTGTCGTCTAGGAATGACACACTTAGTAGAAGTTTTAGAACGAATTTCATCTGGTAATGGATCACCAAATGATTTCAAGTTAATGCCTATAGTAGGAAATGCTATGGCTCAAGGCTCTCTCTGTGGACATGGCCAATTGGGGTTCAATCCTATAAGCTCAGCACTACGATATTTTGGTGAGGATTTTAGAATTCATATTGAAGAGAATCGATGCCCAACGGGAAGCTGTATTGCAACATTTCATAGACCAACTAGGACAAGACCTATTGCATCAAGTGGATGGTATCCAGGATCATAATTATTCCAGCAATAATAGCGAGGACAAAAATGCAGGAAAATCAGGAAATAAAACTTACAATAGACGGTAAAGAAGTCACTGCACAACCAGGACAAACAGTAATTCAAGCAGCAATGGATGCTGGTATCTATATACCCTATCTTTGCTACTGGCCAGGAATGAAACCATACGGGGCATGCAGGATGTGTGTAGTAGAAGTAGAAGGTCAACGAGGAACTCCTGCTTCATGCACCTTGCCTGCAGCAAATGGCATGGTGGTAAATACTTCTCCAAGTGAAGTTGAAGGTTTACGCAATAATATTCTAGAACTATTACTCTCAGAGCATCCTCATGGGTGTTTGACTTGTCATAGAATTGAACTCTGTGGTCCTCAAGATATATGTCTTAGACATGTAAGAGTTACAGACAGATGTGTAGTTTGCCCGAAAAATGAGCGATGTGAGTTAAAGGATACAGTTCGATACTCAAATATGAATATGGAAACACCCCTAACTTATAATTACAGGAATCTTCCTATTCATACCAACGATCCTTTTTATGACCGAGATTATAATCTATGTATAGTATGTGCACGCTGTGTTCGTGTATGTGATGAAATTCGTGGTGATAGTGCTATAAGCCTTATCGAACGATCAGGGACTGTTTTGGTTGGGACTTCTCATGGTAGTTCCCTTTTAGAATCAGGATGCGAATTCTGTGGCGCATGCGTAGATGTATGCCCAGTAGGAGCACTTGTTGAACGTGAACACAAATGGGACAAAGCATTAAAAACAATTCCTACAACCTGTACTCATTGTTCCGTAGGGTGTCAAGTAAATCTTGAGGTAGATTCAAAAGGAGAAGTTATTCGATCCATAGGAAATTGGGAAGCAAAAGCTAATATAGGCCAACTATGCTTCAAAGGAAAATTTGGAATGGAATTTATTAACTCGAAGGAGAGAATTAAATCCCCTTTATTAAAAGATGAAAATGGATACAAGGAAATTTCATGGGACGAAGCTACCAATATTATTGGAAAAAAATTAAAAAATTATTCTGGTGATAAGTTTTCTTTGCTTCTGGGCCCTAAAGTTACCAATGAGGATGCATATATCGCTCAAAAATTTTCAAGAATAATTATGCAATCAAATAATATTGATATGGCAACTCCTTATGGTGATTCCCTGGTGCGAAAATTAGAAGAAAGCATAGGGAATATGGCTGGAAGTGGATCACTACAAGAACTTGAAAATTCAGAATGTGCAATTGTATTTAATGCAAATATCACCGAACAGCATAATGTTGCAGCCATACCATTAAAAAAAGGAAGACAACAACAAACATTGAATCTTATTGTTATCGATCCACGTGAAGTTGAACTAACAAGATATGCAAATATCTGGTTAAGACCAAATCCAGGAACAGAGAATTTATTGCTTAAAGGCATATTAAGTGAAATTATTTCAAACAATTGGCAAGATGACGAATTTATAAATAAAAATGTTACTGGATTTGAAGAATTAAAAGATTCAATAAACAATATCAATATAGATGATATTTCTGTTCTAACTGGCGTGCCACTTGAAGACATTTCAAAGACTGCAGAAAGCTTTGCAAGTAGCTTTTCCAGTGCAATACTTTACTCTTTAGACAATATTCCAAGCACTCAAACTACTAACACTGTAGAACTAATTTCCAATTTAACACTTGTAGCTGGAAATTTGGGCAAACCTTATTCTGGAATATTTCCCCTACGTAGTGGAACAAATGAACAAGGAGGAATGGATGTAGGATGTCACCCAGAATTCTTACCTGGTTATAAATCAGTTTCCAACAAAGAAAATATCGAGTACTTTGAAAATGCGTGGGGTACAGATAATCTTCCAGCCCATCCTGGTTTTAAAGCAAGTGATGCACTTACTGCAATGCAATCTAATACAATTCAGGCTGCCATTCTAATAGGGGATAGCCCTTTATATAATGACGATGCCATACATGCATTATCGCATTTAGATTTTCTCGTAGTACAAGAAATGTTCTTAACAGATCTAGCAAGTACGGCTGATATTATTCTTCCTATGACGTCATTTGCAGAACAAAACGGTACTTATACTAACCTTGAGAGAAGGATCCAAAAAATTAACTTGGCCGTCTCTCCAAGAGGCGAGTCAAGAACTCCTAGCCAATTCATAAATGAACTAGCAAACGAGATGCAATCGTCCATTCAATTTTCCAATGAAAATCCTATTGATATTTTTGATGAAATAAAAAATATTATGGATATTTACTCTCAGATAAACATAGCAGATTTAGGAAATGACGGCATTCAGTGGCCTTGTAATGAAGAATCTCCTAACGGAACTTCAATAATGTATGAAAAAGGTTTCACCAATAAAAAGGGAATTCTATTTTCTATCGACCCAGAAAAAGCGCCATTACAATCAAAGGAGTTTCCATTTCTTCATATACCAGGTCGAATTCTCTTTGATCCAAACACCGATATTGAAATTGTATTAAGTGGCCGCAAGAACGCAATAAGCAGAGAAGAGGCAATAGAATTTCATCCAGATGATGCCAAAAGTTTATCAATTGCACCTGGTGATTCAGTTGAAATTTCAACTCCTTACTCAGTAAAATATGGAAAGGCAAGATTAACAGGAACGTTGAAAGGAGCAGTAAGCTCAACAGCATTATTCGGGGAATTGGTTACAGAAATGGACAAAAGCTCGGATCTCGAACCAACTCTTAGACTATCTACCTTAGATATCATGCCAGCTCGAATCAAAAAAATTACTTAATATAGACAATTCAAACACCAAAACAATCTGTTAAGTAGGGAGCAGAATGGATGCAGGAAAGAAAGAGAAAAGCACTGCCTCAAGCAACTATTATTGAACGTAAAGAAATCACATCTGATCTCTGGATTATGTGGTTGAAACCAGACCAACAATTTAAATTTAAGCCAGGACAATATTGTACTATTGGATCTGGGGGAGTAGAACGGGCTTATTCAATAGCATCAGCCCCCCATGAGGAAAACCTTGAATTATTTGTTGAATTAGTACCCTTGGAAGAAGGAGGGGTTCTTACTCCACTCCTATATGAACTATTTAAAGGGGAAAGAGTAACTATTCGACCAACTTCAAAAGGAGTATTCACTTTCTCCCCAAAGTTCAAAAATCATATCATGGTAGCAACCGTAACGGGAATTGCACCGTACATCAGTATAATTAGAGATTTTATTCAAAATGGAACAGATGATTACAAATTCTACATATTATATGGAGCGAGCTACGTTGACGAGTTAACATATGATTCTGAATTATATGAGATAGCAGAAAAACACAATAATTCAATAAAATTCATCCCTACAATTAGTCGTCCTCACGATCCAAGAAATATTAATTGGACAGGCGAAAATGGTAGAGTTAACTCTATAGTAGAAAAATATATCGGAGAATTTGGCTTGAAAAATGATAATAGTACTATTTACGTTTGTGGGCATCCAGGAATGATCGAGTCAGTAAAGGAAGAATTTCAACCACAAGGTTTCAGCGTTCTTGAGGAACGATTCTGGAAAGAATAATTAATCTAAATTAACGTTTCCATATCTAAATTTTTAGTATGGGAATTGTCATTAACTCACCAAAGAGTTAGAATGAACTTTCGAAAACTATACTAATTAGGGATTATTTATGGACGCCCACCATTTAGTACAAAACCAACCAAATGAAAATATACCTGATTTCGGCCCTGGGGACACAGTTAAAGTAAACTATAGGGTCAAAGAAGGTGAACGTACTCGTGTACAACCTTTTCAAGGAATAGTTCTACTTAAAAGTGGCGGCAAGAGCCCTTCAGCATCCTTCACAGTAAGAAGAATTGCCCAAGGTATAGGAATCGAAAGAAAATTCCCACTTTATTCACCAAACGTTGAATCTGTTGATGTACTAAGATATGGCAAAGTAAGACGAGCTAGACTCTATTACTTTCGTGAAAGATCAGGTCGTGCTGCAAGGATTAAGGAACGAATGGTTAACGGTAGACCATTAAGGCCTCAGGTGAAAAATCGATAGTTTCTTGTTTAAAAAAAGCTAGTCTTTATCAAACTACTTAGAAATGAATATAGATAACGAACGGCCTCGGACTCATTACCCATTCGCAGATATTGCTGTAGATACTCCAAAACAAGGTATTCAGACTTTCACATATTCTACTGCAACTTTCCCATCAGTTCTTCCAGGTCAAGTTGTAGTAGTTCCATTTGGACCAAGGCAAACAACTGGAATAGTTATGTCTTTAGAAACAATATCTCCAGTTGAAAACGTTAGACCCATTCTGGAAGTCTTAGGTGAAAAACCTGCATTAACTAATAAACAAATTCAATTAGCAAAATGGCTGAGTGATGAAACATGGTGTTCTTTATATGATGCTGCTTCACTAATGCTTCCTACAGATTACCGAAGAAAAATGAATGCTGTTTACGAATATAATAATTTATTGTCTTCGGAATCATTACCTGAAGCTCACACTGAAATCATCACATATTTAAAAGAAAACCCTAAATCTGATTTTTCATCAATTAAGAAATTTATCCCAGCTATAACTCAAAAAACTTTGAGGAATTTAATTTTAAAAGGGTATATTTATAAAGAATGGATATGGGCTAAACCAGTATCAAAACCAGTGTACGATAATGTTTTGGTTTTAGATAAACCATCTGGATCCGTGAACCTGTCGGAGAAACAGCTAGCACTTGTAAACTACTTAATTCAAAACCCTTATCCTAAACTATCCTGGGCAAATAAATATTTTGGTTCCTATACAGTAAAATCACTACGGGAAAAAGAAATAATTAATTTACGTCAAGTACGACGAATTCGAGACCCTTTAGAAAACAAAGTAACTTATAAAGAAAATGTGGTTACACTTAACTCAGATCAATCTAATGCCATAGATAAAATTTTTCCTACATTAAACTCTCACACATCCAATATATTCCTACTTCATGGTCCTACAGGAAGTGGAAAGACGGAAGTCTACCTGCAATCAATAGAAAAATGTCTTGAATTAGGTAAAAAAGTTTTATTTCTTGTTCCGGAAATATCTCAAACCCCACAAATGTTATCAAGGTTAGAAAATAGATTCCCAAACAGAATAGGCATATTTCATAGTGGAATAAGCAAAGGTCAACACTATGACACTTGGTGGAGAACCTCCGAAGGAGAATTTGATGTTTTACTTGGTTCAAGAAGCGCAATTTTTGCTCCTATTCCTGATCTTGGTTTAATAATTATTGATGAGGAGCATCAATGGACATACAAACAAACAGATATTTCTCCTCATTATGACGCTCGTGAAACCGCAAAAAAGATTGCTGACCTCCACGGCATAACATTAATTATTGGAAGTGCAACTCCAGATCTGGCAACTTACCAGCAAGCATTAACTGGAAAAATATCATTACTGAATTTACCAACAAGAATACGAAGAGGATATAGTGGAATCTCTGAATCAATACCTATGCCCGAATCAACAATCATTGATATGCGAAATGAATTAAAGGCTGGTGTAAGAAGTATATTCAGTAGGGAGTTAGAAAGTGAAATACAAAAAAATATTCATGAGGGTAATCAAACTATTCTATTTCTTAACAGAAGAGGGTCGGCAGGTATAGTCCAATGTAGGAATTGTGGGAATATAGCAAGATGTTCATCATGTATACGACCATTAACATATCACAGTAGTACATCACAGTTAATATGTCATGTATGTGGTAAAAAACATCGCAATAGAAGTGAATGTTCACTATGCAAAAGCAAACATATTCGTTATCTAGGATTAGGAACTCAGAGAGTTGCCCAGGAAGTAGAAAATACATTTGGAATACAACCATTAAGATGGGATAGTGATATTACTCATAACCAATTAAATCATTCAGAGTTACTTCACAGTTTTTCAACTGGTAATTACCCTGTGCTTATCGGCACACAAATGATTTCACAAGGTCTTCATCTTCCCAATGTTGCCCTTGTAGGCATTATTCTTGCTGATCTTGGATTACATCTTCCTGACTTTAAAGCTAGTGAACGAGTGTTTCAGATAATTTGCCAGGTCGGAGGAAGAGCTGGTAGAGAAAACATTGCTGGAAAAGTATTGATTCAAACCTATACTCCTGAACATTACGCTATTCAATATGGTGCTCGTCAAGATTATCTGTCTTTTTTTGAACATGAACTTAATCTGAGAAAAATTACAAATAATCCACCCTATACAAGACTCGTTAAATTGTCATATCGTCATACTGACAACAATTATGCAGAGAAATCTGCAAATGATTTGAAAAGACATATTCAAAAAGTCTGTAAAAATGAGGGAATTAGTGAATTGCAGATAATAGGACCTGCACCAGCATTCAATTCCCCTCAAAGAGGACGTTATGGTTGGCAAATTATACTAAGATGTTTCTATTCACCTATTAATGATATCGTTTCAATTTTGAAAAAAATTACAATACCGGGAAATTGGGTAATAGAAATTGATCCTGTAAATATTGTATAGCAATTAATAAGAGGAATTTCATAAGGTAAACCATATGTACGTAGTTGGCACAGCTGGACATATTGATCACGGCAAATCGAGTCTTGTGCAAGCCTTAACTGGCATAGATCCTGATCGACTGCAAGAAGAAAAAGAACGTGAAATGACTTTAGATCTAGGATTTGCATGGCTTGAACTTCCTAGTAAAACTACAATTAGTATCATCGATGTCCCAGGGCACGAAAAATTTATAAAAAATATGATTGCAGGTACAGGAGGAATTGACAGCGTAATCCTTGTTATATCTGCAGAAGAATCCCTAATGCCTCAAACATACGAACATTTAGCAATAATTGACCTCTTAGAGATACCTACAGGATTGATCGCAATCACAAAATCAGACTTGGTTGACGAGGAATGGATAAATCTAATTAAAGAGGATATTAGTGATGTTATAGACGGAACAGTATTATCTAATTGCCCGATAATTCCAGTATCTTCCAAAACTAAATCTGGACTTCAAACTCTATTGGAAATGGTTGATACTTCACTCAATCTAATATCTAGAAAAAGAAATCTTTCACGACCAAGACTTGCCATTGATAGATCGTTTACAATGACTGGTTTCGGAACAGTAGTAACAGGAACACTAATCGAGGGAAATTTGCATGTTGGACAAGATATTCAAATATTACCTACGAATCTTAGGGCAAAAATTCGTGGAATTCAAACACATAAAGAAGTTGTTGAACAAGGAAATCCTGGGCAAAGAGTAGCTATTAATTTGTCTGGAATCCATCACAGAGAAATTAATAGAGGACATGTATTAACATCAATAGGATGGTTAACAACAACCAACACAATCGATGTTGAATTAAGAAGTGCAAAATTCACTAAAAATTCTATTAAACATAATACTGGGATTATTTTCCTTAGTGGTACGTCAGAAACCACTGGAAGAATAAAGTTATATGATTCTCAAAGTTTATCCACTGGAGAAACCGGTCTAGCACAAATACACCTTAATAAACCTTTACCTTTGGTAAATGGAGATCGCTTTATAATCAGATCTTCTGAATGGACTATCGGTGGGGGTCAAATAATTGATAATAACCCGAATACACGTGTAAGAAAAAATAAGAATAGATTAGAAAGACTAACTATACTTTCTCAAGGTTCCACTATTGAAAAAATTATTAACGAACTGAATTTTAATGAAACACTTGATTTAAATACAATTAGTAACCATTTAGAAATCCCGGAAAATGATCTTAAGGATATAATAAATGACCTCAAAGTAGATAGGGAATTAATCGAAATACATATGGATGGTGAAAATGACGTTTATATAAGTGATAATAATTGGAAGAAAATAGTTAAACATACTACTGAAGTTCTCAAAAAGTTTCATTTGGAAAATCCATTAAAATCTGGAATGCCAAAAGAAGAATTTAAACAAAAACTTTCAATAACAGAAAACCATTATAAAAACGTATTAAATCAACTGATTAGTGAGTTTATTATCAAAGAAAAAGAATCAACTTTCAGTCAATTAGAACATCAGACTACACCAACAAAGGAGCAAAAATCCTTGATGGAGAGTTACCTCAAATATCTTTCTTCGAACAGGTTTTCTCCTCCAACAGATAAACAAATTGATACAGATTTATTAAATTATCTTTCCACGAAGGAGATAGTAATCAAAATCGGAGAAAATATAATCTTTCCAAAAGAAAATCTTAAGGCAGCAACTGATGTTATCATTAACTATTTAAAGAACAATGGATCTGTTTCAGTTGCACAGACTAGAGATCTATTAAATACATCCAGAAAATATGCACTTGCAATACTCGAACATCTCGATAATAACCAAATTACTCGAAGAAAAGATGACGAAAGGATATTAATAAAAACTCAATAAATCTATATGGAGAGGTGGCAGAGTGGACGAATGCGCCGCACTCGAAATGCGGTAAGGGGCAACTCTTCGGGAGTTCGAATCTCCCCCTCTCCGCTCTAAAGAATAAAATTTGTGAGAAATTAATATGATGAAACCACTAAGCATCCTAGTATTGTTAGTT
>CAJWQJ010000010.1 GCA_913045315.1 uncultured Chloroflexota bacterium | reverse complement strand
GTTCTTCTGGAACCTGGGCATTTTCTTGCAGCCACGCATTAACTTCTTTACGAAAATCTTCCTGTTCTGCTGTATACTTCATCTCAAAATCCATACATCCTCCTCCTGTAGCATGATTTCAGTAACATAATTAACATTCATCCACATAATTAGTAGATGCCGCGTCATTCTAGAGTTCATATATTCATGTGTCAAGATCTTAGCCATATTTTCTATCCCTTCAGGGATAGGGGAATATAAATTGTGATTTGATTCAGTGTTGACTGTTTTAATAATTCAGTCCTATAATCAACTCTGTTCTGAGGGAAAAAGCATCATGCTTTTTTGAGAGTTTGTGGATAATTAGGGTTGATTAATCTGTTTGTTGTTTCCTCAACTCTCTTGTTATAATATCGAATTTTCCATACTTGCTTAAACTAAAAGGGGGCTCAGTGATCGATTCTCCTCGTGAGGCGTGTGGTGTCTTTGGTCTTTATACTTCGGCTGATGATGTTGCAAGGACTATTTTTTTTGGTCTTCATGCTTTACAGCACCGTGGACAGGAAAGTGCTGGAATAGCAACTATGGAAAACGGTGATATTCATCTTCAAACTGGAATGGGGCTAGTTTCACAGTCGTTTATGGAAAGTGACCTTCGGAGGTTGCCGGGTACTATGGGAATTGGCCATACCCGCTACTCTACTACTGGAAGTGCAGAAAGTCGTAATGCTCAGCCATTTGTGGCTACCGGTCCTAACGGCAAAATTGCACTTGGGCATAATGGAAATGTTATAAATGCTATGACATTACGTGATCAATTGATTACTGATTATTCTAGCCAATTTCATACCTCCACGGATTCTGAAGTTATATTACAGTTTTTAATTAATACCCCTGGTGGATCTTGGTCTGATCGGATAGCGCAGTTAATGAGAGAATTTCAAGGGGCATACTCTGTAGTGTTTCTTTGCGATGATGGTTTGATAGCTATGAGAGACCCACTTGGAGTTAGACCGTTATGTCTTGGGTCGATTGAGGATGGTTGGGTTGTGGCGTCTGAATCTTGTGCATTAGATCAAATTGGTGCTGAAATTGTCCGGCAAATTGATCCTGGCGAAGCGGTTTTAATTAATGCTGATGGCGTTAAGACCATTTATAATGGAAATAAAGGAAAACGTGCAATGTGTTCCTTTGAATTCATCTATTTTGCTCGACCAGATAGCATTATTGATAATAACCTAGTGTATTCCAAGCGAATGGCTATGGGGCGTCAATTAGCAATAGAACATAATATTGATGCAGATTTAGTAATTCCTGTTCCAGATTCAGCTATTGCAGCTGGAGTAGGCTATGCAAGTGAAGCTGGAATACCATATCAGGAAGGATTGATAAAGAATAGATATGTTGGCAGAACATTTATTCAGCCTGACCAAAGAATGAGAGAACAAGGTGTGAGAATGAAGTTCAACCCATTGAATGATATTTTGGATGGTAAGAGGATTGTAGTAGTTGATGATAGTATAGTTAGAGGAAATACTACTCCACATGTTATTTCTTTACTCCGAAAGGCAGGAGCAAAAGAAATTCACTGGCGAGTTGCTTCTCCTCCCATAGTTTCACCTTGTCATTTTGGGGTTGATATGGCTACACAAGATGAATTAATTGCCTCTAGTAGAAGTGTTGTGGAAATTAAAGAAATTATAGGTGCGGATACTCTTGGATATTTAAGTATTGAAGGAATGTTAAGTGCACTAAATTCAGACAGTGTTCATTGTACTGGATGTTTTACTCGTGAATATCCAGTACCTATTCAGCTTGGAATGGATAAATTTCTTTTTGAGAATAACACTTGATGATGCTGATAAATTCACTATCCATAATTTTTAATTCAAATGGGGTTGGTAATGTCTAACGACGTTTACAAGCGTTCAGGTGTAGATATTGATGCTGCCAATAATGCTAAGAAATTGATATCCAAACAAGCACGGACTACTTTTTCAAATAAAGTTATTGGCGACATCGGTGGATTTGGATCATTGTTTGATGCGTCTGGGTATCAAGACCCTGTGATTGTTTCTCATATAGATAATGTTGGGACGAAATTGAGAATAGCTTCAGCATTAGACGATTACAGCACAGTTGGAGTGGATTTAGTAAATCATTGTGCAAATGATATTCTAACATGTGGAGCATTGCCACTTTTTTTTCTTGATTATATTGGTATGGGGCAGATGGATTCCGATATAGCATCATCATTAGTAGATGGGATGGTTCGAGCCTGTAAAGAGTCTGATTGTTCATTAATTGGAGGAGAAACAGCTGAACTTCCAGGCTTATACACACCTAACAATATGGATCTAGTAGGTTTTGTGGTGGGATTGGTAGAACGAGGTGAGCTTATAGATGGTGCCTCAATTAAGTCTGGAGATGTAGTTGTTGGTATTTCATCGAGTGGTTTACATACAAATGGATATTCGCTAGTTAGGAAAATTTTTAATCTTGATCAGGATTCAGGAATTCTTCGTAAATATTATGACCGAATAGGTTCAAACCTTGGAGAAGCTTTGTTAACCCCTCATAGGGCGTACATGAAACTTTTAAGTCCCGTTTTATCGATTATAAAAGGCATGGCTCATATTACTGGAGGAGGACTACTAGAGAATCCGCCAAGAATATTGCCAGATAATTTAGGGATCGTGTTTGAACTATCAAGTTGGGAGATTCCAGAGATATTCAAATTAATACAAGATCAAGGTAACGTTGAAAATATGGAGATGTTTCGTGTTTTTAACATGGGTGTCGGGATGATTGTTGTTTTGGAACAAGAAAATGTAAATCATTTCTTAAATGTTATTCCTGAGGCATGGATTATAGGTCAGGTTGTAGAACACAATAATAATCAAAGAATCAAACTCCAATGAAGATGTAACAGGAGGTAATTTGCGAGCCTTAATAAGCGTATACGAAAAAAGTGGGATAGTTGATTTTGCATCAAAACTTTCTGACGCAGGAGTTGAGATATGTAGTACTGGTGGTACGTATGATCTTTTGGCGAAGGAAAATATTACGGTTAGTCAGGTTTCTGAGGTAACTGGGTTTCCAGAAATTCTTGATGGGCGTGTTAAAACATTGCACCCAGCTATACATGGTGGAGTACTTGCAAGACGTGACATCAAGACTCATATGGAAGCTTTAAATAATCATAATATTAATGCAATTGATATTGTAGTTGTTAATCTTTATCCGTTTGAAGCTACACTGAAAAAGACAGATGTTACAAATGAAGAAATACTTGAAAATATCGATATAGGTGGCCCAACTCTACTCCGTGCAGCAGCAAAAAATTATCCATTCGTTCTTGTTGTTACTGATCCTGAAGATTATGCATGGATTTCAGAAAAAATTATTGCGGGTGCATTTTCATCAGAAGAACGAAGAAAACTAGCAGGAAAGGCTTTTAGTCATGTTGCTACCTATGATAGTGTTGTTTCAGGCTGGCTCCGCGAAAGCACTGACTTGTTTCCAGAAGAATTTTCATTAGGATTTAGAAAAATATCTGATCTTAGATACGGTGAAAATCCCCATCAAGCTGGAGCAGTTTATTCTAATGTTCCAATAGAGAATGGAATTGTAAATGCTATGCAATTACATGGGAAGGAACTTTCATTCAACAACATTCTAGATGCAAATGCTGCTTGGGCTGCAGTTAGTGATTTCAATGAACCAACTGTCGCCATTATAAAACATACTAATCCATGCGGTCTTTCTTCAAATAATGATTTGGTAAAAGCTTACCAATGTGCTTTTGAAGGCGATCCTGTTTCTGCTTTTGGCGGAATTGTTTCGTTTAATAGACTTGTTGATAAAGCAGTCGCAAATGAACTTAAATCCATATTTTATGAAATCGTAATAGCTCCGGATTATAGCTCTGAAGCATTAGAAATACTTCAAAAGAAAAGAGATCTTAGAATTCTAAAAATGGGTGATAATAAATTGATTTCAGGTTCAAAATTGGAATTAAGGAGCGTTTCTGGGGGAGTGCTTATTCAAACTTTTGATATTGATGATACCAATGAAGATGGCTGGGAAATTGTAACTGAACGTTCCCCAACGGACTTAGAGTTAGAGGATTTAAAGTTTGCTTGGAAAGTTGCCAAACATGTCAAATCCAACGCTATAGTTTTAACAAGTAATAATAGTTTGATAGGTATGGGTGCTGGTCAACCAAATAGAGTGAATAGTGTTCATTTGGCTTTACGTGCTGCAGGAGAAAAATCACAAGGGTCTGCTCTAGCTTCTGATGCATTTTTCCCATTTCCAGATGGGATTGAACTTGCAATTAGTGGGGGAGTAACAGCAGTTGTCCAACCTGGAGGATCGATAAGGGACTCTGAAGTTATCGAAGCGGCCAATAAATTAGGTGCTACAATGATTTTTACAGGCAAAAGACATTTTAAGCACTAAAATCGTTATAATACAGATAGAATTTTATTAGGTTTTCGATATGACAGATGTTGATTTTGTTATACCAGTTTATAATGAGGAAGTAGATCTTCCTCATTCGATTGAGAAGCTGATAAAATTCTTACTTGATAGTGATCGTATTATTGATTTTAGTTGGAGAATCATTATTGTGGATAATGGTTCAACCGATCAAACTTTAACTGCTGCAAATACTCTTGCTTTAACATACACGTCGGTGAGTGTCATATCATTACCTGAAAAGGGAAGAGGAAGAGCTCTTAAAGCTGCTTGGACGAGTAGTGATTCCAGAATATTAGCATATATGGATGTTGATCTTTCAACATCATTGTCTCACATAGTTGAGTTAACAAATTCAATAATTTTTGATGGATTTGATTGCTCAATTGGTTCTCGCCTCATGGTAGATTCTAAAGTTTCAGGAAGATCAATTTTCCGCACATTCCTTTCAAAAAGTTATGTGTTACTCATTAAATTATTATTTAGAAGCAAACTATCTGATTTTCAATGTGGATTTAAAGCGCTGAGATCTGAAGTTGCTGCACAACTTCTTCCGTTAGTAGAAGATAATTTTTTCTTTTTTGACACTGAACTACTGCTAATTGCCGAAATGAATAGAATTAAAATAAAACAAATACCTGTTAAGTGGGATGATGATCCTGATAGCAGAGTAGATGTTCCTAAAACTGTTTATCAAGACTTATGTGGATTATTAAGACTTCGATTAAACATAAATAAGAAAGTGATGTCTATTTAGGTGGGTATTATAGTTTTTAGAATCTTTACTTTCTTGACTTGATCATCTTGCCTGTGTTAGCGTCAAATGTGTATTTAGATATCCCTATTTAATAATCAATAGGAGAGTAAAATGATCGAAGTAACCGATGATGCAGCAGCCAAACTTACTGAAATATTAGAAGAAGAAAAAGCCACTGATTCAGCTCTTAGGGTTGTCGTGGTCCCATCCGGACATGGAGTGCAGTATATGCTTACTCTTGAAGATGATCCCACCGATGAGGATGTCATTACAGAAACTGGTGGACTTCGTCTTCTTTTTGACTCTCAAAACGCTGATTTCATGGAAGGCGTCAAAATTGACTATATAGAAGATATTATGCGATCTGGATTCGTAATTTCTAATCCTAACTTTCCTATGGCTGGTGGATGTGGTTGCGGTGCTGGCGGCGGCGGATGTGGCTGTGGTGCTGGTGGTGAAGGTGGCGGCGGCGGATGTGGCTGTGGTGCTGGCGGCGGCGGATGTGCGTGCGGAGGACATTAATTTTACTTCTGTTCCTCTAATTTATGCCTAAACCAATATGAATTTTCTCAATATAGTTTCTAGTCTTGTAATATTTGTTTACTATCTTGCCTTGGGAATGCTGTATACTTCTTGAATAAGCACTTCTGTATTAGCTGCTGATGTTGAAACTATTGCACCTGTATATTGGTTTCCTAATGCCATTAGACGTGATAGCCGAATGGCCATTCTTGGTTCGAGTTCTCCGATTATTATTCCGTCCGCAGTTTTCGCAGTGATACTTGCATCTCCAGTCTTGGTAAAATTCACTGTATCCCCAGTAGAAAGCACAGTGCTACTAGTATCCTTCAAGAAATTATTGATACTAGTAGTATACGTTTTTTTTCCATCACTGATGAAAATATTTGTATTGATTTGATGACTTTGTTTTGGTGGTGCATCGTTAAGTTTTTGTAGGCGCAGTAAGTTTTTTCTGGCTATTTGATTGGGTGGATCGTTAGCTATTGTTTTCTTAAAAATATCACGGGCTTCATTGTAGCGGCCTAATTCGGAAAGAGCTCTTCCCAGACGGTTTAATGCTTCTGTGTTAGTTGGGAAATTCAGAAGGATTCTTCTGTTTGCTTCTTCCGCTGCTAGCCAGTTACCGTTGGTAGCATACTCTATTGCTTCTCTTGTTTGAGCTTTACGAGCTCGTGTCCCTTGCTCCTCATCACTATATATCTGCATCGTACTTCCTCCGAAGTGACGTATTATTGTCATGAATCAAATATTTATCTGTCCATGATTTATATTTGTATTATATATGTCTTCTTTAAATTATCCTAGTGGAAACCTCCTTTTTAAGTATCTGTATTTTTTTTATTATTAAACAGTATATTTGTCAAGTTATTAGTGCCTTTCAAATGGTAATCATTCTTACTTTTAACGTTTAACTTGACATGTTTCAAATTACAATCATAGGATAAATATTGGAAAAAGCCGAGGTAGCTCAGTGGTAGAGCAGTGGACTGAAAATCCACGTGTCGGCAGTTCGACTCTGCCCCTCGGCACGTTTCTGTTTCTTAGGATTTGGTTTTTTCTTTTGATTTTGCTTTGTTCCAAAGGGTTGTAAATGTATCCATGTCAACCTGATTAATTTCTAATTCGTTTTTGTAAATTTCATATTCCATAAATGTGAATCGTTCGTAAAATCGTTTGCTGGCTTTTCTTAATGAGGATTCAGCATCAACACCTACCCATCTTGCTAGATTAGTTATTGTTAGCAAGATATCTCCGATTTCATGCTCAACTTCTAAAGTGGTTTTTGCATTGTGCAGCTCATTAATTTCCTCATCAAGCTTTTCAAAAATTTCTGATTCTTTGTTCCAATCAAATCCCGATCGTGCAGCTCTTTTTCCTATCGATTGAGCGTAGGACAATGAGGGTGCCAACTTGGAAGGTCCATCTAATATGGATTGCCTTTCTTGTCGTTCATTCTTTTTTATCTGTTCCCAGTTTTTTTCAACGTCCTGGGAAGTTTGAGGCATTGGAGATTTATCAAAAACATGAGGATGACGTCGAATGAGTTTGTTTTCAGCCTCAGTAAAGATGTCTTTGTCACTAAAAGTTTTATTTTCTTCTCCGATCTGAGCATGGAATAGTATCTGAGTTAGGATATCACCTAATTCTTCTGTCATACCTTTAATGTTATTAGCATCAATTGCTTCTAGTGTTTCATACATTTCTTCAACAAGATTGGGTTTTAGTGAATTGTGAGTCTGTTCCCGATCCCAAGGGCATCCTTCTTTTGATCTTAATTTTTTGATTATTTCGTTTAATCCTTGATAGGTTCCTTTTGGACTGTAAGTTTTTTTCATAAATACCTCGCAATGATTAACCTAGAGTATAATTAATTTTGTACATATTATTCTTTTAGTGAGCAAGTTCAAAAACATAAATATTTTAAATGCATAAAATTTTAGATTCAGTAACGATGAAAATCTTTTTTACAGCCAGTTTGATTGTATGCTTAATATCCACCAGTACACTTTTCGCTTTTGGGGAAATTCGTTTATATAATTACGGTTTTACAAAGTATCATATTAATGAATCAACAGGTATACCAGATGACAAACTTAAAATTATAGCAGGTGAAATAATAGAATATTTGGTTGGTAACTCAAATACTCTGGATATAAATATAAATAATCAGCCACTTTTTAAAGAGAAAGAAATTATCCATATGGCTGATGTAAAAACTCTAATTGAAAAAGTTAAACTTGCAAAAGTAATTTCATTTGCACTATTGATTGCTATTGTTATTTTGATTTTTAATCCGGTCAAATTATTCAAACAAAAAAAATTATCGAGTAACAGTATAATTGGCATTTTGGATGTTTTGAAATTCAGCAGCTTAGTTACAATTATTATAATTCTTTTATCAGGTATAGTTCTAGCAATTGCATTCCGGCCCTTGTTTTATCTGTTTCATGAATTAAGTTTTAGAAATGATTATTGGCAACTCGATCCTCGTTCTGATTACTTAGTTATGCTTTTCCCTGAAGGATTTTGGATCGATGCAACGTTAATTTTAGTAGCTGTTGTATTTTTGCAAGCAATAGGAATTCTTGCTGGGGTTACTTTTTTTAAAAGACTACTTAAGTGAATAAGTTATATTTTCAAAAATAAAGTGAAGTTGGAAGCTCATGATGGATGATGATGATTTATAATGAATTTGCAGCACATGCACATTGCCCTGATTGGCATCCGGCAACTATATCCGAGTTGTTACCGGAAAAATAACCATTATCTCCTGAATTAGGTCCAATATATGCAAAAAGTGATAAGACTTTCCCAGCTTTTTCTCCACATGAAGGACATATATCGGTTTGATTATTATTTGAAAGAGGTTTTATCAACTCAAAACGATTGTCGCATGGAATACATTTATATTCATAAATAGGCATAGCTTGCTTTTCCCGAATGTGATATTTTTGTAAGTCTACTCCCATTTCCTCAATTGGGTCAATACTATTGCTGTAGGTGAATGAAGTGAATGTAGCTTTGGATTTAGACGGAACCTTAGTTGATCTAGTAGGTGCTGTTAATAGATTAACTCATGAGGAGCAATTAGACATGAGGCTTTCTTACAATGACTGGGCTTCCTGGGATATGCCGAGTATTTTAGGAATTACTTATGAGGAATTTAATACACTTTTAGATAGAGCTTGGAAGAAATATTATCTAAGCATGGAGCCTCTTGAACCTAGATTATGTGAAGGAATAAAAATTCTTAAAGAAGCTGGACACAAAGTTATAATTCTTTCAAACAGGAATATAGGAACTCATTTTGAAGCCTTGAAGTGGCTTGAAAATCATAAAATTGATTATGATTCTGTAACTTTGAATCATTCTGGGCCAAGTAAATTAGAATACCCAATAGATATTTTGATAGATGATAATCCAAATTTAGTAAGGGATATGTATGAATACCCAAAAAAGCTATTATATTTAAGGGATCAATATTGGAATCAGGATGTTATTTGTCCTAGAAATGTGATTAGAGTAAAAACAGTGTTAGAAGCTTGTAAGAATATATCAACATCAAAATTCTAAAATTGTATGGAGGTCATATGTCTCAGAATTCGTTATTTCGTCCTGTAAAAGTGCAACTTTTGCCAGAAAGTATAATTATTCAGTGGGATGATGGGCTTATTTCAAGCTATGACCATCGTTATCTAAGATTGAATTGTCGATGTGCAGTTTGTGTTGGTGAGTGGCCTAGCAGAAGAGAAATTGATGAGTCTACTGTTCCAGAGGATGTTTATGCATTGGAATATACTACTGTGGGTCAATATGCATTGCAGTTTTTGTGGAGTGATGTTCATTATACCGGCATATATACCTATGAACTCCTAAGAAAACTTAGTACAAGAACTTGAATGTAGGTTATTTTTTTGTTTGTTAATAAGTAGAGAGGGGTGTAAATGTCTATTGCTTTGACTATAGCTGGTTCTGACTCTGGGGGTGGAGCAGGTATTCAAGCGGATTTGAAAACTTTTGCAGCCTTTGGGGTATATGGATGTTCAGCCGTAACTGCTGTTACAGCACAAAATACAGTTGGTGTAACGAATATATTTGAGATTCCAAATCAGGTAATAGAAGATCAGATATTTGCAGTTATGGATGATATAGTTCCTAATGCTATAAAAATTGGAATGCTTTCGAATATAGCTATTATAAATACTGTTGCACAATGTCTTACCAAAATTAAAAAAACTAATTATGTAAAAGTAGTGCTGGATCCAGTTATGGTAGCTAAGGGTGGGGATAGGTTACTAGAAGAAAATGCTGTGAATGAATTGAAAGAATTAATGATTCCTTTGTCAGATGTTATAACTCCAAATATTCCTGAGGCTGAAACGTTGGTTAAGTTTTCTATAAAAAACGATGATGATTTAAAAAATGCTGCAAGATTTATAGTGGATAAACTTGGTGCAGGTTCAGTAGTAATAAAAGGCGGACATCGAACGGACAATAAATGTGATGATGTTTATTTTGATGGGCATGATTTTCAAATTCTTAGTGCGGAAAGGATTCAAACCAAAAATACTCACGGAACAGGATGTACTTTTGCTGCTGCATTAACTGCGAACCTTGCTTTGAATCTATCGATTTCGGATATTCTTCATCGTTCAAAATCATATGTAAATGAATGTATCATAAATGCTAAACCTATAGGGCAAGGTCATGGTCCATTAAATCATTTTCCATTTTTAAACAATTAAACATTCACTTCTACATTTTGCAACTCAAACATAAGAGCATTAGTTTCGGGATTGTGTGTAATATATATTTTGTTTTCCCTTACTAAATCACCAGACAGTATCCTCTGTGATAAAGGATTTTCAATAAATTTACCAATTGCCCTTCGCAATGGTCTTGCTCCAAATTCTGCATCGAAACCTTGTTTTGCTATCCAGACTTTTGCCTCTTTGGATAATGAAAGTTCTATTTCGCGTTCGATAAGTTGTTTCTGCAAATTTGAGATCATAAGATCGACAATTGACAAAATCTCATCTTGAGTCAGAGGGTCGAATATTAATATTTCATCTATGCGGTTTAAAAATTCTGGCCGGAATGATTTTCTTAATGCATTTTCAACTGATCCTCGCAATTTGGTTATAATATTTTCGTAATCCGTACCTTTTCGAAACCCTAAACTTTCGGATTTACCAAAATCTGATGCTCCTAAATTACTAGTCATAATGATGACAGTGTTTCGAAAATCAACTGTTCTTCCTTGTCCATCAGTAAGTCTTCCATCATCAAGTAGTTGTAAAAGTAAATCAAAAACACGTGGATGTGCCTTCTCAATTTCATCAAATAAAATTACTCTGAATGGTCTGCGTCTTACCAGTTCTGTAAGTTGGCCCCCTTCATCGTGCCCAACATAGCCAGGTGGAGATCCTATAAGTCTTGAGACAGAATGTTGTTCCATATATTCTGACATATCTATTCTAATAAGATTTTCCTCGTCATCGAAAAGAAATTCTGTTAATGCTCGAGCAAGTTCCGTTTTCCCCACACCCGTTGGGCCCATAAACATAAATGCTCCAATGGGATGATTAGCATCTTTCAGCCCAGATCTTGCCCGTCTAATGGCATCTGAAATAACTTTAATTGGTTCAGATTGCCCGATCACTCTTGTAGCTAATCTATTTTCCATTTCCATAAGCTTCGTTATTTCTTCTTCTAAAAGACGATTAACTGGTATTCCTGTCCAGCTAGCTATAAGATTAGCTATATTTTCTTCTTGTACAGATGGAAATCCTTCATCGGAATATTCAATTTTCTTTTCCTGAAACCATTCATTTTGTTTGGTTCTAAATGAGTATTCACATTGAATTCTTTCGGCTCTTATTTCAGATGCTTTCCCAAAATCACCTCTTTGAGAGGCAGCATCCTCTAGATTATTTAGTTCTTGACATCTTTTCTGAAGGTCTTTTATAGCTTTTGGCATACTTGACATTTCCAGACGTAATTTTGCAGCTGCTTCATCTATTAAATCCACAGCTTTATCAGGTAAATGTCGATCAGATATATACTGTTTGCTTAATCGAGTTGCAGCAATTAAAGCGGAATCATCTATTGTTACTTTATGATGAGCTTCATATCTGGGTCGGAGAGCTTTAAGCATCTCAATTGTAGTTTCATGAGATGGTTCTTCAACCCAAACAGGATGAAATCTCCTATCTAAAGCTGAATCCTTCTCTATATATTTTCTGTATTCATCTGGAGTTGTTGCGCCTACTACTTGAATGTCTCCTCTTGCAAGTGCAGGTTTCATCATATTCGATGCATCTATTGCACCATCAGCTGCTCCTGCTCCGACGACAGTGTGTAATTCGTCAATAAATAAAATTATCTTTCCTTTTGCTAGTTGAATTTCTTCTAGTATGGATTTTAATCTTTCTTCAAATTCTCCCCTAAACTTGGCACCTGCCACGAGAGTTCCCATATCCAAACTAACAACTTGTTTGTTGATTAATGGTTCAGGAACGTCACCCGTTAAAATATATTGTGCCAAACCTTCGACAATTGCTGTTTTTCCAACACCTGCTTCACCCAAGAGGACTGGGTTGTTTTTTGTTCTTCTGGATAATGTTTGTATTAGACTTTGAACCTCTTTGTCTCTTCCGATCACAGGGTCCAAAAGCCCTTGTTTTGCTAATGAAGTTAGATCTATGGAATATTTTTCGAGTGATCTATAGTTTGTTTCAGCCGTTGGATCAGTGATTCTTTTATTTCCTCTGATTTTACCTAATGCTTGATAGATTTTCTCAGTATCAATTTGATTATCATGAAGTATTTCCGCTGAATCACCTGTTTGTTCATGAGTGATTCCAATCAACAAATGTTCTGTACCAATGAATTCATCTTTTAACCGGTCAGCTTCGGCTTTAGCAGTTTCTAAGAGGCGATTGGTTCGAGGAGTTTGAAAAATTTGAGTAGGGGTATACTGTAGTTTTGGTATCTTTCGGAGTACGACATCAATGTTTGTTTTGAGTAATTCTACAGATATTTCTAATTCTTTGAACAACTGGGAAGGAATTCCTTCAGCGTCATCAATAAGGGCAAGAAAAATATGCTCTATATCCCATTGACTGTGCTGATATTGCTGAACAATATCTTGAGATTTTGCTAATGTTTGTTTTGCCGAATTTGTAAAATTGTCTTTATTCATAATTAAAACCTTTTAAAAATGATTATCATCTACATCTCATAATAATAACCTTGCACTATCTTTGTCAATCAAGTTGATATGATTCATATCAACTTACATATTTATTTTGATATATTACCTTTCCAATTCTACATATAAATGAACTTTTCTACTATGTATATCGTTTACACTTTGTCTGATAGTTTAATTATAAAAAGGTACAAGATTTTACGATCTCTTTTAGGGTTTAGATTTTAATCCCTCATGTAAATGAGACATTTGAACAGATTTGACGAATTTCGTTAAGTTAGATTTGTGAGTAGATATGGTAAATGTAGTTGATAATAATTTATATAACAATGAACTTGCTGACTTGATTTCTTCGATCACCTCTAAAAATCGAATAATTATGGCAAGTAATCGTGGCCCAGTTGAATTCCAGGTAAATCAAGAAGGAAATTTACAGGCTCGTCGTGGAAGTGGTGCAATAGTCACAGCGTTCAGTCAGTTGCTTCAGGAATTTGAGTTCTCATGGGTTGCTAATGCTATGGGGGATGGTGATAGAAGAGCTTTAGATGCTTTTGAGAATAGAGCAATTCCTTCTCCATTACCATCACAGAAAGGTCATGTAAGATTTGTTGTAACTCCACGTAGGACTTATCATAAATTCTATAATATTATATGTAATCCTCTTCTCTGGTTTCTTCAACATAATATGTGGAGCTCACCTTACACTCCAAATGTTGACTCTACTGTTACGGATGCTTGGACTAACGGTTACGTTATGGTGAACGAAGCTATAGCTGCTTCTGTATTAGATGAAATCAAACTAGATTCGAATGGGAATTCAAAAGAAAATATTGTTATTGTTCAGGATTACCATATGTATCTTGTTTCAGAGATAGTACGAAAAAATAGTCCTGATTCTTTTATTTATCATTACGTCCACATACCTTGGCCAGATGTTCGTTCATGGCAGCTAATTCCTGAATTCATGAGGGAGTCGATCTTTAGAAGTTTATGTTCAAATGATCTTGTAGGATTTCAATCAGAAAGAGATGTTTACAATTTTTTGGATTCCTGCAGAACTTTTATTAAAGATGCAGTAATTAATTATGATGATAAATCAGTAAAAACCAATAAACATGTTACCTTTGCTAAAGTTTATCCTTTGTCAATTAATCTTAATGAGGTAAGAAATATCGCAAAGGCACCTAGAGCAACTGAATTTTCGGAAAAGATAAGTGGGTATCTAAGAGATCATAATATTGTACGAGTTGATAGAACCGAGCCGAATAAAAATATTACGAGAGGATTTCGCGCCTATGGAAAAATGCTTGAGCGACATCCCGAATTGCGTGAAAGAGTAGTTTTTCTCGCCTTTCTTGTTCCTTCAAGAACGCATGTTAAACAATATGAACGTTATCAAGACGAAATTAATAATATAGTAGACAATATAAATAAAACCTATGGAAATCCAGAATGGGTGCCAATAAGGGTATTTTCTGAGAATAACTATGCTCAAGCTATGGCAGGGCTAAAGGTATACGATACTTTATTAGTTAATCCCTTAGTAGATGGCACAAATTTAGTCACAAAAGAAGGGCCTGTGGTTAATGATAAAAACGGTGTTATAGTTTTATCAGAAACATCAAGCACTTTTGATGAATTACAGGATGGTGTTCTTTCTGTATCTCCTGCGGACATTGAGGGAACTGAACAAGCACTTTATCGATCAGTAACAATGAGTTTAAGTGAACGACAAGATAGATCTAAAGCACTATTAGATATCATTGAAAAAAATGATGTAGATGCGTGGTTAAGAATTCAATTTACAGATATTAAAAACATATTTGATAGGTAGGACCAATAAGATCTTTTTTTGCGATTGGTCCAAATCTTCTGCTATCGAAATTAGTTTCTCTGTTATCTCCTAACACAAAATATTGAGAATTTTCAAGCTTGCAGTATAAATGTTTACTTTGAATAGTTGAATGAATTTCTAAAATATAATTTTCATAATATTTTACTCCATCTATATAGATTTCATTCCCATTCAATTCTATTGATTCACCTGGTAAACCGATGATTCGTTTAAGGTAAATATTGTTTATTCCCCAATTAGCTTTGAAGCAAACTATGTCTCCACGTTTTGGATTAAAAAAGATGTATCTAAATCGATTAATGATAAATTTATCTGAGTCACTAAATGTAGGTAGCATGCTATTGCCTCTTACAACGAATCGAGACCTTGATAGCAAACTAAAAATCAATAGTATTAAACAATAAATTTCAGATATGACCTTTTTCATAATCATAGTATCTTTAATACTATTAAACTTCGCAATGAATGATTTTATTTAATTGTGTATTGATTAATAATAATTAACACTTGTGCGATGTCTTATGGTTGTCTAAAGTGAGACAGTAAGACATTGTTGATTGAATAAGGAGAGAACATGGACATTTCGAAGTTTGTAAATCAAAGGATTGAAAAATTATTCCCATCAAGATCAGCTTATGCCCATTGTGATATTCCATGTGGCATATATGATCCAATTACTGCGAAAATAGCAGCTCAAACAGTTTTAAAAATGACTGTTAGAATGGAAGCTGTAGATCTAAGTAATGGCGTAACTCAGGTTGAACAACCAAATGGGGTATCCAGATTGATTCGAGTAAAAGAAGAGCATGCTCAGAATGTTAAAAATGAACTTAATATTCTTTGGTCAGATTACTTCAAGCCAGAACATCTTGAAAAATATCCGGATTTGCACGAGTTATTTTGGAACGCAAATAAATTAGCAGGTGCAAATAAACAAGGTGTTAGTTCAGAGTCCGCACGAAAATTAGTAGCTGTTGTTGATGAAATTGCTACGATATTTTGGGCTACAAAAGGCATCGACTACAGTGATGCTGTTTCTGATACTAGGTATGGATCATAATTATTGATATTAAAATAGTCTCCATGAGCATGATAGATTCTAGTGCTCATGGAGACTATTTTTACTCAACAAATCAGCAATCCTTTTCAGATATGTGTTATATTTGTTGACAATACGAATGATGGTTGTTAGCATATTTGTTTGTGGCTAATTAATTGGTCATACAAGTTTCAATTTCGGAGAATATGTTAGATGCCAACTGTTAATCAGCTAGTTCGAAAAGGTAGAAAACCTGCAAAAAGCAAGAGTAAGGCGCCTGCCCTTCATTGGGTTCAGAATACCTTACGAAATCGAATTAACTGGGTCCCTGGAGGATCCCCTCAACGGCGTGGAGTTTGTGTTCAGGTAAGAACGATGACTCCCAAAAAGCCAAACTCAGCCCTTCGGAAAATTGCTAGGGTGCGACTAACTAACGGCACAGAAGTAACTGCATATATACCAGGTGAAGGTCACAATCTCCAGGAACATTCTGTTGTAATGGTTCGAGGTGGACGAGTCCCTGATCTTCCAGGTGTGAGATACCATATTGTTCGTGGCACATTGGATACAGCGGGAGTAACCAATAGAAAACAGGGGCGAAGCAAATACGGTAGTCGACCATCCTAGTTCGAAGATTTTTAATTCATATTGTTTCATTTTTTAGTTAGGAAATTATGCGAAGGCGAAGAGCAGAAATTCGTGAAATTTCTCCCGACTCAAAGTTTGGGAGTGAAGATCTTGCACGGTTTATAAATCGTGTGATGCTTAATGGAAAAAAAACAGTTGCACAGGGAATAGTTTATGATGCCTTGGAGATAATCGAATCTCAGGCTGGACGTCCCTCAGTTGATGTTTTTACTGAAGCAGTAAGAAACAGTACTCCTCAGCTCCAAGTCCGTGCTCGTCGTGTAGGTGGTGCAACCTATCAAGTTCCGGTTGAAGTACGTCCACGACGTGGTGTTGCTTTGGCAATGACATGGTTAATAACGGCTGCAAGGAATCGTAAAGGTGCTGCAATGCGTCAGAAGCTGGCACAGGAATTAATGGATGCCTCTCGAGGTGAAGGTGCTGCAGTAAGAAGACGTGAAGACTTGCATCGCATGGCAGAAGCAAATAGAGCATTTGTACATTATCGATGGTGATAGAGTTTATAAAGTTAAATTGACGGTAACTAACATTAGACAAGGGAATTTCTTTTGGAGAATATTCGAAATATAGGATTTATTGCCCACATAGATGCAGGGAAAACGACTGTTACTGAGAGAGTGTTGTTTTTCACAGGACGCACTTACAAAGTTGGAAGTGTAGATGAGGGTACTGCAGTGATGGACTGGATGCCTCAAGAACAAGAACGTGGGATAACAATAACTTCCGCAGCCACAGCAGTTTTCTGGAAAGACCATCAATTAAACATTATCGATACTCCTGGTCACGTGGATTTTACTGCAGAGGTTGAGAGAAGTTTACGTGTGCTCGATGGTGCAATAGTTATTTTTGATGCTGTAGCTGGAGTGCAACCTCAATCTGAAACTGTTTGGCGTCAAGCAAATCGGTATGGAGTTCCGCGTATTGCATTTGTGAATAAAATGGAGCGAGTGGGTTCTGATTTCTTGCGTGCAATAGAAACAATAAATAAACGTCTTGAAGCAAACGCTTTTCCAATACAACTTCCGATTGGCGAAGAGGGTAATTTTACTGGTTTTTTTGACCTTATAGAATTAAAGGCATGGTATTACCATGGTGATGAACCGGTAGAACCTGTAGAAGGAAATACTCCTGAAGGTATGGAAAATCAGATTGCTCAATGGCGGGAACATCTCATTGAAAAAGTTGCTGAAGTAGACGATCAGGTTTTGGAAAAATATTTGGAAGGCCAGGAAATTTCTGTTGAGGAATTGAATAATGGATTGCGAAAAGGAACTTTAGCAAATTCAATAGTACCAGTTCTCTGTGGTGCTGCGTTAAAACACAAGGGAATTCAGCCACTGCTTAATGCTATTGTGAAATACTTACCATCTCCCTCAGACGTTCCTCCTGTAGATGGAGAGGATCCTAATACCGGAGAAGTTATTCAACGAGCTCCTGACCTTAGTGATCCATTTTCAGCCATTGCATTTAAAGTTGCAGTCGATCCGTATGTAGGCAGGCTTACTTATATAAGAGCTTATTCAGGAACGATGAAAGCAGGATCTGCAGTCTATAATGCAACGAAGGGGCATAGAGAACGCATCAGCAGAGTTGTGATTATGCATTCAGATAAACGAGAAGAGGTTGAGGATATACAAGCTGGGCATATCTATGGTGTTATTGGGCTTAAAGACACATTTACTGGTGATACAATTTGTGCACAAGATTCCCAGGTTGTGCTTGAGCCTCCGCAGTTTCCTTCACCAGTTATTTCAGTATCTGTGGAGCCACGAAGTCAGGCTGACCAAGAAAAACTTGAAGAAGCTTTAAGAAAACTTGCTGAGGAAGACCCAACATTTTTAGTTCGTTATGATCGAGAAACGGGACAAACTTTGATATCAGGGATGGGTGAATTACATCTAGAAGTTCTTGTGGATCGCATGAAGAGAGAATTTAATGTGCAAGCAAATGTAGGCAAGCCTAGAGTTGCTTATCGTGAAACTATTACTAAGCCTATTCGTGTTGAGGGTCGATTTGTTCGACAAAGTGGAGGTCGTGGGCAATTTGGACATGTATGGTTGGAAATTGAACCTCTTGAAAGAACTGGTGGATACGTATTTGAAAATAAAATTGTAGGAGGTGTAGTTCCTAGAGAATATATTCCTGCAGTAGATTCGGGTGTTAAAGAAGCAATGGATAATGGTGTTTTGGCAGGATACCCTGTGGTAGACATGAAGGTTGCATTAGTTGATGGAAGTTTCCATCCAGTAGATTCGTCTGAAATTGCATTTAAAATAGCTGGATCGATGGCTCTGAAAGAAGGATTGCAGAAGGGCAGATCAATTCTACTTGAACCATACATGCAATTCGAAGTTACTACACCTGCGGAATTTCTTGGTGATGTTCTTGGTGACCTAAATAGTCGTCGTGCACGTGTAATGCAAGTTGAAGGTGAAGGGGAATATCAATATATTCGTGGAACTATTCCGCTTGGAGAAACGTTTGGTTATACTACCACGCTCCGATCCCTAACTCAGGGGCGTGCTAGTCAGTCAATGGAATTCAGTTCATATGAACAAGTTCCTGAGGCAATGGCTCAACAGTTACTGGTAAAGGTTTAGTTCTAGAAAGAAGTATTATGGCACGTCAAACAGTAAGAATTATTTTAAAAGCTTTTGATCATAGGGCACTTGATTTATCTGCCCAACAAATTGTTGACGCTGCCGAGAGAAGCGGATCAGTAGTCGTAGGCCCTGTTCCTTTACCGACAAAACTTAAGCGTTTTTGTGTTATTCGATCTCCACATGTGGATAAAGATTCCCGAGAGCATTTTGAAATAAGAACTCATAAGAGACTGGTAGATATATTGGATCCAAATTCACGAACTTTGGAATCGCTATCTCGCCTTAATGTTGCTGCTGGTGTGGATATCACCATAAAAACGTAAAAATTGATATTAAGCAAAAATAAATTATGGAGTGGAAATGTCCATAAATGGAATAATAGCTAGAAAAATTGGTATGACGCAAATCTTTCTTGACGATGGGAAAGTTGTGCCAGTTACTGCTGTAAAAGCTGGACCATGTACTGTTACGTTTATTCGAGATGATACAAGGGATGGATATACTGCAGTACAATTGGGCTTTGAAGATGCCAAATATGTAAATAAGGGAATTGCTGGACATTTAAAACCTGTATCAAAACTGTTCCGCCATCTAAAAGAGGTCCCCGCAAATGATGTTGATGAAATAGAGATAGGACAAGAAATAGGTGCGGAAAATTTTTCTGTTGGTGAAAGAGTAGATGTGATTGGGCTCTCAAAAGGACGAGGTTTTGCAGGAACAGTTAAGCGACATGGATTTAGGGGTGGTCCTAAAACTCATGGTCAATCTGATCGATTAAGGGCTCCGGGTTCAATTGGTGGAGGAACATTTCCTGGCCGTATTTTTAAAGGCACAAAAATGGCGGGTCATATGGGCAATTCACGAACGACCATAAGAAATGTTGAGATTGTTGAAGTAGATCCTGAGCGAAACCTGCTTTTTGTAAAAGGTGCAATTCCTGGTGCTTCACGATCAATTATTCAGGTTCGACGAACAAATAAAAAGGGGAAATGATTTGCAACTTCCTGTAAAAGATATTAATGGAAGCATATTGCACACTATGGAAGTTAGTGATGATGTATATGCAGTTGAAATGAATGGGCCTTTAGTCCATCAGGTTATAGTTGGTCATTTAGCTAATCGACGTGTAGGTACACATAGTACAAAAACACGTTCCGAAGTTCGTGGCGGTGGTAGAAAACCTTGGAGGCAAAAAGGTACTGGACGTGCTCGCCAAGGTAGCATTAGGTCACCACAATGGCGAGGAGGTGGTATAGTCCATGGTCCAAAACCCCGTGATTATCACCAACGTCTTCCAAAAAAGATGAGAAGATCGGCTATTAGATGCCTCCTTTCGGATAAGATTCGTAGTGAATCATTGGTTGTAGTAGATGAAATAATTTTGAATGAGTATAAAACTAAGGAAATTATAGGTGTATTGGATCAGTTGGGGGTTTCTGGGAAGAGTCTGATAGTTAGTAGTGATCCGAATACTGGTATTGGAAGAGCTTGTAGAAATTTACCAAAAGTAAAATCCCTACCTGCAGCAACAATTAATGCACTTGATTTGATTAATCACGAAACTTTGATTATTACCGAATCTGCTGTTCGTAAAATTGAAGACATGTGGGGTGGTAAAGTTACTATAAGCCAGCAAGAAAAAGTGGATGTCCCAGAACCAGATTCTGATCGGGAGGCTTCATAATGACGATGGCTAAGCTTACTCAAGTTATTTTAGGTCCAGTTATTACTGAACGCAGCAGCCTATTACAAGAGAGAAATAAATATACTTTCGAAGTTCGGATGGATTCAAATAAGGGGCTTATTAAGCAGGCTATAGAAACTTTGTTCGAAGTGAAAGTCGTAAAGATTAACATTGTAAAAAATAGAGGTAAAGCTCGTCGCTTTGGCTCTCGTCTCGTTCATGGAAGTGATAAGAAGAAGGCTATTGTAACCCTTAATCCTGGTGAAACAATATCCTTATTTGATGGAGTATAAATTTGGGTCTAAAAACATTTAAACCTATTACGGCTGGCATGAGAAAACTGGTTCGACCAGATTTTGCTGAAATAACACGCGATTATCCTGAAAAGTCTTTAATTAGATCTTTGAAAAAACGTGGGGGGCGTAATAGCCAGGGAAGAATGACTGTTCGTCATAGAGGCGGAGGGCATAAGCGACGATATAGAGTTATTAATTTTCGTCGTCAAGACAAGGCCGGAGTTGAGGGGAATGTTGTAAGTGTTGAATACGACCCTAACCGTTCTGCCCGAATAGCTCTTGTAGAATATACTGACGGTGATAAACGATATATTTTATGTCCTATTGGTCTTAAGGTTGATGATGGAATAATGGCAGGTCCAGAAGCAGATGTGAAACCTGGAAATGCACGCCCACTTTCAGCAATGCCTTTGGGGACAATGATTCATAACATTGAACTTCAACCTGGTAAAGGTGGTCAGATTGTAAGAAGTGCTGGAGTTGCTGCTCAAGTTATGGCAAAAGAAGAACGATACACCCAATTACGATTACCATCTGGTGAAATACGACGAGTTTTAAGTCAATGTTATGCAACTATAGGTCAAGTGGGAAATTCCGAACATCAGGCTACTAGTTTTGGAAAAGCAGGACGGGTTCGTTGGCTTGGAAGAAGACCTCAAGTCAGAGGTAAGGTTATGAATCCAAATGACCATCCTCATGGAGGTGGTGAAGCTAGAAACTCAATTGGTCTGAAGTACCCTAAGACCAAATGGGGCAAGCATGCCTTAGGAGTGAAAACTAGAAGGAATAAGAAATCCAACAAATTTATTGTTAGAAGGCGAAGGATAGGATATGGGCAGGTCAATTAAAAAAGGACCTATGGTAGAACCAAAATTGCAAAAGAGAATTTCAGCCGCAGTTGGAAGTTCGGAAAAAGTGGTTATAAAAACTTGGTCTCGTGCTTCTATGATTCTTCCTGACGCCGTGGGTTTAACTATAGCAGTTCATGATGGTAGAAGACATGTTCCAATTTACATTACAGAAAATATGGTTGGGCATAGATTGGGAGAATTCGCACCAACTCGGACTTTTCGTGGACATGTTGGCAGGGGTGAAAGATCAAGTAGGCCAAGAGGATAAGGGTTAATTTATAAATGCCGATTCGAGCGATACATAGGAATTTTGGGATGTCACCTAGTAAAGTAAGGCGACTATTGCATCTTATTAAAGGCAAACCTGTTAATGATGCCATTGCCGCTATTCAAGTTTCTCCAAGTCCAGCTGCAAAAGCTTTGGTAAAAGTTATCAAATCTGCTGTGGCAAATGCTGAGAATAATGCAATGATGAATCCAGATAGTCTTAAGATTGTCGAGGCGTTTGCAAATGAAGCATTGAAATTAAAAAGATATCGCCCACAATCAAGAGGTAGGATAAGTCCAATAATTAGAAGATCCTGCCATATAACAATTGGAGTAGATGAAGAGGTTTCTAATGGGTCATAAAACACATCCAATAGGCTTCCGTTTAGGAATCATTAAGGATTGGCAAGGCCGATGGTTTGCTGGCAAGGGTAAGGATTATCGAAGAATCTTAAATGAAGATATTCGTATAAGAAAAGCACTTAATGAAAGATATACCGATGCTGGAATTGCAAGAGTTGAAATAGAGCGGAATGCTCAAGAAGTCGAGGTTACTATCTGGACTTCACGACCAGGAATTGTTATAGGCCGACAAGGACAAAGGGTTGAAGAGACCAGACAAGTTCTTCAGAAAGTTGCTGAAAGTAAAATCAGACTTTCTGTTCAGGAAATTCGGACCCCTGAATTAGATGCTGCATTGGTGGCAAGAAATGTTGCAGAACAACTTGAAAGAAGAGTAGCTCATCGTCGGGCAATGTTGCAGGCTTCTTCACGAACTATGCAAGCTGGAGCTGAAGGAATCAAAATTATTGTAAAGGGTCGTCTTGGGGGAGCAGAAATTGCGAGAAGAGAAAAAGTTATGATTGGTCGTGTTCCGTTGCACACCATTCGTGCTGATGTTGATTTTGCAATTAGTGAAGCACATACGATTATGGGTCGACTTGGTGTTAAGGTGTGGATATACAAAGGTAATATAATTCCTGATCGAGAAAGACTAGAAATTGATGAAATTGCCCCTATTGAGGTAAGTGTCCGTGCTGAAGAAAATGAAAATAGTGAAGAAAATCAATCAGTTGCAATAGAAGATCAAATTGAAGTGGTAGCAGCAGAAGAGGTTGAAGATGCAGCAACCTAGGAGAGTTAAATATAGAAAGACTCAACGTGGAAGAATGAAGGGGATGGCAACCACTGGATCGACCCTTGCATTTGGCGAATATGGGCTTAAAGTTGTCGAGTCATCTTGGCTTACTTCAAGGCAGATTGAAGCTGCAAGGCGTGCTATAGTTCGTCATTTTCGACGAGGCGGAAAGGTATGGATACGAGTTTTTGCTGATAAACCAGTTACAAAAAAACCATTAGAAACTCGAATGGGTAGCGGAAAAGCAAATGTTGATCATTGGGTTGCAGTTGCAAAAAGAGGCAGAATAGTTTTTGAAGTAGGTGGTGTTTCCGAAGAGGTTGCAAGAGAAGGATTAAGAAGAGCAGGAGCAAAGCTTCCGGTTCATACAAAAGTTGTTAGTCGTGCTGATTATTACATGCACGCTATAGGGACTTCCTAAAAGGGTTATTCATGTATATAGAAGAAATACGAGCAAAAACTGAAGACGATCTTCTGAAAGATTTAGATGAGTCATATAAAGAGTTAATGAATTTGCGTTTTCAGCTAGCAAGTAGGCAATTAGGAAATGTTAACGAAATTAAGAATGTTAGAAAAACTATAGCTCGTATATTAACCGTTCTTAGAGAACGAGAGATGGGGATACGTTAATGGCTAAGCAGGGACGAGTTTTTACTGGACGAGTAGTAAGTTCAGCCATGTCCAAAACAGTTGTAATTAGTGTTGATAGAATCAGAAAGCATCCTGTTTATGGGAAAAGAATTAGAAGAAAAGTTCAATTGTATGCACATGATCCTGAAAATCTTTGCAACAACGGTGATTTAATACGAATCATTGAATCTCGTCCTTATTCAAAATTGAAAAAATTTCGTTTTCTGGACTTTGTTGAACGTAAAAGTGACGGGCAGGTTGTAGATGAAATATCAACTCCTGCTATTCCTAATTCGAATTCATTTAAAGAAGAAGATCAAAGTGAAATCGAAAAAGAAGTAGTTGCTGAAGTTGTCAGTCCACAGAATGAGGAAGAACAAATCGTTGAAGAGGAACAAGAGAATGTAGATTCTGTAAGTGAAGAATCCCCAGAAGATACTGAGGATGTCAGTCCACAGAATGAGGAAGATAGTGAAGAGCAAATTGGGAGAAGTGATCAATGATTCAGCGCGAGTCACGGTTAGTAGTTGCAGATAATTCGGGTGCTAGATCAATACAGTGTATTGGTATACCTGGTGCTGGGCATAGAAGATATGCAGGGTTAGGCGATATAATTACTGCTTCTATTAAGGAAGCTATTCCTAATGCTCCCGACAGGGTAAGAGCTGGAACGGTAGTTCGTGCTGTTATAGTTCGTGTTCGTAAAAATACTGGCCGTCCTGATGGAACATATATTCGATTTGATGATAATGCGGCAGTGATTCTTGACGATCGACAAGCGCCAGTGGGCACTAGAATATTTGGTCCTGTTGCTCGTGAGTTACGAGAACGTGGATATATGAGAATAGTATCCCTTTCTCCGGAGGTTGTTTAATGGCAAGTAAAATTCGAAAGGGCGATAATGTCCAGGTTCGACGTGGGAGAGATCGAGGTAAGCAGGGCCGTGTTCAAAGAGTTATTGGTCCAACCAAAATGGTTGTTGAAGGAATTAACATGGTTTCACGTCATGTAAAGGATAATCCTGGAGTTCGACAAGCTGGAATTATTCAAATGGAATCACCTATAAACTCAGCGAGTTTAGCATTGGTTTGTCCTCAATGTGACACACCTGCAAAAGTAGGATTTCAAATATTAGACGATGGAACTAAGGTAAGGTTCTGTAAGAATTGTAAAGAAACTATAGGATGAGAAATTAAGTGAGCACAAACAAAATTAATAGCAGAAAATCTTCTGCAAAAAAAGAAAATAGTTCAAATCTTGAGAGTAGAAACTCAACACCTAGATTACTTAATCTCTATAGAGAAAAAGTTATTGAAGAGCTTGTTAAAGAGTTTGAATATTCAAATATAATGATGGTTCCTAAAGTGACAAAAGTTGTTGTTAACGTTGGTTTAGGGGAAGCCTTAACTAATGCAAGGGCTTTGGAGTCGGCTACGAGTGACATAACTATAATTACTGGTCAAAAACCAGTAGCTACCAAAGCGAAACGATCAGTAGCAAGATTTAAGCTTAGAGAAGGTCAGGAAATAGGTGTGATGACAACTCTAAGAGGTAAACGAATGTATATATTTCTAGATAAACTTTTCAATACGGCTTTACCTCGAATTAGAGACTTCAGAGGGATACCTCGTTCTGCTTTTGATGGGCGTGGTAATTACTCACTTGGTATAACTGAGCAAATAGTTTTTCCTGAAATAGACTATAACCAAGTTGATAGAATGAGAGGATTACAGGTAAATATTATTACTACTGCTAAATCCGATAAGGAAGGCAGTAAACTTTTGGAATTAATGGGCATGCCTCTTGCTAGGGTGCAGCAATGATGATGATTGATCGGGGAGGTTTTTAATGGCTAAAACATCTGCAATTGCAAGAAATGAACGCAGAAAAAGAATGTCTGTTCGTTATGCAGAAAGAAGAGAAAACCTTAAAAATATTGCTTCTGATCTTAAGTTAACGAATGAAGAACGAGCGGATGCAAGAAGACGTTTGGCCAAACTACCAAGAAATTCTCATCCGAATCGTATAACGAACAGATGTGCGGTAAGTGGAAGACCAAGAGGGTATATAAGATATTTTGGTTTATCGAGGATAGCTTTTCGTGATTTGGCACTTAAGGGTCTTTTGCCTGGTGTTCGAAAAGCAAGTTGGTAAATGAGATTTATTAGGAGGATTTTTGAGCGGAATTACTGATCCAATTGCAGACATGCTAACACGTGTTAGAAATGCACTGATTGTTAAACACGAATCAGTTTTAATACCTATGTCAAAAATGAAGTTTCAGATAGCTAAAATTCTTAAAGATGAGGGCTACATAAAAGCCTATAAATCTGTAGAAAATAGTGGGTTTCCTATGCTTGAAATCAAGCTTGCATATGATGATAGTAATATCCCTTTAATTCAAGGAATTAAAAGGATAAGTAAACCGGGATTAAGGATTTATGTAAATAAAACTAATATTCCTAAGGTATATGCAGGTTTGGGGACATCAATAATTACCACATCACAAGGGTTGGTTACTGGTAAAGAGGCATGGCGTCGAGGTCTTGGTGGAGAAGTGGTGTGCCATGTCTGGTAAATGGATATATATGGAGGAGCCAAGATAATGGTTTCAAAAGCAACTAAAAAAACAGTTGTTGCTCGAATTGGATCTAAGCCAATTATATTGGGAAGCAATGTCGAATTAACTTTAGGTCATGAGAATTTAGTAACAGTTAAAGGTCCTAGTGGTTCTCTGAGTCAGATGTTTCATAGCGATGTGACTATAAAACATACAGATGGCGTAGTACTGATTGAGAGAGCTTCGGACTTAAGAAAACATAGAGCTCTACAAGGTCTTACTAGAGCCTTAATACAGAATATGGTAATTGGCGTTACTGATGGCTTTAGGAAAACCTTGGATATTGTTGGCACTGGTTATCGGGCCGAACAATCTGGAGATGGGTTAAATTTACAATTGGGCTTTAGTCATCCAGTTGTATTTAATCCTCCGGATGATGTTAGTTTGGTTGCTGAAAGCCCTACACGTATTCTCATATCAGGCATGGATAAACAGAAGGTTGGTCAAGTTGCAGCAGATATACGAAATATTAGACCTCCTGAACCATACAAAGGAAAAGGCATTCGATATTCAGATGAACAAGTTCGATTAAAACCAGGCAAAGCTGCTGCTAGGAAGTAAAAGGGGAAAAATTCGTGAAAATACTTTCTATTAGGTCACTTAGATACAAAGGCAAGGCAAAAAATGCTTGGGCCAAACGTAAAATTCGTCATATTAGGGTGAGGAAAAAGGTTCATGGAACTGAATTTCGACCTAGACTTTGTGTTTTTCGTAGTCTAAATCATATGACTGCACAGATAATAGATGACAATAAAGGACACACAATTTTGGCAGCTTCTGATATGGATACTTTAATTAAAAACGACTGTGTTGGTAAAACAAAGAAAGAAGTGGCTAACATGGTTGGTACTCTTATAGCTCAGAAAGCAAAGAATGCTGGAATAAATGAAGTAGTATTTGATCGAGGTGGATATGCATATCATGGAAGAGTTCAAGCCTTGGCTGATGGAGCCAGAGAACAAGGCTTGGTGTTTTAATGACTAAGAAAGCTGCATATAACTTAAAACCAAAAGTATCTTCCGATAATATATTACAACTTAATGACAGAGTAATACTGATTAGGCGAATATCCAAGGTGACTGCTGGGGGTAAAAATCTTCGTTTTAATGCTCTTGTTGCTGTAGGGGATGGTCAGGGAATTATTGGCTTGGGATTAGGAAAAGCTGAGGCTGTGCCTGATGCAGTAAGGAAGGGCGAGGCGAATGCTCGAAGGAATTTGATATCTATTCCATTAGCAGGCACAACATTGCCCCATGAAATTATTGCTAAATATAGAGCTTCATACGTTTTACTTAAACCAGCAGTAAATGGTACTGGAGTTGTTGCTGGTGCTACTGTTCGAGCCATTATGGAACTGGCTGGCATCAAAGATATTCTTACAAAATCAAAGGGAAATCCTAACCCTATTAATCTTGCCAGAGCTACCTTGGAAGCTTTAGCTATGATTCGTGATCCACAAACTGCAATCGAACATAGGAAAAAGTTCTCACTAGCTGAATAGGAATATATAACCGATTAATTAGGTGATTTAATATGAGTCAATTGAAAATTACATGGAAAAAAAGCTATATAGGGTATGAAAGAGATCAAAGAGCTACCATTAAATCTCTTGGTTTGCGTCGTTTGAATCATAGTGTTATTCGTCATGATACCCCAATAGTAAGAGGTATGATTCATAAAGTAAGTCACTTAATTGCTGTTGAAGAAGTAGCTGAATAGAAAGATTTGAGTGGTGATGCATGGTAAAACAACACGAAATCAATGCTCCTAAGGGAGCCAAAAAAAACACTAAACGCCTTGGAAGAGGAAATGGTAGTGGTAGTGGGAATTATTCTGGAAGAGGTATGAAAGGTCAAAAATCCAGATCTGGTTCTGGACCAGTTCCAGGATTTGAAGGAGGTCAACTTCCATTAATAAAAAGACTGCCTACTCGTAGAGGATTTACAAATATATTCAGCAAAAAATATGTAACTGTAAACTTAGAAAGGCTTCAAAATTATTTTGAGACTGGAGATCATGTTGATCCAGAAAAACTTTTACAGTCAGGATTAATTAAAAATACTCGGATTCCGGTAAAGGTCCTTGCAGGTAGAAATTTTGATATGAATTTAACAATTACTGCTCATAGTTTTTCTGCGAATGCCAAACAGCAAATTATTGCAAATGGTGGTACCGTCGATGAAATTCACTCTTCTTCGATAGCTAGAAAGGTGAATGATGCAGTCTAGATCTGGAAACACTTCTTCTAGGCCCTATCTTCTACAGGCAGCTTTTGATGCCTTTAGAGTTCCTGACCTTCGAACTAGAATATTATTTACGCTTGGATTACTAGTAGTTTATAGATTTGTTGCTCATGTTCCTGTCCCAGGAGTAGACAGAGCAGCATTATCGGCACTTTTTACTGGTGAATTTGGACAGTTGCTTGGATTTCTTGACATGTTCAGTGGTGGTGCACTTCGAAATCTTAGTGTAGCAGCAATGGGCGTTTATCCTTATATAACTTCCTCAATAATTATGCAGCTGATGGTCCCCGTAATTCCGCAATTGAAAGCATTATCTAAAGAGGGTGAATATGGAAGACAAAAGATAAATCAAATTACCCACTATGCAACAGTCCCGATTGCACTTGCCCAAGGTTATGGGCAAGTCATGCTTTTGCAACGTGCTGGTGTTTTACCTAGTGACCTTGGAGGAGGGCCAATACCTCCAATAATTCCTATAATAATTTCCATGGCCGCAGGAACGATTTTTTTGGTTTGGCTTGGAGAGCAAATCACTGAGCGAGGTATTGGGAATGGTATTTCAATGATTATATTTGCGGGGATTGTTGCAGGTCTTCCCGGAATAATTGAACAGGGGTTTTTAGGTGATTCGGATCCGACAGGATTGATATTACTTGTTGGCATTGCTCTTTTGATCATTTATCTAATTGTAGTGTTCACGGAAGCACAACGTAAAATACCTGTACAGTACGGACGAACTGTTTTCCGTGGAGGTGTTGCACGTAGGGCCGCAGGAACATCTTTTATACCGTTAAGAATAAATTCTGCTGGAATGATTCCATTGATTTTTGCTTTTGCAGTTATAATTCTTCCAGCTACTATTGCTAGTTATTTTGTAATTCCAGGCGACACAGGTATTCTTTCTCGTTTTTCCCAAGGAATTGCGTCTGCTTTTGATCCCTCAAGTTTTTTTTATTGGCTTATTTTATTTATTTTGGTTGTATTATTCGCATTGTTTTATACCATGGTTACTTTTTCTCAAATGAATCTTTCAGAAAATCTACAAAAACAGGGTGGATTTATTCCGGGAATCAGACCTGGACAACCTACAGCAGAATATCTGCAACGTACACTTATGCGGGTTAGTTGGGGTGGTGCTTTATTTTTAGGATTTGTAGCAATAATTCCTTACTTCGCGACTCTTTTTACCGATGTTCAGGCACTTAGCTTGAGCAGCACGGCTATGCTTATAGTTGTTGGGGTAGCCTTAGATTTTATGAGGCAATTAGAATCTCAATTACTTATGCGAAGATATGAAGGATTTATTAAATGAATATTGTCATTCATAGTAAGGTGGTACGTAAATGTTAATTGTTTTGCTTGGTCCCCCAGGTGCTGGGAAAGGAACCCAAGCTAAGTATATTGCTGAATCTTTAGGACTTGTTCATGTTGCTTCTGGTGATTTATTAAGGGAACATCAGGCTAAGGGAACTGACCTGGGTAATGAAGCAAAGACATATATGGAAACGGGTGCTTTGGTTCCTGACGATCTAGTAATACGAATGGTTTTAGATAGGATATCTGAAGAGGATGCGCTTAAGGGTGCAGTGTTGGATGGATTTCCTAGGACAGAGGTTCAAGCTAAAACATTGGATGGACACTTGGGTGAATCAGGAATAGATTTCGTTCTCCTTATTGAGGTTCCTAATGGCCATCTTGTTGAAAGAATTGCTAATAGACGTCTTTGTGAGACTTGCCAAAGACCCTTTGCTCCTTGGGAAACTCAAAATTGTGGACATGAAGGACTTTACCAACGAGATGATGATAAGGCTGAAGCAGTTATTAATAGATTAAAAGTATATGAGTCACAAACTTCTCCTCTAATTGAATATTATCAATTACAGGGGAAATTAAAAAATATCGATGGCACTAATGAAATTAATGTAGTTACAAATGATCTCTTGAACGCAATAAAGTGACGATAATGGTTTTTACGGGGAGTTAGTTTTTGGTTAGTTCTAAAAATGGAGTAACGATAAAATCAAAGCATGAGATAGCTTCGATGAAGGAGGCTGGTCGTATTGTTGCTATTGTGCTAGAAAAAATTGCTGATTCTATTAAGCCTGGAGTAACTACGGCATTTTTGGATTCTATAGCATCACAAGAGATTCGGGCTATGGGTGCAAAACCAGCTTTTTTGGGATTATATGGGTTTCCTGCTACAATTTGTACTTCAATCAACGAAGAAATTGTACATGGCATACCTAGTGATCGTGTTCTTAAATCTGGTGATTTGGTAAAAATCGATATTGGAGCCATAATTGAAGGGATGTATTCTGATCATGCAATAACTTTTGCGGTTGGTGAAGTAACAGACGAAGCAATGGGATTAATAGATTCAACGCGAAATGCTCTTAAGATTGCTATCGAAACAGTTGCTCCTGGTGTGAGATTAGGTGATATTGGATCCACCATACAAGGTTATGCTGAAGGACTAGGTTATTCAGTGGTTCGTGAATATGTTGGACATGGAATCGGGCGAGCATTACATGAAGACCCTGCGGTTCCTAATTATGGAACACCTGGTCGCGGGATGATACTTCGTGAAGGAATGGCAATCGCTATAGAACCGATGTTGAATATAGGCACTTGGAAGACAGAGGTTTTGGAAGATAATTGGACTGTTGTTACAGCAGACAGAAAACTTTCTGCTCATTTTGAACATACAATGATTGTTACTCAAGATGGAGCTGAATTAACTACTGTAGTGTAGGTTAAACATCAAAGTGAGATGATAATGTCAAAAAAATCGAATATTGAAGTAGAAGGAACAATTGAAGAAACATTACCCAATGCCATGTTTAAGGTAAGATTAGCAAATGATCATGAGGTATTGGCTCACGCTTCAGGAAAAATGCGTATGCATTTTATCCGTGTTTTGCCTGGCGATCGTGTTCTTGTAGAATTGTCTCCATATGATTTGACTAGAGGAAGAGTAACTTATAGATTCAGATAAACATTGAATAGGTGGTATTTGAGATGCAATCGAAAGCATCAATTAGAAAAAGATGTGAAAACTGTAGGATTATCCGACGACAAGGAAGAGCAAGAGTTATTTGCATAAATCCCAGACATAAACAACGTCAAGGATAAATATTAGGGAGGATGATAAGTGGCACTTATTGCTGGAGTTAATATACCTGATGGTAAGAGGGTTGAAATAGCATTGAGATCAATATATGGTATTGGCCCTTCATTAGCAAAAAAAGTAGTGGAAGAGGTTTCGATATCAGGGAATCCTAAAGTCCAAGATATTGATGAAGGACAACTTGCTCAACTAAGAGATGTTGTTGAAAAAAGTTTTACCTTAGAAGGTGATTTGCGTCGGCAAACCCAATTAAATATTCGTAGGAAAATTGATATTAGAAGTTATGAGGGATCTAGACATGTTCGTGGACTTCCAGTTCATGGTCAGAGATCTAAGACAAATGCTCGAACTCGCAAAGGACCAAAAAAGACAGTTGCGGGTAGAGGCAAGTAGTAAGAGGAATTAGAATAATAGGTGATTTATGGCTAAGAGAAGTGGACGTCGAAGAGAACGCAAATCGGTACCAGTGGGTCGGGCATATATTATGTCTACATTTAACAATACCATCGTGACATTAACAGATACTGGTGGCTCTGTTTTGTCTTGGGGTAGTGCTGGAACAGCCGGATATAAAGGTTCAAGAAAGAGCACTGCTTTTGCTGCAGGACGTGCTGCTGAGCTGGCTGGTAAGAAAAGTATGGATCAAGGACTTAAGCAGATTGAGGTTTTTGTAAAAGGTCCAGGTCCAGGACGAGAAGCAGCAATAAGATCTTTAGAAGGTGTTGGTTTGGAAATAAGTGGTATTCGTGATGTTACACCAGAACCTCATAATGGTTGTCGACCACCAAAGAGAAGACGAGTTTAGGAGTAAGAATGGGACGTTATACAGGACCGGTATGTAGGTTGTGCCGGCAAGTAGGAGACAAACTTTATTTAAAGGGGGATCGTTGCTATACCCCTAAATGTTCAGTTGAGAAAAGAAGAAGACCGCCTGGAGTTCAAAGGCCTTCTCGTAGGAGACCTTCGGATTATTCGGTAAGACTCCGTGAGAAACAAAAGGTTAGATATACATATGGTATTCGTGAGGGTCAATTTCTTCGAAATATGAATGAAGCACAAAGACAACCTGGAATTACGGGTCAATATCTTTTGCAACTTTTGGAACGAAGACTAGATAATGTTGTGTACAGATCCAATTTTGCTGATTCACGAAATCAAAGTCGACAATTTGTTCGTCACGGGCATATTACTGTAAATGGCAAAAAAGTAGATATTCCGTCATTTATTGTACGTGCGGGTGATGTTATTGGTTGGAAGCCAGTTTCGGGACAAAGGGAATTTGCACAAAATGTCAAAGCATCAGGAATTAAACGTGTGGTTCCTAGATGGTTAGATGTTAATCATGATCAATTGACTGGCAGAGTTGTTAGTTTGCCAGAAACTGGTGATATTGATGTTACTGTTGATACTAGGCTTATTGTTGAGTTTTATTCACGTTAGTTATTTTCGATTATAGAAGGAATGGTGATTAAGTTGGAAGCTTTCATGCCGATAGGGGTTACTAGTAAATTAGATTCAGAAGTTACGACTCCTAATCCTCGTGTGTATATGATAGAAATGTCGGATACTTATGGGCGATTTGTTCTAGAACCATTGGAACGTGGTTACGCAACTACGATAGGTAATCCAATTCGTAGAGTTTTGTTAAATTCAATACCTGGACTATCCGTTACTTGGATTCGTGTAGAAAATATGGTGCAAGAATATTCTTCAATGCCTCACCTAAAAGAGGACATGATGGAATTATTACAAAGAGTTAAACAAATACGGTTGAAACCAATTACTGAACGACGAGAGGGAAGAATGCGCCTGGTTGTAAATGGACCTGGTGAAATACGTGCAAGTGATATAGAAGTTCCGGCAGATTTTGAAATTGTTAATCCTGAATTGTTGATAGGCACTCTTGATTCGTCTGAAGGTAACCTTGATATAGAGTTTAATGTTGAGTCTGGAACTGGTTATATACCAGCTAGTCCCGACACTGGCCTTCCAATAGGTACTATGTCAGTAGATGCAATATTTACACCTGTTCGCAGAGTTAATTACTTTGTTGAACGTACACGTGTAGGGCAATTTACTGATTATGAGAGATTAGTGTTAGAAATTTGGACTGACGGTACAATCGGTCCAGATGAAGTTTTAAAGCAAGCATCTTCAATTATAGAAGAACATCTAACATTGTTTGCTAATGTTGGAGATTTGGAACCTGAAGTGATTGATCAATCTGATACTATAGTTCCTCCAGACATATACAACATGACTATTGAACGATTAGAACTTAGTTCGCGAACTCAGAATAGTTTACGACGAGCAGGCTTAAAAACTGTGGGAGATATTCTGGAGCGTACGCAGGACGAATTAATGAAAGTTCGAAACTTTGGTGAAAGATCGTTCAATGAACTTATCGCTTGTTTTCAGGAAAGAGAATATATGTTTGAAAATACAATTCTTTCAGATTCATTTAAAACTGAAATTGATGAAGGTTTAGAAGAATGATTTATCAAATAAATTTCAGGAGGTCGATATAAAATGGCTCATCTACGGGCTGGGAAAAAATTTGGTCATGGCCAAGGTCATAGAAATGCTATTATGAAAGGTCTAGTTAGATCTTTAGTCTTGCATGAACAAATTAAGACGACTGAAGCAAAAGCAAAAGCTACTAGGCCTGTTGCTGAAAAAATTATTTCCTTAGGTTGCAGAGCAGCTAGAGTTCTTGATCAAGGAGATACTCCTGAGAATAGAGCTAAAGCAGTACATTTGAGACGTCAAGCATTTGCTTTTATACAAGATAACGTTGTAATACGGAAAGTATTTGACGATCTCGCTTCTAGGTATAAAGATCGAGCTGGCGGATATACAAGAGTTGTAAAGCTTGGTCATCGTACTGGAGATGCTGCACCTATTTCGGTTATTGAGTTAGTAGGGTAAAGATAAAAAAGGAATTAATGAGTAAAGAATCTTCAATAATTGAAAATTCCCGACGTTTTGCTGGTATTGTTGAATATGATGGAACGTCCTATAAAGGTTTTCAAAGACAAACTGAGTTTTTGACTATTCAAGGCGAAATAGAACATTGTTTTGAAAATCTGATAGGTTCCCCTGTTCAAATTACATCTGCTGGGCGTACTGATGCTGGTGTCCATGCTTCTGGTCAAGTCATTGCATTTTCACTTGACGTTGATTATTCCTTAGAAGTTATAAAACGTGCTTTGAATTCTCGGCTCCCTAGAGATATCAAAATACAATCATTACGCGAAACTAATAATAATTTTGATCCTCGTAGAGATGCTATAAAGCGTAGTTATAGATATATAATTTCCAACGGCTTATCAGAATCAGTTTTTGATAATAGATTCTCCTACTTTGTTAATTCACCAATAAACATTCAGAAAATGTCGGATGCTATGAATTTATTTATTGGCGAACATGATTTTCGAAATTTTGCTGGTAGTGGTGTTGATAAAAGTATGAATACTGTTAGGAATATAATAAATGCAGACGTAGTGCAGCGTGAGAATAAAGTTGAATTATATTTCGAAGCTAATGCCTTTTTTCGTCATCAAGTAAGAAATATGGCTGGTTTGGTTTTGCGAGTAGGTCTTTCTTATAGTAACTTGGATGAAGTAAATCGTTTTATAAACATACCTTTAGGTAGTATTCGCCCTCCTATGCTTCCTGCTAAGGGTTTATATTTAGAGAAAGTAACATATCCAGAGTCATTGTTTCTTGATAATAAATTATTTAAACGCCAAGATGTTTTGGCGAGTTGAAAGTCATAATAGAAGGTTGAACAAATGGTAGCAGTAAAAAGTAAAAAAACTTATGTGGCAAAACCTAAAGATTTACATCCCCAATGGCATCTTTTTGATGCATCAAAACAACCACTTGGAAGAATGGCTGTTCAAATTTCTAAAGTTCTTCAAGGTAAACACCGTTCGATTTATACCCCAAATATAAACACAGGTGATTTTGTAGTTGTAGTTAATGCATCAAAGGTATTTCTTACTGGGAAAAAAATCTTGCAAAGAAAACATTACTTTCACAGCGGATATCCTGGAGGAATGCGTGAACTCACTACTGAGGAATTACTTCAGAAAAACCCTACCAAGGTTGTAGAGTTAGCTGTACGAGGTATGTTGCCTAAAAACACCTTGAGTAAGCAAATGCTCAAACGATTAAAAATTTATTCTGGTTTCAGCAATCCACATGTTGCACAAATTGCTGGCTATGGTACCACTGAAGCCAAAGAATTAAATGAGATATTGAACGGATGAGGAGATTTATTAAATGACATCAGAGAATACATCAGTTTATTACTATGGTACTGGCAAGAGGAAAACTGCTGTTGCTCAGGTTCGACTCTATCCGGAAGGAAGCGCTATCGCTATTAATGGACGTACAATTGAGGATGCTATTCCATGGGAACCTTGGAGAACTGAAGCACTAAGTCCTCTTCGGGTTGTGAATATGCTGGGCAAGTTTTCAATTGTTGCAAAGATTCATGGTGGAGGAATATCAGCTTGGGGCGATGCATTACGACATGGAATTGCAAAAGCACTTTTAGCCTATGATCCATCGTATAGATCTGCCCTTCGTTCATACGGGTTATTGACTAGAGATGATCGGATCAAAGAACGAAAAAAATATGGATTAAAGCGTGCAAGACGCGCACCTCAATATACTAAGCGTTAAATTCAACGAATCATTGGGGATATTGATAAGTATTTATGGTAGGTTATGAATTTGACACAATATTAATTTTCTAGCTAAAATCTTCAATTAATTATTAGGAGTTTGTGTTGTTAGAAATTTCCGTTGATAGTATAAGAGTGAGCTTGATGAATTACCAGCGCGTGGTAATTCTTAAGGAAAAAGAAGGTGATCGATATCTTCCTATTTGGATTGGCCCTCATGAAGCGGAGGCTATTGCTGTTAAGCTGCAGAATATAACTGTAACTCGACCAATGAGTCATGATCTTATGGGAAATATTATTTCAACTCTTGGTGGGAAAATTATACATATACTTATTACAGATCTTGAAAATGATACGTTTTATGCACAGATTGTTGTGCAAGGATCTAATGGCGAACAGATAAGTATTGACTCACGACCTAGTGATGCAATTGCGTTGGCTATACGATCCAAGGCACAAATATTTGCTTCAGAATCAGTCCTAGATAAAGCCGGGGTATCAATTGATTCTGAGTTGGGTAAGTCAATTCGAAACCTTGAAGAGGATGATGATGGTGTTATTGATACGTCTGTGGACGAAGAGGAAATCAAAAACATGTCTGCGTTCCGTGATTTCATTGAAGGGCTAAATTTAGATGACTTGGAAAAAGATAAACCTGGTGGTGTTTAACAGATAATAAATTGATAGTAATAGATATAAAAAAGACCCTGCTCAGCAGGGTCTTTTTTATATCTATTACTATTGAAGTTTAATTACTGACTTCCACGCATTCGTGGGTCCCAAAGGTCTCGGATTGCATCACCAAGAAGGTTGATACCTAGAACAGCCATGCTAATCGCCATTCCAGGAATGATTGCCATGTGAGGAGCTATTTCCAAGAAGTTCCTACTACTACCACTGAGCATAGCACCCCATGATGGTGTTGGAGGAGGTGTTCCTAATCCTAAGAAACTTAAACTTGCTTCTACAATAATTGCTGATCCAAGTTGAATGGATGCCAAAACGATTATTACTGCTGTTACATTCGGCATTAAATGTAATGCTACAGTTCTGAATGTACTGGCACCAATTGTCCTGCATGATTCCATGTATGGCATTTCCATTACTGATAGTGCTGCTCCTCGAACAGTTCTCGCCACACTTGGTATCAAAACGATTGCAAGCGCCATCACAACATTCATCATGCTTTGTCCTACTACTGATACAATTGCCAATGCGAAAATTAGTAGGGGGAATGCGAACATCGCATCAATAATACGTTGAATGACTAAGTCGAATTTACCTCCAAAGAAGGCCGATACCATTCCTATAACTGAACCTGTAGTGGTTCCTATAATGATTGCTAAGAATGAAACAGTAACTGAAGTCCGTGCACCATAAATGGTCCTACTAAGTAGATCTCTTCCGATTTCATCTGTTCCTAGGATATAGTAGTTGCCAGTATCTTCACCTCTTTCGAATGTTCCTGTTATTCGATCGCGTGGATGTACTTGATATGGATCATATGGAGATATCCATTGTGCTGTACCAGCACAAAAAATCATGATTATCATAAGCAACGCACCAAACGCCCCTACAGGTTTCTTTTTAATGAAACGAAGCGTGCTTTTAATAAATCTTTGCAAGAATGGTGGATTTCCTCTTTCTTGCAGTGTGTCAATTACTTGTTCTTGAGCCATAATACTATACCTCGATGTTTAAAGTCGGCCATACCTGATCCGAGGATCTAGGAAACCGTATGAAATATCTACAATTAAATTCATCATGATGAATATTCCAGCAATAACCATTATGTTGCCTTGTACTTGAGTCAAATCTCTTTGGGTAATAGAGTCCAGCAGTAATCTGCCTACTCCTGGTATTGCAAAAAGCATTTCAACAATAACAGTACCACCAAGTAGTCGACTTAACTGTGTTCCCATTACTGTAACAACAGGAATAAGAGCATTTCTCAGTGCATGTCGATAAATAACCATTCTTTCTCGTAATCCCTTAGCATGTGCTGTTCGAATGAAATCATTTCGAAGCACTTCAAGCATAGTGGTTCTTGTAAGACGCATTACGCTTGCCGAAGCTCTAACGCCAATAGCAGTAGCAGCAGGAACCATAAGCTGCATATTTCTACCAAAGTCTTCCCAAGGATCGGCGTAAGTAGTCTGGAATCCCCAGTTGAACCAAATTATTGGGAGAAGAATGATTAATGTTCCCACCCAGAAGTCTGGTAAGGATAATCCACCTACAGCGAATATTCTGGTTACATGGTCTAACATTGTGTCTTGTCGAATGGCTGCAACTACGCCAAAAACTATGCCAAGAACCGATGAAACGATAAACGCCATGAATGCCAGTTGCAGCGTGGTGGGTAACCTAGAGAATATTTCTTCAGTAACAGGTTTGTTATTCCAAAGGGAATTTCCCATATCTAGATGAGTTAATCCCCATAGCCATTTGCCCATTTGGTAAATGTATGGCTTGTCCATGCCTAATTCTTTCTTAATACTTTCGTATTGTTCCGGAGTAAATGAAGCAGCTCCTTCTAGTTGAATCATGATTACATCACCAGGCATGAGGTGTGTAAGAACAAATATACCTATAGCCACCAACATCAAGGTTGGTATCATTAGTAAAACCCTTCGAAGTATGTACGTTTGCATCTCTTCAGCTCCAAATATAATTTATCAAATACAATATATGATATTTTGCCTCAGGGCATCATACTTGATTTCTATATACGAAACAAGCCCCAGAAGAAAATTCTTTTGGGGCTTGTTGAAATACTTTATTTATTTTATGTATCAGTCTATCCATTCCTTTTCGTTTCGGTAAGTTAGATATTCGTCTTTATCTACCCAAATGTGTTCAACATGTCGTCGGCCTGGATAATCGAGTCCAGATGAGTAGGCATAGTTCTTAATATATGGTTGATGGGATGTTCTCGAATATCCTGTAAGAATAACAGCTTGATATGTTTGATCTAAAAGATAGGCTTGAATATCCAAGAGTTCTTGGTTTCGTTTTGCTGGATCCATTTGCTGTCTTTGTGCATCAATCATCTTGTCTAACTCAGGGTCATCTGTCCAACTTGAATTTCTTCCCCCTTCGGAGTGGTAGTATGCACTAAGCCACTGGTCAGCTGTAAAAATTCCTTGAGGACCGTATGCCATGTCCTCGAATTCCCCGTGTCGGGTAAATACACGTGCTAAGTATGTTGCACGGTCATGAATAAAGAGTTCAATTCGTATTCCACATTCCTTCAGTTGTTGTTGCATTAATTCAACTACTGCAATGGTGGTTTCAGAGTAATTTGCTACCCAGAACTTAGCATCCAAACCATCGGGGAATCCAGCAGCAGTAAGTAATGATTTAGCTTCAGTGCAGTCTCGCTTCCAAGCTTTCTTAAATTCTTCTTGAGGAAGGTATGCTTCTGCGGCGGGCATTGCCATAGCTAGACTCATATGGGCAAGTCCACCATAGATTGTGTCGTATATTTCCTGACGATCTATTGATTTTGAAACTGCCTGCCTTACCCGTTTGTCATTCCATGGAGCTTGGTCATTTCTGAAGTGAATGAACCAAGAGCCATAGTGTTTTATCTCGTCATTTTGTATCTCGGGATATTGCCTGTCAATAATTATACGTTGTTCTGCAGTGATTCCATGAGTATCCAATTTCCTTGCTCTGAAGGCTGCAAATCGTGCCTGTACGTCAGGAATTATTATATTCCTTGCCTGAGATAGATACGGTAATTGATTTCCATTGTCGTCTGACAAGTGGAAGTCAGGGTTTCTTGTATAAACACACTGAACATCGACTTCACAGTCAACGGTGAATCCAGACGTTCCAATCGTTGGTCCATTTTGTAAGTTTCCGCCCCCTGCATCAACTGCTTCAGGAGCGCTCATTTTATTAAATCCGTATGCGACGTTAGGAATAAAGGTAGCTGAAGGATATTTAAGTTTGAATTTAACGTTATCACCATCAGCTGAAACGCTTTCCATCGCAGCCCAATAACCAACGTGATATGATCCTTCACCTGCTAAACGTTTTACACCAAAAACAGCATCTTCAGCCGTAAAGTTACGTCCATTTAGACCAGCGACCGTAGGTGCACCGGATCCTTGCCACTTAGCATCCGGATTTATATGAAGTGTTACATCAAGTCCATCAACAGTCCATGAATCTGCAAGATCTCCAATGATTTCATAACAGCCAGAACATATTGAAGGGTCCATTTTATAACGGAGGAGTGAACTTAGTGCAGTTCCCCAGTTGTAGAAGTAACCAGTTCCCGTTGTATTAATGGGATCCTGACCAATTCGAGGACTTGTGGACTGGAATGTCCATTCCCCACCATACTGAGGTTGAGCCACATCTCCTGAAGTCGCCGCAGGTGCAGCTGCACTAGTTGTTTCAGTAGTTGTTGCTGTTGTAGCTTCTGCCTTTGCTTCTTCTTTGGTTTCAGCTGCAGCTTCGCTAGTTGAGCTTGATGAACTTGCTGCAGTAGAAGCAGCACTACTACTTTCAGTGGTAGTTGAAGTTGTTGTCGAATCATCATCTGATCCACCACAACCCATAATGAGAAGCATGGCGAGCATACCACTTGCAAGCAATGCCGGGGCAAGTAACCTGAATTTCCGCATAGTGTCCTCCGCATCTAATATATTGTTTACTAGAATTTCCACAGTCCCGGGTGATAATTTACAGGTGCCCAAGGCCTATCTTTTCATTTAAACCCCGAAAAAGATACGGCATCATAGCATGGGACTATTGGAGAGGTCAAGTATAAGTGTTGTAATAATATTAAATTATATTCATTTCTATAAACAAAAAGAAAGCCCTCAATTTTGAGGGCTTTCTTTTTGTTTAATCTATTTAGAATTTATTTTCTAAATTCAGCTTCTTTGTCCGGATCAACCCAGAAGTACTGGTAGATTCGACCGCCAGGGTAGTCTGAACCAGCTGAGAATGCTTGGCCTTGAATCCATGGCCAGTATGCATAATCACTTACTGCACCCATGATCACAAGCTGGTAGTTTTGATCGAGAAGATACTCTTGGATATCAAGCATCATCTTTGTTCGTACATCAACATCCAACTCCTGATGTTGAGCAACGATCATCTTGTCCAACTCAGGGTCGTTAACGTGACCAGAGTTTCGACCACCATCTGAGTGATAGTAGGCATTCAACCATGCGTCAGCTGTGAACGTACCTTGTGGTCCATAGGCCATTCCTTCAAATGTTCCGTGTCGGGTGAATACGGATGCAAGGTATGTTGCTCGGTCATGGATATAAAGTTCTACTTCAATTCCACATTCCAACAATTGCTGTTGAACGAGCTCAACAGTTGCAACATAGTTTTCAGAGTAGTTTGCAATCCAAATCATTGTCTTTAACCCATCAGGATATCCTGCCTCTGCTAAGAGAGACTTACACTCGGCTATGTCTTGAACATACTCTTTAGCAAATCTTTCCTGGGAAAGATATGCATTTTCATTTGGCTGAACCATGGAATAGGAGAAGAATCCTTTTCCGTCGTTCAACACGTCAATAATTTCTTGACGGTCAATGGCTTTGGATACAGCCCTTCGAACACGTTTGTCGTCAAATGGAGGTTGGTCGTTTCGGAAGTGAATCATACGACCGGAATAGCTCTTTGCTTTAAGAATATCCACTTGTGGATACTTAGCATCGATAACCATTTTCTGTTCAGGAGTCAATGTGTGCTGGTCGATTAACTGACTTCGGAAAGCAGCGAATCGTGCCTGAACGTCAGGAATAATGACGTTACGCATTTCGTCCAAATATGGAATTGTCTGACCGTGCTCGTTCTTCAAGTGAGCTGTTGGGTTCTTCTTGTAGATACATTGTACGTCGACTTCACAATCGACTAACCACTCACCAGTACCTACTTGAGGACCGTTCTGCAAGTTTCCGCCACCTGCTTCAACAGCATCTGGAGCCATCATCTTGTTAAATCCGAAGGCTGTAAGAGCTAAGAAGTCAGCAGCTGGTGCAGTCAAAGTCACCTTAAAGGAAGAATCATCAATCTTTTCAACGCTCTTTAAGTCCATCCAGTAACCACTATGTCTGGAATCCTGACTTGCAAGTCGTTTGATTGAGAACACAGCATCATCAGCTGTAAATGATCGGCCATTTGTTGGAGCAACATTATGCCATTTTGCAGCAGGATCGATATGCATAATATATTCGTTAGAAGCAGGCTGTTCCCACTTGTTAACAAGGTCAGCTTGCACTTCATATGCTTCTACAGCATATTCTTGACCGATCTTGTATCGGAGCAGAGTGCTTAGGCCTTGGCCCCAGTTGTAGAAATAACCAGTTCCTGTTGTATTGATCGGATCTTGACCAATTCGAGGACTTGTAGTCTGGAACTTGTAAACTCCACCTTCTTTTGGTTTTGCTGAGCTTGCACTACTAGGTGCAGCTGCAGTGGAGGTGTCTGAAGAAGCCGCTTCGCTGGCCTCCGCTTTAGCCTCAGTTGCTTCGGATTTTGTTTCCTCAGCTGTAGTGGAAGAACTCGAGCTAGTAGCAGCAGCAGATGATGTGCTAGAAGAACTTGCTGCAGTAGAGCTAGATGATGAATCATCATCTGATCCTCCACAAGCGACTACAAACATACTAAGTAATAATACGCCCGCAGCCAGTAACAATTTATACGGCTTCATAAATAGCCTCCTCAAGTATAGTAGTTATTGTGAACGTGAAAACGCTCACAAACGATAGACAAGTCTAACAAATGATAATTGATTGTCAAGGTTTTGTGATAGAAATTTCAAAAATTTGATTGTGAAGCTAATCCTTAATTTGAAATTTTCTTTTTCTTCTAAAGAATTGTAAAGAATTTTCAATCTTTTTTGGGATGATTCCATGAAACAGTTCATATAAGACAGGAACAAGGATTAATGTTAGTGCAGTGGAACTTACTAATCCTCCAATTACTGCGATTGCTAGTTCAGTACTGATTAAGCCACCTTCACTATGGGTAAATGCCGCTAATGGTAAAAGTGCAAAACTAGTAGTGAATGCTGTCATAAGTATTGGGCGAAGCCGAATTGTTGAAGCTTCTATGATTGCATTGAGTATTGTAAATCCTTTTTCTCTTAATTGTTCAATAAAGCTTATAAGAACGACAGTATTTGTGACGATTATTCCTATGAGTAAAAGGACTCCCATCATTGCTGGTAGTCCTAATGATTGATTGGTTATCGCCAAGGCAGTTAACATGCCTATTAAGGCAAGAGGCAGACTTAGAACGATAATTACCGGGTTTCTTATAGAACCTAGAAATCCTATCATGACTATTGATACGAGGGCTATTCCTGAACCGATTGCAATTCCTATGTCTCTAAATCCCTCGCTAATTTGAGTGAATGCACCACCAAGTTGAACATCTACGCCTACTGGCATAGTCATTGAGTCGATTATTGCTTGAATATCGTTATTGATTGCTTGAGTATTTCGCCCTGAAATTTCTCCCGTAATCGTAGCTGCTCTTTGACTATTGATTCTGCTAATAATTCTCGGAGAAGACTTAACAGAGATCTCAGCTAATTCTTTTAGGGGGACATTTTTGATTCCTGAATTATCTGAACCAACTATAATGAGATTTTCTAATGTTGAAATGCCGGAATTGATGTTTGTTACTGGTTGGAGGATTACTTTAGTAACATTTCCGTCAATTAATAATGTTCCTAATTGTTTCGTCGTTATAGCATCAGATACCTGTACAGATACGTCTTTTGAAGATAGCCCTAGTTGTATTGCTTGGTCAGGATTTATTTCCGTTGTAATTTCTGATTGCGAACCTGAAATATTTGTTTCAATATTTACTACTCCGTCAATTGTCTCAACGCGTTTAGAAAGTAATTCTGACGTTTCTTTAACTTTAGTGTAGTCTGATCCTGTTATTTGTATTTCTACACCTTCATTCGGAGGACCTCCAGTGTTAATTTCTTCAAACGTGATTGAATAATTTTGATTTGAAGGGAAAGTGTCTCGTAAATTATCGATCAGGTTTCCAGGAGCATCGTTGCTAATTGTTATAGTTGTAATCGTTCTAACTCCTCCAAATTGGGGGGGACCTCCACCAGGGCTGAACGCACCACTTCCAATTACAGTTAAGTAATCTTTTACAAATCCAGGTTGGCGTAAAGTGTCAAGGTGTGTTTCAAATAAAGTTATATATCCTAGAATTTCTTCTGAAGGTGCTCCTGGTCGTGTTTTAAAAGATGCGGATATTTGTTTTTCATCACCTGAAGGAAAAAAAACGATAGGTATTATGGTTAATAAACCCATACTCGAAACAGTTAAGGAAATAGAAATTATGATTGTGGCTAATTTATGTCCTAGTGTCCAAGATAAAATAGGTTTGTATAACCGTTGAATCCAACCAGAGGTTTCGTAATGGTCAATTGATCCAGTTGCAGTTTCCTTATTGTTTCTAAGTAGTATCAGACCTAGTACAGGAATGATAGTTAGTGCAACAAATAGTGATCCGATTAGAGCGTATGTAACTGCTAATGAGAATGGAAAGAAAAATGATCCAACTAATCCAGGAATAAAACCTAAGGGAACAAAGACAACAACTGTCGCAAGCGTTGAAGCAGTTATGGCACTAGATACTTCGATTGTTCCATCGAGTGTAGCTTGAAAACGATTTTCTCCTTTTTGAATATGTCGATAGACACTTTCAAGTACAACAATACTATCATCTACAACTCTTCCCACAGCGATGGCTAGTCCACCTAGTGTCATGAAATTTAGAGTAAGGTCCTGAATATTAAGAAGGATGATTCCAACAAGAATGCTCAATGGTATGGAGGTGGCAATGATAATTGTTGGACGGATAGATTCTTTTATTCCTATGAAAATACTAGGCCGAGGCTTGAGTAGAAATAAAAATACAACAAAAACTGCAAAAAAGAATCCCCACGTTGCTTCTTGTGCAAGGGTATTTAATTGTGATTGAATTTCAGGACCAGCGTTATAAATAATTTTTAGTTTAGTTCCAGGTGGTAATTCTGTTTTTTCTAATGTCGTTAATGCTTTTTCTGTTATTGAAATGGTACTTGCGTCTTTTGCTTTGCTAACCGAAAGAAGAATACTTGGAATTCCGTTTGTTCTTGCAATACTTGAAGTCGGTGCTCTAAGGAACTCTACAATTGCAATGTCCGAAAGCCTGATCAAAGTAGAAGCAGGTGAGTCTCCTACCTTGATTGGCAATTGGTTTAGTTTATTTAATGAGGTAATTTGATGAACCCCTCTTATGTTGACCATTGTTCCAGAATTAAATATAGAACCTGTAGGAATTGAAAAGTCATTATTTTTGATAATTCTAGCAACTTGTGATGGAGATAATCCCATTGCACTAGTTTTATCAATGTCGAGTTGGATTGCTATTTGCTTTTCGGTATTACCTGACAATTCAATGCTCTGAACTCCTTCAATGGCCTCTAGAGAAGTAACTATAGTTTCCTCTATAAATTGTTGTAATTCGCTTATGTTTTTTGTGCTTGAGATGCTAAGTTCTAATATAGGCCTTTCTCCAGGGGCAAACCGTATAACTTCAAATTCCATACCTTGAGGTAAATTGATGGTATTAATTTTATTTTTGATTGATGCTTCTGAAGATTTCATATCTGTGCCTACTGGATATTCGACTAGTATAAATGTTTGACCTTCAGATGATGTTGAAGAAATATTATCTACAGATGGGAGAGAGGTGATTGCTAATTCAATCGGTTTAGTGATTTCTTCAACTATAGCTTCTGGACCTGCAGCTGGATAAGAGGCAGAAATTGCAATAAGGTTCAATTCAACTTCAGGAAATAATTCAGCTTCTAGGCTTCGAAAAGAGAAGATGCCGACAGCTATTACTAGTAGCATGGCAATGATTGTGACTGATTGTCGTTTAAGAGCTAATTTAGTGAGAAATTCCAATTCTTACCTCTCATTCAGTATACACGAACTGTAATAAGATTTAGAAATGTAAATTTCTAGACACTATTTATTTCTATCAGTAGAATTTAATAGTTGTGTTTATTCATCGATGGAGAAATGTATGCAATGCTCTGATTTTTCTTTAAAACAACATGAAGATACTGCCGGATCAGCTCCAAGTTGGGATCGAATGCTAATCTTTACACTTGCAAGCCCTTGGGCTTCAAAAATAGAGAACTCACTTTATTTTCCTGAAAAACTTCGAATGCTAATGAAAAATAAAGTGAATATTGAGGGATTGCGAATCCAATGTATTTTTCCTGATGATGATTATGCTCAAAATGGAATATCAAAAGTATTATTTTATCAAAAATCTATAAATAATGGATATGTTAATGACTATAATAAGACTGAATTCGATATACCAATTTCTGAATTGAACGTTATGATTCCTGAAATAATAAATGGAAAGTTCAATACAAAAGTATTATCCCAAAGTAAGCATACTAGAGATCTGTTTGTTTGCACCCATGGAAACCGAGATGCATGTTGTGGAACTCAAGGATTTGTTATTTACGAAAAACTAAAAAAAATGTTTCGGGATAATTCCAATGTTAGAATTTGGAGGATTAGTCATTTGGGAGGACATAGATTTGCCCCAAATCTGCTTGATATGCCTCAAGGACGAATCTGGGCACGGTTTGATGAGGAAGAAGTTTTAAGTATAATCCAATCTAAAATGGATTCGGAAATAGTTAATAAGTGTTATAGAGGCTTAATATCATTGGACTCTGCTTTTGAACAAGTTTTAGAACAAAAACTCTTTTCATATTATGGCTCAGAATGGATTGATAGAACTCTTAAATCATATATAGTTTCTGAAATTGATACGAGATCTGCTTTAGTTAATTTAGAGGTTAAAGATAATAATTTGTTTTCAGCCAAAGTATCAGTTAAAGGATATGTCCCTACACTCAAATGCATGAGTGAGGACTTATCTGATGAGTTTTCGCCTCAATACACCATAGATTGGAAATTAGATTCATGATTGTTTCTTAGGGATCATTACTTTTCGTTTGAATTTTAAAACAAGTTCGTTGTTTTGATTAAATCCTCTTGTTTCAACGGTAATAATTCCTCTATCTTTTCTTGTGGAGGATTTTCTGATATCAATAATGTCAGATTCTCCATATAGGGTATCGCCAATAAACACCGGAGCAACATGTTCAAGCGAATCAACGGTTAAATTCGCAATTGCTTTTCCTGAGATATCAGGAACGCTGATGCCAAAAACTACACTGTAAACTAGAGTTCCGACCACAACTCGTTGTTGAAATTGTGTATCGGATGCAAATAAAGAATCGATGTGTAGTGGGTGGTGGTTCATCGTCAACATGCAAAAATTGGTATTGTCAGATTCGGTTATTGTTCTACCTGGCCAATGTTTATATGTATCACCTACAACAAAGTCTTCAAGATAATTTCCAAATTGCTCACTTCTTATATGAATCATGTTCATTACCTCTTTAAATTAATAGCAAACACATACTAGTTTTAATGAATTGGCCCTTCATTAGAAGGGCCAATAGAATATTTTATGGCTGGGGTGCAGGGATTCGAACCCCGGCTGGCAGATTCAGAGTCTGCTGTCCTACCACTAGACGACACCCCATATGTGGGATTGTATCATTGCAAATTAATTCTAAGCAACGGAGAATTTATCATTTGGTAGCATTGCTAATAGTCATTTATACTGTTGTTTTATGATCAACGAAGAATTAATTAAAGTTTTATTTGCTTCAATGACACCAATAGGTGAACTTAGACTTTCCATACCTCTTGGTATTCTTGTAATGGAATTACCAGTATTGTCTGTTTTTTTCATATCTGTTTTGGGCAATAGTATTCCTGTCATAATTCTTGTTCCAATTATTCAAAAAGTTGCGAATTTTGCCGAGAGTCTCCCACGACCGATATCGTCTGTTTTTCGGTGGAGGGTTGAAAAACTTTCAAGAACAAATGCCAAATTATTTAATAAGTACGGATATTTAGCTCTCTTCACGCTAGTTGCGATTCCGCTGCCATTTACAGGTGCTTGGACGGGATGTTTAGCTTCTTGGGTTTTTGGCATTCCTAGTAAAAAATCCATTCCTACGATTATCGCAGGTATAATTACAGCAGGAATTATTGTTACCACTTTAGTTGTTGTTGGATCAAATTTATAATTAATTAAAATTATTAGGAGTAATTTAATGGTTGATTTCAAGACAAAAATTAATTTGTCTGCTGTGAATAATAAGAGTTTACTTTGTGTTGGTTTAGACCCTGATCCAAATAGGATACCAATTGATAATTTGTTGGATTTTAATAAATCAATTATTCGTTCCACATCAGATTTTGTCTGTGCTTACAAACCTAACTTGGCTTTTTTTGAAAGTCTTGGTAGTGAGGGCATAGAAATTTTGAATGAAACAATTAAATCTATTCCTAATAATATTTGTGTAATTGGTGACGGTAAACGTGGTGACGTTCGTCCTACTACTGATTATTACGCAAATACTTTACTTGGTGCAGGAGATTTTGATGCAGTTACGGTAAATCCTTATGGAGGAATGGATACATTAGTTCCATTTTTTGAATATAAAGATAAAGGGATTTTTATATGGTGCAGATCTTCTAATGAAGGAGCAAGTGATTTTCAGGATTTAATTGTCACTGACAGTAATGGTTCAAGTCCAGTTGAATTATACAAATATATTGCTTTAAAAGCTCGCGATTACAATACAAATGGGAATATCGGGCTTGTTGTAGGAGCAACATTCCCGGATGAAATCCGTGTATTGAGAGAATTATGTCCAGATATGTTATTGCTAATCCCAGGTATAGGAGCTCAATCTGGGAGTTTAGAAAAATCAGTACAAAATGGGATCGATAGTAATGGCAGAAACTGTATTATTAATTCTTCGAGAAGTATTTTATATGCTGGCTCGACTGCAGATAATTTTGAACAGAAAGCCATGTTAGCAGCTAAAAACACTCGAGATGATATAAATAATATTCTTTATTCTCTTGGCTATAAGTGGTCTGATTCATAACTGAATTAGAGTAAATATTGTTATCGGTTAGTTCCCAAAAATTCTGAAAGATCTGTTGCTAATGGAGCAAAAAATTCCATTTCGTTCTTGGTGGATGGCATGGTGAGTTCTATAGAAGAAGCATGAAGAAAATGTCTATCCAAATTCTCAATCTTTTTTGAACCATAAAGCATATCCCCCACAATGGGATGCCCGATTGATTTGAGGTGTACTCTTATTTGGTGAGTTCGGCCAGTTTTAGGTCTAACTTCAAGTAGAGAATAATTTCCAATGATTTCTGATATTGAATATGTAGTTTCTGCATTTTTCCCATCGTCCATAATTGTCATGCGTTTTCGATTGTTGGGATCTCGTCCAATTGGTGATGTAATTGTTCTTTCGGGTGGTTTTGGTACTCCAGAAACTAAAGCTGTATAAACTTTTTTTATTGTACGTTTTTGAAATTGAAGACTTAGGAATCTATGAGAGTTATCATTTTTTGCGATCACTATGATGCCAGAGGTATCTTTGTCTAATCGATGTATTATTCCTGGTCGGACAACTCCTCCGATACTTGATAATTTATCTGAATACCCGAGCAATCGATTTACGAGTGTTTTGTTATCGTGACCAGGTCCTGGATGTACTGGAAGATTTGGTGGTTTATTTAATACAAACATATCATTATCTTCATATATGATTTCGATTGGATGATTATCTATTTCCAAACTTAGTTCAGTTACTTTCGGTATACGTATTGTAATTTTGTCACCTTCATGTATTGGTGAAGATGGTTTAGCGGGTATGGAATTGATTAATATGAGTCCGTCTCTAGTCATTTTAGATAATTGTGATCTTGAGAATCTAGTGATAATTTCACTTAGGTAAATGTCTAGACGTTGATGGTTTGTTTGCGCAACATGTATTTTTTCAGAATCCCAAGACATTATTTTTCCTCGACTATCCTAGAGGGTTGTATTTCTTCGGTGTCAGATTCCGTTATATCTCCATCATTTTCAGTTTTGTAGCTAAGTATAAATATAAGAATTGCTATTCCTACAACAATTGAACAATCTGCAATGTTAAAAATTGGCCAAGACCCAACGTCTATAAAATCAACCACATATCCTAACCTGATCCTATCAATTAAATTTCCAAACGCGCCTCCTAATTGAAGCCCTATACTTATACTAAATAATCGATTGGTAATGGAGATTTTGTGATACAGGTATATCAATAAAGTAATTCCAAAAAAAGAGCCAATTATGAGAGGTAATGTTTGTTCGGGAAATAATCCCCATATAGTTCCACTGTTACTAATGTAAGTGATTCTAAAAAACCCTTCCTTGGGAATTGATTCTCCAAGATGCAACATATTAATTATTGATAATTTTGTTAGTTGATCAGTAGTAAAAGATGTAATTAACAATACAAGGATTAATGGATTTTTCAAAAAAGGTTTTTTAGACATAAACGTTTGCCTGCTTTTCACCAAAAATAAAGGGCGAGTAAATTAGACTAACATCTGCCTATTGTTTTTTCCATTGTTGCTTATGGGAAAATCAGATAATTGAGGATGTGAGGTCAGCAGGTTGATGATTTTCATCAAGATCATTAAAAAAATCCGTAACGCATCTAGCTACATGGGGTAGACTGTTCTGAAAGAAGTGATTGGCGTTGGGTATTATTTCAATTCTTTTTGGATCAGCCATATTCCTATAAATTTCATATATATCATCAGCTTGTATAAGATCGTCTTGTTCACCTAAGACTAATAACTTTGGGGTATCCAATGAATGGGCTTCATTCTGCTTAATATTTTTTATTGGGGGTGCAATGAGCACCAAGGACTCAATTCCACTTGTATGTGAGAAGGCGTTAAGTGCAATTTTTGCTCCGAATGAATAACCTAATATGCTAATTTTTTCTTTGTCCACCCAAGGGGTTTCCGAGGCAAATTTTATAGCTGCAAGTGCATCTAATGTTTCTCCATCTCCATTATCAAAGGATCCTTCACTTTTACCTACCCCTCGAAAGTTGAATTTCAATGTACTAATACCATTAGCAACTAAAGAATAACTTATTGTAGAGATAACACTGTCATTCATTTGGCCTCCAAATTGAGGGTGAGGATGACAAAGAACAACCATTGGGATTGGAGCAATTTCTTCAGGTGTTTCGATTATTCCCTCTATTAAAACATTATCATTTGTAAGAAGCCTAATTTCTTCTCTTTTTGTAAGCATATTTAAAACCCTATGTATACTAATTTAACTAAACTCTACTAGAAAATTATGATCATGCATAGGTAATTCCGATTATGATAGATAATGTCTATCAATATGACCTTAGAAGTGTTGTTTTGGAAATTGCTGCTTGCGATATATTAGTAAATACGAGTCATCTGTTTTTTATGGAAATCACTTAAGTGATTTCCAAGAATAAGTAAATCTTTGGAGGATAGTTATGAATCCCAATATGCTAATGATCCAAAGGGCAATAATTACAGTATTTGTATATAACCCAATTCCCAATACGACTAGTCTTTCTGATCTTGTAAATATTCCTCTTGTTTCTTGTAATCCTAATCCTTCTGAACGTGCTCGAATGTAGCTTACTAGATAACCAGTAGTTAATGCCAAAACTGATAATACTGATCCGTTTAGTTCATCAATTAATATGTAATGTATTAATATTCCTCCAAACAATGCAAATTCGCCTATTCTGTCACCAACTGAATCAAGTAATGCTCCGTTTGTTGAATTTTTATTTGATTTCCTTGCAACACTACCGTCTAGCATGTCCATTACAGCTGAAATTGTAAGGAAAACTCCACCTACTATTAGAAGTTCATAAATAATTGCGATGCCTGCTAAAATACTAAATAATAATCCACATATAGTTATATGGTTAGGTTGAATGCCTAATTTTATACATATGTTTGCTAGTGGATTTTCTATTTTTGATACGGCTTGTCGAATTTTTTCTCTTTGTAAGGACGGCATTAACTAACCTTATACTTTCTTATCCATTCGGAACGGGTTTCTTCATAATAGGATAGTATCTGAGATGCAATGTTTTCCCATGAAAATTTACTTGCACGAATAGGACCGGCTTTGCCAAGGTTCTGCCGCATAGTGCTATTTTGTAATAGGACCTCTATTTTCTCGGATAGATCAACAGGATTTTCAGGTTCGAAAAGTAATCCCTGAACTCCGTTTTCTACTACTGCTGAATATCCTTGAATTGCTGATGCAACTATTGGTGTTCCAGATGCCATGGCCTCAAGTAAAACAATACCAAAACTTTCTTGTCCAGTTGCTGGGGAGCAAAAAATACTTGCTGATTTATAGTATTTTGGAAGATCACTTTCTGAAACTGGGCCTGTAAAGATTATGTCATTCATATTATGTTCTGAAATCAATCTGTGACATTCTTTGTCCAAATCTCCCGGGCCTACAACCACAAGTCTGAGGTTCGGATGGTTCCATTTTAGATTACTATATGCTTTTAGTAGATATTTAAGTCCTTTTCTCTTTTCTCCAATCCGACCAACAAATAATATTGTCGGTCGGTCATCATTTAATTCTTCTATCGGGGCAGTATTACTCGAAAATTTTTGTATATTGATTCCATTTGGAATCAATTCATAGTTGGCTTCGAAGTGTTTGGCAACAAAACTCATAGCAGATTGTGAAACAGCGATTGTACCGTTTAATTTATTAAACCAATATTTTAGGGGTCGCTTGGTTATATGATAATATTTGCTTTTTTCGTGAAATGCATGAAATGTTCCGATATTAACAGTGGTAGATGTTTTAAGAAATAACCAAGGTAAAATGGGTGTTAGAGGTTCATGTAAATGCAAGATATCAAATTGTTCTTGCATTAATAATTTCCGTACTCTTTTTATTTGCCAAGGTGAGATTGATAACCTCGCAGTTGAACCGCCATATGGAATAGGGATTGGCCTTCCCATAGCAATAAATTTGGTGGAGGTTTCCGTATCAATAGCTTTTGAAGAAGGAGCTATAATTGTCGGGGAATGACCATTATTGGAGAATTCTCTAGCGAGGTTTCCAATGTGGGCATTAACACCACCAGGAGTTGCGTAATCATATGGTGAAATCAGTGCTATTTTCATGACATTTTAATTAGATTTACTTGAAATCTGTTACTTATGATTTCCCCTGTAGGGATGTAGGTCTACCTTGAAAATCTTCACCATCAATGAATGCCTCAACCATACTTTGAGCCTCATCATCTGGACACTGGAGAGGAGGTGATTTCATGAAATAAGCCGAAGGACCTACTAGAGTACCACTTATGCCTCTATCTAATGCCACTTTACAACATCTAATTGCATCAATAACTACGCCTGCAGAATTGGGACTATCCCAAACCTCAAGTTTCATTTCTAGATTTATTGGGATATCACCAAATCCTAATCCTTCCATTTTGATGTAACAATATTTTCTATCTTCAAGAAAAGGCACATAGTCACTTGGTCCGATATGGATGTTATCTGAACCTATATCGTAATCTAACATTGATGTAACTGCATTGGTTTTAGAAATCTTTTTTGAAGTAAGTCGTTCTCGCTCAAGCATATTTAGAAAGTCAGTATTTCCACCAAAGTTTAACTGATAAGAATTAAGTAATTTTACTCCGCGTTGTCTGAACAGATGAGTTAATACTCTGTGGGTAATAGTTGCACCAACCTGAGATTTTATATCATCTCCAACTATGGGTAGTCCTTCTTTTGCAAATTGTTTTTGCCAGTAATCTTCTCTACCAATGAATACAGGTATACAATTCACAAATCCACAGCCAGCTTTGAGTATCTGCTCTACATACCATTTCGTAGCCTCTTCTGATCCAACGGGAAGGTAATTTACTACAACATCAACGTCACGATCTTTAAGTATTGAAACTATGTCTGATGTTGATCCTGGTGATTTAGTAACTACACCATCTAAAAATTTTCCAATACCATCATGAGTCATCCCACGATCAACCTTGACACCCATTTCAGGTACATCTGCAAATTTTACGGTGTTATTTGGTCCGGAAAAGATAGCCTCAGAAATATCCTTGCCTACCTTATTTTGGTCGATATCGAAAGCTGCAACTATATTAACATCACCTACATGGTAATCAGACAAAACTGGATGCATGAGACCAGGGATAAAAGCATCTGGAGGAGCTTCTCTATATTTCTGTATTCCTTGAACCAGGGACGATGCACAGTTTCCTAGACCTATAATAGCTACATTAACTTTACCCAAAATTAAAGTTGCTCCTTAACAGTAAATTAGTAATTTTTTGTGGATAATTATATTTTAACAAATAAATAGAAAAGCGCCAGAGAATCTATCTAACTGACGCTTTTCTATTATATTTGCAGTTATCTTTTAGGATTCTTTGTTTACACCGACATAGGAAACATGAGCCTTTTCTTTAGTTCGGCTCAGTCCAATTCTACGTGCGATGATCAACTTCTGTACTTCTGGTGAACCGCCAGCATGAGTGCTTTCACTGTTTCGTTGAGCAAGCTCAGTCTTTCCTCCAGCAGTTTCGTAAAGAAGTGCATGTGGTCCAGCAACCTCTAGTGTTCCAATACCAGTTTTCCAAACGTGCATTTTCTTTACTAGAGAGTTTTGTGAACCTTCATAGGTCATGTCTTTTCCGTTTTGACCCATCCAGTATGTACGCATTCCGATTAATCGATTTGTTTTTTCGGATAGATACATCTTCATCAGAGCATTTTTTCCAGCATGGCTGGTGCCTTTTTCCTTGATGAAGTCAACAAGAACAGGAGTTAATGTGTCTTCAGTATCAATGGATCCAGCTCCACCATGCTCAACTTCTGCAGTTGCTTGCATGACTTGCCATCCATTGGTCTCTTCACCAATGAGGTATTCCTGAGGCACTCGAACATTATCTAAGTAGACCATATTCTGTGATCCTCGAACCATCATATCGAGTCTTTGGATAGTGATTCCTGGAAGGTCTCCTGGGAAGAAAAATGCACCAAGATTTCTGTGTCGTGGAGCATCAGGATCAGTTACTGCTAGCATCCAGAAGTAATCTGGAGGTCCAAAACTTCCACTTATGAAAGTCTTTGTTCCGTTTACAACAAATTCGTCACCATCTCTGATCGCTCTTGTTTCGACAGCAGCTAAGTCAGATCCGTGATCCGGCTCAGTCCAAAGTTGCCAGTTATTTGCTTCACCTTGGAGCAATGGCTTTAAGAAGCGTTGCTTTTGCTCTTCGGTACCCCATACCATCAAACCAGGTGCAGAAAGTCTTACTGTGCCTGCTCCACCAGGGATGTCATAGTGGGATAGCTCTTCATTAATAATCATTTCATGTGCTGAGCTGAGGCCGCCTCCACCATATTCAGCTGGCCATGTTGGGAAATACCAACCTTTATTACCAAGCTTGCGGCGGAATTCTTTTGCCCACTCAAACTGTTCACGAGTCATGTCCTCTTCTTCTAAACCTAATTTGCCCAAAGACTCAGGCATTTTGCCATGCTCATTCAAGAATGCCTTTACTTCCTTTCGGAATTCGTCCTGTTCAGGCGTAAAATGGAACTCGAAATCCATAATCATCCTCCTTAAGGTAACTACAAATCGCAGCTATAACTACGCATATGAGAGGAGTGTAGTTATAGCTGCGATTTGTGTCAAGTATTTTTTAAATTTTAAATACTATTTTATTAATTTCAATATAACGATACTGAATGTTTCTATTCTGTGATTTAATTCGTTGTAAATAATGTTGTAATTTTTGTTAGATATGAACTATAATTCTGGGTCTGGTATTATTTCATGATGTTATTCAAATTACTATTTTCTTTTGTTTTGTGAGATTAAGTAACTTGAGTTATAGAGGTGTTCATAAATGAGAATTGAAGTTGTTTTTGTTGAAGATGTTTTACCTAAGTATAGGGCAGGTGATGTACGTTCTGTTGCAGGTGGTTATGCCCGAAATTATCTCATTCCTAAAGGTTTTGCTGTACCAGCAACCCTTGAACACCGAAAGAGAATTGGAAACATAAGGAAAGTTGCTGACGCGAAACGAGAGCGTGATGCTGTAGCATTGCAGGATGTAGCTGCTAAATTAGAGGGATTACAGCTTACCGTTAAAGTCCGTGCAGGTGAACAAGGTAGATTGTATGGCTCAGTTACTTCCTTTGGTATTGCTGGAATTATTAAGGAATCTACTGGAGTAGATGTTGATCGTCGAGCAATACTACTTTCTGAACCCATACGAGAACTAGGGGTTTTCAATGTGTCAGTTAGACTCCATCAGGATATTATTCCTACAGTCCAGGTCACTGTTGAAGATGAACTAGGCAGACAACTGATTCAAAATAATGAAGATGATGCTGTTGCTAGTGAAATTGAAAACGAATCGATTGCTTCTGAAACAGATGAAATAATTTCCGAGGTGGATAATTCAGAATCAGACGAAGATAAGTTGGATGGCACTCCTTCAGGAATTATTGAACCAGATAGTAATAGTGAATTGGATTCAGAAGATGAAGAAGTTTCAGAGTAATTTCTTAAATTTTTAAACATTAATTTGGGATAATGTGAGCATTAAGCATGTATGTCGATAGGTTGCTCCCGCACGACATAGAAGCAGAAGAGGCTGTCATTGGTTCATTAATCATTGACGGAGAGTCTATTCATAGAATTACTTCTCTTTTGAAGCCAAGTGATTTCTACCGCGAACGGAATCGTCGATGCTATGAGTTTTGTTTAGCAATTTCTAGTAGAAGTGAAAATAACGTGATTGATCAAGCTACGCTTGGTCATGAACTAGCAAGAAACAACTATCTTGAGTCTGTTGGTGGGTATGAATTTCTTGGTAAAGTTGCTGCTACAGTTCCCACATCCGTAAACATTGTTCATTATTCAGAAATAGTAAAGCGTACTTCTGTAATGAGGCAACTTATTTCGGCAGCTAATGATATTGCTGACTTGGGCTATGAAAACGCTTCTGATATTGATTCCACTCTAAGTAATGCAGAAGATGCTTTGTTTAGAATTAGATCTGGGAGATCATCCCGGGATTTTGAACACCTTCGTTCTGTTATGGATCGACTTCTTGAAAGACAGGGTTCTGACGATGAAGACTCTAGATCCATGGACTCGATTTCTTCAAATTTTACTGATCTGGATAGGATTTTAGGGGGATTACAACGCTCGGATTTAATTATTCTTGCTGCCCGACCAGGCTTTGGTAAAACAGCACTTGCAATTAGTGTAGCTCGCAATGCTGCTTATTTTGGAAAATTGGTTGCAGTTTTTAGTCTTGAAATGAGTAGTGATCAGCTTGGTCTTAGATTAGTTTCATCAGAATCCAATGTTGATAGTCATAGAATAAGACTAGGAATTCTTACGGAAGAAGAAGAAAGAAGGATTGTTGATGTAACCGGTGTTTTATCGGAGTTGCCTTTATACATAGATGATACCCCATCACTTGGGGTAGTTGAATTGAGAAGTAAAGCTAGGAGATTGCATATGGAGCGCAACTTGGATCTTATAGTTGTTGATTACCTTCAACTTATTCAGAGTGGTGAATTTCGATCTCAAAATCGTGTCCAGGAAGTAAGTGAAATATCAAGATCTCTTAAAGGCCTTGCTAGAGATTTGAACGTTCCTATAATTGCTGTCTCTCAACTTAGCAGGGCAGTAGAAAATAGACCCTCTCATCGTCCTATGCTCTCTGATTTACGTGAAAGCGGCAGTATCGAACAAGATGCAGATGTAGTGATGTTTATCCATCGAGAAGATAAACATATTTCTGAAGATGATTGGATTAAATTACATCCAGAACATCCTTATCCATTGAATATAGCCGAGGTAATAGTTGCCAAGCATAGACATGGACCTACTGGATCTTTTTCTATGAGATTTCAAGAAAGATTTGCACGTTTTGAAAATATGAGTAATGGATAAAGGATATTGTGGCGAATAGTAGCAACGAAAAATATATAGGTGTTCCAATTTCTTTTTTTGGAAACTTACTAGATTCCATCGATAATATTTTGCAATTGAAATATGTTATAAGAGCAATATTTATACTTAATTCGAAGAATACAAATGAAGCTTTCATAATCCCTTTAGAGTTAGAACAAGATTTAGTTATACGAAGAGAACTAGCTGTGAATACTGATTCTCACAGCTTAGCTTTAGCTCGTGTAACGCTTGATAAATGTGTGGATTTTGGTCTTCTTAAACAAACTGAATTGTTTATTGATGCCGAATCCGAGAAAACAAATATAAAAAATATGGTTTATTTCTTAACAAATGATTTTAATAGAATGACTCAGGAAAGATTGGATCGAATTATGAAGATTGCTAGAGATAAATATATTGAGTTAGAAAGTTTTACTGGCTTTCTTACTCAAGAATTACCAAATGAATTGCTTGATGAGGAAATACAGTCATTGTTTGAACTATATGAGTCTAATATTGGATTAATTTATCCAATGGCAGCAGAAAAACTGCAACAAATTGAAAATGAGTATCCTTACAAATGGATTGTTGAAGCTTTTTCATTAGCTGTTAGCTATAATAAACGAAATTTGGCTTATATTGAGGCAATTTTAAGAAGGTGGCAGGATGAAGGACGAGGAAACCGAATCGATAGGGGAGATTCTGGGTCGATTACGATTGGAGAAATCGCAAAGCGCCAACAACGAAGAAAACAGATCTAATATTCAGATCGATTATAATTGTAGTATTTGTTATGATAGTAATTGGGTCAGAGTAAATGTTCCTTTTGGACATCCAAGATGGGGAACAATTGAACCTTGTAAGTGTTGGAACGAACGCAATGAGGATCAACGCGATAATCGTTTAAGGTTATACAGTAACCTTAATATGCTTAAAAGGTTTACTTTTGACACTCTATATGCTTCTACGAAAACCAATGATGAGATTGATAAAGATTTTCAGGATGCAATTGAGTATGGCAATAATTTTGCTGAAAATCCTCAAGGATGGATGATTATTTCTGGGCCAACAGGTTCAGGTAAAACACACTTAGCGGCTGCGATTGCCCATAAAGCTTACGAGAATGGGTATTTACCACTTTATTTAGTTGTGCCCGATTTATTGGATGAGGTCCGAAGAACAGGTGTTTCTAATGATGATGATACCTATATAAATCGTATCGACCAAATCTCTAGTGCACCAGTTCTTTTCTTAGATGATATGGGAGGATATGGATTTACGTCATGGGGTCAAGAAAAGATTCTTCAGATTTTAAATTATCGTTATAATATGGAACTACCTACGGTTATAGTAACAGTTTCTCCCATAGAAAGTTTTGGCGAAAGGTTGCGAACCCGTTTGACAAATTCTTCTATTAGCAAGGTTTTTAATTTACCCGGAATAACACTTAATCCTGGAAGTAACCTTGGCTTTTTGCCAAAAGCAATGCAATTAGGTATGACATTTGATACTTTTGAGGTAAATGTTAATGGAGCTTCCAATCGACAGAAAGAAAGTCTTAAATATGCGTTTTCCGCTGCATTAAATTATGCTAAAAATCCCGAGGGTCAATGGATGTTATTTACCGGTGGTACTGGAGTGGGAAAAACTCATTTAGTTGCTTCTGTTGTAAATTATAGAAATGATCTTGGTAAACCAGTTTTTTTCACTACTGTTGCTGAACTTTTGGATCATATGAGACACACATTTGCACCCAACAGTGATATTAATTATGACGAATTATTTGATCTAGTTAAAAATACTGAATTACTTATTCTTGATGATTTTGGATCACAAGGAAGTACAGTTTGGGCTCAAGAAAAATTATATCATTTGTTGGTTCATCGACATAATTCTCAGCTTTCCACAATGATTACGATGGAAAAAGATGAAATTGTAAACAATCCTAAGATTGCCTCAAGAATATCCGATCCAAGATTTGTAACAGTGGTTGAGATTGAAGCACTAGATTATAGAACAAAAGAAAATTCTTTTTCTTCCTCTAGTCAACTACAAACAGATGCTAAAACTCTAAGGAATCGCACCTCCAGTACTAGAGGTTATAACCGGAGGGGTAATTGATAAATACCCATAGCTGCGTGTTTTGCGCAATAATAAATGGTGAATCACCAGCAAATATTTTGTATTCCGATAATGATTTATTGGTAATAGAGAATGTATTGAACTGGGCTCCTATAATGTTATTAGTAATACCAAAAAAACATATTTCTCAGGAAGAAATGTGGAGTGATGATTTGATGAGTTCTGTAGGTAAAGTTGCTGTTTCAGTTGGTAACTTAGTTTGTCCAGATGGATTTCGTCTTCTTTCGAATGTTGGTAATGATGCAATGCAAAGTCAGGATCATGCCCATCTTCACGTTGTGGGAGGAGCATACTTGGGACCATATGCTTAATTGATATCTTGACCACTTCAAATATGGAGTATAGAATTTTCTAGCTTAAGGGTTATTCAAGGTACTTGTTTTTCTTTGAAAATCGTTAGCAATTCCATATATAAATTAGGTTGTTCACTTGGGTTCAATATTTGATTTGCATGTTCATACCAATGAAGGAAGTATGGACAGTGCGCTTGCTCCAGAAGAATTTATTGAGGAAGCTCATCGTCTTGGAATAAATGGTGCTGTTTTAGCAGAACATGACGGTTGGCAAGGCAATCGTTTTTTAGATTACAATAATAACCGTGAAGATGATGGAATTATACTTATTCATGCACTAGAAGTTTATACAACAATGGGACATGTGATTGTTTTTGGCCTTGACGGTTATAAACCAGGAATGAAAGATCCTGTCACATTAAGGAAATATGTAGATGAAGTGGGTGGTTTTATGATAATTGCTCATCCATTTCGTTACTTTTTTCCTCCACATGGTAAATTCACTAGAAATGTTTTATTTGAAGATCCTAATGCATTACCTGTTGAACCCGAAGAAGCTGCAAAAATGCATCCGATTTTTCAAATAGTTGATGAGGTTGAAGCAGTAAATGGAGCAAATGACACGGAAGAGAATGCTTTTGCCAAAGGTGTTGCAAATGCGTTAGGAAAACCTGGAACTGGTGGTAGTGATTGCCACTCAAAACATGGTATTGCAAGAGGGTGTACAGTTTTTGACGGGGATATTCGACATGAAATAGATTTACTGGAGGCATTAAGGGCAGGATCATATAATCCTGCTTATTTAATTCGTGGTGAATTGAATATTCTTAGTTGATAACACAGTTAATTAGTTTATTTCTTTTTCTTAAAACCATATTTTATTGTTTTGTATTCCTTGCTTTGGTAAAGTATGGTTTTTAAAAACAGTATGGTTTTTATAAATGGAAGTATGGTATGGATTTTGAGTTAAATAGTAATTTGGAGATTGAGAATTTTCGAAAATCAGTTAGGGCTTGGATTAAAGAAAATTCTGATGGTATTTCCTTTCATCAACTTAGTATTTTGCTTGCTAGTAAAGGCTGGATTGTTCCTTCCTGGGATGTAAAACATGGTGGTGCTGGTCTTACATCGGATCATGCAGAGGTAATAAAATTAGAACTTGATGAAATAGGATTTGTTAATCCTCAGGAAAATAATGTCCGGGTTGCTTCTGCAGTTTATGAGTGGGGGACTGATTTGCAACGGGAAACAATTTGTCCTGAACTTTTGAAATCTTCTAATGGAATTTACAGATGGATGTTTGAGGGCGAAGTGGTTTCTGACCCATCTATAGTAGATATTAGAGGAAAGAAAGAAGGTGATGGATATATTTTATCTGGGGGTGGTTTGTTTATTGCGTCATTGGATAAAGCGAACTACATATGGGTACTTGCCGTTACAGAAGTTGATTTGCCACCTCATCGTTCTTTGACAGCGTTTCTTGTTCCAAGTAATTCTGAAGGAGTTAATTTTCATTCTTCCGATTCCATAATTGGCAATAATAGTAAAAAAGTTTTATTCGATGATGTTCAAGTTATTGATTCTCTGAGAATAGGATCACCTGGGGATGGATGGGCTGTTGTACAGAGTACTTTTGAAACTGAAAACGAAGCTGATCGATCTCTTGTTCGTCGAAAGGTGATGGTTTCTAATTTAGTTGATTATATTAAAACTAAGGTTAAAGGTAAGAAGAGTGCTTTTACCTACAAACAAATTAGACAAAAGGTTATAGATAGCTATATTGATAATAAGGTGTTAGAGTTACTCAAAATTCGTAATAAATGGATGCGATCTATTGATAAAGCTATTACATACGAGTCAGCTCAGTATGCGGTTATTTCGAAAGAGAAACATGCAAAATTAGCTGATACAGTTTTGGATACGATGGGTCCGTATTCACTTATTACAGATACTAAATGGGCACCTATGGAAGGGGAAGCAGAGGAATTCCAACGTGAAGCTCTGCCTGGCATGGGTCCAGATGGGGACTTGTATATTCAAGAACGATTAATGAGCAATCGTTTAGAGTTAAAAAATAACTTAGAAGACGAAGACTAAGTAATTTGGTAATATGAATCTACACCAAAGGAGGGATGGCTAGAATGGATTTAGGACTTTCGGAAATTCAAGAGGGAATAAGAAGTAGTGTGCGCGACTTACTGGATCAGGAATGGCCTTTAGCTCGTACAAGAGAACTTCAAGAAAATGACACAGGTTTTGATTCGGAATTATGGGGTAAAATGGCACAATTAGGTTGGCTTGGAATGGGTATTCCTGAAGCCTATGGTGGCGAAGGGCTTACACTTACTGATCTTGCCGTATTGCATGAAGAATTTGGAAGATCAGCAATGAATACTCCTCTTCATGGTTCGTCTGTGTTGTGTTCGCAAATAATACAACATGCAGGTAGCGAAGATCAAAAGAAAACATTTTTAAGTGGTATTGCTAAAGGGGACAGGATTTTTGCTTTAGCTTTTACCGAAGCTGATTATGGATGGGATTCTGGATCAATCACGATGAGGGGTGATGTATCTGGCGGAAGTGTAACTTTAAATGGTTCCAAGATGTTTATTCCATATGCTCATGTTGCTGATGATTTGATTGTAGCAGTGCGATCTGGTGGTGCTGGAGATGATGGCATTACCTTAGTTCACGTTCCTACAAGTGAAACTGGAGTTACAGTTAACCAACTTCCAGGTTTTACCGGGGATAGACCATGTGAAGTTGTTTTTGAAAATGTTAAGGTTTCAGATTCTTCGATTATTGGAGAAGCAAACAAAGGATGGCAACCCCTGCTTAAGGGAATAAATGAGTCGATCCCAGTCCTGGGTACATTTATGGCTGGTTGTTTAAGAGCTGGTGTTGATATGTCACAGGATTATGCCCAGAACCGTATCGCATTTGGTGTTCCAATCGGAACTTTTCAAAGAGTTCAAGATTGGATAATACTAGGAATTAACCATGCTGATGCTGCAAGGCTTAGTTCATATGAGGCGGTATGGGCAGTTGAAAATGATAAACCTGTTGCAACAGAGGCAGTTGCTTCTTGTAAAATAATTGCTAGCGAAGGATTTGTTGAAGGAATGGATGCTGCTCATCACGTGCATGGTGGTATCGGGGTGGTTTATAGTTATGGTTTGTACGCTTTCATGCGACAATCTCGAACTTTATATCACTACCTAGGTTCCCCAGAACATCACAGGGAAATATTGGCATCTGCATTAGAGATTAGCTAGAAAAAAGAACAAGAAAGAAAAACAACATAGTGTTAGTAGGTTGCATGGTAATTGTTGCATGGTAATTACTGATACTATGTTGTTTTTAATTGCAAGTTAATTTTTACTTGCAATTATAGTTAACCAGTTTCGTGGAACAGAGCTTAAGTTTAGCTCCTCGAAAGCAATTCGAGCACCAGTTTTAAGTGAATTTTTTCCTTTTTCTAGTGGTACACCTGGCATAGCACCATCAATGAATTCCTCATATTCACTTATAGTTAAGAATCCATTCAAAGTCATCGGGGTAGGAAGAAGTATTTTTTCATTAACAGTAAAACCGTTATCTTCTAATAGCGATGTGTATTCTTCAGGGGTGAGTTGTTTTCTTGACTCAACTTTATCCTTATTGCTTTTTGGGGAAAGACCATATTCTGATTTTAGAGTTCTTAAAGATTTCATCATCCATCTTCTATAAAAACTTTCTGTTTCTTGTGGTACAGCTCCTTGAAAAAAAGCAGTATTAAATGCAAATACTCCTTTATCATTTAATAATTTTTTGCTTTGCTGGATAAGTGAGTTTTTATCTTGGATCATATGGATACCGTTACAGAATATTATTTTATCAGCTTGAATTTTTACTATTTCAGACAAATGTTCGACTTTACTTTGAATAAATTTAAGATTTACATTCTTCCAGTTGGATAATCGATCCATTGATTCTTTGATAGCATCTTTCGACATGTCGATGCCTAGAACAATACTTTCTTGTATGTCCTGAACTTTTTCAAGTATTAACTCTGTTACAGCTCCTGTTCCGCATGCAAGGTCAATAACAGCATTTCCAGGTACTATATTACAATGCTCAACAAGATATGAATTTGATACTTTGTAAAAATCTTGATCTGCAAATTCTGAATATGATGAGTGGGATTTTTCCATAGTATTTATCTATCCTTGAGAATATTCTGCTGAGTATAACTTCATGAACTTTTATAGTCTAGTGCATTAAAACGAAAAATTGACATACTTCCAAGTTACTTTTTAAACTTTATTTCAATATTAAGTATGTGGAGTAAGATTTGTACAGCAGGAGATTGATTGTATGTGGGGCCATAATATTTTTATTTGGCCTTATACTTGTTTCTCCTATTGCAGAGTTCCTGCTAAAAGTTTTAGGACTGTTAATTATGCTGTTAGGATTGATTATTATTGTGAGAGGAATTTTAATCTCTTTACATTTAAGAAGGTTGTAATGATATGGTTTCAAATAAGGGATTTGCACTTGAAATAATTAATGTTTCTATTGAAGGTTCAGGAATTTATCGCGGGACGGAAATAGTTGCAGATTTACGTAATGTATCGGAAACTCTTTTTCACCCTTTTCGGTCTATTGGATTTTGGGATAAAAAATCCGGTGAACATCTTTGTGCAGAATTGTTGAAGAGAGAAGAATGCACTCATGAGGCAAATTCAAAGGGATTAGATAAATACAGAAAATTTTTAGAAGAGAAAAATAATGCCATTCTTGAGATATCCTTCAACCATGCTGAGATGTCAATTTTCCTTGCGTAGATTATGAGGTATCCCAAAATGATTTCATATTCTCGATTGATTGTTCAATGTAACCTTCAATTACGAAATCATTAGTTCCAAGAACTTTTCCAATGACATCATATGGGACATTAACATTTTCTGCAGCAGATGTAATTTCAGAAAGTTTTTCTGGCGAACATGAAATTACTATTCTTGATTGGGTTTCACCAAATAGACATGCATCCCATCGTTCTGGGATATCGTTATGTATATGAACTCCTAAATTGCTCAACAAGCTAGATTCTGCAAGCGTTATTGCCATTCCGCCTTTGCTACAATCATGTGCTGAATTGATAAGTTGTCTTTGTGAAAAATTTCGAACTAATTCCTGAACGGACTTTTCCAGGATTAAATTAATTGATGGCTTACCTGCAATTTTATTTGTGAGTAAGTTTTGAACTTCGCTTCCAGCCAAGGAGTCAGGTTGTGAACTTTGAAGTGTTGAACCTAACAAAACAATTATGTCATCGGGGTTTTTCCACCCCATGGACACACGATTTTCAATATTAGATATCATACCTAAAGCCCCAATTATGGGGGTTGGATGTATTGCACTTCCTCGACTCTCGTTAAATAAACTTACGTTCCCACTTACTACAGGTGTTTCCAGAATTTCACAGGCATGAGCAATTCCTTTAATACATTCTTCTAATTGATAGTAGATATCCAGCTTTTTAGGGTTACCAAAGTTTAAACAATCAGTAATTGCTATAGGTTCAGCACCCACACATGAAAGATTCCTACATGCTTCAGCTACAGATATTGCTCCACCTACAAAAGGGTCAGCTTCAGTCATTCTACCGTTTCCATCAACGCTTAATGCAATTCCTTTTTTTCCTTTTGGTAGTGACAAAATTGATGCATCAGCTTGTCCGGGTGTAAGAATTGTTCGATTTTGTACCTGATGGTCATATTGTCTGTAAACAGATTTTTTACTTCGAATATTTGGCGATGCCAACAATTTTTCTAAGATTGCTGATGGTTTTATATTTGGAAGTGGAGTAACATGCATGGCTACGCCTTGGATGATATATTGCCTATTGGGTTTTATGCCTTTCAGTTTATATTGTGGAGCGTCAACCAAATTACTTATTTTGACGTTAGCTTGAAGAGTTCCGTTTTCATAAATTTCTGCAATGCCAGTATTGGTTATTTCTCCAATTATCTGACTAGTAAGATCCCATTTTTTAAATATATCGATAATAGGAGATTCCATTCCGTTTTTAACTAAAAATAGCATTCTTTCCTGTGATTCAGATAACATAACTTCGTAAGGTGTCATGTTGTTTTCTCGTCGGGGAACTTTGTCTAGATTTAGAACTACGCCAAAATTACCTTTATTAGCACATTCCATTACTGCACTTGTTAATCCTGCTGCACCTAAATCCTGAACACCAGATATAGAATCTTTATGTTTTGCTATTACTTCTAGGCATGCATTTATTAAAACTTTTTCCAAAAAAGGGTTCCCGACTTGAACAGTAGTTCTCAATTCCTGGTCAGCTTCAAAAGATTGGGATGCAAGCCCAGATGCACCATGAATACCATCTCTTCCTGTGTCAGCCCCTACTAAAATCAGTAAATCTCCAGAGCCTGATGCGCTAGCACGCATTATTGCGTTGGTTTCGACTAACCCAACGCACATAGCATTCACAAGAGGATTTTCATCATAACTCTCAGAATGTACAATTTCCCCACCAATATTTGGTATTCCAATACAATTTCCATACCAACTTATCCCATTCACAATACCATTCTGTAGGTACGATTGTCTTTCGTTATCACTTGATCCGAATCTGAGGGAATTTAGTAGTGCGATAGGCTTAGCTCCCATGGCTAAAATATCACGAACTATACCACCAATCCCAGTCGCTGCACCTTGAAAAGGTTCAATTGCAGAAGGATGATTATGTGATTCAATTTTCATTACGATAGCTTGCCCATCTCCAATATCTATAGCTCCAGCGTTTTCTTCGCCTAGAGGTATAAGAATATTGGGTGATTTTGTAGGGAGGATTCCTAGTAGTGGCTTGGAATGCTTGTAACCACAATGCTCACTCCACAGAGCTCCAAATAATCCAAGCTCAAGATTATTTGGTTCTCTTCCTAGTAAAGTAACTATTTGTTCATATTCTTCTTCAGTTAAAGCAATTTCGTCTAGCTGTTCAATAGTAATTGGCATAAATCAACCTGAGAGGATTTAGATTTTGAGTTGCATTTTACACTAGCAGTTGGTTATATGTGAGTCAAGAAGTTTGTTTAAGCATAAAAGTTGTAAAAATTATTTGAGAGTATTGTTGATATGGAAGCAGTAATTTTAGTGGGAGGTGAAGGTACACGGTTAAGGCCGTTGAACCAGCATCTTCCAAAAGCATTAGTACCAGTTTTAAATAGACCCTTTTTAAGCCATATGATAGAACATTTGAGTAAACATGGAGTTAACAATATTACATTAGCTGCAGGTCATTTTTCTAAATTGCTTGACGATTTTGTTAAGGATTATTCAAATCCTAACCTTTGCATATCAGTAGAACCTGAACCATTAGGAACTGCTGGTGCAGTGAGATATAGTGTAAAGAATCCTTCTGAAACTTTTTTGGTTCTTAATGGGGATATATTTTCAAGCATAAATATTTCTGAACTTTTACAATTTCATAATTCTAAAAAATCAGAAGTGACTATTGCTCTTACTTTTGTAGAAGACCCATCATCTTTTGGGGTTGTTCAAACCAACCAACATGAACGTATAAATGCTTTTGTAGAAAAGCCACAACAAAAAGAGGATATTTCTCATTGGGTAAATGCTGGAATCTACGTTATTAATCCAAATATTCTTGAAAATATTCCTTTTGGTCAGTTTTACATGTTTGAAACTGGTTTGTTCCCAAATTTGCTAAAACAGGGATATCACCTTTATGGATATAAGCATGAAGGTTTTTGGATTGATATGGGTACGCTGCCAAAGTATTTTAATTTAAATTCTGAACTTCTATTTAATTTTGGCAATGATGATAGTATCAAATATGGAGTCAATTGTGATATTTCTGAAACAGCTGTTTTAGAAGGGCCTATATTGTTAGGGGATAATGTATCTATTGGTTCGGATTCGAAACTGATTGGACCTGTTATTCTTGGGAATGACTGCTATGTAGGTGGTGGTGTCGAAATAAAAAACTCTCTTATATGGGAGAATGTTACCATTGATAACGATAGCATCGTTAATGGAGTTATTATTGGTTCTGATGAAGTTTTACCGAGTGGAAGTGAAGTATCTAACGTAGCTATTGCCGAAAATAATTTTGTTCAAATTTATGATTGAACTAAAAAAACCTGCGTGTATTCACGCAGGTTTTTTTAGTTTTAGTCTGAAGTATTAAGTTGTTCTATGCTTTAAGCCATTGAACTAAGTTTACTCCGCCTCGTTCTTCAAAAGTTTGTTTCACGGGCATTCCAACATAAAGATCCTCGTGTTCAGCATCTATGATGTTTCCGACGAATCTTACTCCACCTAGTCCGGTACCCTGAGAAACGTCATCTAGCTCAATTATTGCTACATTATATGGAGGCCAATCCCTTAGTGCTGCATGCACTGGATGGTAGCAAATAGTGTAGCTATAGATTTTGCCTGTTGCATTAGGTACTGGTTCAAGGTGATGATTGAATGACAAGCATTCGTTGCAAAGCGGTGCAGGTGGATTTCTGTATATTCCACAGTCATCGCATTGTTGTACAACGAACTCGTTATTAGCTATTTTTTCCCACCAAGCTGCAGTATCTATTTCATCAGTTCTTGGTAATGGAAGGTCATCTGGTAAGTATGCCATAATTTTTACCTCCTCACGATCATGTCGGTTACTGGTTGAACACCAGGTCCGCTACCTACTAATCCGATCTCAGCACCTTCTACCTGCATGGTTG
>CAJWQJ010000009.1 GCA_913045315.1 uncultured Chloroflexota bacterium | reverse complement strand
TTTTTGTAAGTTAGAGGTATCGTCAAAATTGCTATTAAATACTAAATGTGATGCAGGTTGAATTCTACTCCAATATGATTCATTGGATTCACCGATAGCATCAATAATCCATGCTGCCTGACTGGTTTTCTCCATTCTATGGGTACTTACAAATAGATAATCGCGTGCCCTTGTTGCAGCTACGTATAAAAGTCGTTTTCGCTCTTCAGTCAAAGAAGTTTTTTCCTGATCCTCAACATATTCCCAATTATCTGTCTGAATATTTGATGCCAACTTTAATTCAGATGTTTCTGTATCACGATCAAAAAGTACGTTGGTAGAATTTCCACGGTATTCCCCACCAATTCCTACTAAAAACACGACAGGAAATTCAAGACCTTTTGATCGATGAATAGTCATTATACGGATGGCGTTTTCATCACCTTCAGGAACTGAACTATCAAGTGACTGCACATCATTTTTAATTTGTTCTTCGATCCAGGTAATGAAATATGAAAGTGTAAGAGTTTTATTTTCTGATAGAACTCGTGCTTTATCGATGATCAGTTGATATTTTCTCCATTGATCCCGTACTCGCTTTGTGTGGAGTGAATATGCAGTAATGTATCGTTCTCTAAATAACTGTTCGATAAGGAATGGAACCGAGGTCGTATTTTTCTTTACGTGGAATTGTTTAAGGATTGAAAGGGAGACACCCATCGAATTTTCAGTATGATTAAATTCGTCAAGTGCATTTAAATTATGTCCTGATTGTATATGTGAAAAAATGTCTGCATCATTACATCCAAATACGGGAGATTTCAATGTAGCAACGACTGATATGTAGTCCTTAGGATTATTTATAGCTTTAAAACAATTTAGTACATCTTGAATTTCTTGTGTTGTATACATAAGAAATGCACTTTCTAAACGATACGGGATGCCTACATCTTCAAGTCGATTAATAATGTATATTAACGTTGAACGAGTTGGAGAAAGAATGCAGATATCATCTAAACGGATAGTCCTGATGATAGGTGTGGATTCCGAATCTGTTTCAGACATATCTCTGATTTGCCATTTCTCCTGAATCATTTTAGTAATGATTCCAGGAATATCGTGCGCCTCGTGTTGGCGAATAATGTTAATATTTTCATCTTTTTCAGAACCAAAATAAAAAACGTTCTTGTTATCTCCTACCTGTTGTATTTCATCCGTAGATTCTAAGGGGATGTACTGAGGTTGATCCGAGCTTTCAATAATTATGTTTGAAAATACTTGATTCACCCATTTGATAATTGATTTTTGTGATCTGAAATTATTTGTGAGATATAGTATTTTATCTGCAATATTATCTTTAATTGTATTTCCAACATTGATATCAGCTCTTCTGAATCGAAAAATAGATTGTTTTGGATCACCTACAGCAAATAATTTCCCTGATATAGTTGAAATTTCTTTCCAGTTGGTGAAACGATCAATATTTTCTGTTGTGTCTTCACATATAAATGTAGCTATTTCAGCTTGGATAGGATCAGTGTCCTGAAATTCATCAATAAGCACATATTTGAATCGATTTCTATAATAATCACGAATTTCAAGATTATCTCTTAGCATATTTCTTGCATGCACGAGAAGGTCATGAAACAAGAGAGTTCCCGTTAGCTTTCTATTTTCTGCACTAGAAATAATTGAATCTTGTAGGCTTCGCAGGATTGGCATCATTGCATGTTTGGCTGATTGAATAATGAAATTATCTATGGTTTCTTGTAGGGTTAAAAGAATTTCCTTTACGAGCTTACACCCATTAATGCCTGTTAATGTATCTGTATCCCAGTCACTTTGACGCCCGATTCTGGAATTTGATATTCGTCGATACCCACCTGGAAAAACTAATGAGTAATTTTTAAGCATATAAAGGGTTGCATATTTACTTGAAGACGATGCACTAAATAAACGTATCATTTCAAAAACGGTTTCCATATGTTGAATTAATGGATCATCATTTCCATTTTTCGCCATTGGAAGTAACCGCGTCAGTTCGGTTTCAATTTCAAACAGATTTTCAGGATTAATTGAATGAGGAGCTATCTCATCATGAAACTCATTTGATTGTAAGAGATCATAGTTCTTCCAAAATTCTCTAGCTATTAATGTAACTTCTCGTTGGTCTATCCCCAGTGATATAAGAACTTTAAAGGATTCTGAAGTTCGTTCTTGAATGACAGCTTGATCTTTCCATTCATTCCAAAAATCTTGAAAGAGTAATTCACTTTCAAATTCGTCTGCCACCTCAAATCCAGGAGTAATTCCAGCTTCAATTGGTGATTGACGTACCATGTCTGCAGCAAAACTATGAAGTGTTTGAATTGAGGCTGATTCAATATTAGTTAATGAGAATTGAATGTGATCATATTGCTTACTCGTTATTTTATTATCAGATAGAAGGATTTCTAAACGTTCACGAATTCTATCCAGAAGTTCTGCAGCAGCAGCCCCGGTAAATGTTATAACTGCAATTTCTTGAAGATTCGCCTTTTCATTGAGAATGATTGCAATAATTCTATTGACTAAACGTGTAGTTTTTCCAGTTCCAGCACCTGCTTCCAAGTACAACGTATCCGTGAAGTTTTTCTCTACTTCGATTCTTGCTTTATTGTCATTTACGTTGATAGTATCCATTATTCAGTAAATTCTTTCTTCTCTAAGGAAAGATAATGAGAGAGTCGAGCATCCTTATTTCGTTTGTTTTCCCAGTACATTTCACGTTGTTGTGGGCAAATTTGGTTAAAATCGCAAAATGTACAATTAGAATTATTTGTTCCGGGATTAGAAGGAAAGAGTCCACTTACCATTCCATTTGCAATCTTTTCCATAATTGAATTCATATCATTTTCAATTTCTTCATAAGTCGGAGGTGAATCTGGGAATACCTTGTATTGACCTTTAAACCCTACCATCCAATATGCAGCTTTTGCTTCAACATCAGGAATATTCTTTTTTGCTGCCAATAAATAAATTGGAATTTGCAATTTTTTACCACTGTTAAAAATGTCTTTATTTAGATCTCTGTATCCAAAATTTGAACCTGTTTTTAAATCAAGTATCAGTGCTTTATTCCCATCAGGAGAGGTATCGATTCGATCAATAATCCCTCGAAATTTCAAGGTTCCGATATGTGGAATGTCTATTTCAGGTGCAACCCATGATTTTTGTACATTATCATCATCTATAGAAAACCCAAATCGATGCTCTACCGCACTTGTGGAATTTGCAAATCGTAAACGTAATCGAAAATCTTCATTTAAATATGCTTCAACGAGGGTAAGTATTTTGTCTTTATCCAATTCCCAATAAATTCCTTGGTTAATTAATCCTTCATTTTCCCATTCTTTAAAAGATGCATAACTAATATCCCTCATTAATTTACGATGTTTTTCTGTCCATATGTTTTCAGGACCTGGATTGTCATTGTTGTCTAATATCGCTATATGGAATCGCTCAAATATTTTATGTAGAAGTAATCCTTGATCTCGTGCATCTATTTGAGAAGGGGATTCTTCAGGCGTGTCGAGTTTAGCCAAGCCAAGACGATAACGAAGAAAGAATCTATATGGACATGTCGCATAAGTTTCCAACATTGTCGGTGATAGTGAGGTATTCTGTAGCAGTTGTATTGCCTTATCTTTGTCTATTACTTCTGAGATATCACCATCCCAGGGAGTAACTGAATTAGATTGTCTATTTTGATTTGTCATCGTAGCTTTTCTTATTGGATGGGTATCGTCAATAAGAGGACTTAATTCAATTTTTTTATCGTTAAGAATCCAGTTATCTAATGTAGCCAGATCAAATTCGAATATTGATGCGTACTCATCTGATTTTAAAGAACGAATCGCTGCAATTTTTGATGGAATAGATATTAACCATGATTCTTTGGATAGATGGATCCAATCTTTTGAATTTACCTGATATCCTGCAAGCTCTGACGCAATTTCAAGGAACCATTTTGAAGGATAGAGAGCACGTTGCTCTTTGAAATCTCCTCTAGGTGTAGAAATGGTACATTTTTCAGATGATCGTATAATGCTCATGAATTCAAATCGTTGAATAATGTCTCGTTCATTTCGCGTAATTAGCCCTGTTTTACGTCCCCCAGATGCTTCACGAAATGTGTCAGTGAGAAATGGTTGATTTACCCGAGATGATGGGAAATGTCCTTCTGAAACACCGGCTATATAGCTTTGTTTAAATTTCATTCCAGCAGCCATTCGAGGAGATCCGACAAATATCCCACTTCCAAATTTTCCTACTTGTCCTTCATTACCTTCAAGGATATCGAGTAGGGATTCCTTAAATTCTTCATAGGAGACTGTTTCATCGAGGTTATCCAGTGCAGATAATTCGTTTACCTTTTCTTTTATTATCTCAAGTGCAGCTTGGTCTTTTGTTGATAATTTAGCTTCATCCAAATATAAAACAAAGATTTCAAGAATCCAGTCAGCTAAGGTATTCCAGGTGTGAAATTTATCGTGATTAAGATTTTCATGTAGATTAAGTATGTATTCATTCATCTGTGAGATCTCATCGATCTCTTGCTTAACATGATTGATGACTGCATCATTTCCATCATAGTCATCAAGGATACGTTCTTTTTGTTGGATAAATGTTGTAATTCGTTCATTCCAATTTTCAATTCCTTGTACAAACCGAGCTGCTCTTGTAAAAGAATCCCATTCAGCAGGAGATGATATAGAGGAAGTAAGTTTAACGGGGCAATCGCTCAACCATTCCATTAGTTCTCTTCTTGGGAGGTTACTTTCTGAAAGGTTTAATAGACCATCAAGCATTCTTCCAGGGAGTGTCTCTCGTAAACGTCGTCCGGTAGGGCTAAAAATAGGAATGTTCGCTAGTGAAAGTTCATCTTCTATTAGCTGGCGATACGGAAATTCGTGGTTATAGATAATGCCTATTTCATGAAAAGAAACTCCTTTAGCTGATGCTGAACAAACATCACGAATGATATAGCGTATTTCTTCAGATGCATCATTAATAAGTACCATTTGTAACCTTGTTGAGTCAGTAAAAGGTTTTTGAGATATAGGTGATTCACCAGTAATTTCTAATCTTTCAATAAGATCTGTTATGAGTGAATCACTCGAATCACCCACTGTTCCTAAAAGTACAGTTCCTCCCACTTCATTTAATAGCGAGCGTATCAGGTGTATTTGAGGAGGTGAATAGTCCCATCCAAGACAAAAAATCAGTGTTCCAAGTTCATTAATGTTAGTAGATTTAACTAATGAAGCAGCATTATTCAATAATGCATTTGTATCGTAGAAAGATGAAGTATCATTGATAAATGTTCTATACGTATCTAATAGGACATGAGTGAGTTCATTGCCATGGGGAAGATATTTCTCCAAGTTTTTCTCATTTGATGAGGATAATTCCTCAAATGCTGTACTTAGACTGTTAATAAATCCTTTTGAGTTCTGGAATACAGATAAGGGTCCATCAATTTCTGATGCAATTTTCCGTAGAGAAGATAACCGTATTGGACGAGTTAATGGTGAAAATCCTTTTTCGTGAAGGTATGATGAACTTAAATCAGCAGCAATTCTGGAAAGTGTTGTAAATTGAACATTGAATAATCCATTTTTTCCAATTCCATGCCTGATTGATCGAAGTGATGTTGTTGAAGGCACGATAACGGTTACTCGTTGTAACTCTTTCTGATTGAGAAGCACCTGTTCATGAAGTTTATCGGGTATTTGTTCAATAGCACATATATTTAAATGAATCGTATCCATTACTGCTCCAATAAGGTCGTACGATTAATCGTTGTGAGTATAACACGACACTTTTCACTTCAATAGATATTTGCTAAAATCTAATGTATATCGTCACATTCTATTTGCGAATTAGGCTCAATTAATGAATAAATGGCGTTTTCCTTTAATATTTGTCATAGTGTTCACATTAGCCTATTTACCTATTTATCAAATTAATTCTATATATGCACAAACACCATTGACTCCAGTTCCTGATTTTCATTCGATTGATAAAACTGTGAGTCCGTATCCAAAACTTGACAATAGTCTCAATAAATTAATTACTGGTGATTCAACTTTTAGTATATATGCCGTTGTGCCTGGACCTGAGATACAACGTTTTGGTGCAGCTTTTGCAACGTCGTATACAGGAGCTAATGTTCTTGTAAATATTTTAGTATCTCAACCTACTCATGCAATTCGATCATTTATTTCTCAAGCTGGTGGATCTATCTCGTATGTATTTCATGATAGTATTGAGGCATATATTCCTTCTAATGCGTTACCTTCCTTATCTGAACTCGATGATGTTCGATTTGTGTATAATGCTCAATCACCGATTATCGATATTATTGGCGAAGGTGCTAATTCTCATAACGTTCCTGTCTGGCGTACAAGAGGATACTCAGGATCTGGTATAAAAGTGGGGATTATTGATGCAGGATTTAGTGGTATCAAAGCACTTCAAGGAACTGAAGTCCCCTCAACTATTTCTGCTATGTGTTTTATATCTGCTGGTGTAAGTACAACGAATATTGATCATTGTGATGCTGGTAGTGTTCATGGAACAGGGGTAACAGAAGCAGTACTTGATATCGCACCTAATGCCACTATCTACATTGCGAAAATTGTTAGTGTTGGTGATTTAAAGGCAGCTTCTGAATGGATGACTTCCCAAGGAGTAAATATAATTAATCATTCGATGGGCTGGTATTGGACATCCACTGGTGATGGATCGTCAACGATGACTAGTTCTCCACTTAATACTGTTTCTACGGCTGTATCAAATGGTGTATTTTGGGTGAATTCTGCTGGTAACGATAATGGAAAAGTATCGAATACTGCATGGAATGATACCGATTCAGATCCTTATTTAAATTTTTCATGTGCATCAAATACTGAAATATTACAATCAAATACTGCAATTTCATCAGGAAAGGTATTTACAATAAAAATCAGATGGGTAGATGACTGGAATTCACCTAATACAGATTTAGCTCTATCACTCTATTCATGGAATGGGTCCGATTGGATTCTGGCTGATACATCTAACGATAATCAACAGAATGGATCAGCTGTACCAATAGAATCACTCACGGGATCATTTAGTTCATCCGTTATTTTCGGTGTTCGGATTCAAAAAATATGGGGTGAGAATCCTTCTACAATTCAGGTTTGGAATGATGGAAAAGAATTCCTGTCATCATGTCAAACTAGTGGTTCGATAGGGGAACCAGGTGATTCTTTAAATACAGGCATGATCACAGTCGGAGCTTCAAATTGGCAAACCCCTACCACAATTGAATCCTTTAGCTCACTTGGACCGACAATAGATGGACGTGTGAAACCTGATATTGTTGCTGTGGATGGAGCAAATTCTGCTACCTATGGTTCATTTTTAGGAACAAGCCAATCATCGCCTCATATTGCCGGTTTAGCTGCTTTGATTCTTGAACAATATCCATCGTATTCACCTGTACAAATTAAAACATTTTTAACCTCAAATGCTCTTACCCAAGGTTCATCTCCAAATAATACATGGGGATATGGTCTTGCAAACCTTCCTAATCTCGTACCAGCTGCGCCATTAGCAGTAAATGCATCTGCTGGTTTTGAACAGGCATTTGTTACTTTCACACCTCCAAGTGATGATGGAGGAAGTGATATAACTTCATATACCATTTCTGCTGATCCACCTGACGCTGAAAAAATTCTAATGGCTGGTGGATCTCTTTCTGGAACTCTGAATGGACTTTCCGGAGGAATTCCATACACATTTTCTGTAAAAGCAACGAATAGTGTTGGCACGGGACTCTCTGCTGTATCTAATTCAGTTACTCCTTCAGGGAGTGCAAAAAAACTTGGGTTTACTACTCAACCGGGAAATGGATCAGCAGGCGTATTACTTTTTCCTCAACCAAGTGTTGCAATACAGGATATGGGTGGCAATACAAAAACATCTTCATCGAATCCTGTCACGATAAGTATTACATCAGGAACTGGAAAATCAGGGGCAACTTTACAAGGCACAACTACAATTACACCAGTTAATGGAATTGCTACCTTTACTAATCTTAGAATTGATAATGCATCATCTGGATATACATTTACTGCAACTGCTTCAGGGCTTCAATCTTCAACCAGTTCACAATTTACTGTTTCTGGTGCAACTGCAACGTCCATGATATTTTCATCATTTCCACCGCATGGAATTATGAATCAATTATTTTCTCCTCAACCAATTGTTTTATTAACAGATTCGTTTGGTAATCCTGCTTCAAATACAGGAACGGTATCTATCGCTATTGTATCTGGAACTGGTGGTGCTACTGCAACATTACTTGGCACGAAAACTGTGAACATTGTTGATGGAGTTGCAACTTTTACCGATCTAAAGATTGATACAAGTTCACGAGATTATAAATTAATTGCAACATCTTCTGGTTTACCTGCTATTACGTCACTTCCATTTACTGTTTGGATTGAAACTGTTGGTCCAGTCATGAATGTATGGGGAATAGGAATTGTAGGTGCATTTGTACTTATAACACTGATTTATCTTTCTAACAAACGAAAAATATAACAAGTTGTTTTTAAAAAATCTAAGTCTGTATAATAGTTATATGATAAAAACATTTTCAGTTAACGTAATTATTCTTTTGATCATGGTTTTTCTTTTCATTTCAGGATGTTCTTCTGAATCACAAACAAGAAAATATAATTGTGATCACATTTCTTATCCAGGAGCAGGAATATGTATTCCGAAAGCTCCACCTATTATTACTTGCGATGATATTGAATTCACCCACTTCACGGTGTTCCCACCTGACCCTCATGGATTTGATCCTGATGGAAATGGTGTTGGTTGTGAAGATGAAGATTATTCTGCCAGATAACTTATTGCTGCCTTCGTGGAGATGGCCTTCGTTGTTGAGTTCCTTGTCCTACTCCGTTTCCTTGTCTTTGGCTAAAGTTGGTTTCATCAGGAGTTCCTTTGTAGCACAATAGAAAGTATGGGAATCCAATCAAATTCCCACCATTGAATAAGGTACTGTGATAATGGTATATGCCTTCGGGATATTCAGGAACCGGACCTGAACGTCCGTTACATTCATCGAGTGTTCCAAGTCCGGCAATATATTCCCAATCATCAATTCCGCCGTATCCATTTGCTCCTGATTTTAATTGATAACTAGATGTCATCATTGTAACGAATCCGTTGTCATCCCATCCATACATGCCGTATATCGGAAATCCGTCGAATGCGTATCCGAGAATTGGAGAATGTATTGTTTTATCAATTTTATCTATAATCCAATCAGACCATTTTTCACCTGAATTTTCTTCAGGATGCCAATGGATACAATTTGCATCAAAATGATAATGGTATGTTCCACCAGGACCACTGTGCCCACCACATAATCCTAATTCAATGGGTTGGCGATCTTCAATAAAATAATCATGATGTAATGCAACAGCATCACCTCCAGGTCCTTCCTCAGGTCCATATATAGGTATACCAGTAACTGTGATAGCGATGGGGCCACGATCAGGTGCCATCGTTACTTCATTTGCAATTCGAGGATACCTCGGAAGCGTCCAAGTATAATCTTGCTCTGATGCACAGCATCCTATTCCGGATTGAAAATCATGATTAGGGATTCCATTACTTTTCAATATTATTGATAAGTCAGTGTATTCAATATCCATTTTGCATCGTAAATCATCTTGATCAGTTGTACTTAAGTCATCGACCCATGGAATATTTGAAATATCTATACATATCCATTCTGATAGAATATCTACTTCCGTTTCTTGTGTTGTAATAGTTGGTGTAGGAGATTGTTCAGGTATTTTATGTGCTTTCTTTTGATCAGGAGTAACTGTATCGGTTGGTTCAGCTACATTCTTGGTTTGATCATTTATTACAATCGATGGCGTTACAGTTAATGACATGAGTTTTGTATCGTCAGATGGAATTATTTCTACATTAGGAGTAACAGCAGTTGTTATATTTACCATTTCAGGATGAGAATCTTTACATGCCATTACTAATGTTAGCAACATTAGAGAAAGTAAAATAATAAAAGAATTCTTTATCATCGTCGAATCATGAAACGAAAACATTAGCTGATGTCGCAGCAATTTCATCTGAAAATATTTGATGGATTCGCTGTTTTAATTCTTCAAGATTATATCCAGTTTGTCCTGAAACTAGGCAGTAGTTTGAAGAACTAATTTTCTCAGGTAATTCTAAGGATGATATGTCTGGTGAGGAGAGAAGATCAGCCTTGTTAAAAACGTACAGACATGGTTTTTCTGTTAGTTTCAGATCTTTCAAGGTTGATTCAACTACTTTCATGTGGTTTATTGCATTAGGATGCGTTATGTCAACAACATGCAGCAGAAGATTTGTTTCATATAACTCTTCTAGTGTTGCTTGAAATGCCGCAACTAAAAGGGGTGGTAATTTATGTATAAAACCTACGGTATCAGTTAATAGAGCAGTTTCATCATAGGGTAAATGCATTTTTCTCGTTATCGGATCCAATGTTGAGAATGGTCGGTTTTCTGCAGTAACATCGGCACTGGTTAACGTGTTAAATAAGGTACTTTTTCCAGCATTTGTATATCCAATTAACGATACAATTCGTACTCCAGTTGATTTTCTTCTGCTTCGATACTGCGATCGTTGTTTGCTTACGGTGTCTAATTGTTTTTTTAATCGACTAATTCGTTGACGAATTAATCGACGGTCTGTTTCCAACTGGCTTTCACCAGGCCCCCTTGTTCCGATACCGCCACCTAAACGTTCAAGATGAGACCATTGGCCCATTAATCGTGGTAGGAGGTATTGATGTTGTGCAAGTTCAACTTGGAGAGAACCTTCACGAGTTTGTGCTCGCTGTGCAAAGATATCAAGTATTAATGCACTTCTATCAAGTATTTTTGTATTAAGGCTATCCTCAAGGTTTCGTTGTTGAGCAGGAGTCAGCTCGTCATTAAAAAAGATGACATCACAACGTTCCTTGTTTTGTAATTCAGCAAGTTCCTGAAGTTTTCCTTTGCCAAAGTAATGAGAGGTTGGTCGATCAAGTGTTTGGGTAAATCTTGCAATTGTTTCAGCACCAACACTCATGGCTAATTGTTCTAATTCATCCATGGATTCATTAAAGACGCGAGAAGAGATTCGAATTTCATCTTTTCGTGCAAGTCCTGCGATGATTGCACGTTCAGTATCAATTTTTGTAGGAATTGTACTCGTTCTAATGATTTTCTCCGTGTTTTATCCTGGTCCTTTAGGAATAGTCCATGTGTTTAACCGTCGTAATCCTTCATCCAAATCTTGGTCGCTAATGGTAAGAGAAAGCCTGATATATCCTTCACCAAATTCACCATAACTTGAACCAGGTGTCAGTACAATATCAAGATCATCTAATACAGCTGTAGCAAATGATGCAGATGTATGTCCTTTAGGTACTGGAGCCCATACATATAAGCTTGCTTTTGGAGGTGTAACATCAAGTCCAATTTTTTGAAGTGTCTCAACTACTTTATCTCGTCTATCTTGATACTGTTTATTTCGAGCTTGAATTTCATTGTCAGAAAGTTGCATAGCAGCAATACCCATATGTTGAATTGCTTGAGATGCTCCTGAATCTAAGTTTGATTTTACAAGAAACAGTGCTCGAATGAGTTCTTGATTTCCTACAGCCATTCCAATTCTCCAGCCAGTCATATTGTAACTCTTTGAAAGAGAGTGAAATTCAATACTTACATCTTTTGCTCCAGGAACTTCAAGGATGCTAACTGGTCGATAATCATCGTAATATACCTCGGTATAACAAGCATCATTCAATATAGCAATGTCATATTTTTTGGCAAATGCAACAGCTTCCTCAAAAAAAGATAATGGTGCGACAGCTCCGGTCGGATTATTTGGATAATTTAACCAGATAATTTTTGCTTTTTCAGCAACATCGGAAGGAATTTTGGAAAAATCTGGAAGCCAACCAGTTGATTCACTTAAAGGAATTTTTACTGATTCACCACCAGCGAACAATGTTCCTACATGATAGACAGGATACGCAGGGTCAGGTTCAAGTGCGATATCGCCTGGATCAAGTAGTCCTAAGGATATATGTCCTATCCCCTCTTTAGCACCAATCAGGGACATTATTTCTGTAGCAGGATCTACTGTTACATCAAATCGAGATTTATACCATTTAGCAACTTCAGAGCGAAATTCAGGAAGTCCTTCTGTTTCAGGATATCGATGATTAGGTGCGTCATAGGCTGTTTCTGCAAGCCGTTTCAAGACTGAATCTGGAGTCGGAATATCTGGGTCGCCGATTCCAAAAGTGATAACCTGTTTTCCTTCAGCTTTTTTTGCTGCAATTTTTCGAGATATTTCTACAAAAAGATACGGTGGTAACTGTTCCACTCGTTTTGAAATTCGTGCCATTAAATCCTCCGATATTGGTGTTTGGTTATGGCCATATTCCTGTAAATACGGTTTCAGCAGGACCTTCCATAATTACATCACCTTTTCCATCCCAAGCGATGTTTAAGGTTCCTCCTGGCAATCTGATAGCAACATTATCATCAATATATCCATGTAAATAAGCAGCAACAGCTACTGCACAAGCACCACTGCCACAAGCCATAGTTAAACCTGCACCACGTTCCCAGACCCGAACATCAAGATGAGATTTATCGATTATATTAACAATTTCAAAATTTACACGATCTGGAAATAAGGGATGATGTTCAACTTTCGGACCTACTTCATGGAGTGGAAATTCATTTATTGGTGTATTTAAAAACGTAACAGCATGAGGGTTTCCCATAGAAACACCTGTAATATTCATACCATTCCCTTCTACAGCTAGGGACCATTTATAAACGATTTCATTTTCATTAAATGGTCGTACCATACTGTCTGAGGGATTTCCACCTACTGGAATAATACGGTGGTTCGGGTCAACAGGTATCTCTTCGGGTTTTAATCTGGGTGTGCCCATATTTACCCGTGCTCGATTAATTGTCCCATTTGATTTAAGAAGTTGAACTTGATGGATATCGACAGCTGATTCAATTCGTAATTCATCTGACTCTGCAACAATTGAATTTTCAACAACATATTTTGCAAAACATCTGATTCCATTACCGCACATCGATCCTTCTGACCCATCAGGATTAAACATCTGCATGCGAATATCTGCATGATTTGAATCAAGAACAAGTAGAATTCCATCTGAACCTATTCCCGTATGTCGATCACTCATTTCTTGAGCTAATTCAGACCAGTTCTGAGTTTTATTTCTAGCATCCATTACAACAAAATCGTTGCCAGCTCCATGCATTTTTGTAAATTCCATATATTTATCCTCTAATATTTAGTCTATTCGGACTAGGAGTTTCGGGCAAGGTTCTTTTATCTTAATTTCCCAATTAAGAATGTAACTTTCTATATAATTAATCGAGAAATTTATAATCATTATATATATTTTTGATATACTTCATTTATGCACCTATATATTACTCTTTTAACAATATCTTTAGCAGCATTTTTCGGATGTTTGCAATCAGAAGATCCTGCTATTGTAGAGGCTCGAATTAATGCTGAGATATCTCAAAAAGTTCAATCAACGGTTACCGCATGGATAAATGAAAATCCGACACCAACCCCCGTGCCTACTCCCACATCAACACCACTACCTACAGCTACTCCGTTACCTACTCCTACACCTAGCCCAACACCTACTCCAATCCCTACCTCCACACCGATACCGACTGCTACTCCTGTACCAATTATTTCACTAGATACAAAAATATGGAAAAACAATAAAGATCTCTTCTCACCACAGACCGGAACATCAATTGCTTCGAAAACATTGGGGGGGTCTGATGCATGTATAGATATACCTATCACCAAGTTCTGTATAGAAATATTAGCATACGATGTTACTCCTTTAGGTCTTGATCAAATAAAAACTGGACTACGATTTGCTACTCAAATGTTTCCAGTAACATCAGCTGATTTAGATACTCCTGAAGGGACACGTGATTATCTAGGTATAACAATTTGGCATAGTGAAGAATCTGATCAACATCTTATTGTTCGTGATTTATGTTTATTTCGTTTTGATACTGCAAACTTTTCTAATTCATTTGAAGGATGCGAAGAGATCCTATCAAAGAAAATTTCAGAAATGTCTTTGGGTGGGGGGGCAGCTGCTTCATCAGCTGGATCTACAAATTCTGGATTCCTTATACTAGCTTCGAGTGGTATGTGGGATAAAATTCCCCGTGGTTCCGGTATCGATATATCTGGAGATCCTAGAAAGGTTATTGCTCACGAATATTTTCATGCATACCAAGGGGCACATGGGTTACGTGTTCCTCGATCAATTAATCCTGATGTCATCGGATCGAATGGTCCAATTTGGCTGATCGAAGGTTCTGCAGAATTTGCCGCACTTTATGTGGGTTTAAAGGCCGGTTGGCTTGACTGGGAAGATCAACTTATGTGGAGAATGGATGTTACCAAAAAAATGTTAACTGATTACCCTGGTGTATCTCTTGATATGAATGAATCTCCAACACAGAGAAATACTATAAAAAATGAAAAATATGGACATATTCTAACTTATGAAATGCCAGTTTGGTCTATGGTTTACGCTGCCAGTATATCGAGTTTAGATGCAGTTCTTTATGATTACTGGAACGATATTGAAAAATATGGTTACGAAAGGTCATTTCAAAAAAATATAGGAATTTCTCTTGATGATTTTTATGTTAAATTTCATGAATTTTTACAAACTGATCTTGATTCACAGATGCAAGTTGCAAAATCGATAATTAGATAGTATTAATTCCATTACCTATGATTCTAATAACTGCATGTGATAAAATTGTGCAACCATGAAAGTAAATTCATTATTAGATTTATATGATGTTTCAGATCCAGATGACCCAAATTTAATTATAACTGGCTATGACAAAGACCATGCAAGGCGAACAGCATCTATAGTTGATGTAATAGCACCTAAAATTGGAATTGATGATCAATGGCTTGAATCACTCCATCAAACAGCATTATTACATGATATAGGAAGAGTTGGACTTGACCCAGATCTTTTTTCAATTATTTTTCGAACTGCTGAAGAAGCTGGCATTCCAATTCGATTACCTGATATGAAGATGCGTTTTCCTCACCTTCGGGAAAATGAGATTGTAGAAAGGTTCATGGAATTATCGATACCTTCATTAGTAAAGAAAGGTATCGATATTACTGAACGTGTAATTGAACATGTGAAAATGCGTATGGATTATAAAGGTCGTGTTTCATCTGTTTTAAAGAATAATACTCATAAATTTCTTGAATTGGGCGTAGTAATCGAATCTTGGATGGAAAAAGTAATTCTTTATTATTATTATCCTGAGGTAATGAAAAATGAACCCGAAATAATACGAAAGATGGGCATGTTATTAGTTGCTTGTGAAAATTTTGAAGCATTAAATAATTTTAAACGTGGTCGTGATTATTATGGTCGTACTGAAGAAAAAATGAATGATGTTTTTTCAAAACTCGATGAATTTGTTCAAAATGGTTTAATTGATAGATATATAGTTAAGACACTTGCAAAAACTGCTCTTGCAGGCGATTTAAATGCAATTCTTTCTGAAGCAAGAGGAATTAAATCCTCACTACCCATGTCATATGATGAGCAAATATGTCTTAGAGCCATTGCTACCTCTACATAGTTTTTATTATATCTAAAGCTTTATTTAGCTCATTATTGTTTTTATTGATCCATGAAATTCTTGAGTCTGATACTTTGAACCAGGTGTATTGTCTTCTTGCAAGTTTATGATGTAATTTTTGAATTTTTAAAATTGCATCGGTTAATTCAATTTCATTATTTAAGACCCCGTGTAACTCTTTGTATCCCATACTCGAAAATGAAGGCAAGTTAAACTTGTATCCTTTATCAATAAGATCATTTGTTTCACTTAACCATCCATTATCAATCATTTTTCCTACACGATTATCAATAATACTATAGAGTGATTCCCGATCATCTGATGTGATACCGATGATTGTAGGTTCGTACGGGGTTGGTTCTCTCTTTTTTAATTCACTCATTGGGATACCAGTAGAGTGATAGATTTCTAAAGCTCGTATGACACGTCTGATATTATTTCGATCAATTGTGCTTGCAGTGATCGGATCAATTTTATCTAAGTCTGATAAAAGTTTTAAAGGTCCTTCTCTATTTACTAAAGCTTCTAATTTCTCCCGAAAAATAATATCCGGAGGAATATTAGGTACAATCCATCCATCTAATAATGCCCATATGTATTGCCCAGTTCCTCCAACCAAAAGAGGAATATTTTTTCGATCAATAATTTCATATATATATGTTTTAGTTGTTTTTAAAAAATCTGACAGGTTATATGTTTGATCAGGTTCTAAAATCTGATAACCATGATGAGGTACTTTCTTTTTATCATCAGAAGTTGGTGATGCAGTACCAATTTCCATACCTTTATACACTTGTCGACTATCTCCATTTATCAATTCGATATTACGATAATTGGATAATTTTAGAGATAAATCTGACTTGCCAATTCCAGTTGGGCCTACTAAAACAATTAGAGGAATTGAATTTTCAACAGTATGTGATTGATTTTGCATGTTTCAATGAATTACTGACTCGGCTTTTGTAACAATTAAAGAAAATTCTTCTGATTTCAGACTTGCTCCGCCAACTAATGCTCCATTTATTCCAGGCATTGATACATACTCTTCAATATTATCTGAATTGACACTACCACCATACAGTAAAGGAACCCTCTCTACTTGTTCATCATTGTAAAGAGACTTGAGAGTGGATTTAATAGTTCCATCCATTATTTCATTAGCTAATTCAGGAGTTGCAGCGATACCAGTTCCGATTGCCCATACCGGTTCATATGCAATCTGTACATTTTCAATGTTATCAATTTGATTTAATCCTACAGTTAATTGTTCATGGATAATTTTTTCTGCTAATCCTTCTTCTCGTTCTTTTTGAGATTCTCCTACACAAAGTATTGGAGTCAAATCGTTTACAAGAGCAGCATGTACCTTTTTATTGATAAGTTCATTACTCTCTCCAAAAATTGATCGGCGTTCAGAATGTCCTAAAATCACAAATTTGCAAAAATTTGCAACCATGGAAGGTGATATTTCACCAGTAAATGCACCTTTTTCCTCAAAATACATATTTTGTGCACCAACATAAATATTTGAATCTTTTAGTATTGAATTGATTTCAGGCAGATATACAAATGGAGGGCAAATAATAGTTGTTGCTTTTACTGAAGAGGATAATAGTTTTTTCAAGCTAGTAACTAGATCTATCGCTTCATTTAAATTTGTATTCATTTTCCAATTTGCAGCAATAACTATTTGTTTCAATTTATAGCTCCTGAATAATTTTTAAAATATTTATTCTTTAGATTTCCCTTGTGATGCAACTGCATCCATAGCTTTCTGTATTTCATCCGCATTGCCTAGAAATTTTCGTTCTAAAGGCTTCATGTTTTTGTCAAAAGTGTACTGAATTGGTACACCTGTCGGAATATTCAAGTTAACAATCGTATCTTCAGATATGTCTTCCAAATATTTTATAAGAGCTCTGATGCTATTTCCATGTGCAACTATAAGTACTTTTTTCCCGGTTTGTATAGTTGGAGCAATTTCACTATTCCAATATGGTATAACTCTTTCTACAGTTTCTTTAAGTGATTCAACATCAGGAAGTTGTTCGATAAAATTCTGATATTTTCTATCTTTACTTGGATGTCTTTCATCATCTTTATCGAGAGGGGGAGGTGTAGTGGAATAACTTCTCCTCCATATAAGAATTTGATCTTCTCCATGGATACTTGCCATTTCAGATTTGTTTAATCCTTGTAAATTTCCATAGTGTCGCTCATTTAAGACCCATGAACGATATACAGGAATCCACATGAGATCCATTACGTCTAGAATTGTCCATAATGTTCTTATAGCTCGTTTTAGGACTGATGTGTAAGCGACATCAAAAGAAAATCCATTATTTGAAATTTCTAATCCTGCATTTTTAGCTTCATTGATTCCTTTATCAGTTAAGTCAACATCAGTCCATCCAGTAAAACGATTTTCAAGATTCCAAATGCTTTCGCCATGCCTAACTAAGATAACTTCGTACATATAAACCCTTTCGATCCAAATTTCAATCTGTATCGAGTAAAGATATTACTCCAGGTAATTCTTTACCTTCTAAAAACTCTAAAGTAGCACCACCTCCAGTGGAAACATGAGTCATTTTATCTTCAAGACCAAGTTCACGTACAGCTTCTCCCGTTGAACCTCCACCAAGGACTGTAGTTGCTTGATCAAGGGTGCTTAATTTATTAGCTAAATTGATTGTTCCAGTTTTAAATTTATCAAATTCAAAAACACCCATTGGTCCATTCCAAACAATAGTTTTACATTTCGTAATTGTATCCTCATAAATTTTGCTTGTTTCTGGACCTATATCCATAATTCGCCATCCAGAAGATATTGAATTACTTGCAACAATTTGAGAATTAGCATCTGAAGTAAACTTATCTGCTACAACGAAATCAGAAGGTAATAATAATTGAACACCTTTATTATTGGATTCATTAATTAAATTTTTTGCAAATTCAACCCAATCATCCTCTATTAATGAATCTCCTATCTCATGCCCGAGGGCCTTAGAAAAAGTTCCTGCCATCCCTCCCCCAATAATAATTACCTCAGCGATATCGAGTAATTTATTTATTACACCGATTTTATCGCTAACTTTTGCTCCTCCTAATATTGCTGCTAGTGGTTTTTCAGGGGAATTAAGAATCATGTTAAGCATATGAAGTTCTTGTTCCATTAAGAATCCGGCAACAGCTGGAAGAAAATTTGCAAGGCCTGCAGTGGAAGAATGTGCTCTATGTGCAGTTGCTAATGCATCATTTACAAATATATCAGCCATGTTTGCTAATGATTTTGTAAATTCTAAATCATTCTTCTCTTCTCCGGGTTCAAAACGAATATTTTCTAATAGTGCAAGACCTCCGGGTTGTAGAGCGGAAATCGTTGCAGCTGCATGTTCACCGGAAGATTCTTGGATATAGATAACGCCAGTCTTAGTAATTAATCCTGCTAATCGTTCCGCAATTGGTGTAAGTCTTAATTCATCTACAATTTTTCCACCTGGTCTACCTAAATGTGTACAGAGAACAACTCTTGCTTTTTCTTTAAGTAGATAATTGATTGTGGGTAATGTTGCACGTATTCTTGTATCATCGGTAATACGGCCATTTTCCATAGGTACATTATAATCAACTCTCAATAAAACCCGTTTACCATTTACATCAATGTTCCGTATGGTTTTTTTTTGCATTAATACCTCAATTTTGCAAACTATTTGTATTAAACAATACTAAAGAAAAATATTGTATTAATTTTTCTTTATATGGATTAGATATTGATAGGCGTTGAATTGCTTCAACCCCTTGATCAAAAGCTTCTATTATTTTATTTTGGCAATATTCTTTAACATCAAATTCATCCAAAACTAAAAGTAGTTGATTAAAATCAGCAGGTTCAAGTACTCGTTTCATATAAAGTGAGCCAAGTTTTTGTTTTATTGAAGCTGGAGCATTTTGAATTGCATAAACAACAGGAAGTAATTTCTTCTTGCTTAGAATTGAAGAATCAGGGATAGCAGATTCATTATTTCCCCAAAGCATTTCAAATTGACTGTTTAATTCAAATGCTAATCCTAGTTTGCTACCAGCAAATATTGCATTTTCTCTGTCATTCTGGTTATTTCCATTGAGTATAACTCCTAACTCAGCAGCACATGAAAATAATGATCCTGCTCGTTTTTCAATAATGTTTAAGTAATTATCTACAGGTATTGTTAATTGCTCTTGCAGGTGAATTTCTTCATATTGTCCTTCAAATAATTTTAAACAAGCAGCATCAAAGCATGTTATTGAATTTAAAATTAAGTCGTATCCATCATTAAATGATGTATTTGAATTGATAATTAAATTTGACAAATCCATAGATATTGAATCGGTCAAGGAAATTCTTGATAACGCATGAAGTCCATCTCCAACATTGATTGCTTGAGCAGGCCCCCATATCCACCAGACTGTTTCTTTACCATTTCTTTCAGGTGCACCATCTTGAATATCATCATGGACCTGTTTCGATAGATTAAGAATTTCAACAGTTGCTCCATAACGTTGAGCTAATTTATCTCTATTGGAATCTTCGTTTGAAGACATTCCTGCAAACATCGTACAAGTCAATCCTAGAAATTTATTTGAAAATGAGGTTCCAATCATTTCACCATTTTGATCTAGGGTGCCTAATTGATATTCCATCATTTTATAGAGTGGGCCAGATCGACTAGCCAATAAAGTTTGTATTAATTCAGTGAATTCCCTGTCTTTATTTTCTAACCAATTATGATCCAAACTTTCCATTTGAAAAATTTCCTTAATTAAATGTCCATAATTACGGTTTCATTGAATATTTCTTCAATTTGATTAGCTGTGATATATCCATTTCGTAAAATACGAGGTTGTGATCCTGTAATATCTAAGATCGTTGAGGACATTCCTTTTGGTTTATGATTGCTCTTTATTATCATCTCAACTTTATTACCTATCTGATTGACGACTTCATTAACAGTTTTCGTTTCAGACATTCCTGATATATTTGCACTAGTTCCGACTATAGGGTTTCCTAACATAGAAGATAAATATCTTGGGATAGGATGGTCAGGAATTCTTACACCAACTTTCCATCCTCTACTTCCAACTATTGCTGGAACTTTTGGTCCAGATGGGACAATAAGAGTAAGTGGACCTGGCCAAAATGATTCGATTAGTTTTTCTATGGTTGTAGTAATTGATTCTGTAACTAAATTAATTTGATCATAGTTTCCAATAATGAGTGGTAATGGCATTCCCAAAGGCCGTTGTTTAACTTCAAAAATTTCTTGAACAGCAATTTCATTAAATGCATCACAGCCCAATCCATACAATGTATCAGTAGGATATGCAATTAATTTGCCATTCCGTAAATTTTCTACAGCCATATCTAGAGTTTCTTTTTGATTTTCAAGATCACCAAATTGATTTGAATGATTGGAATCAAATTGCAATATTACCCCCTCTTGAAAAAATGAATAACAAAGATATCAGGATATAATTTTCAGTATATCATAGTCTAATTTCAAAGGCTGCCAGTAAATTATTGTTCATTCAAAGAGATAGATATTTAGTATAATAATTAGAATTATAACCACCTAAAATTTCTTGACCATGAGTATGATAAATGCTAACCTCAATTACAAGGTTGGTAATACTTTGAAGGAACAGCCTTCCCCTTCAGATCGACGATTAAATTCAAGCGATGACCTTGAGGTTTCTGCATATCTTGAAATTGCACAGGAAAATCGTGGTCAGTCAACTGTGCGTAATATTAAATCCATAGATTATGACGAAGCAATTGTTATACTTGATTATGGTTCACAATATAGCAGATTGATAGCACGTCGAATCCGAGAATCCAAAGTATATTGTGAAATCCATCCTTTTGATGTTTCTTTGGATAAAATTTCCCATCTCAATATTAAAGGTTTTATTCTTTCAGGTGGTCCAGCTAGTGTTTATGAGCCAAATGCTCCTACACTTCCTTCATTTGTTCTTGGCTATGGTATTCCAGTTCTTGGTATATGTTATGGCATGCAACTTATTGCTCATTCATTAGGTGGAGATGTTGAAGCATCATTACAAAGAGAATATGGTCATTCTGTTTTGCACCAGAACACATCAAACCACCCTTTATTTAATAATTTGCCTCAAAATTTTCCTGTTTGGATGAGTCATGGGGATCATGTATTAAAATTACCTATGGGATTCCAATGTATTGCCTATACTGAAAACTCTCCAGTTGCTGTGATGGGGAATGATAATGGAATGATTGGACTCCAATTTCATCCAGAGGTTGTCCATACTGAATTTGGTAATGAAATTATCAAAAACTTTTTATATTTAATTTGTCAGTGTAATGGTAACTGGACATCGGGTAATTTTGTAAAGGAATCTATACAAAAAATTAAAGATCAAGTTGGTGATGGACGAGTGATTTGTGCTCTTTCTGGTGGTGTTGATTCTGCTGTTGTTGCTGCCTTGATCCATAATGCTATAGGTGAACGATTAACATGTATTTTTATAGATAATGGACTCCTACGGCATGAAGAACCTGAACGTGTTTATAATACCTTCAAAAACGGACTTGGTTTAAATCTTTTACACATAAATGCTGCACAAGAGTTTGTTGAAAAACTAGATGGTGTTGTAGATCCTGAAAGAAAGCGAAAAATTATTGGTGAAACCTTCATCCGAATTTTTGAAGAATCTGCTGAACAAATCAAAAATGTTCATTTCTTAGCTCAAGGAACTTTATATCCAGATGTTATTGAAAGTACCGCTGGTGAAACTGGACCTGCTGCCAAAATTAAAACTCATCATAATGTTGGTGGTTTGCCAGAAAATATGAATCTTTCACTTGTTGAACCCTTACGATATTTATTTAAAGATGAGGTTCGTGAAGTAGGTTCAGAATTAGGATTGCCGGATGAAATGATTCAACGTCAACCATTTCCCGGTCCGGGTCTAGCAATAAGAATTATTGGTGCAATTACTAATGAAAAATTAAATATATTGAGAAATTGTGACTGGATCGTAATGGACGAAATCAAAAGTGCAAATCTATACAACCAATTATGGCAAAGTTTTGTAGTTCTAACTGACACTAAAAGCGTTGGTGTTATGGGAGATAATAGAACTTATGGCTATGCAGTTGCAATTAGGGCCGTTACAAGTGACGATGCAATGACTGCTGATTGGGCAAGACTACCATATGAAATACTTGCAAAAATTTCTAATCGAATAGTGAATGAAGTTCCCGAAGTCAATCGTGTTGTTTATGATATAACCTCAAAACCTCCTGGTACTATTGAGTGGGAATAGTAACAAAGCCAATGACTTCAAAAACAATACATTTGACTGTAAGTCCTTTAACAAAGTCGATACTGATCAATAATGAATGGAAGTTAATATGATCGATGATTACTTAGAAAGACATTACCCGTTTGAAGGTTGTTTTAATTTTAGAGATATAGGTGGCTATCTTAATCAAGATGGCAAGAGAATTAAAAGTGGTCTTTACTTTCGTACTGGAAGAATGGATCGAATGAGTGATCAGGATCTTTTGAAGTTATTGGATCTTAAAATCTCAACTCAAATTGATTTACGAAAGCCTGATGAGGTATTGGAGCAAGGAAAAGGTCCTTTAGAATCTATTGGCGCTAACTACGTAAATATCCCCGTTGTCCCTGAAGGAGGTAGCGAAAAATTAAATCAATTATTGGGTGATGCAGCCATATCAGGTAAGAGATATTTAAGTTACTTAGAATTCGGTCCTTCCTCATGGCTTAAGATATTTGAAATTTTAGCTAACAAAAATAATTTACCATTGGTATTGCACTGTACAGCTGGTAAAGATCGAACTGGAGTCTCAACGGCTTTCTTATTATCCGTTTTAGGTGTAAATCGTGATTTGATAGAAGCAGATTATTTACTAACTAATTTTGATACTGAAAGAATGGCGGACTTCATTGAAAGTACAGTTGGCTATCCTGAGGGTGTTAATAGGGAAAGTATGGTTGCTCAATATGGAGTTCCTGAAGAGGCTTTGAAGGATTTTTTGGATGGCGTGGTATCGAAGTGGGGCAGTGTAGTTGGATTTCTTGAGGAAATCGGGGTTACTCAAGAACAGATGGATACGATCCGAAATAATTTTCTTGAGTAAACTTTATTCTTTTAATGTTATCAGACTTGATATTCATATCTGATTCCTTGGGCTTGACGGATAGGCTATAGTTTAGTTATGCGCTTATGTATTTTTGATTCGTGTGATTTCTGCTCATGAATGTATTAATTATTGGGTCAGGTGCTCGGGAACATGCTATTGCATGGAAGTTATCTTCTAGTCCAAAAGTTAATAAGATTTTTGTAGCCCCTGGCAATGCTGGAACAGATTCATTAGGTACAAACCTTTATATTTCCATTGATGACCTATCTGCACTTGCATATGCTGCTGAGCGTTATAGGATTGATTTAACAATTGTAGGTTCGGAAATCCCATTAGCAGCTGGGATTGTTGACTTTTTTGAAATAAATAATTTACCTATAATTGGACCTACTAAAGAAGCAGCTAGGATAGAAACTTCAAAATCATTTGCTAAATCAATCATGGAATCTGCTGGGGTACCTACTGCGAAATACGAACTTTTTACTGATCCTAATGAAGCGAAAAAATATGTAAACTCTTCAAAAATGCCAATTGTTATCAAGGCTGATGGTCTTGCTGCAGGTAAAGGAGTTACAATTTGTCAGACAAAAAACGATGCTCTTAATGCAATCAACGAAGCGATGGTGCAGGAAAAATTTGGTGATTCTGGATTATCCATACTTATTGAAGAAATGCTTTATGGGAATGAGATAAGTGTATTTTCATTTACTGATGGCACCTATTTGTCTTCACTAATTGCTGCTTCTGACTATAAAAGGGCATTTGATAATAACCTTGGACCTAATACTGGTGGAATGGGTAGCTTTAGTCCTCCAAGGTATTGGAATAACGAACTCGCTGATGAAATCAATCTCAAAATTATGAAACCTGTAGTAAGAGAATTAGGCCAACAAGGCTTTCCTTTTAGAGGAATTTTATATGGTGGAATAATTTTGACTGACAGTGGTCCTAAGGTAATTGAATTTAATTGTCGTTTAGGCGATCCTGAAACTCAGGTGATTATTCCCAGAATGAAAACTGATCTTATGGAGGTTATGATTGCAATTGCCAATCGTACTTTGCGAGATTGCGAGATTGAATGGGATGACGATTCTTGTGTAAGTGTTGTTATTTGTTCGGATGGATACCCAGGAGAATTTAATACTGGAAATGTAGTGTCAGGTTTTGAAAAATTATCCGAAGATACCATTACCTTTCATGCTGGCACTACTACTATTACCAAACCTAACGGTGCTAAATTTGTTGCTACTACAGGGGGAAGAGTCCTAAACTTAGTAGCCAAAGGATCTTCACTAGCAGAAGCTAGTTCAATTGTTTATGAAAATATTGATTCAATTAAATTTGACGGCTCTTTTTATCGTACTGATATAGGCATCTTTAATTAAATATATATAAAGGCAGGAAACAATGAATCATTCAAATCCATTAGTTGCAGTTGTGTGTGGTAGTAAATCAGACGAAGATTATGTTAAGCAAACCATATCTGTTCTAGAAGAACTTGATATTCCATATATATCCGAAGTGGTTTCTGCTCATCGTGATCCGGAACGTTTACATTCTTGGATTCAAGATGCAGAGAATATGGGAGTTAAGGTTTTTATTGCTGGAGCTGGTGGTTCTGCTGCATTACCTGGTGTTGTTTCTTCATGGACTCTGTTACCAGTTATAGGCGTACCTTATCCATCAAGTGATGTGAAAGGTATAGATTCAATATACAGTATTGTTCAAATGCCTCCTGGTGTTCCTGTAGCATGTGTTGCCTTAGGTTCTTGGGGTGCAAGAAATTCTGCTTACTTTGCTGCAAGTATTTTAGGTTTAAATAACCCACAAATTTTAGAAAAGTATAATGCACACAGAGAAAGTTTAAGAAGTCGGTAAGCTAACCGATAGATATTTAAATATTATTAGAAAGCAATATAATGATTGATCGATATTCACGGCCCGAAATGAAATTTATATGGTCCGAAAGTCATAAATACGAATTATGGCTTAATGTTGAAATTGCAGTTTGTGAAGCATGGCATCGTCAAGGTGTAATCCCTTTAAGTGAATGGGAATTATTACGAAATTCTTATTATGACCCACTAAGAATGAACGAAATATTTGAAATTACGCGTCATGACATGACTGCGTTTACTCGATCAATAACTGATCATATGGGAGATGAAGGTAGATGGATCCATTTTGGAATAACATCTAATGATGTTATTGATACTGCTCAAAACCTACAACTTAAAGAGTCAGTTAATATTATAAGAACAGCACTTATTGAATTACGTAATGTAGTTAAGTTAAGAAGTATTGAATACAAAAAAACTATTATGATTGGCAGAACACATGGGATTCATGCTGAACCAATCACTTTCGGATTAAAATTAGCGAATTGGTGGGTTGAACTTGGTCGATGTATCGAACGACTTGACTTAGCAAATAAGCAAATTTCAGTAGGTAAAATATCAGGAGCTGTCGGAACTTATGCAACGTTAAATCCAGATATAGAGAAATTTACATGTGAAACTCTAGGAATTGAACCTGATCCTATTTCGAATCAAATAGTTCAACGAGATAGACATGCTTTTCTTTTGAGTACATTTGCATTGATTGCTGCAAGTCTAGAAAAATTTGCTTTAGAAATACGACATTTACAAAGAACTGAAGTGCGTGAAGCAGAGGAGCCTTTTGGTGAAGGTCAAACCGGTTCATCTGCAATGCCACATAAGAGAAATCCTGAATTAACTGAACGAGTTTGTGGAATTGCAAGGTTAATTCGTGGAAATTCTATTACAGCTATGGAAAATGTGGCTCTTTGGCATGAAAGAGACATAAGTCATTCTTCGGCAGAGAGAATCATTTTACCAGATTCATGTTTAGCTCTTGATTATATAATTGATATTTCCAAATATGTTATTTCAGGTTTGAAAGTTTTTCCTGAAAACATGCTTCGGAATCTTAAATTAACAAAAGGGGTTGTTTTTTCACAGAGAGTTTTATTAGCATTACTGGATGCAGGTATGTCCCGAGAAGATGGTTATGAGATTATTCAGAGAAATGCTCACAAGTCTTGGGATAGTCAAGAAGAATTTCGTGATAATATAGAAAATGATATATCTGTCACTAATGTCTTAACTGCTGACGACTTAGATGAGCTCTTTGATTATAATTATTATTTAAAGTACGTTGAGAGTATATTTGAACGAATAAATATAGAAAGAAATTAAATGATATGGTTGCATTAATACATACGAACCTTCCGAATTCTTTTAGTAAAGGCAAAGTTAGAGATACATATTCGTTGAACGATGAATTATTACTTATGATTGCAACGGATAGAATTTCTGCTTTTGATGTTGTTCTGCCTGACGGTATTCCAGACAAAGGAAAAATACTCACCAGTATGTCTTGTTTCTGGTTTGAACAAACAAATTCCATAATTAAGAACCATTTTGTTTCAAGAATAGATAATGCATCATTAGAAATTTCTAAGTTACTTCCTGAAATCGATTCTGAAATAGCTGAGCGTTCCATTATAATCAAGAAAGCTGAAAGAATTGATATAGAATGTATTGCTAGAGGTTATCTTACTGGTTCAGTTTGGGCTGAATATCGAAAAACTGGAACAATTAATAGCCAACCTTTCCCAGATGGATTGCAAGAAGGATTCAAATTTGATGAACCTTTATTTACTCCTACTACCAAAGCTGATTCTGGACATGATGAACCCCTTACAATTCAAGAACTTTCAGACCAGATTGGAAACGAACTTACTAAGAGATTAAAGGATTCCACTATTAATCTATATAATCATGCTGAAAAAATTGCTGGCCAAAAAGGAATAATTATTGCTGATACAAAATTAGAATTTGGGTTTTTAGATGATGAATTAATACTTATTGATGAAATTTTAACCCCTGATTCTAGTCGTTTCTGGGACAAAAACGGATATGAAATTGGTACTAGCCCTCCAAATTTTGATAAGCAATTTGTACGTGACTGGCTTGTGAACATAGGGTGGGATAAAAATCCTCCGGCTCCTAATTTACCCCCTGAAATTATTGATAACACTCGACACAGATACTTACAGGCTCATTATCTATTGACTGGAAAAGAATTGCTTTAGGAGTTTTTTTTGGCTGATAAAATTTCTCAAACTGAGAAAAGAAAAATTAGAAAAATTCGTAGCGATCGAAAATCAAGATTCCGTCGGTGGCTAGCATTATTCGGACTTGGTTCATTAAGTTTAATTATTATAGGTGGATTGATAGTGCCTAGTTTACCATTTTTGGATCGATCTTCTGATAGAAAAATTACTGGTCCTGGTGAAAATTTTGATATACAAGGAACTGAACATTTTGTATTAGGCGAATTTGCTGAAGTTGGATACTATAATTCTAATCCTCCAACCTCTGGAAAACATGCTCCCAAATGGGTTGAGTGTGGAATTTATGATTCTCCAATTCAAGATGAAATACATGTTCAAAATCTTGAAAATGGATATGTAATAATCAACTATGATTCTGGGGATTCAGATATTCAATCTGAACTTGAGGAGTCAGTAATTGATCTACCTGGTTGGCCAAATCAATATATTCTTGCTCCTAGAGATGACATGGAATCTAAAATTACTTTAACTGCATGGGGTGTTCTACTTAATTTACCTGAAATTAATTTAGCACTTATGGAAGAGTTTTCTTATTGGTATCGTGGTCTAGGCCCGGATAACGATGCTCCAATTTGCGATGCTGGAGGTGATCCATGGCCATAGAAATCTATAATGCCAATATTAATATCTTTTTAAAGCCAACTGTTAACGATCCTCAAGGTATTACTGTTAAATCTGCTTTACAATCGTTAGGATTTTTTTTAGAAAATGTACGTGTAGGAAAATTTATAGAGATCTCATTAGAAGCAAACTCTCGAGAACATGCTTATGAAATTGCTATTGATATGTGTGAAAAGTTACTTGCAAATACAATCATTGAAAAATACACAGTCAATATAGATGAGTAGTTTCTAGTTCAGCAATATAAGTTATATCAATCACGAAAATAGGTAGTTCCATCAATTAGTGTTATGTCTTTACCAATATATTCAAGACGGTTCTTTAAAGCAGAATTTATTATGGAGTTAACTTGAGAAATACTTCCAGTTTTAAGTATTTCACGAGCTGATTCAGGAATAACATTCCAATTTAAAGCTTCTAAATCTTCAATTGGAATACCACGATTAAGTAATTCATTTTTTAATTCTTCATTGTTAACCTTATGGAATAAACTACCACAAAGCGGGCATTCTAATATTGAAGTGGATTTGCTTTCATCAGTAGCTGGAATAGTAACGATGATTCGACAAGGCTTATCACTTTTAACCGAACGTTTAACAAGATTTGGGAGCCTGCAGTAAACATTTCTACATGGTAAACTCGTTTGTTCAGTCATGTAAGCTCCAAATTCATTCTCAATAAATAAGTATTATAATACTTATCGATTATAATACTTATTTGAGCTTGGATATAGTCTAAGGTTTAATATACAAACGATATTTATCTTTTGTATTCGTCTAGATAGGAAATACTCTTGACACAATTTGATATTAGACTTATCGTAGAAAGGTTGTTAGCAATCTTAATGCGTGAGTGCTAAAGATGCTGATATATCTGAAACAAATTATGAAGGAGGGGAAATGGGTCGAACATTTATTCCAATGAACGATCGAATTCTGGTTAAACCAGTTGAAAGAAAAGAAGTTTCTTCTGGAGGAATCTACTTACCTGATACAGCAACTGAAAAACCTCAGGAGGGTGAAGTTATTGCTGTTGGTGAAGGAAGATTAACAGATGAAGGCAAACGTATTGCATTAGATATTAAGGTTGGTGATATAGTACTGTATTCCAAATACGGTGGCACAGAACTTAAGGAAGATGGTGATGATCTTCTTATTCTTAACGAACGCGACGTTTTAGCAAAAATTTCTTAATAAATTTTTATACACTTTTGATATATTTTATGAATGTAAGGAGTAGAAATGCCTAAGCAAATTGTCTTCTCTGAAGACGCTAGGAAACGACTAAAGACGGGTCTTGACTTACTGGCTGATACAGTAAAAGTCACATTAGGACCAAGAGGTCGAAATGTAGTATTGGATAAAAAATTTGGTCCACCTCAAGTTTGTAGTGACGGCGTTACAATTGCCAAAGAAATTGAACTTGATGACGCTTTTGAAAATATGGGTGCCCAATTAATAAAAGAAGCTGCTAGCAAAACCAATGATGTTGCTGGCGATGGAACCACCACTTCTGTAGTCTTAGCTCAAGCAATAATTAATGAAGGTTTTAAAAATATTGCTGCTGGTGCTGATCCTATGGCTTTAAAAAGAGGTATTGAATTAGCTGTTGATACTGTTAAACACGAACTACGAGGAATGGCTAATCCTGTTGAAGGTAGAGATCAAATTAATCAAGTAGCTACATTGTCTGCTCATGATGCTCATATCGGTCAATTAATTGGTGAAGTCATGGAAAAAGTTGGCAAGGATGGAGTTATTACTGTTGAAGAATCTCGAGGCCTTGAGTTTGAAATTGATTATGTAGAAGGAATGCAAATTGATAGAGGTTATATTAGCCCTTATTTTGTAACCAACTCGGATCGAATGGAGTCTGTATTAGATGATCCTCACGTATTGATAACTGATAGAAAAATAACTGCTGTTAGCGAATTACTACCTTCCTTAGAAAGAATTTTGCAAGTAACTAAAAATCTAGTAATTGTTGCAGAAGAGGTTGAAGGTGAAGCACTCGCAACTTTAGTTGTAAATAAACTTCGAGGCACTTTAAACATTCTAGCGGTAAAAGCTCCTGGATTTGGTGATCGACGAAAGCAAATGCTGGAAGATATGGCAATCCTCACAGGAGGAATTGTAATTAGTGAGGAAGCTGGTCGAAAACTCGACAGTATTACAATCGAAGACCTTGGTCGATGCAGACGAGTTTCTGCTACCAAGGATGACACTACATTTGTTGAAGGGAATGGTTCAGAAGAAGATATTAAGGCCCGCATAGAACAACTGAGACTCCAAATCGAAGATTCTACTTCTGAGTATGACCGTGAAAAACTTCAAGAAAGAGCTGCTAAACTTGCTGGTGGTGTTGCAATTATCAAAGTTGGTGGTGCAACTGAAGTTGAATTAAAAGAGAAGAAGAATAGAGTTGAAGACGCTTTATCTGCTACCCGAGCTGCTGTTGAAGAAGGCATTGTAGCTGGTGGAGGGGTTTCACTAATTAAAACTCAAAAAGCTCTTAACACATTGATGGACGATCAGGAATCTGATGATGAGAAAACTGGAATTAGAATTATTGTTAAATCAATTGATGAACCTGTAAAATTAGTTGTAGAGAATGCTGGTGAAGAAGGTGCTGTTGTACTTGATGCTATACGAAACTCTACAGAAAAAGACTTCGGTTTTGATGCAGATTTATTAAAATATGGAAACATGTTTGATTTAGGAATTATTGATCCTGTAAAGGTTACTCGATCAGCATTAGAAAATGCAGCTAGTGTGGCAGCAATGGTCTTAACTACTGAATCCATGATCACTGATTTACCTGAAAAGAATGCTCCAATGGCTCCACAAATGCCGCACATGGATTATTAATCCATTACATATGATAATCGATACAAAAGAGGCAGGATAAAATCTATTCTGCCTCTTTTGTATTTAGTTGATTTATTAACTAATATATTTGAATAACTGGATGGCTATATGAAAGAATTTGTATTAACTAATGATGCAATAAAAATGCTTCTTGAACGTCCACCTAATTTATCAACTTTAATTGTAGAAAAAGGTCATGTTCAACGATTCGCTGAATCTATTGGCGACGATAACCCTGTTTATTTTGATATCGAATATGCCAAATCTTTAGGTTACAAAAATATTATTGCACCACCTACATTTCTACGATGTATGGACCCTGCTCCTCCTAATCCTTCAGAATTGATTCAATTAGAAAACATCCTAGATGGTGGTAGCGAATGGGAATACATTATGAATGTCTTTGTAGGAGATACAATTACTTCAAGTACAATTATTAAATCTGTAACCCAACGAAATACAAAAGTTGGCACATCGGTTTTTGTAATCGGACAAACTTCATATTCAAATCAAGATAATGTATTAATTGCAACTCAAAAATTTACTTATATAAAGTATTAAGAGAAAATTATGAATATTAATTTAGATGATATATATATTGGTATGGAATTACCTAAATTATATAAAAATCCTTCAACCCGACAACTTGTTCAATACGCTGGGGCATCATTTGATTATTATGAAATCCATTATGATAAAGATGTAGCGCAAAAAAATAATTTACCAGGAGTCATTGTTCATGGTGCTCTTAAAGCAGCATTTTTTGGAGAACTTATCACTAAATGGATGGAACCAAAAGGAAAATTATTAAAATTATCTATCCAATATAAAGGTATGGATATTCCAGGGGATGAATTAATTATAACCGGAAAGGTAAATAAAATTGAATCCTTACCTAATTCGATGATTGTGTATTGTTCCCTTTGGGTGGAAAACAGTAGTATGGAAAGAACTACTACTGGAAGCGGAGTAATAGAATTACCTATCTAAATTCATTTGAATCTGACCATTGTTCCCTGTTAATTTCCATATAAATAAAATCGAGCCCAGATCGTCTAACTTGTTTGGTTGGAGCGAAGCCACTTTTCTGAAATGAGATCTGAGCTCTATAATTCCATGTAAGAGTATGTAAGTAGACTAAATCTAATGGTGTATCATTAAATATGTGTTTCAGCAAAGTGTTTACAGCATCGGTTCCATAACCTGAATTCCAATAATCCCGATCCCCAATTAAAATTCCTAGTTCAGTTTTGCCAAAAGAATAGTTGATGTCATAGTACATGCAATTTCCTATGTGCATGTTATCTTTTGTATCAATAGCAAATCTCCGAGACCATGGGGTTCTATACTGAATTTCTTCTTGGTAATTACTTAGATATTCTTGAAATCCAATTCTTATTGGCACAGTAGCATCAAGAGTTGCTAATTCTTCATCCGCTCTCCATTGGTAATCATTTGCTGCATCAGTAAAACGTTTTGGCCTTAAATCTATTATCGAGCCATTATATATTTGTTCTTGCATTAGGAGGTAACCTTTTTATATGCTTTTTTAAGAATTTGAATTTCATTTGGATATGTCATAATTTGCAATGCTAATGAAAATTCAACCCAGTGGACTTCGTCAAATTCATGATCATGATCATTCAAATTACCGCCAATAGCTTCCATAAGGAAATAATGAACAGTTTTATTGATAGTTGTATTATCAGTTTCATGATAAAAAGAATAATGAACAGCACCTATAGGATATTTAATAATTACTTTTAATCCTGTTTCTTCATTGACCTCTCTTATTGCAGTCTGAGAAATTGTTTCATCATTTTCCGGTGTTCCTTTTGGAAGGCACCATAAACCATTATCTTTCCTATTACATAAAACTGTTTCTACATCACCATTAATAATTCGAGTAATTACTCCACCAGCGGATATTGCTTTAATATTATATTCAACCATGCTTCGATTCTATTTATGAATCATTGAACTAGTCAAGCATAATAGTTTATATTTTGATTTTATATATGCTTATTAACTAAATATATAATCTCTGTATCTACGGGGTATTTCATGAATGGGATAATTTCTGCTGATATTGGTGGAACCAATATCAGAATAGGTTTATTTAACACAGACGGTATAATTGTAGATAAAAAATCTACATTTACTTTTGCACAAAAGGGTCCTCACCAAGCAATGGATCGTTTGTTGGATTTAGCAATTGAATTATTGAATGGACATCCCAATATTGACGTTAAATCAATTGCCCTATCTTTAGCAGGTCCAGTTGATAAATATTCCAAAAAATTAATATCTCCTCCGAATTTACCTGGATGGAATAATATTTCTCCTGAAATCTTACTAAAAGAAATATTAATTCAATCACATATATCAATATTGAATAATGATTTAGAAATATTTAGTCAAAATGATGTTAATCTGGCTGTTTTTGGTGAATACGAATATGGAATTGGCAAAATTTATAATAATATTATTTTTTTAAGTTGGGGTACTGGAATTGGTGGCGGAATCATTATAGATGGAAAATTAATGATTGGTAAAAACGGATTTGCAGGAGAGATTGGGCATATATTAATTGATCCAAGTGGTCCATTATGTAATTGTGGTCTGTTTGGATGTTTAGAATCTTTTGTATCAGGATCTGCATTAGTAAAACTCGCAATGGATCATATAAATAAAGGGAAACATTCCCTACTTAAAGATATATACACAAATAACAATAATCAATTATCAGGTGAAGATATTGTTCATGCAGATTTTTCAGGTGATATATTGGCAAAAGAACTTCTGGATAATGCTGCATGGAACATGGGTAAAGGGATATCAACTCTGAAACATATATTTGACCCAGATATCTTTATCATAGGTGGAGGGCTATCAGATATATTTCATAGATTATACCCCATAATATCTGAATCTGTTTCTGCAAATTCAATGGAGTTTAATTCTAAAGAAACTTTAATCATACCTAGCCTACTCGGTTCAGATGCAAGCTTATATGGGGCTGCAAGACTAGCAATATTAAATGGTAATTTAATTATATCTCATCACGATTTGGTGTAAATTGAGAAATTTCTATTATTTCAAGTGAAGCAATAATAGCTTGAATCAAAATGTCTCCATCATCAGAATCAGCATTAATTGTATGTTTTAAATTTTGCAGACTTGTTTTTGCTAAATCACCACCAATATTTCCTAATGCAATAATAACTGTCAAAATTACTTCAATTTCATCACTATCCAGAAGTGGAATAAGATAAGGAATAAATTTTTCTTCGCCAATTTCTTGACAAGCCCTGATCGATTCACATTGAATCTCATAGTTTTCACTATCAAGTTCATCTAATAAAATGGGTATCCAATCTAGCTTCCCATTTCTTCCCATAGCAAATATTGCACTTTTTTTTAAATACGTATTGTCTTGATAATACATATTACGTATTAAATCATCTACTTCCGGAATGCTAAATACTGATATAGCTTCAAATGCTTCTTTTTTTGTATCATAAGGTATTGCATCATTACTAATAGTCTGAAGTAGTATGTCCTTTATAATTTTAAAATCATGTGTTGATAATTTATTTTCTTCAGCAAGTGTAGCGAAACGGCCCAAGGCAAAAATTGATGCAATTTTCACTTTATTTGAATGATGATAATGAATTTTATCAATTAATATATTAATTAAATCTCTATGCTCATATTCCCATAAACCTGAAATTGCAATACAACTTATATCTTCATCATCGTCATTTATTGCAATAAGGAAGATCGAATTAAAATCAAAATGTATGGATGAATCATTCATTAATATTAATTCAGATAATAAATTATCTTTTGTTTTATGGGATAATTTTTTCCAAATTCCTGAAACTTCATTTACTTGTTCTGTATCTAAGTGTGATAAATCAGATAGACTTAATGAATGAATTTCTTTAAAACCATTTTTTAATTTCTCAGCAACTTCCCAAAACGACAACATTCCTCCTTTGCGTGTTTATATATTTTTGTAAGATAATAAATATTATAAAAATAATAGAGAAATTTCGTGAAAAATACTAATATTATACTCAACAATACTGCAATGAAATATCTTCATCTACTTGAAGATTTTTTTGGAAAAATAGCCTGGAGTCCCCGTCATGATGCTACTTCTGAATTAATTTTTACTATCCTTACGCAACATACTTCTGATAAAAATGCCGAAAAAGCATATAACTTATTAATTCAATCTATCGATAATTGGCAGGATATTCTTAGTATTTCTATTGATAAATTAAAATTACTTATCAATAGTGCAGGATTATATAATCAAAAAGCCATTCGGATTATTGACACAATTCGTTATATCCATGAATACAATAATAATTTAAATTTATCATTTTTAAAGAAATTTGATTTAAATGAAGCTCGAAAATGGCTTATGGATATTCCTGGAATAGGACCTAAAACAGCCTCAGTAGTTTTAGCATTTTCCTTAGGAATGCCCGCTATTCCTGTAGACACTCATGTTTATAGGGTTTCCAAAAGACTTCGCTTATTGGATGAGAAAGTATCTGCTGATAATGCTCATGTATTACTTGAAAATCAAGTCGTTGAAGATAAACGTTATTCTTTTCATGTTTTATTTATTAAGCATGGAAGAGAGATTTGCAAGGCTAGACGTCCATTATGTTACACATGTCCTTTAGGTGAAGTTTGCCCATCTAAAGAATTTCTATCTTCATAATCTTATTGGATTTGACATGCAAAATTCTCTAATCTAAGCTAATTCATGTACTAACTGTAAAAATATTATTATATACAGCCTTTTACCTCATAATTAGGAGGAATGATATGGTTCACTTAGGTTCAGATGAAATTTTAACTCCGTCTTCCATTTATCAAGCTACGGCTGAATTTATTGCAACAGCTTTATTTGTTTTCATAGGAGCAGGTTCAGTTATTGCAGCTATGGCTGCATCAGGTAATGAAATGACTACTGGTGCTCTTCTATGTATAGCTTTTGCCCATGGCTTAGCCATAATGTTATTGGTTTCTGCTACAGCCAATATATCGGGTGGACACATAAATCCTGCTGTAACAATAGCGGCTGCTTTAACTGGTGAAATAGGAATCTCAAAGGCGGTATTGTTTATTATTGCCCAAGTTGTTGGAGCAATATTTGGTGCCTTCCTTTTAAATATAATTGTTCCAGACACATATGCAGGAAATCTTGGAGCACACGGATTAGGTAATCTTGTTGATGGAACTAATGGCGCTTTGCTAGCTGAAATAATTCTTACTTTTGTATTGGTTTTTGTAATTTTTGCAACCGCAATTGATAAACGCGGGCTTTCCACTTATGCACCTGCCGCTATTGGATTAGTGGTATTAGTTGATCATTTGGTTGGAGTTCAGATGACAGGAGCATCAATGAATCCTGCCAGGTCCATTGGTCCTGCTGTTATTGCAGGAGTTTGGGATGATCATTGGCTATACTGGGTTGGCCCTATTACTGGTGGTTTACTTGCAGCTTTCGTATATAAACTTACATTCAATAAAAGGCCTTAAATACTAATATTCTTGTTAGCTAACAGTAATTCCGAAAATACCTATTACTATTAATAATGCTCCAATAACTTTTGTAGCTATAGTTCTTCTATGAAGTTCTTCACCTAGAGACTTATTTGAATATTTTCCTACTATAAGACCGAGAATAACAACAAATAGTACTCTTGTGCTTGCAATGGAAGACACTAAAGAAACTGGACCTAAAGATAATGCCCAAACAATTAACAATAATGAAATATTAGCAGTTACTAGTTCATTTATTCCAACAAGTTTAATTGCAGGACTTTTAGTATTCCATAATTCTTTAACAAATATAAATGTTTGTTTCCGTAAATTAATTGATATGAAAACTAATCCGAGAAATAATTCTCTTAAAGCGTGCGTGAGGATTACTGGCAATGAACCTAAAGCTAACTTGGCAAATGCATACGCAATACTCTGAATAAAACTACTTAATAGTAAAGGGAGAGCTGAGTGATAGGTGAATCGATTATTTGTGTTATTTGAAGTATTTGTTGAAATTACTGCAGCACCTAAAATTATAGAAAAAATTGATATCCATTGAGAAGTTGCAATTATTTCATCAAGAAAAAAATATGCTATCAATACAGTAAATAAAGGATATGTTTGTGTTATAGGAACAGTTCTAGACACTTCATTACCGTGAAGTATTCGAAGCATTATATTCCCACTCGTCCCAAACAGAACCCCACTTAATGAAGCGAAAAGCATAGCTTTTATAAATTCATTATCAGAAAATATGAAAATTTCATTGTTGAAAATTGACAGAACAATAAGAAGTGAAAGACCAACTGATGTTTGTAAAATTCCAACTAGGAGAGGAAGAACTTTGGAAGATTGGCCAAAACGATATGTGATAGTCTTATCAAATATACTAACTAATGCAGATAATATCGAACCTATTAATGAAATCAATACCCACGACATACAGGAAATATCCCTTAATCAAAAAAGCGTAGACTAATTATTGAAGTTTGTGGTTCTAGAGTTCAGCAAAAACACATGGCGGGAGTGCGAGGGAGTCGAACCCACCCATCGTGTACCACACGAAACAACGGAGTTGAAGTCCGCAGAAGCCACCGGGCCCCGTCCACTCCCAATATTTTATAAACTTAAGATTCTAATACTGCATCAAGACGCTTTTGAAGAGTACCTTTTGGAACAGCTCCAATTATTTGATCTACAGCTACTCCATCTTTAAAAATGAGAAGTGTTGGAATGCTTCGGATACCAAATTCAGCAGGTGTCTCAGGGTTGCTATCAATATCCATTTTGGCAAAATTCATTCGCCCTTCATATTCACCGGCAAGTTCTTCTACAATAGGTGCAATCATTTTACACGGCATACACCAGTCAGCCCAAAAATCAACCAGAACAGGTTGAGAAGATGACTTTACATCCTGTTCAAAACTTTGATCTGTTATTTCTATTGGTTTAGACATTTGAATACCTCCATTTGTTGGTATAAATTATATTATTAATTTTCGGTTATTCTACATCAATACTTGATTATATACTATAGTGATAGTCATTCACTCATTTTTTTAGAAGGACACAATGGATATTATAAGAATGTATACTGGTTCAGATAACTGTTCCCATTTTGAAAAATTTTCTCTCGAATTTAATCCTATTGATGAGGCACAACGTAAAGAGCACAACACTTCTGGAAATCTACAATTTGTCTATCAACCACCTGGATTTGTAATAGATATGCATCCTGCTCCCAGAAAACAATATGTGGTCACATTAAGTGGCTGTGCTGAAATAATATTAGGTGATGGAACCAGCCAAATATTTGGCCCAGGAGATATTGTACTAGCTGACGATTTAACTGGTGAGGGTCACATAACACGCGTTGTGGGCGATCAACCTAGAATTTCATTACAAATTGCTATTGAATAATTTTATCAATTTATTCAATATATATCTTTAATGTGTTATGGAAAACAGTATAAATAATAATCTAAAATGGGATCGACATCTTTTCCATCTTATTGCCGGATCGTTCACGCCACTTGTTGGATTCGTGTTTAGTTGGAACTTGGCAATATTTATTGCATCATTTTCTTTTTTAATTCTAATATCATTTGAAATTCTTAGATTTAAATATGAATCTGTAAATTTAATTGTAATTAATTTTCTTTCTTTATTACTTAAAGATGGGGAAAAAAGAAAAATTACCGCTGCTACTTATTTAGCATTTATATCAGTAGTTATATTGTTAATTTTTCGATCTCAACCAGTTATAGGTGGTTTGGCTTTATTCTATATATCCATTGGCGATCCAGTTGCAGCTATTGTAGGAATAAAGTTTGGAAAAACTGTTCTTTTTCGAGGAAGTGGAACACTTAAAACTCCACAGAATGGTAAAACTATAGAAGGATCTATAGCATTTGTTAGTGTAACATTACTAATTGCTTATTTAATATGGAGCAAGGGTGCATACGAAAATTTCACAGCTGCTGCTATAGGAGCTATTACAGCAGCTGTGGTTGAATTTCTTCCAATTCCTCTTGATGACAACATAAGAGTCCCTCTTATAAGTAGTATTGTAATGTATTTTCTTTGGAATATTTCATTCTAATTAATGATTCTAACTTGACCATCCTTATAGTGACTAGTAAACTGATTCACAGTTTTTTTACCTCGTGTCTAGGACATAATTCTTAATGCTAGTTATAGGTATTACCGGAGGAATTGGAAGCGGTAAGAGTGCTGTATCCGAACTTCTTGTTCGTAATGGTGCTACACTAATTGATGCCGATAAAGTTGGACATGCTGCCTATGTCCCTCATACTCCAGCATGGGAAGAAGTTGTCGCTACTTTTGGCCCTACTGTTGTTGGTGAAAATGAAGAAATTGACAGAAAAGCCTTAGGTTCAATTGTTTTCTCTGCTCCTGAAAAACTTGCACAACTGAATGCAATTATGCATCCAAAAATGGCTGACATGATAAGAGATGAGATTACCGAGTATAAAAATCAAGGGATTGAAGTTGTTATACTAGAGGCTGCAATTTTGATCGAAGCTAATTGGCTACCATTGGTTGATGAAGTTTGGGTTGTAATAGCAAGCGAAGATACTGTTGTTAAAAGGGTTATGGCCAGAAATAACTTTCCTGAAGAAGCAATTCGTGCGCGAATTAATTCCCAAATTACTAATGATGAGCGTATTAAATATGCTTCTCTAGTTATTGAAAATGATCAAGAATTATCGGATTTAGAAACTAAAGTTAATAGTATTTGGAAAGAAAAAATAAGGTGAATTAATATGGTTCAAGGAAGTGGAGCAGCTCCATTAGCAATGCAAATTGAAGAATACTTCATGGATGAAGAACCCTTCTACATACCTCAAAGTGATGAGATTGAATTATTTGAATCTGCTTATGCACAGAAAATACCTGTTTTACTTAAAGGACCAACAGGATGTGGTAAAACTCGCTTTGTTGAATATATGTCATGGAGACTTGGAACCACTAACAAAAAAGGTAAAAAAGGGTCCTCTAAAAGTAATAATTCAGTCCCGCTCGTTACAATTGCTTGCCATGAAGATCTTACGGCAAGTGATCTTGTGGGAAGATACCTTATTGATGCTGAAGGTACCAGATGGATTGACGGCCCCCTTACTCGTGCAGTTAAAGTTGGAGCAATTTGCTACTTGGATGAAGTGGTTGAAACCCGAAAAGATACTACTGTTTTGATTCATCCATTAACTGACCACCGAAGACTCTTACCAGTTGAAAAACAAGGTCAAGTAATGGAAGCTCATGAAAATTTCCTATTAGTCATCTCTTACAATCCTGGTTATCAAAGTGCACTAAAAGATTTAAAACATTCAACACGGCAAAGATTTGTATCTCTCGAATTTCAATATCCTTCATCTGACCTTGAAGCAAAAGTTATTCAGCACGAGGCTGATGTTTCAAGTGATATTGCTGAAAGATTGGCCAAATTAGGTGAAAAAATTAGAAATTTGAAAGAGCATGGTCTTCAGGAGGGAGTTAGTACGCGTCTTTTAATCTATGCTGGGCGACTTATTGCACTCGACATTCCAGCCAGAAGAGCCTGCCAAACAGCTGTAGTATGGGCCTTAAGTGATGATATTCAAATACAGCGAAGTATGGAAGAGGTTATTTCATCAATATTTGAATGAACTGAAGATTGGGAACCACATGAAAAAATTACCGTCTGATTTGCTACGTGAACATTTCGCAAAAACTTTTTTTGATGAGCCCTTACCTGACAATCTAAGACCATCAGCTGTTGTACTACCAATCCTGTTTCGGGAAAACCAGATTTACATTGTTTTTAATAAAAGATCTCAATTTGTAGAATTTCACAAAGGAGAAATATGTTTCCCCGGTGGTGGGAAGGATGATTCCGATGTTGATTTAACACAAACTGCTCTTCGTGAAACTAAAGAAGAAATGGGAATTGATACTGATTCTATCAATTTAATTGGAACCATGACTCCAACAGTTACACGTACTGGTTTTGCAATTAAACCTTATGTTGGAATCATACCCGATAATTATCCATACAAACCTTTTATTCGCGAAGTTGAAGAAATAATTGAAGTGCCAATCTCTCATTTATTAAATTCAGAAAATATTCGTATAGAAACAACCTTAACGATTAACGGATTAGAAACTACGTTCTCGTACAAGTATGATAGCCATCTTATCTATGGAGCAACTGCTCGAATTCTAAGTCAATTCTTGGAACAGCTAGAAATAATCTTTGATTTGGAGGATACATGGATCTATACCAGGAACGCATAAATGTAGTTGATGTCCAATTAAAACAATATCCATCTGCTCTAGCTCAAGAATTCAATAGAACTTTGGAAATGCTTATCCAATCAAATAACTCTCCAGATATGAAATTTGGGAAAAATGAGCAAGTAATATGGGCAGAACTTGTCATTGAGATTTCAAAGCAAGCAGTAAGGTCCTGGGAAGCTGCTGCTGAATTCATGAAGGCCAGTCCTAAGGTTTTTCCATTTTTGAGTTTTAATGACATAATTAAATGGGCTGAAACTGGAAAACTTATCTGCTCTAAAACACCCACATTGGCTGCATCCTATTTCCGCTCAAGTCCTGGAAGTCTGCCTTATTTATCTCCTTCTCAAATAGAAGATTGGGGGCAAATTGGTTTATCCCTATATAAAGGTTCTTGGCGTTCTAGTGCAATTGCTACACGATTTTTTGAAATAAGTCCTGAATTACTTAAAACACTATCTATTCCACAACTTCAAAGGTTTATTGAATTCATACTTATTATTTGTGAAGATTCATATGATCTTGCTAATGATTGTTTAACAATTTCGTCAAATGTTTTTTCAACTCTTGGTGATAGTCGTGATTATTTTATTGAATTAATTATCAAATCTTCGCTTCGATCAACGAGAGACATCAAAGCTATATTTGAAAATACAAACAATTACCTTCCTCTAATCGCAAAAAAACAACAGCTTAGACTACTTCAAATAGCACTAACACTATCCGATAATAACGAATTTAGTGTTTCTGGATTTATTGAATCTTCTGCTAGATCAATATCCAAAATTAATTCTGAACATCATTCTACTTTACTTGATCTAAGTGAAACAGCTATAAATATTGCACCTTCCTCAGTAAGTGCCTTTTTGAATTCTGCACCTATTGTTCTTAATCGAATAGAAGCTACTCAACTAAGAGAATGGTTTGATGAAGGAATTAAATTACTTTCTGATAATTTTGATAGTGGCATGGCTTTCTTTCGATTAGAATCAAATACTTCAGAATCAGTTATTGAAAATCTTTCTTCCGCTATCGAATTTCCAAGAATCAAAGAAATTATTCACCTTTATTGCAGAGCCTTGGCTGGTGCTGAAATGACTGTTGAATCATCAGAGCGAATTGCTGAAAAGGGAATAGGGTGGGTTTCAAAAGAACGTCCTACTACTGAAGGCACAACTGTTTTCCTTCCACCTCAAACCCAACATTTTTCTACGAAAACTGAAAACTTTGAATGGTTAAAAGTTATCACAACACATCAGATTGGACACCTTGAATTTGGTAGTTTTGAATTTCAATATGACAAGCCAAGCACATTATTGGAAAATATGCGTCCAGAAATGAATTCAAAAAATCCGTCAACATTATTACAAGATGGGGACATGACAACAATAACAAGTATGCAAAGATTTTTCGACCTATTTCCTGAAAGACAATTAGCTCTTGATATATTTAAAACTCTTGAAGATGGTCGCGTAGCTAAGCATATTTCTCGTGAATATAGAGGTATTGTTTCTGCTTATAACAAGGCTCAACGAGAAGCTTTGAAAGATAGACCAAATATAGAAACTCTTCCAGCAAGAGAAGCAATCGTTGAATTTCTTGTCCGACTAAGTCTCTACGAAAAAAGTAATATAAAGGTTCCACTAGAGTATATAGATAGTGCAAAACTTATAGGAGGCATTGCTAATTTAATTTTTGCCCAATTTGCATCCGTTGAAGATACTGCTGAAGCTACAATAAGAATATATTCAATCTTAAATCAAATAATTAATGAAGAAATTCCTGATGAGGATTGGACTGACCTTGATCCTGATAATGTGATGGATTATCAAGAACCAGATGATTTAGATAAAGTATTTCCTGGCAGTAATTCTTCTGAACAAAGTGAGGATATATTTGACGCAACACAGGATTCTGAAGGAACTTATGCATCTCCTCAAGAAGTTGATTTTAGGGGTGATTTTAAACCAGAAACAGTTCAATTGTTATCACAACTTAAAATGGTTCAAGATAAAGCTAATCAAGGAGATGCAACTCCATTAACTAAAGAAATGCTTGAGCAACTTTTGAAGGAAAATGTTGAAATTGAAACATCAGAAGGTGAAGCTAAAGATAACACTTCAGCTTTTGCAAATAATATGATGCAGGAAGCAGGAACTCCACCACCTGCATCTGATTCCCAACTTCCTGGCACAAACATAGATGCTGAAGATGACGGTGACTCTCTTGAAAGTAACGAGCCTGAAACTCACCTTTATGATGAATGGGATTTCCGTGCTGATGATTATCGTCCTCGATGGTGTATCGTACGGGAAAGAGTAATTGCTGAGGGCACTGAAGATTTCTGGCATCAAACAATGGAACAGAATGCTATGCTTGTTTCAGAAATCCGAAGACAATTTGAATTAACTGCACCGCAATCGTTTCGAAAGATTCGCCACTTACGTGATGGTGAAGACTTTGATTTTGATTCCGTTATTGAAGCTATGATTGATAGACGATTAGGTATAAACCCTACTGATCATATCTATTCGAGAAGAAATAAAACTGAACGTGACGTTGCTGTTTTATTTTTATTGGATATGAGCGCATCTACAGCTGAAGCAATTGATGAAGCAAAAAGAATGGCCGACCAGTGGGATGCTCCCGATGATCCAGCAGATTATCTTATTTGGCTACGCCAAAGAAGATCTGAACCAGTCGCCCGAAAAAGCTATAAAAGAATTATTGATCTAGAAAAAGAAAGTGTAATTCTTCTAACTATGGCTTTAGAAACATTAGGTGATTCATATGGATTTTATGGTTTTTCAGGTTATGGTCGGGAAAATGTAGAATTTTATACCATAAAAGATTTGAATGAATCATTAAATGATCGAGTTCGTAAAAGAGTTGACAAAATTGCACCATTACATGCAACACGAATGGGTCCTGCCATTCGTCATAGCATTACTAAACTTGAAACTATTGAAGCTAAAACAAAACTATTATTTTTGATAAGTGATGGCCGTCCTCAAGATCGCGGATACAGTAGAGAAGGTGTTGAAAAAGAATACGCAGTACATGACACTCGAATGGCACTTTTGGAGGCAAAAAAGAAAGGAATTAACCCGTTTTGTCTGACTGTAGATAAATCTGGTCATGATTATTTAAAAACCATGATGGGTGATATGGGGTATGAAGTATTACACGAAATTAGTGAATTACCTAGGCGATTACCTTACCTATATCAAAAGCTAACTGTTTAAATTATTAACATTGAATCTCCAAAACTATAAAATCTATACTCGTTAATAATTGCTTCTTGATAGGCATTCCATATAAATAATTTATTAGTAAATGCACTTACTAACATTAACAATGTAGATTTGGGAAGATGGAAATTAGTCAATAAACCTGTTGCAATTTTAAATTCGAATCCAGGAATGATGAATATATTAGTTTCATCGTTAATTTCTTTAAATGAGCTTCCCTGTTTCTTCAATAATGTTTCTGCTGATGACTCTAAAGCACGAATTACAGTTGTGCCTATACAAATAATTCTATTTTTGTTTTTTATAGCGTTTTGAATCATCTCTTGTGTTTCAACTGAAATCGAGTATTTTTCACTATGCATAGTATGATTATATATATTTTCAGACTGCACAGGCCTAAAAGTACCTAAACCAATGTGAAGAGTTATATAACAAATTTTTGCACCAATATTTTTGATCTGTGTCATTAAATCATTTGTAAAATGTAATCCAGCAGTTGGAGCAGCAACACTACCAGGATATTTTGCATAAATTGTTTGGTATCTTTCTAGGTCATTATTCTTATTTGTTATATATGGTGGGAGAGGAATAATACCTATTTCATTTAATAAAGTTCCTTTCTCAAATCTGACTAAACGAATCCCGTCATCAAGCTCTTTTGTTATAAGAGCAGTAATTTCTTTATTTGCTGATTCTATAATGATTTTTTGACCAGTTTTTAATCTTTTTGATGGTTTAACCAAACATTTCCACTCATTTTCTCTAATCTCTTCTAGAGCAATTATCTCAACCTTACCGTCTGTTCCATGTTTTTTCCCAGTTATTCTTGAAGGGATTACTTTTGAATCATTAAATATTAATAAATCATCCGGTTCTAAGTAATTAACAAAGTTTGAAAATAGTTGTTCATGTTCAATATTTCCATCAAAACGATTCAAAAGAAGCAACTTTGAAGAGTCACGAGTTTTTGCAGGAAATTGGGCAATTAAATTTTTAGGCAAGAAATAATTAAAATCACTAGTAAGCATTATATTAATTTTTCATCCGGCAAATTATGCATATTACGAAATGATTGAACGGTATTTTTTAGTAACATAGCAATGGTCATCGGGCCTACTCCACCAGGAACAGGAGTTATTGCTCTTGCTATATCTTTTACAGAATTAAAATCAACGTCTCCAATCAATCTAAACCCACTTTTTCTGGTATTGTCTTCAATTCTGTTTATGCCAACATCAATAATTATAGTATTGGGTTTTAGCATTTCTTTATCAATCATATTTGGCCTTCCTGCTGCAACAATTAATATATCTGCTAATTTTGTTATATCTTGCATATTTTTTGTTCCAGTGTGACATACAGTCACTGTTGCATTTGCTCCTTTAAGCTTCTGTGATAGCAATGCAGAAAGTGGTTTTCCAACAATATTACTTCTCCCACAAATGACCACATGTTGACCAGAAGGATCATACCCACTTCGAAGTAACAATTCTTGTACACCAGCAGGTGTACATGGAATAAAAATTGGTGATCCTTGCATTAGCCTTCCAACATTATATGGATGTAAACCATCGACATCTTTATTTGGATCTATAGTTAACAGCATTGAATCTTCATTGATTCCTGATGGTAGAGGAAGTTGCAACAATATACCGTTGAAACGATCATCCTTATTTAAATCTTTTATTGTGTTCAAAACATCTTCTTCATTTGAGTTACTAGGTAAAAGAATTGTTTCTGATGTAATACCTACTTCATCACATGCAATTCCCTTGTTACGGACATAAGTTGCTGATGCTGGATCATTCCCAACTAGAACAACCGCCAAGCCAGGCCTATTACCAGTTTTTGAATGTAGTGATGCAACTTCTGCAGATAACTCATTTCTGATTTGAGAAGAAATATATTTGCCATCTATAATTTCAGCGGTCATATTAATTTCCTTGTAATTATATTTTATTGTCAGATGCGGGTAATATTATATCCTTTTCACGTTTCAGTATACTGTGATATACTGTTTATAAGGTAAGTAAGACGAGTAAAAAGAGGAATCGTGAAGCCACAGGAAAAATCCACTCTAATAAGTGAGTATGGAAGAACTGAAAAAGATACAGGGTCAACTCCTGTTCAGGTTGCTGTATTAACACATCGAATTAAAGAACTAACATCACATGTTCAAACACATAACAAAGATCATCATACTAGACGTGGCTTAATTAAGTTAGTTGGTCAAAGAAGAAGATTACTTCGATATCTATCTCAATCAAAACCTGATGAATATCGATCACTTATAGCTCGTCTTGGGCTTAACCGTTAAACACATTCGCTCAAGATAAGTTGGTATACGAATAGAGGTGATTGATGACAAATTCTGTAAGTGTAAATGTTGGTGGTCGAGAATTAACGTTAGAGTCAGGAAAACTTGCAGGGCAAGCAGATGGTGCAGTAACTGTTAGATATGGAGATACTGTTGTATTAGTGACAGCATGTATGGCTGATGCAAGAGAAGGTATTGATTTTTTCCCATTGAGTGTAGAGTTTGAAGAACGTCTTTATGCTGTGGGAAGAATTCCTGGTAGTTTTTTCAGAAGGGAAGGACGACCTCCTACCGATGCTATTCTTGCAGCACGTTTAACCGACAGGCCAATTCGACCACTTTTTCCAAAAAATTTTAAAAATGAAGTCCAAATAATTTCAACTGTGCTTTCATCGGATCAGGAAAATATACCTGATATACTATCAATTATTGGTGCATCTGCTGCTTTATCAATTTCAGCAATACCATTTGAGGGACCAATTTCTGGATCGAGGATTGGATTTATTAACGACGCTTTAATAATAAATCCTACATATGATGAGTTAACATCAAGTAAACTTAATCTTATTGTTGCTAGCTCAAAAGATGCAATTGTTATGGTCGAAGCTGGAGCTGAAATTGTTTCAGAACAACTTGTATTAGATGCATTCGATGAAGCAAGAAAAGTCAATAATGAGATTGTTGAAGCAATAAACGAATTAGTAAAATTGTGTGGTAAACAAAAAATTATTGTCCCTGACCCTGAGCCTCTTCCTGAAGGACTTTTAAATTCATTAGATTCAATATTAAATGACCGTCTACACCAAGCTATCTTTTCTGGTAAAGAAAAAGGAGAGAAGGGTGAAGAATTGAATTCACTCCAAAAGGAAGTATCCGAATCATTATCTGATGATTATGATTCTAGTTGGATTCATAAAGCATTCGATATCAGAATGGAATCAACATTCCGAAAAGGTGTTCTTGAAAACAATGTTCGAGCAGATGGACGAAATAGAGAGGAAATTAGACCTATCTCATGTGAGGTAGATATTCTTCCACGAACCCACGGCAGTGGATTATTTACACGAGGCCAAACCCAGATATTAACCACAACTACACTTGGTGGACTTAGTCTTGAACAGAAACTTGATAACGTTAGCCCCGTTGATACAAAAAGATACATGCATCATTATAATTTTCCACCATTTTCTGTTGGTGAAGTTAGACGGTTAAATACTGGTCGGAGAGAGATTGGACATGGTGCTTTAGCTGAACGAGCATTAGAACCTGTTATCCCTTCAAGAGAAGAATTTCCATATGCCCTTCGACTTGTTTCTGAAGCTTTAAGCTCTAATGGAAGTACATCAATGGGGAGTGTTTGTGGGAGCACTTTAAGTTTAATGCATGCTGGAGTACCTATTAAAGCTCCAGTTAGTGGTGTTGCGATGGGATTGATTATGGGTGATAACGGTGACTTTGCAATTCTTACGGACATCCAAGGAATTGAAGATCATTTAGGAGATATGGATTTTAAAGTTGCAGGGACATCTGAGGGAATTACTGCATTACAAATGGACATAAAAGTCAAAGGTATAACGAACGAAATAATGGAAAAAGCCCTGAGTCAGGCCAAAGAAGCCCGCTTGTTTATATTACAAAAAATGTTAGATGCTATACCTCAAGTTAATTCGGACATGAGCCCACACGCTCCGCGAGTTGAACGAATTTCTATACCTACCGAAAAAATAGGGGCTGTTATTGGGCCCGGTGGTAAGATGATTCGATCTATAATGGAATCTTCTGGTGCATCAATTGACATTGAAGATGATGGTTCCGTTTTTATTGCAGCTCCTACTGGAGAGGCATTAAGTGCTGCAAAGAGTAAAATTGAAGGATTAACAAAAGAAGCTGAAATCGGAGCTATTTATGAAGGTAAAGTTGTTCGTTTAATGGATTTTGGTGCTTTTATAGAATTTATGCCTGGTAAAGACGGTTTATGTCATATCAGTGAATTAGACGATACTCAAGTTCAGAAAGTTGAAGATGTTGTTAATGTAGGCGATGAAGTTGAAGTTATGGTTATTGAAATTGATAGACTTGGAAGAATTAATTTATCTCGTAGAGCAGTCCTTCAAGGATTAACTGTAGAAGAAGTTCAGGCATCTAGGGAAAAATCTCGAGAACGACGTGGCCCATCTGGCCCACCACGACGTAATTATGATGGTCGGGGTGGCAATCGCAATGATAGACAACCAAGAAGAAGATTCTCAGATTGATAACTGCTTTTTATAAATAATTACTAGAAAGGAGTTCTAATATGGCAAAAGTTGTTATACAGGGTATTTTAGGCAACATGGGTACTGAAGTAATGAAAGCCATATCTTCAGCTCCTGATCTTGAACTTGTTGGTGGGATTGATCTTTCAACATCATCATCCATAACGTTTAATAATAATGAAATTTCTTTGTTTGATAACATATCTGAATGTATTTCAAAAACCTCACCTGATATACTTGTCGATTTTTCTACTAGTAATTCGCTATTAAACGCTGCTAAATATTGCCTTCCAAACAGCATATCCATCGTCTCAGGAACAACTGGATTAGCTGAAAGTGATATCAAAGAAATTCGAACATTAGCTGATGAAAACAAAACTGGGATAATATATGCTGCTAATTTTGCTATAGGAGCTATTTTACTAATTCATATAGCAAAACAATTAAGTCCATTTTTTGAATATATTGAAATAAACGAAACACATCATGAAAATAAAATCGATGCTCCATCAGGAACAGCATTAGCTATTGCCAGATCAATTATTTCTGGTTTGTCCCCAGATTCCCCATTGATAACACCTGAAACAAAAACTGAACTCATTCAAGGCAGTAGAGGTGCTGATTATCAAGGAGTAAAAATACATGCCTCTAGGATGCAAGGCATGCTTGCACAACATAATGTTGTATTCGGAACTTCTGGACAAACACTTGAAGTCAAACACAACACCATAAACAGAGAATGTTACATGCCTGGAGTCTTACGTGCAGTTCGCGATGTACGAAATCATAAAACTCTGATTGTTGGACTTGAAAATATTTTAGGACTATAAATTTATGACCAAATCTAATGTAAATATTGCTATCGTAGGAGCAACTGGTGCTGTGGGAAAAGTTTTTATTGATTTAATGAAAGAACGAAAATTTCCTGCTCAAGAAATACGTTTACTTGCATCAAAGAGATCTGAAGGCAAAGTAATCTCAGTGAACGGACAAGATTTAACAGTATCTGAAACTACGGCTGACTCTTTCAAAAATATTGATATTGCTTTTATATCAGCTAGTGCTGATGTAAGCCGTGAATTTGCACCAATTGCAGTTCAAAATGGAGCAATAGTCGTAGATGATAGTTCCGCTTTTCGATTAACTAATGGTGTTCCGCTTGTAATTCCAGAAGTGAACGCTAATGACCTTTTATCTCACGAAGGCATTACCGCCATACCCAATTGTTCTACAATTCAAATGGCTATGGTATTAAAGCCTCTTCACGATGTTAATCCGATCAAGCGTATAATAGTTGATACATATCAAGCTGTTTCCGGAACCGGAATTGCTGCTATAACAGAACTTCATGAACAAAGTCGAGATTTCATTAATTCTGAAACGATTTCTCCTGAAATATACCCACATCAAATCGCATTTAATTTACTTCCCCATATTGAACCTTTTTTAAATACAGGATACACAAATGAAGAAAATAAAATGATTGAGGAAACCCGTAAAATTCTTCATGCGCCTGACATGCTAATTTCTGCTACTTGTGTTCGAGTTCCAGTGTTCTATGGTCATAGTGAAGCAATCCATATTGAATTTGAGAATCCATTTTTACCAGATGATGCTAGAAAAGTACTTAATGATTTCCCAGGAATTTCTGTTATTGATAATCCACAAAATAATGAGTATCCTATGCCTCTTAATTCTGCAAATAATAATGATGTTTTTGTTGGTCGAATTCGAAAAGATTTATCATGTGATAATGGATTAGCATTATGGGTTGTTTCTGATAATCTTAGAAAGGGAGCAGCACTAAATGCTATGCAAATTGCTGAACATATGATAAAGATGGGTTTGATAGAGTAATTACGGAGATATAATCTTGGCAATAAAAATAGGAAGACTACTCACTGCAATGGTAACTCCATTTAATGAAAGTGGAGAAATTGATTATGATCAAGTAAAAAAACTTGCATTAGCTCTTGTTAAATCTGGCAGTGATGGCTTGGTTGTGTCAGGAACAACCGGGGAATCACCAAGTTTATCAATTGATGAGAAATTACGATTGTTCGATGTATGCAAATCTGCAATTGGTAACACAGCTTCGATCATTGCAGGAACAGGCACTTATAGCACAAGAGAGAGTATAGAGCTTACAAAGGAAGCTTCAAAATTAAATCTAGACGGTATTATGGCCGTAGTGCCATATTACAATAAACCCCCTCAAGAAGGTCTTTTAAAGCACTTTTCTGCTATAGCTGAAAGCACACATTTACCACTTATCCCTTATAACGTTCCTAGTCGAACCGGCCTTAATATGACATCGGATACGACGATTAAACTCTCCATGATCGATAATATCATTGGGGTCAAAGAAGCGAGCAGTGATCCGGATCAGATTGCACGGATAATCTCGAGCACAGCGAATGATTTTTATGTTTGGAGTGGAAACGACAATGAAACATTTAACATTATGTCAATGGGTGGATATGGTGTAATAAGTGTAGCTTCACATTTAGTAGGTAATCAGATTCGAAAAATGATGGAATTGATTGTTTCGGGCAATATAAGCAAGGCTGCAGATGAACATCACAGATTGCTACCTTTATTTAAAGGGATTTTCACAATAACAAGCCCAATTCCTATCAAATATGCATTAAATAAATCAGGATTTAACGTAGGTCCAAATCGCCTACCACTTGTGGCACCCGATGATGGAACAGTAGAATTTCTTGATAATTTATTAAAATCCTATTCAATAGATATCGTTTAAAACGATTTCTAATTCTTCCTGCATTTCTTTAGCTGATATATATCGAGAATTTGGATCTTTATTCGTGGAAATATTTATTATTTCTTGTAATCTATTAGCAATATCATTATTCAATATTCTATTTTTAAAATCGAGTAATTCACTAAGTATTACTCCAACTGAAAATATATCCGATGAAATTGTTAAAAATTCATCTTTTTGAATAAGTCTTTCTGGTGCAATATATCCAATTGTACCTCTATCAATAAATCCACCGGCACTATCAATTTCAACAGATGATCCAAAATCTGATATTTTAGCAATATTATTTTCATCTAGTAATATATTTTCGGGTTTGATATCGAAATGAATTATTCCATAAGAGTGAGCTACTTCTAATCCTTCTAGAATGTTATTGACGATATTAATTGCCAAATCAATTTCAAGTTCATGAGGACTTCTAGAAATTAAATCTCTTAGACTTCCACCATCAACCCATTCCATAACAAAAAAAGGCCCCAAATGGGTATCATTTCCAACATCAATTATTTGAACAATATTTGCATGGTAAATATGAAACGTACGAAATGATTCAATTTTAATATCATTCTCATAAACATCATTCATCAATGAAGAAAGAATCGATTGCTCATATGATTCATATTCGTCAGGCAAAATTTTAATTGCTACAAATTTTTTTGAAATTTGATCAAAAGCTTTTATTACTCGTCCTTGGGAACCCAAATTAATTTGAGTATCAGTTATCTTATATGTAGAAATATATTCGGGTAATCTGGAATTTATTGAATTATAATGAAATCTATGATCATTCAAGGATAATTACCTTTACAAGTCAATCACAATAGCAGTCATATCATCTGTGCTTCCGTTTAATTGTGCTTTAGCAAACAATGAATTCAATAACATATCTTTTGAATCGTTATCATTAATCACTTCACTTATCTCATTATCAGTTAATGTGCCATGAATACCATCAGTACATAAAATAATTCTATCATTATCAAATATTTCAGATTCTAAATAAAATGGTCTTATAGTTCTGGGAGAGCCAATAACTTGTGTAACAATATTTCTCATTGGATGGATATGAGCTTCTTCCTCAGTTAATTTTCCAGATTGAATAGCTTCAGCCACCCATGAATGGTCAATGGTAAATCTGGATAATGAATTATTTCGATAGAGATATATTCGACTATCACCTATGTGACATATCTTAATTGATTTTTCACTAATAATAACTGTACTTAATGTAGTGGCCATAGATGGGTCTCTAGGGTTTTGATGCATAGACTCACCAGAAATCCCACTATCATAAACATAGTTATTAATTTGAGAAAAAAGAGTAATTAAATTTTCTTGAGTAATTGGTTGACTATTATTAGTATTTTTATATGCCTCTAAAAACATATCAACAGCAGTTTTACTGGCGATATCACCATTAGCTAATCCACCAAGACCATCAGCGACAACAGCAATCAAGTTTATATTGACATCATCAATATTATTGAGATAACCATAATTATCCTGATTAATATCTCTAGCGACTCCACGAGAGGTTTTAGCAGAAACAGTTATACTCATAATAGACCATAATAATTGAGAAATTTAAAAATATAAGAAAATACTAATTATTATTATAAATCAAAATTTTTCAAGGCAATATTAGTGATGTGATTTCCAATACCAAGCGAAGATGTTGCTGCAGGAGAAGGTGCATTCTGAACATGAATTGCCTGATCGGTTTCAACTATATGAAAATCATCAAGTAGAAATCCAGTTCTATCAACCGCTTGAGCCCTCACTCCTGCTCCTGAAGGAACAAGATCCGATTTTTTTACTTCAGGTAATAATTTTTGGAGGGACTTTGTAAATGCATCCTTGCTAAACGATCGATACATTTCTTGCATTCCTGTTTTCCAATATTTCCTTGTCATTACCCAAAATCCAGAATATAAAAGCGTACTAATGAATTCGCTTATATTAATTTTAGTTTTTGAGTATCCTTCTTGAGCAAAAGCTAAAACAGCATTCGGACCAGCTTCTACTCCTCCATTTATCATACGAGTATAATGAACACCAAGGAAAGGAAATGCCGGGTCAGGAACAGGGTATATTAAGCCTTTTACTAAATGAGTACTATTTTCAGCAAGCGTAAAATATTCCCCTCTAAAGGGAATTATACGAATACCTGGATCAATTCCCATCTTCCTCGCAATAGAATCAGCGTATAATCCAGCACAATTAATTATATATTTAGTTTCAAAATCACCTTGGTTGGTTTGAATATTGATTACATTGGATTTTTTACCAATACTAACAACTTTAGTTGACAAAAATATCTCGCCATTATTATTTTGAAATATCTTCGCATATGTATTAGTAACAAGAGTGTAGTCAATAATTCCTGTCATAGGACAATGAATTGCACGAACACCAGAAGTCACATGAGGTTCAATTTCAATAATTTCCTCAGGACCAATCATTCTGATACCTTGTACGCCATTTGCCTGTCCTCTTTCTAAAAGTGTATCAAGACGACCAAGCTCATCTTCATTAGTAGCAACAACTAATTTACCTACTAAGTCATAAGGAATACTATTTTCATCACAAAAAGCACGAAGAGCGCTTGCTCCATCAACACAAAAGGAAGCTTTTTGTGAACCAGGACGATAATACAAGCCTGAATGGATCACTCCACTATTGTGTCCAGTCTGATGTACTGCTAACTTATCTTCCTTTTCTAAGACTACTATCTTAGAATCGGGTAGTTTTTTTGATAATTGCATGGCGGTAGATAGTCCTAAAATTCCTCCGCCTATAATTGTTATGTCAACTTTTTTACTAGTCATAATTGTTGTTTTTTTATTCGAAAAGCCCTTTAACTGAAAGCTCCTTACAGATTGTATCAAACCATTCAATTACTTCACTATGTAAAGGAATTCCATTTTTTCTTCTTTCAATTTCTTCTATTGCTTCAATTTGACCTGGAAATATAACTTCTTTGTGGCCAGGTGCTGGAGGAGTAGTCCGCATAGCAATTAAAAATTTATCCATAGTTTCTTTAAATTCATTAACATCAGTGAATGCTTCAACATTGTAAGCTGTGACAAAGTGTTGAGTAACACCACGTTCATTCATTGCAGCAAATCCACTGGCAGAAAGAATACTGCAGAGAATTTCGACAACCATAGCAAGACCATAGCCTTTATGCGATCCCTGTTCTCGAGTTCCACCAGTTGGCAAAAGTTTAAAATCCTCAGGAACTTTCCCTTCAGTCAAAATTGGAGTTCCTTGATTATCAGCTATCAATCCTCCTGGGATAGCTACATCCATTCTTTTTGCCAGATTAATTTTATTAATTGCGACACTACTTGTAGCCGCATCAAAAACAAACGGTGGTTCATTTTTGGTCGGAGCAGCAACAGCAATAGGATTGGTACCTAATCTGGGTTCAGCACCAAATGTAGGAAGCGTTCCAGCTCCTGGTGCAGTCATGCAAAGACCAATCATGTCATGCTTTAATGCCATCATCGCATGGTAAGCAGCCATTCCAACATGGCGACCATTTGACATGGTTACAACACCTATACCAGTATTTTTAGCTTTTTCAATAGCAATCTCCATAGCTTTTGGAGCAATAATTATTCCTAAACCTTCATCACAATCAATTGTTGCTGTAGCTGCCGCTTCTCGAACAATTTTCCAATTGGGTCTGGGCTTCATGCTTCCATCTTGGTAACGAGTTATATAATTACGAAGCATGTTTGATACACCATGGCTATCAACTCCACGAAGATCAGAACTAATAAGGACATCAGCTCCAAGTTCAGCATCTTCTTTTGTCAATCCACAAGATTGAAATAGATCCGTTACAGTCCTGCGAAGATTTTGTTCAGGAACACGAATCGCATCACTATCATTAATATGGAAAGCTTCTAAAACCATATCCCCTCCAGATATCATGTGTCTCAATTATTATCAGAGTATGAACGTTCGTAATTCTATGGTCAACCTAAATTCAACAAGCAAGTTGACTCAGTTAATCTCGAATGCTAGTCTGCATACTGATTTAATCAATGCTATAATTTTACAAAATAATTTATAAGTGAGGGGACAATGGCATTTACAAGAATCCATCATGTAGGTTTGGTAACTCCCGACCTAGAGAATGGTAAAACAGTAATGACAAAAGGATTTGGACTAGATATTGACGCACATAGAACTCCAATAGAAGGAGGAAACTCTGTATCATTTGATAATGTTACAGCCCTTCAATTCCCAATTGGGGAAATGTTCTATGAAATTAGCACTCCAAATAGCACTACTGGGGAGGCTGCTGAATTCCTAGAAAATAGTGGTGGACGAGGAGGAATGCATCATATTGCACTAGCTACTAATGACATTGGTAGTGAGATTAGTGGATTACAAGAACGCGGAATAAAAGTAAAAGGTAATTGGGACGGTAAAAGCGCAGTATTTCTTGATCCTGAAACAACACTAGGGGTAAATATTCAAATTGTTCCTGAAGATTACTATCATGCACATCCTTATTACAAAGGAAATGGATTAATAACAGGAATGGCACACGTTGGACTAGCTGCCAGAAGTGCAGCAGAAGTACGCGATTTATTCGAAACAAAATTTTTATTACATGAAGATTTGACTATGGAAAGAGGGATTGATCCCCCAGACCCAAATCGTCCAGCAAGAGCAGCAGATGACCCTGTTCATTTATTAGAATATCCTGTTGGAGGATCAGTAATAGAAATAAGCATCCCTTGGGGTGACACTAGTGGAACTGCAAAATTAGTTGCATCCCGTGCGCCACTTGGGGCAGTTTATCACCATACATGTCCATTTGCTCCAGATGTACATGCGTTTACAGATTATGCTGTAGCTGGAGGTATTCAACAAATCGGTTCAATTCCACCTAAAGAAGAAAACCCACGAGTAGTAGCGTGGTTTCACCCAAGATCATGTCTTGGCATGCTCGTAGAATTATGGAACCGACCAGCTGGTGGTGATCACTACCATCCAATTCATTAAATGAATGTAATTAAAAAAGCCCGGAACATCCCGGGCTTTTTTAATTACCTAAGCTTGCTTGATTTATTAACGTCCTGCTACTCTATCGGCCATCTCTGTATCTACTCCACGTGGCCATTCTCTTTTAGAATCGTCTTGAACCAGAACAGAAAGAATTCCTAGCCCATCAGTTTCCATCTCTAATTTGTCTCCATCCTGTAATGCGCCTAACCCTTGATGATTTGTTCCACATATGATTATATCTCCTGCTTCAAGACGTGCTATTGAAGATGCCCATTCAATTATTCTTGGAATTTTATGCCCCATATCATTTGTGTTATATGTTTGTCTTATATCACCGTTGACCCACAAATTTACATTTATGTTTTGTGGATCAGGTATTTCATCAGCTGTTACAAGATATGGTCCCATTGGACCAAATGTGTCCCAGGATTTCCCCCAATAAAAACTTGGGATATTCAATCCTCTTGCTGAAACATCAACAAAATTTATATATCCAAAAATATGCTTGTATGCTTCTTCAGGTTGAACATCTTTAGCAGTTTCGCCAATAACTAAGCCCAATTCTGCCTCATGATGAAATATTGTCGCTAGATTCGGTGGTAGAATAACAGTGTCTCCATTTCCAATAACTGATTCAGGAGATTTAAAAAATGCATTAATTGGTCTTGGTTCCTTAAGAGCTCCGTTTTCCATATAGTTAGCTGCCATAGCAACTATTTTCCCTGGTCGGGGAAGAGGAGCTCGTAATTGGACTTGTGACAAAGGAATTTTAATTTCGGTAGCAGATGCTTTCAAGAAAAGGGATCTGTATCGAGTATTAAATTCACTGATAACACCATTAATCAAATCCTGACTCGTTGGTGCGTTAATATTCCCTACTAGAGGCATAAGATCAATTATCGAATCATCTTCAACAAGTCCGAGTTGATAATCATTAAAAAATGTTAATTTCATTTAGTATCTCCATTTATATTTATATAAAATTTATCTTCCAGCAATTCTGTCAGCAACTGAACGGTCAACACCAGTGTCCCATTTTCGTTTTAGGTTTTCATTTACATTCAATCGGATAGTTCCTAAACCTTCAATGCCCATTTCGACTTCATCTCCGTCTTGTAATGCACCAAGGCCTTGATGGTTTGTGCCAAGAAACAGGACATCTCCTGGATTAAATGTTGCAATCGAAGTAGCCCATTCAATTGTTTCTGGAATCTTATGTCCCATATCACTTGTACTATATTCTTGTCTAATTGATCCGTTTACGGAAAGTTTTATATGTAAATCTTGAGGGTCTTTAACTTCATCAGCAGTAACAAGATATGGACCTATAGGAGCAAAAGTATGCCATGATTTACCCATAAAAAATCCATCACCACCCTCAGGGCCTAATCCTCTTGCAGAAACGTCGATAACATTCACGTATCCAAAAACATATTCATAAGCTTCTGCTGCTTTAATTTTTGATGCTCGTTTACCAAAAACCAACCCTGCTTCAGCTTCATGATGGAAAATCGTAACAGGTGCAGGCGGAAGAATGATTGTATCTCCATCACCAATAACAGCATCACGATTTTTTAAAAAAGCATTAATCGGTCGTGGTTCTTTTAATGTACCATTTTCTAGGTAATTTCCAGCCATACAAAGAATTTTTCCAGGTTTTGGTACTGGAGCTCTTAAGCGAACAGAAGTTATTGGCACACCTGAATTACTTTTCTCAGCACTTTCAATTGATGACCGATATTGATCAAAATTTTGAATCAATCTAGACATCAGGTCTCCAGGTCCAATATGAGGAATACCATTTACAATTTCAGAAATATCAACAATGTTATCTCCAGAAACAACTCCTGGAATAAAATCATTATAAAAAACTAGTTTCATTTCACACCCCAGTAGATAATTAATTCTTTCAGCTAGAACTATAATCCTCATTATTAATTGTGACAACGGATTTACAGCATTTTGCTGTATAATTCAATAAATATATTTTGAGTACTCCATGGATGTGAATTATGAAAGAAATCAACATAGGACCCTATCAATATATTGCAGACGATAATTGGGCAACTGGACCTGATAACTTTACTTGGGGAGAAACCGCTTCTGTAGCCACCGATTCTCAGGATAATGTGTATGTATATTCCCGGACTGATAGACCATTAATGATATTTGATTCCGAAGGAAATTATTTACGAACCTGGGGAAAAGAAATCGTAAATGATGCACACGGAATTTACATTGATGAAAGGGATACTCTTTACTTGGTAGATAGAGAAGATCAAGTAGCACTTAAAGTAGCTAATAACGGCGAAGTTCTACTTCAAATGGGAATACGAGGTCAACCATCAGATACCGGGTATACATCTGAAAACAAAACTGTTTTGCGAGCATCTGGTCCATTTCATCACCCTACAGATATAGCAGTTTCCAAGAGTTCTGGTGGATTTTATATTTCTGACGGTTATAGAAATGCTCGTATACATAAATTCGATTCATTGGGAAATCTTGAATTTTCGTGGGGAAATCCTGGAAATGGTCCTGGGGAATTTAATCTACCACATTCCGTCTGGGAACATAAAGATAAAATTTATGTTGCTGATCGTCAAAATCACAGATTGCAAATTTTTAATTTGAAAGGTCAAGTAGTTGATATCTGGAATGATTTTCTTCAACCTTGCAAAATCTATATTGATTCGAATGACATTATTTATGTAGCAGAACTTCAAAGCAGAATAAGTCTAGTTGCATTAGACGGTACAATAATAGGAAGATTAGGAGGACCTAATCAGGAAGGTAAAGAACCTGGAAAATTCTTATCTCCTCATGGTATTTGGGTAGACACAACTGGAAGTATTTATGTTACAGAGGTTTTACAAGGAAAACGTATTCAAAAATTAACTCATAAATCATCCTGATCATAATTTTTTGCCACCGTAGCTCAGGGGTAGAGCAGCTGTTTCGTAAACAGCAGGCCAACGGTTCAAATCCGTTCGGTGGCTCCAAACATAATTAAATAATGTATATGCAATTTTAAATTAATTAACAGATAATGTTATTATTTATCAATCGTAAAATTTATCTATAGATAAGAGAAATCTTTATGCAAAACATTTTTCGAGACCTTGAAATTTCTAGACAAATAATTGAACTTATTCGAACTGCTCATAGTAAAATAATTCTTGCATCACCTACAATTGAGTTTTGGCAGCAATTAAATGAAGAAATTGCATTAGTAATAAACAATCAAATCAATGTAGTAGTCATTACACAAGCTCATCCAGACACTAATAGCAACGCACTTGATCGATTATTAGATATAGGTGTAACAATCAGAATTGTTCAGAATTTAACCACCTCAATTTATTACAATGAAAATATTGCATTACTCACCTCAATGAATTTGAAAAATCCATTTAATGCAAATTTCAAGGAAGTAGCTATCCAAGTTTCAGATCATGATTCTGCTTCAGAAATATATAAATATTTAAATGATTTAGTTGTATCTAGTGAAAATTACGAAAATCAACCAGCAGGTGATTCAGATATTCCTGGTTTTTGTATACGTTGTGGTGATTTTATCACCTTCAGTAAAAACTCGCCTTTTTGTGATGATTGCCATCTTAAATGGTCCGAAGATCAAAATGAAGAAGAAAAAGAGCAATATTGCCATAAATGTGGGGAAACATTTATTCAAGAGTGGGAAGTATTCAGCTATTCTTCTCCACTGTGCAACGTTTGTTCTTAATTTTACACATGACAGCAATAACAATTATTTTAGATTGATAATTGATAAGCTGCTAAGGTTTCGTAGGAAACTCCTTTAGAATCCATGTTGCTTTTCATTAAACATATTTCCTTTATTTCAAAATGAATATTCATATCGAAATCATTCATTTCTACATATTTTAACAGTTTATTTAATGCAGATTTGTGAATATTCTTTTGTATCCTCCCAATAGTTAAATGTGGTATGTACTTATGTGTATCCATTTGAAATCCATTGTCTGCCATAAGATTTTCAAGATAATCTTGTCTATGAATTAATTCACTCAAATTCAATCCCCCCATACCCATCCATAAAGTATGAGGTTTTTTATGATTCGGAAAAATTCCAAGTTTTGTAGTCGACAAATATAATAATTTATCACCACTAAAGGCAATAGTTATTAAATTTAGTAATAAATTGATATCAGGGTTTCTAATTTCACCTAAAAATTTCAAGGTTATATGAAATGAATCCCTATGAATCCAACGAATTCCTTCAGGAATATATTTTTTTAATAATTCAATCTGAAAATTAAAATTGCTTATTGTTTTTTCTTCAAATTTAATACCAATAAATAATCTAATTGTTAATCACCAATAATTTAATTTTGAGAGTATTATTGCACACACATTCAAATGATATCTATAATCCAGAAGATATGTTACAGGAGGATTGAAATGGATCTGGGATTGAAAGATAAAGTAGCTATAGTTACTGGAAGTAGTCGTGGTTTAGGATTTGCCTGTGCTTATTCACTAGGTATGGAAGGAGCCCAAGTTGTTCTTTGCGGGCGTAATGAAGAACAACTTAAGACAGCTTTATCAAATTTGCATAATAATGGAATCTCAGCTGTCGGAATTACTATTGACATTACTCAAGCAGAAGATGTTGAAAAACTCTATGATTTTACTATGCAATCATATAAGCAAGTGGATATATTGATAAATAATGTAGGTGGATCAATTGGATCGACTTCCTTTGAAAACCTTAGTGATGACGAATGGTCTCGATCATTAGATTTAAATCTATTTGGCACAATACGACTCACCCGTTTAGTTGTGCCACAAATGAAAGATCGAAATTGGGGAAGAATCATTTGTATAGGGTCAATTTTTGGTAGAGAATATGGTGGATCAATGACATATATGACTAGTAAAGCTGCCTTAACTGCCTTCACAAAACATCTATCTATGCAATTAGCACCATTTAATGTCCTCGTTAATACTGTTCATCCCGGATCAATAGCTCATCCAGGTGGGGGATGGCAAAAACGCCTTGATGAAGATCCTGAAGGAATGAGATTATTTATTACAAATAATCTCCCTCTGGGACGTTTTGGAAAAAGTAATGAACTTGGTGATTTTGTTTGTTTCCTTGCATCAGAACGAGCAAGTTTGATTACGGGAACTGCATATAATATCGATGGAGGCCAATCGAAAAGTTTACTTTGACATAAACTATCTCTATTACAATGACATTTCAAAGAGTACAATGCTCAAAATATTCATAGTATTTGAGGAAAAATGTTTCTTCCTAAATTTTTTTATGGTTGGAAAATAGTAGCTGCTGGAATAGGTATAGCAACTATGGCTTCAACTTTTTTTGTATATGGTTTCAGTGCATTCTTTATTCCTTGGAGAAATGAATTTGGCTGGTCAAGAGGTTTACTTGGAGGTGTCGTCGGGTTATCTAGGCTTGAAGGAGGACTGGTAGCTCCAATATCAGGATATCTCGTTGATAAATACGGACCTAGAAAAATTATGTATTTCGGTGTCGGATTAATGGGAATTGGATTCATATTACTTCGATGGGTTCAGTCGCTTTCGGCGTTGTATTTAGTTTTTCTTCTTTTTCTCGCTATGGGTTCTAGCTTTGGAACAGGTAGACCATTACAAGTAGCTGTAGCTAATTGGTTCATCAAAAAACGTGGTCGAGCTATGGGATTCCTAATGTCTGGCTATGGATTAGGTGGAAGTATTGTTTTTATATTTGCAATGCTTATAGATAATTTAGGATGGAAAACAGCTACAGTAATTGCAGGTTTATGCATGTGGGGAATAGGTTTTCCACTAATATCAATTTTACGACATAAACCAGAACAGATGGGATTACTTCCAGACGGTGCCCAAGTAAATAAAACAAATGACACTATTAGTAAATTTGAAAAGAAGAACATGAACTTTCCCAAACCACCAGCTCATTTCTGGAACAAAGATTCCAGAGAAGAACTTGAATTAAATGTATGGCAAGCTCTAAGAACAAGGGCTTTTTGGATGCTTGCTATTGTCTATGCAATCTTTTCCGGAGTTCCAGGAATAACTACAGTTCATCTTGCACCATTTCTAGCCGAAGAACTAGGACTTGAATACGTGGTTGCTGTCGGGGCACTATCACTTTTTGTATTCACCAGTGTAGGCGGTAGAATTTTATTTGGAATTGTTGCTGATTATGTAAACCTCCAAATATTAGTTGCATTATTATTCTGTGTATTAAGCTTCTCGATATTTCTTTTTTCAACCATAAGCAACCTAAGCCAAATTCCACTGTATGTTTGTGCTTTTGGACTAGCATATGGTGGTGTTATTCCCTTACGTGCTGTTATACAAGGTTATTTCTTTGGAAGAAAATCATTTGGTACAATCGGAGGATTACTACAATTTGTTGATCTGCCTGCAACTGTAGCAGCACCAATTTGGATAGGATTTCTAGCAGACTCACTGCCTGGTGGATATAGAATAGGTTTTAAAGCTATAGCATTCATTATAATTTTTGCAGCAATTGCAGTATTATTTGCCAGATGTCCACAAGAACCATTACCTAATGATAAGCCACCCAAATTTATAGCTAAATTTTTTAAATAATATTTCTTTCATACTATCGAAGTATGCTAAAATATATAAATCAATTTTTGTTTTTAGCAATTTTTTATGATCACTAAGTAAAAGAAAAACTAATGCTATTATCAGCGTCTAACATTACTAAAGAATATTATGAAGGTTCAAGCAAACGCTTGGTACTTGATAATGTGTCCTTAGAAGCAAGAATTGGAGAATTTGTCCTTGTAACTGGAAGAAGTGGATCAGGAAAATCAACTCTTTTAAATTTAATTAGTGGCATTGATACACCCAACACAGGCTCAGTTAACATTGATAATACAAACATCACTAAATTATCTGAAACTAATCGTACAATCTTTCGAAGAGAAAATATTGGATTTATCTTCCAGTTTTTTAACTTAATTCCTACATTAACAGTTAAAGAAAATCTAATATTACCACTTGATTTACTTGGGTATACGAGGAACTCGAAAAACGACGAAGCGAGATTGCTTCTTAAAAAAATTGGACTATCTGATCGGGAGGATAGTTATCCCGACAGGTTATCCGGTGGAGAACAACAACGAGTAGCTATTGCTAGAGCTATTATTCATTCACCAAAAATTGTTCTCGCTGATGAACCAACAGGCAATCTTGACGCTCGTACTGGAAAAGAGATACTAGAACTTTTCAACACTTTAACCAAAGAACGTAATATGACAGTAATTATGGTTACTCATAGTTCTGAGGCAGAGTTATATACTAATAAGATATTAGACTTACATGATTTTCACCTTATTAAACGAGTTAAATGGTAATGCTTCTAGTATGGAAATCTAGTATTCGTTATTTGTTTAGAAATCGAACTTATTTATTATTTTCGATTATTGGAATTGCTATGGGTGTATCTGTTGTTGTAGCAATCGATCTAGCTAGTAAAACTGCTGGAAACACTTTCAAATTTGCTACTGAAGCAGTCGTTGGTGAAGCAACCCATAAAATCATTGGTGGTCCAAATGGATTACCTGACAAAATTTTTAAAGACATTAAATTTGGCACTGATGTAAAAGATATAGCTCCAATTGTTGAAGGTATTGTAACAATTTCTGAAACTAATAAAAAAGTCACTTTATTAGGAATTGATCCATTCTCAGAATATGGATTCAGGAATTTTAACATCATTAACTCAATAGAGAGTCAAAATAATTTTGACTCTCTTCTTTCAGTCCCAAATACTGTTGCCGTATCACAAGCATTTCTTGAAACATTATCTGATGATACTAGTTTTCAGTTAATTTCAGATGATTCCATACAAAATGTACAAATAGTTGGAATAATTAACCCTACAAATTCTATAAACCAAATTGGTTTTGAATCACTAATCATTACTGATATATCCACTGCTCAAGAAATATTAAACTCAATTGATATTCTGACAAGAATAGACCTTAAATTTCAAGATGAAATATCTTCTAAAAAAGGAATCTCTCAAATAGAAATGATTGTCCCTAGTAGTGTTTCAATCATTCCATCTGGAACACGGCAAAAAACCGTTAATGAGATTACTAAAGCATTTAATTTAAATCTTACAGCACTCAGTCTTTTAGCATTGCTTGTAGGTATATTTTTAATTTACAACACGATGACTTTTTCAATTATTAGAAGACGAAATATTATTGGCATACTGCGAGCAATTGGTGTTACTCAAAAAAATATTTTCCTTATTTTCATTTCTGAAGCAATCTTTTTAGGAATTATCAGTGTAGTTCTTGGCGTATTTCTTGGGATATTACTTGCTCAAACTTTATTAGAACTTATTACCAGAACAATTAATGATGTTTTTTTTGCTGCGAATGTATATCAATTACAAATAGACTTATTTGTATTAATTAAAGGGTCTCTATTAGGCATAATTGCATCTTTAATTGCTGCTGTGATCCCCTCGTATGAAGCTACTCGTATTACTCCAATAAGTGCAATGATTCAATCAAATAGAGAGACTTCATTTCGTAAAATTCTCCCATTGGTTTCAATTGTAGGATTAATATTTTTCATAGCTGGATGCATCTTACTATTATTACCTTTATCAGGAATTGAAATCAGCTTATTATCATTAGGATGTGTTACATTTGGATTAACTCTTCAAGTTCCGGCATGCACTATATTTTTATTGAAAGCATTTAATTATTTTTTTAAAAATATTTTTTCAACGCTAACTTTTGCTGCAGTAAGAAATATAGGTGCGTCGTTAAGCAGAATATCAATTTCTATAGCCGCATTATCACTTGCTGTTGCTGTAACAATAGGAATTGGATTGATGATTGGAAGTTTTAGATCAACGGTTGAGGATTGGTTAAATTATTCACTAGTTGCAGATATATACATATCTCCACCATCTGTTGATTCGGGACAATTACAGAAATCAATTAATACAACTCTAATACAACAGATTACAAACTTGGACGAAGTTAATTATGTCACTAAACTTTTGGCAACTGAATTACAAACAACAGAGGGAACAACCCAATTAGCTGTGGTCGATTCGAATATTCAAATTCTCTCTGAATCTATTAATTTAAAAAAAGGTAATAATAGCACTGTCTGGAAATCATTTTTTACAACTAATGCAATATTTGTTTCAGAACCATATGCATACAAAAACGATATAAAAATTGGTGACAATATACAATTACCAACAATATCTGGTCTCAAACCTTTTGAAGTAATCGGTATTTATTATGATTACAGTTCAAGTAGAGGTGTAATTCTAATCAATAGGACAATTTATAATAACAACTGGAATGATATAAGAGTTACGTCTTTAGCTCTTCACACAGAAACTGCAAGTAATTCAAAATCAACAATTGCCAAAATTGAAAAATTGTCAAAACCTTATCATCCAATAGAAATCCAATCTGTCAAAGAGATCAAAGAACGATCTATGGATATATTTGACAGAACTTTTGATGTAACTTCAGTTTTAAGATTAATTACTATAGTCGTGGCTAGTATAGGAATTTTAAGTTCGCTTATAGCCTTTCAAATAGAAAAAGAAAAAGAGTCAGCAATTCTTCGTGCACTAGGCGTCACAACTAATCAATTCCAACTATTAACGTTTTTCCAAACAAGCATAATTGGGCTTATTTCAGGATTAGTAGCAATACCAATTGGTATAATTATATCTTGGGTTTTAATCCATTTCATTAACCAGCGTTCTTTTGGTTGGTCAATGGAATTAGATATTTCATTCTGGATCATAATACAAGGATTATTAATTTCCATTTTAGCATCAATGTGTGCTGGAATTTATCCAACTTTCAAGAATAAATCAGAATCTATTTCAAAAGCGTTAAAACAAGAATGAAAATTATATCTACTTTAACAATACTATTACTTATAATGATATTAGTAGTTGGTTGTAAATCAAAAGCTGAACCTCTAACCATTCCTAATGCGATATCATTGCTTCAAAATTCAAGTTCTTCTGATCAATTTTATTCAGTGACACCTAACAAACAATTTGATTTTCCTAGGGATCATGGAAATCATGTAAATTATTCAACCGAATGGTGGTATTTTACCGGAAATCTGAAAACTGAAGAAAATCGTCATTTCGGATATCAACTGACATTTTTCAGAAGAGGGTTACCTAATAATAATGAAAAAAGAGAATCTAAGTGGGCAACTGAGAATATTTACATGGGACACTTTACTCTAACTGACACTACTAATAATACATTCCATCAATTTGAAAAATTTAATAGGAATTCATTTAATATGGCTGGTTCATCTGATAAGCATCTCGATGTTTGGATTGATAAATGGTTTGTTACTACAGATTCAAATAATCCATTGATGCTAAATGTCAGTGCAAAAGAATCAGGCATCTCAATTAATTTTCAACTTGAATCGGATCGTGATCCGGTATTGCAAGGTGATAATGGTTATAGTGTAAAAAGCAGAAAAGAAAATTCTGCATCATATTATTACTCACTGCCAAGAATGGATACAACGGGAATAATTTCGATAAGTGATAAAAATTATAAAGTGAAGGGAACGACTTGGTTAGACCGGGAATGGACTTCAAAAGGACTGGCGAGAAACCAAGAAGGATGGGATTGGTTTGGATTACATATTGATAAAAAAATAGATATTATGTTTTATCAACTAAGATTAGAATCTGGAGATATTGATTCTTCAAGTTCGGGTATAATGATTAATGATGATAATCATATTCAACTAAACAACAATAGTGTTCAAATAACTGTTACTGAACATTGGAAAAGCTCCCAAACAGACATTAAATACCCAAGCAAATGGAACATTTCAATACCCAGCGAAGGTTTAGAGTTAACGATCAAACCGTATATCTCTAATCAAGAATTGACAGGAATATTTAAATATTGGGAAGGTGCAGTAAAAATTAAAGGAACAATTAATGAAACTCCTATTACAGGTTCAGGATATGTTGAGTTAACCGGATACCAATAAGACCTTTAATAAGTAATTTAACTGTAATTTTTGTTTTTTCTTTTGTTAGTTGGCGAATTAAGAAATGCAATTATTACTGCATCTATCAATAAAAGAAACACCATAAAAATCCAAATTGAATTGTAACTTCCTGTAACATCATTAATATATCCTGCAAATGGTGCCCCAGCACCACTTCCAATAAGGGTAATTGGAGTGACAACCCCACGAATACTTCCCAAAAACTTTCTTCCATAATAATCAGGCCAAATGTAATTATTCATCATCATAATTGCACCCATAGCTAAACCAAAAATGATAAAAGATAACGACATTAACAACGAAGTATTACCAATTATGCTTAAGTAAATTGCACTAGCCAATCCTAGCATCCCTATTGCTCCAATATATCTAACAGGAATTTTGTCGGCTAGAAATCCAAATAGAAATGTGCTAATTCCAAATGCTAGTGGATCAAGTGAAGTTGCAAATGCAACATTCGTAGGATCCAGGCCTTGATCTACAAAATTTGGAATTCTATGAAGTCCAATAGTAGAAAGCGAAAACATTACAGAACCAAATACAATTGCAAGAAGCCAGAATTTTACAGTTACAACTGCTTCTCTTACCGTCCAAAAGGATTCATTACTATCAATTACTTCCTCAGTTGAATTTTGCGATTCATTAATTAAAGATAATTCTCCATCAGGATGCAATCCGAGATCCTCAGGTTGTCTACGCACAAAAATTAAAGATACTGGAATAATTAAAAAACTTCCTATAAACGCCAGAATAATCCATGCGTTCCTCCAACCATATAAATCAATAAATATCTGAGATAGAGGAACAAAAATTACACCACCTAGCGCACTAGTTGCCCCAACTACTGCTAAAGCCTTACCTCTTTTTTTGATAAACCATTTTGCAACTGGAACTGATATTGCCAAATTTGCAGGACCAACCATAGCAATGATACCCATTATTCCGAAAAGTAAAACAAGCTGCCATCCATATGAAATAAAACCAAGACAACCGACTGCACTAGCAGTGATAATAGTTGCAAACGAAATAATGTACCGTGATCCGTAACGATCAATCAATTTACCAACTATTGGACTTGTAATAGCTCCTACACCCATACGGGCAGACATAGCCCAGCCAAATGTAGCTCGATTTATTCCTAATTGATCACCCATAGGTCGAATAAATAATCCAAAATTTAAAGTTGCAAAAGTCATGCTTAGGCAACCAGTTAGAGCTAAGGCAATTACAACAACCCAACCATAATAGAGGCTTCGGTATTTATATAGCATCATACCTCATAACAATTTGAAGAAGGATTGATACTTGATAGTACTATTTTGTGGGTATATTTGCTATTATTCAGAGTCTATCTAACTAGTATACGTATAATCCGTTTTTATTTATATTAATAACGAAAAATACTTAGGAGAACACTATTATGCAAGAACCATCCGTAAATATTGAAGAACTCCTAAAAAAACCTTCATCAAATAAACGTTGGGTATATGGTGCATTAATACTCATCATAATTATTGCAGCAGGATATTATTATTACTCTCAACAATCATCAGATGAAACTACAACTACTATAGAAGAAGTGATCACCGAACATATTGTATCTACAGGAACAATATCAAAGACATTTAATACTTCTGTTACCACAACTGCAAGACAGTCAGTTGGCATGAAGTTTTCTTCATCAGGGACGGTTAATAAAATCTTGGTCAATGTTGGAGATTCTGTAAAAAAAGGAGATCCATTAATTGCCTTAGATGACCATGATGCATTACATACTGTAAAACAAAGAGAAATTTCTTTAAAACAAGCAAAACTTCAGAAAGAAAATTTGCTGCAACTTCCCACGGAAGTGGAAATAGCAACCGTTAACCAAAGTGTCACTTCAGCATTAAATCAAGTTGCAACTGCCAGAACCAAACTGCAGGATTATTTTGAAGACCCTGGAACATTATCTAAAATTGAAAATTCGACACCTCTAGCTACAATAACAAATTCCATTGCTCAATCAAGAAAAAATGTTCTCAGTGCTGAACGACAAGTTACCAATACACTTGCTAACCTTCGATCTTCACGCCAGAATTACTGTTCTTTGATACAATCGTTCAATATTTTTAGCAAGAAACCTTTTAATGTTTGTTCGGAAAAAGACATTCCATTATCTGAAAAATCTCTTAACTCACTGATTCAACAAATTAACGAAACACATGTTTATGAAGATAATCTCTATGGAGCTACCTCATCATTGATAGCATCTGATTCAAATTATAAAAGCTCACTAGATACTTTAGCTTTTAACAAAATCACACTCTCAGTAGAAGAAGATCAGCTTCCGAATGATTTAATTCAAAAACGAAACTCTTTAAAAAATGCAGAAGCTATCTTAGCAAAAGCTCTTGCTTCACAAAAAGAACTTCATGAAGGAGCAAAAGCAATTGATGTTCAATTAAAAGATGTAGCCATAGAAACATCAACGTTATCCTTAGATGAAGCTAAATATGCTCTTGAAAACCTGACATTAGTCGCACCATTTGATGGAATAATAGCAACTGTAGATGTTTCAATATTTCAAAAAATTACTGCAAATTCCCAAGTGCTTTCTTTAGTTAATGTAAATTCTATTGGCTTAGATCTCACTGTTTCTGAAATGGATCGTCCAGAAATAAATACTGGTCAGCTTGGAATCGCTAAATTTGACGCAATACCAGACGAACAATACTTATTTCAAATCAGTGGCGTTAGCCCTAAACCTGAAACAAATCAAGGCATAGTCTCTTATCATGTAGAAGCAAATCTTTTAAACAGATCCGATCTAAGAGCTTTAGAGCAAGATGATTTAATTCCGTTGATTAGATTAGTGAATGCTGATTCTTTATCAAACACAACTGAATCCCAACAAAGACCTGACCGATCAACTACACGAGAAATGATTATGCAACTTAGAGATTGTGCTGAAGAGGTACTTGGACGCCCATTAAATAACATTACACAAATTCGCAATTTAAACGAAAACGATCGCAATCTTCTTCTAAAACATTGTGAGGAATTTTTTCCAAACATTCCTGGACAAAATACAAACAATCGACCTGAGGAAATTCATGATGGTATTATATCCTCAGTCCCGTTATATGATGGCATTGGTGGTACTGCCACAGTAATCACACAAGTTAAAAACGACGTAATTCTTATTCCATCTACAGCTATCACTGAGCAATCTGGCCAAACACGTGTCTATGTTCCTAGTAGACTAGCTATCACTGATGGAGATCGCGGAAAAGAATCTATTGAAATCGAAACTGGATTAAGTGATCTGACAAATACTGAAATTATTCGTGGACTTTCAATAGATGATGTGATTCTTATAATTAGTTCAAGAGTTGTATCTGAAAACGAAGAAGACAATTCCAGTCAGGAAAATTCATCAGCATTAAGAGGTCTTCGTTGATTACTCTTAATAGTATAAGTAAATATTACGAAACTGAAGCAGGTGTTGTCTCAGCTCTTGTTAACATCAATCTTTCAATTGGAGAATCAGAATTTATATCAATAATGGGTCAATCTGGTTCAGGTAAAAGTACATTGATGAATATCATCGGCTGTGTCGATAGACCTTCTAAGGGGCAATATTTGATTGATAATATTGACGTAGGTACCCTTTCAGATTCAAATCGATCTCGTTTACGCGGAAAATTGTTTGGTTTTGTTTTTCAAAGTTATAATCTTCTTCCCAGACTATCTGCTATAGAACAAGTTGAACTCCCATTACTTTATCAACAAATTGATAATCGTAAAGAACGAGCAATACAAGCCTTGATAAGCATGGGTTTAAGTGATCGAATACACCATACTCCAAACCAACTTTCCGGAGGTGAGCAACAAAGAGTTGCAATTGCACGATCATTAGTGGTTAATCCAAAAATTATTCTTGCTGATGAACCAACTGGCGCACTTGACACTAAAACTGGCTTAGAAGTCATGCGAATTTTTAATGAATTAGTACAAAAACAAGGAATTAGTGTGATTATTATTACTCACGAATCTAATATAGCTGAACAAACAAATAGAATTATTCGAATAAGTGATGGAAAAATTATTGAAGACACCGACAAAATAGTGAAAGTGAAAGCATGACTATTTTAGATGGATTACAAATGGCCATCCGTTCTATACTCGCCAATAGAACAAGAAGTTCACTGACAATACTTGGATTATTAATAGGTGTTAGTTCAGTAATTGCATTAATTGCCGTTGGTCAAGGTGCCCAAGAAGGAGTCAAAGCACGGATATCAAATCTTGGAACCGATCTATTATTTATTCGACCTGTGGCTTCATCAAGTGGAAATGTCCGTGGTTCAGCAAATTCAGGTGCAACAATTTTTGCAGAAGATGCTGAAGCAATAAGAAACGCAAGTATTCCCGGAATTTTGCACGTAGCTCCTCAATTAAATTTTAATGCTCAAGCAATTGCAGGAGAGAATAATCAACAGGTTTCAATCATAGGAACAGATCATGAATTCTTACCTGCACGTGATTTAATCATAGAATCAGGATCATTTATTTCTGAAAAAGATGTAAAGAATTCAGCACTTTCCATGGTCTTAGGTTCAGACATTGCTTCTTCTTTGTTTCTTGAAGATGATCCTATTGGTGAAAATGTTCGTTTGAGTTTTGGGGGAGGCAGAATATCTTTTAACTTCCGAGTAACGGGAGTATTACAAGAAATCGGAGGAGAAAGTCAACAGGATAATTATGTATTTATCCCTGTTACAACTTTACAAAGTAGAATACGAGCGCTTCGAAACACTTCCGGAAATACTATTATTAATCAAATTACTCTTCGATCTTCTCCAGGTATCAATCAAGATAGTGTTTCAACATTGGTAAGTGACTTTCTTACAGCCCATCATAATAAACAAGAACCTGATTTCACTATAACAAGCCAAACGCAGCTCTTAGAGGCTGCATCAAAAGTGAACGCTGTTCTAACTCTTTTATTGGGAAGCGTTGCCGGAATTTCACTCTGTGTTGGTGCTATTGGGGTTATGAATATAATGCTAGTTTCCGTTACAGAAAGAACGCGTGAAATAGGAATAAGAAGAGCTGTCGGTGCTACGAGTCCCGATATTGCCCTTCAATTCCTTTTGGAAGCTGTAACACTATCAGTATGTGGGGGTCTTATTGGCATTATAGTAGGGATAGCAGGTGCAGAATTAGTGAACGAGAAAGAAATTTTAGGAGAAGTGATGACTACAGTTATACAACCATGGAGTATAATATTGGCTTTTTTTGTTGCAGTCATCGTCGGTATTGTATCAGGAATTTACCCAGCTTACCGAGCTGCTCTCCTAGATCCTATTGTTGCATTAAGAAATGAATAAACAATAATTAATTAATGATTAAAAATTATTGTTTATCTACTCCAAAAAAACATTTATTATTTATATATTAATCACATAGGGGTATTTATGAAAATTGGATTTTATAATGATTTCAAGCCATGTATTCTAACTTCTGAAGGAATTATAGATATAACCGATATAGTCACAGATCTCGATGAAGGTGTTCCTCAACTTTTCATGGAAAGAATAATAACTTCTTTTTCTTCGTTAAAAGACAAACTAACAAATGCAATGGAATCTGCTACAGTTATTCCATTTGATAATATCCAACTCCGTGCCCCGATTCCAAGACCTGGAAAAGTACTTTGTGGTAACACTAACTACATGGAATACGTTCCAATAACACCAGCTAGACCCCTAATTTCATTTTTTAAATCACCTGATGCAGTTATTGGTCCTGGAGATGCAATTATGCTGCCCGAATTTCGTCCAACTATTTTCAATCATGAAGCTGAACTTGTAATAGTTATAGGTAAAGAAGCAAAAAATGTTCAGGAAAGTGATGCCTTGAATTATGTCTTTGGGTATACAACAGGTGTCGATGTATCTGCACGAGCACCTGAAGAAGGTGAAGCAGCTTTACCCGGATCCTATGGGAAAAGTTTTGATACTTTTCTTCCTATAGGCCCCTCGATTACTACTGCAGACGAGATTGATGATCCAAATAATTTGCAAATTCGATATTGGGTAAACGGAGAACTTCGTCAGAATTACAATACAAGTGATATGGAACACAGTGTAGCATATATGATAGGTGCACTTTCCCATGTAATGACATTAAAACCCGGGGATTTAATTATGGGTGGAACCAATCATAGTTACTTGGGACCACTCCAAGATCGCGATCATGCTGAAATTGAAATAGAATCTATTGGTCGGAATTCTAATATTGTATCTGATCCTTTAAAAAGATCCTGGGACCCGAATTCATTACGCGACCCTAAAGATCTCATAGCTCGACGTGAAAGCCAAAAAACTCAACCCCATCCAGGAAATTGGCCGTTCCAAAAAATTGGAGGATGAATATTCCTTTAATAAAAATTTCTAGTTTTTCATATCAAAAATTTATGAGGTAAATAATGAAAATCGGATTCTATAATGATTTCAAACCATGCATTGTTAAGGAAAATGGTGTAATTGATATATCTTCGATTGTTAGTGAATTATCAATTTCTTCACCACAACATTTCATGGAAAGAATAATCACTTCTTTTTCTTCGTTAAAAGACAAACTAACAAATGCAATGGAATCTGCTACAGTTATTCCATTCGATGATATCCAACTCCGTGCCCCGATTCCAAGACCTGGAAAAGTACTTTGTGGACTTGCAAACTATAAGGAATCTGTTCCAATAACACCAGCTAGACCACTAAGAACATTTTTTAAATCACCTGATGCAGTTATTGGTCCTGGAGAAACTATTGTGTTGCCCTACTTTCGTCCAACTATCTTCAATCATGAAGCTGAGCTTGTAATAGTTATAGGTAAAGAAGCAAAAAATGTTCAGGAAAGCGAAGCCTTGAATTATGTCTTTGGATATACAACAGGAGTCGATGTATCTGCACGAGCACCTGAAGATGGTGAAGCTGCTTTGCCAGGAACTGCAGATGCAATGTATGGAAAAAGTTTTGATACATTTCTTCCCATAGGTCCATCGATTACCACTGCAGACGAGATTGATGATCCCAATAATTTGCAAATTCGATATTGGGTAAACGGAGAACTTCGTCAAAACTACAATACAAGTGATATGGAACACAGTGTAGCATATATGATCGGTGCCCTTTCTCATGTAATGACTTTAAAACCCGGGGATTTAATTATGGGTGGAACCAATCACAGTTACTTGGGACCACTCCAGGATGGGGATCATGCCGAAATTGAAATAGAATCTATTGGTCGAAATTCTAATATTGTATCTGATCCTTTAAAAAGATCCTGGGATCCGAAGGATTTACGCGATCCTAAAGATCTCATAGCTCGACGTGAAAGCCAAATAAACAAACCAAACTCTGGAACATGGCCTTTTAATTCTGTAGGTGGTAATCGTCGCTGATAACATCATTGAGGAAATACGTTATTCAAATGAAAATATATAAATTATTACCAATTATTTTTATTACTATGATTTTCACCTTTTCATGTACTCAAGAAAATTCCTCTGAAATAATGTCGTATCCTCAGGAAGACTTTTCACGAACAGATTCGATAAAAGTAGCTTCAAGTTCATCACGTGCTATTTCCGAAAATATCTCTTCTAATTTAAATCATTCCCAAAAAGACTCTCGAAAAGTAGTTCAAACAATTTCAATGGAAATTACAGTCGTATCAATTCAAGATTCAATTGATACGATTCATGAAGCTACTATACAAAATGATGGCTTTATAATTTCATCTGAAATACGTGATGATCGCGGTAAAACTTACGGATTTATCTCAATAAGAATTCCAAAAAGTGATACTGCTGTACTATCGAATATCATTAGAGATATTTCTGAAAAAATTATTCGCGAGAATTTATATTCCAATGATGTTACTGACCAGTACTCAGACCTGAATGCTCGGATTAATAATATGAAAGTAGCAGAACAAACGTACCTTCGATTATTTAATGAAGCTAAATCAATAGAGGATATGGTTAATATTCAGGGAAAGATCAATGAAATCCGTTGGGATATTGAAAACTTGGAAGGGCAAATCAACTACATGGACGCAACAACATCTACAACATTAATCAATGTTTCTTTACAACAATCAAGTGATCATCAACCTATTATTAATGAAAAATGGAAACCTTTCGACACTCTAAAAGACTCTCTAAGAGACCTTGTGGAATTTACTCAAGAATTTGCAAATATATTGATTAGAATACTCATTTTTTCACCTATATGGATCGGTATGCTGATAATAATATTATTACTAAGAAAAATTAGGTGGAAAAAATTAAAATTTACTAGAAACAAATAAATACAACCTAGAATTATTGGTGCTAAATGGAAATTGGAAAAATCATTATCTTATGCGGTATCATCCTTGTAATCCTAGGATCAATGGTAATTCTTGGTGGAAAATATAACATTATTGGTAAAATGCCTGGTGATTTATTACTCGATAAAGAAAACATTAAAATTTATTTTCCAATAACCTCAATGTTAATAATTAGTCTGATTATCACGCTCATCTATAATATAATATACCGAATATTGAAATAAATTATCTATTGAATATCCGATAAAATCGATCTTCATAATATTCAAAGAGGCCCCATCGAAGCAACTCGGAATGTAAGATTTCAGGATTTAGCCCTTGATTTACTTGAATAAATAAATTTTCAATTTTTTGAACTATACCCTTAGGAATATTCAATCTTGGATCATCGTCTAATAGACCAAAGTGATTCAAATCCATAACATTTTCTATAGAGGATTTAGCAGTGTAATCATAAATATATTTGAAAAGACATACATCCCATAATTCGTCCTGACCAGTTAAAACTACTGCAGAAGAAACACTTCTTTTATCAAGATCACTTGCTATTCTTGAAGCTACAATTTCAACTGAATCATTAACTATTTCTAATTTACCTTCATCCTTCCGATACGTATATAAGAGTCCAGGGCTATTAGCCCCATAATAGTCTTTTAAATAATTTAAGTATTCTTTCGCTTCGTTACTAAATCCATCTAAATTAAGCATATAATAAGGAGTAACCAGATCAGGTTTTTCAGCGTAAACAATTCCTTCCCTAACTACCGATTCATCTTGTTTAAGATCATTGTCGAGATATGAGGGTGTCGTAATCATAAAATACTTTAGTTCAGTCGGACCAAAAGTAGATAATGTTTTCTTTGGAGACCTAACAACAATAGTACTTTCTAGTGCTCGCAATATATTCTTTTGATTTTTATCTGACTTATCGTTCATATATTAAACTCATCATCAATTAAAAAATAATGAACATTGGACCTCGAGGTCTTTCTATTATATATAATAGTTTTACACTTATCCAAATTGTTTAATAAAGGAGATGAAATGGCATTAGAAAAAGTTCCTTATTTACTTTATGAAATTGAAAATGAAATTGCCTGGATCAAATTTAATCGTCCGGAAAGAATGAATGCTATTCTAGGAAATTCTCAGGAACGAGGAACTGTTGCAAAAGTTGGTGAATACATGCGAGCAGCAGATGATGATCCTAATGTGAGAGTAATAGTACTAACAGGTGTCGGAAGAGCATTTTGTGCTGGTGCTGATTTACGAGGAGCAAGAGAAGGAGAAGATCCTGGTGATTTTCAATTAGGAAATCATGGGATGCGTGAAGGTGCGGATTCTAATCGTGAAAATTTCTATCATGGATTTACTAAACTTCATTATGACATCTCTTATGTTCGAAAACCCACAATAGCAATGATTAATGGTCCTGCTGTGGGATCCGGAATGGATATGGCACTTGGATGTGATATTCGAATTGGATGTGAAAATACAAGGTTTGTTGCGTATCATCAAGTCGGACAAATTATTGAAAATGGCGGATCCTTCTATTTACCTAGAATTGCAGGTCTCGGAAGAGCATTAGAATTTGCATATACAGGACATCTAGATGCCAATAGAGCTTATCAATGGGGTATACTTAATCACTTAGTTTCATCAAATACATTAGAAAAATTCACCATTGAGTTATGTCAACAAATTATAGGTGTCCCTCCCTTGCCTCAATGGATTAGCAAGAGAATAATGCGATCATCTCTCGAAAGTAGTTTTGAAACGGTGAGAACATTAACATCAAATGCTTCTGGAATCCTTGCAACATCCGCTGATGCGGTTGAAGCAAGACAAGCATTTATTGAAAAGAGAAAACCTATGTTCAAAGGTGTCTAATATTACCTTAATTTTAATTATATATTTTTAATCTGAAATATGATCATTACGTTTTTTTAATTGATCATTTATTGTAATTTCATAACCTTGAGAACTTGGAAAATAGTATTGGTTATCAATAAGGGCATCAGGTAAATATTGCTGATCGACAAAATGACCAGAATAATCATGTGCGTATTTATATTCTTTTCCATAACCTAACGATTCCATTAGTTCAGTTGGTGCGTTACGTAAATGCAAGGGTACTGATTGATTTCCAAATTTGCGCACATCCTCAATAGCATTATTTATTGCAATATAAGCAGAATTACTTTTTTCAGCATTTGCCAAATAAATTGTTGCTTCTGCTAATGGAATACGACCTTCCGGCATTCCAATAAAATGAACTGCCTGTTGACATGAAACTGCAATAGAGATTGCGTTAGGATCAGCCAAACCAACATCTTCAGCAGCTAATATTACTAAACGTCTTGCAATAAATTCCGGATCTTCCCCAGACTCAATTAATCGCGCAAGCCAATAGATAGCGGCATCAGCATTGGAACCACGAACTGACTTTATAAATGCTGAAATAACGTCATAATGTTGCTCGCCGTTCTTATCATATCTAAGTGAACGATACTGAAGTACTTCTGAAATAATTTCAAGAGAAATAATTCTCGTAGTATCAATATTACTAGCAATATAAGAAAGTGCTAATTCTAATCCATTTAAAGCTACTCTAGCATCACCATTTGCGACACCTACAAGCATTGATTTAGCATCTTCATCAATTTGAATACTTGAATCGTTTGTTTCTTTTTGAAAATTCTTGAAAGCACGATCAATTATTGTTTCAATGTCATTTTCAGATAATGGTTGAAGAACGAATACTCTGCAACGAGATAACAAAGGCCCAATAATTTCAAATGAAGGATTTTCGGTAGTTGCACCTATAAAAATTATCGTTCCGTCTTCAACAAATGGTAAAACTGCATCTTGCTGGGCTTTATTCCATCGATGTAATTCGTCAATAAATAATATAGTTCGACGATTCCCATTCAGTAACATTTCCTTAGCTTCGTCAATAACCTTACGAAAATCAGCCACACCCGCAGAAGTTGCAGACAATTGTTTAAATTCTGTTTCACTCATATGAGAAATAAGTGAAGCAAGTGTGGTTTTACCAGTACCTGGTGGCCCCCATAAAATCATAGAAGAAATTGATCCAGATAAAATAAGATTCCGTAAAATTTTGTCTTCACCCATTAAATGTTGTTGACCTACATAGTCATCTAAATTATTTGGCCGAATTCTTGAAGCTAAAGGAGCATTTTGTGCTATATATTCATTTTGATAATAATCAAACAAATTCATAATGTTAAATCTTAATTAAATACGAAATACCTTATTTTGAATGGTTTGGTTGCCAGTCCAGTTGCCACTACCCCTTAAATGGGATCATTTTTTATCCTCATTGGAATCGACTTTATCAGGTATCCTTGACCCGAGCAACAACAGCCACCCCTCATTAAATAGATATGGTTGCGAAAGCGATAAAATTAATTATGATGGGATTGTTATCAGGATTAATTATGGAAAAGGTATATGAACATGATAGGAAAAATCCAGAAGGTAAAATTAAGAGAAGTATGGAAAAATGAAGCAAGGGATTTCACTACTTGGCTAGAAGAAAACATAGATGTATTAAATGAAAGCCTGAATCTTTCTATCGTTAGTGCTGAACGGGAACAAAGGGCTGGAGACTTCAATGTAGATTTACTTTGTGAAGATGAAAATGGAAATACTATTGTCATTGAAAATCAACTTGAACGTAGTAATCACGATCATCTTGGAAAACTTATTACTTACCTTACTGCATTTGATGCAAAAATTGCGATCTGGATTGTAAGTGAACCAAGACCAGAGCATGTAAAAGCTATATCTTGGTTAAATGAGAGTAGTTCAGCATCATTTTATTTGGTCAAAGTTGAAGCAATACGTATTGAAAATTCAGATCCTGCTCCTTTATTGACGCTAATTACGGGTCCAAGTATTGAGGCTCGTGAAACAGGTAAATTAAAAAAAGAATATGCTGAATCTCATAACCTAAGATTTGAATTTTGGACTGGATTACTCGATAAAGCTAAAGGAAAAACCAAACTTCATTCAGGAGTATCTCCTAAAGGGCGCCCCTATATAGAAACAGGAGTTGGATTACCGAGTGGATTAGGTTTAAATTACTCAGTGCGTCAGCATAATGCACGGGTTGAGCTCTACATAGATCGTGGTCCCAATATGGAAGAAGAAAACAAAAGTATCTTCCGAAAGTTGCATGCACAACGTGAAGCAATTGAGAATTCTTTTGGCAATGAATTGGATTGGGAAATTATGGAAGGTAGAAGAGCGTGCCGTATATCAAAAGTAATTCCAATAGCTGGATGGCAGGATGGAGACAAGTGGTCTGAAGCTCATGAAAGCCTGATCGAAAATATGATTGCTTTAGAAAAGGCACTCCGACCACATTTTAAGTTAATTATTAATTTGTTTCTTTAAATTATGAATATAATTTCATGGAATCTTAATGCTAGAACATAGGATTATCAGCTTATGAAGATTCAAGTCCACCCGGAATACTTATTATTGATACAGAAAATGATCAGGATTTAAATTCTATAAAAAACTATTATACTCCATTCTTAGAAATATCATTCTTCAGATATAATAGTCGATATAATTAATGATAGAAGTAAGATTAAACTACACAAATATACTTTAATGGCAGATAAAGAGGAATTGTTGACAAATTTAACGAAAAGAAGACTTGGTAAAACTGAATTACAAGTTACTGAATTAGGATTAGGAGCAATGGATACCCCTCAAACTGAAAATGGGTTTGAAACAATATCCAAAGCCATCGATCTTGGAATTAATTTTATCGATACAGCAAGGATTTATCAGAACAGCGAATATTTAATTGGTCAGGTTTTAAAAGAAAAATCTAATACAAATATTCATATAAATTCCAAAACGATTTTTAGAGATGCCGATGGATGCCAATACGATATTGATAAAAGCCTAAAATTCATTGGAGTAAATAAATTATCTTCATATCAAATTCATGACCTTAAAATCAAGGATTGGGATCAAGTTATGGGGTCCAATGGTGCTTTAGAAGGACTCAAGATAGCAAGGATCCGTGGGCTTATCGATTTTATAGGCGTATCGTCACATGAATTACCAGTAATAGAAAAAGTTATTCAATGTGGAGAGTTCGATACAGTCATGATTGAATATTCTGCTTTCTATCCTATTAGCAAAGATTTGTTAGAACTTGCAAAACAAAATAATGTTGGTGTTATTATAATGCGTCCTTTAGGAGGATCCGGAAGAACAAGTAGTATTCGAAATCAGATGAGAAATCCAAATTTCAAGTTGTCAATAACACCTCAACAACTATTGAAATATGTATTTTCTAATCCAAACGTATCAACTGCAATTGTTGGAGCTAGATTTCCTTCTCGAATCATCGAAAACGTTATAACAGCAAGTAATTATGACATCCTTAACGATTCTGAAATAAAAACAAGTGAAAAAGACGCTGAACTCCTATTTGATTATCAAAACAATTAATACTCATAATATTGACGTTAATATCGCCGAGTGCTAATCTTCCGCTGTATGGTAGAAGGAGGAGGCTCACTACAAATTTTCACATAGATTTAATAACCATGTATTATTTGTAGATAAGAGTTTCGTAAGATATTCAGTTTAAATAGTTAAGGAGGGGATGAATATGATAACTGGAAAAGATGTTTTACTCACCGAAAAACGCGGCAAGGTATTTATCATGACCGTTAATCGTGAAGAGCGACGAAATGCCATGAGTAATGAATTAAGTGACCGTATGGCTGAGGAATGGGAACGATTTAATGAAGATGATGATCTCTATGTAGCTATCTTTACTGGTGCTGGTGATGTGGCTTTTTCCTCTGGACATGATCTTAAAGAGGATGTTGAAG
>CAJWQJ010000008.1 GCA_913045315.1 uncultured Chloroflexota bacterium | reverse complement strand
TGACCCGCCCAGGACTCGAACCTGGAACCCGCTGATTAAGAGTCAGCTGCTCTGCCAAATTGAGCTAGCGGGCCTCGAGAAATTAGTGTTAACTTACAATCCCGAGCATACTTCGAGCGAATCTAGCATGAAGGGTTATATGTGTCAAGTAACACATGACATTCATTATACTCAGAAATTCAAATAAAGTTAATGATATTTGTATGATATCATTTGTATTTTAGAATTGATATTTGTGTTCAATGGGAACGGCTAATGCAGGCTTCAAAGGAATTCTTACATATAAAAATAGCTGAATGGTTTTCTTTGAATCAAAGAGAGCTTCCATGGAGACAGACACGAAATCCATATTTCATTATGATTTCTGAATTTATGCTTCAGCAAACTCAAGTTTCTAGAGTGATTCCTAAATTTATAGATTTTATAGAAAAATTTCCAACTCTTGAATTTTTAAGTCAATCAAACGCATCGGAAGTTATTAGATCATGGTCAGGATTAGGATATAACAAACGTGCAATAAATTTACTTCGTTCAGCGAAAATGATTATTGATGAATTTAAAGGCGAATTTCCAAATGATATTAAGAATCTTTGTTTGCTTCCAGGGGTTGGGGAATATACAGCATCAGCAATTATTTGTTTTGCATTTGAGAAGGCTGTACCAGTCATAGATATCAATGTAAATAGGGTTTTAGAAAGGTTAATTCTAGGATCTGACATAAGGTTGCCAGTTAAAACCCAAAAAGAAATAGCCCTTCAATATTTAAATCATGAAGATCCTTGGACGTGGAATCAAGGGATAATGGAGTTCGGGGCTTTAGTATGTAAAAATATTCCAGATTGCTTCAATTGTGTTTTTAATACTGTGTGTGCATCGCCTTTGAATAGAACCAAAATTTATTATGAAGAAGAAAAAATCACAAAGCCTAAATTGCAAATTGAAAACAAAAATACCCCATTTATCCAATCGGATAGATATTTTCGTGGCCAATTAATTAAATTTTTATCATTGGCAATAGAAGATGAATGGATTTCATTTGAAGATGCTTATGAATATATCAAGAGGATGGATAATTCTTTTGACCAAGAAAAATTAGAAATACTTCTCGATAAATTAAATTTTGAAGGATTGATTCAGTTTTCGGACATTAAATCTGAAAAAACTATAAAAACTCTTAGTTTTCGCTTGCCTAAGTAATCATTTTTTATTTATATAAAAAACTGATAATTGAATTTTCCCTATGAACGTGATATTTTTTTATCTTCAGGAGGAAGTAAAATGGTTGCAGCTCCTTTGGCATATTTCCGTGGAGAATTTTTACCAGCAAGTGATGCAAAAGTTGGAGTCATGACACATGCCCTGCACTATGGAACTGCTGTTTTTGAAGGAATTCGAAGTAACTGGAATAGTGAAGAACAAAAACATAGCGTTTTTCGACCAAGAGAACACTATGTAAGACTGCATGACAGTTGCAATATTTTGCGAATGCATCTTCAGTACAACGTTGATGAATTACTAGATATTACTAAAGAATTGATCCAGAAAAGTGGATTTAAGGAAGATCTATATATTCGTCCTCTTGTATTTAAAAGTGAAGAAAGAGTTGCAAATCTTAAATTACATGAACTAAGTGATGATTTTGTATTATTAGCAGTTCCTCTTGGTAATTATATAGATACGCGTGCTGCAAGATGTATTGTTTCTGGATGGAGACGAATTGACGAATCTATGGTACCTACCCGAGTAAAAATTAGTGGCAACTATATCAATGGCATTCTTGCTAAAACTGATGCGATTCTTGCAGGTTATGATGAGGCAATTTTACTTAATGATGATGGTTCTGTTGCTGAGGGAACTGGAGAAAATATATTTATAGTTCGAAACAATATAATTTCAACACCTCCGATATCGAGTAATGCTTTACCTGGAATCACCCGAGATTGCGTGATGCATCTAGCAGTTGAAGAACTCGGATTAACTGTTGAGGAGCGAGAAATAGGTCGAGGAGAACTATATCTTGCAGATGAGGTTTTTTTTACTGGTACTGCAGCACATTTAACCGCAGTAGGTGAAATTGATAATAGATCTATTGGTAATGGTGATGTTGGAGAAATTACTGGTGCCCTTCAAGATTTATACTTTACTCTTATCCGTGGAAGTAATAAAAAATACAGACACTGGTGTCTAATGGTGTAGAGCTTCTTTTTTGAGTAGTCATGGTATTTGATTACCTATTGATGATTTACCTTACTTCTGCAGGATTATTGCAGATCGTATCCTTCTCTTCAGGACTTCGTGGTTTATATTTTTTCCCTTCCTCAAAACTTTCTTTATTATCAGGTTGTGTGCTTGTAACATTAGGTTGTTATTATTTTTTTTCTGATGGACCAAATCAAATTCCCGATACTCAGGGAGGACTTGATGGCAATCAGCAATTGATATTATTTTCAATAGGTTGTCTGGCAAGTTTAATTTCTACTTTAATAATCTCATCTATAAAGACAATAAGTGGACCCAAGGGAAATACACCTCAAGGACTTGATGCATTAAGAAATTCCACTTACAGAGAAATCATAACTTCAAGGAAAAAGAATAAATGGGAATAATTGAATTTTTCGACCATAGTATAACGATATGGTTAGATTCAAATAAAACTAATTTTCCACTTATTAATTTATTTGTAAAATATTTTGTGGGGGACTATTTAACTCCTGTTATTTTATCTCTGATGCTATATTCAAGTTGGTTTAATCTTTCTTGCCAAAACGATAGAATAAATCAGCAAATTATAGTAATAGCTTCAATTATTGGGGTAGCTGTTGGTAATCTGATTACGCTCATTTTAAATTTATATATATTTCGCCCAAGACCTTTTGCAGATCTTGAATTGCATTTATTGTTTTACCAGCCTACCGATTCCTCTTTCCCGGCAAATCCTACAGTAGTTGGATTTGCGTTGGCATTGGGATTGTTAAAATGGAACAAGATTGCCGGTTTTATGGGTATGTTTTTAGCATTTGCTTGGGGGTTTTCTCGAGTTTACGCTGGAGTTTCATATACATCTGATGTAGTTGCTGGTGCTATTATTGGGGTATTAGCCACTTCTTTTTCGATTGTTTGTGCTAGCAAGTTTGATTATTATCCGAAGAAAATAATTAAACTTGCTAGACGTATCTACCTTGCATAGGTTTTGAATTTGACTGGTTCAAAAATAGATTAATTTGAAGCAGTTACTTCTTCCGGGGTACGATGCTTAACCAAAGTGCCACGATTTATTCGTACGATTTCCCCTTTCTGATTCCAGTAAATAGTTGCTGAAGTTATCCAAAAGGTGTCTGGGTCTACCCTGAGAGGTTTTATATAAACATCCTCATATCGCTTTTTACTCGTTATAACATCACCTACATATATTGGTCTAAAATTTTCTTCCTCTGAACTTAAATTTGCAGGGTGATCACCTGGTGTCTCAAATTCGAAAGATGGTGAGCCCATTTTTCCTGTGTTTTCCTCAGTTGGTGGCCAGAATTCTCTATAAGTAAGATGGTAGCTAGGAGGGCAAATTACCCCACCAAATCGTGTATCTTTGGCGTACGTTGGGTCCAAATAAAGAGGATTATCATCCTTTGTCATATGACAAAATCTTCTTATCGGATCATGTTCCATTGGATAGGTGAAAGTAGTTGATTCACTTTCCCATCCTATCCATTTTTTGGCTTCATTCAAGAAATCTTCCGGTGTTTTCAATTCAGATCTCGGACGTGTATTAGGAGCTTCTGATGCTGGTCCTATAGGAGTTATTTTTGTGTATTCTTCACTAGGAACTGGGAACCCAGGTTTCCACCCATTCTTGCTTGGGATGGCAACCGTAGCTCTAGCAGGTGTTGTAACTTCTTCTCTCTGATTTCCTGCCCACATTTCTATATCTAAAAGAAATTCATCGTTTTCTTGATATTTTCTTACAACCTTTCCTGCAAATGTTGTAGTGTCACCCGGATGATTCATTCTTCTCATCTGTTGACTTTGTTTTTTTATCCATCCATCTATTCCAATATATTCGGTTAACATTTTGCCAAAATTTCCGTTATACCAAGTAGTATGCATAAAAGCATCGGCATGACCGCCTGCTTGCGTGTATTCACGATCGAAGTGAACCTTGTCATAATTTTGAGTCGCACCTACATGAATAACAATCTCTGTTTGGTCTATGTAAATAGTTTGACCAGGAATTTCATCACCTTCTTTAACATCTTCCCAGAAGCGTTGAGTATTTTTTGAAGTGCTCATTTTTACCTCCTCCTTAGTAAATATCATTTGATATACTACTTATGACCACTAATTAGCATTCTAGAATTAAAGTGTCAATACTTAAAAAATAATGAGTGTCGTTATACATGCTTCTTTGCACAGCTGAAATATCGTAGAATATGGTCTAGAAATAGAGGAGGTGTAGGAATGAAAGTGAGGTTGGGGCTAGGGTTAGGAGCATGGTCTTTTGACGAATTTGATTCAAAAAATCTCTATGATTTTATTGATAAGTGCGATGACCTTGGGGTTGATTCACTTTGGTTTAGTGAAAGGATTATTAATGATATTCCTAATAGGATTGTCTTGGATCCTATTATTACTTTAGCGGCATTAGCTGGAAAAAGTCGAATAATGAAATTTGGCACCAATGCGTTAAATCTTCCTGCAAGGCATCCTATTGTTTTAGCTAAAGAATTAGCAACGTTGGATTTTCTTTCCAGAGGACGATTATTGTTGGTGGTGGGACTTGGATCAGAAGAATCCAGAGATTATATGGCATCAGGTGGTTTCAAAAAAGAACGAGGTGCTCGTACTGACGAATGCATTGAGATAATGAAACTCCTTTGGACACAAAATAATGTTTCTTTTCATGGCCAATATTACTCGTTTGATGATGTTACGATTGTTCCTAAACCTATTCAAGATCCTACTCCTCCAGTTTGGATTGGGGGGCGTAGTAAAGCGGCTTTAAAAAGGACAGCACGTTTAGGAGATGGATGGTTGCCCGCAGGTATTACTCCTTATGAATGTGCTGAAGGTATTGTAGAAATACAGAACTTAGCTTCTTCCGACTATGATCGGGCAATTCCTGAAGATCATTTCGGAGTTGCATTAAGCTGCTTTGTTTCAGAAGATGGTGCAGAAATGGATAAATCGATATTAGCAAATGTTAGAAGACGTCATGATGCTTCATTAGATTCTTATACAGCTATCGGAACTCCAGAAGAAATAATTAAAACAATCGATTCCTATCAAAAGGTGGGCGTTACAAAATTTGTTTTGCAGCCTCTTGCTAAACCAGGCGATTGGTTGAAGCAAGTTGAACTGATAGCTAAACATGTTATTAAACCTTTACAGACTCCGTTTTCGAAAAAAGAAGTATTTGAGCGATCTGGGGTAGTCTAATATTGACAGACTGGGTTGCTCTTGCACTTTCAGGGACGATATCATTTTCAATACTTTCTATAATGGAAAAAGTATTACTGAATAGGTGGTTTAGCAATTCAAAAAGTTTTTGTGTTGTAATTGGTGGTGTACAAGTATTTATCGGGTTATTAATATCTCTCGTTGTTCCGTTATCGCTTGATAATTACTGGGAAAGTTATTTATTTGCAATCATATCCGGGTTTACTTCTGGTTTAATGCTTTGTATTATTTTCTATTCTCTGAAAACACTAGATATTTCTCGTGTATATTCTCTTCTATCATCATATCCAATTTTTGCCGCAATATTAGCATCATTAATTCTTAATGAAAAATTAGAATTTCTTGATTGGATTTCAATAATTTTTGTGGTTATGGGTGCAGGAATTGCAACAGGTACAGGGAATATAAATCAGACTAAATTGAACTATAGAAATTTAATTCTTTGCATGCTAGTAATTTTAGCAAGTGGTTTTTATGGGAGTGGTGAGGTAGCTTACAAGTATGCTTTAAATATGAATAATTATTCGGGGAATGCCTTATTTTGGAATCTTTTTGTTCTAAGAACCTTGTCTACTGGTTTCTTCTTAATTTTATTATCGGTTATTTGGGAGCCAGTTAAAGTTATTCAAGATCTTAAAATCAGTTTAAATAATATATCGAGTAAAGTTTTAGTAATCATAAGCCAAGTGATAATAGCTCCAATTTCAATATTTCTGCAGGTTTCTGCACTTAGTGCTGGGCCAGTATCATTAGTCACTGTGTTAATGGCTTCCAGACCTTTATTTATATTGGGCCTAAGTAGTTTATTAAGTTTGCCTAGAGTTGGTATACTTTCTGAGTCTCTTGGTAAGAAGATGATACTTTTGAAATTATTTGCAATACTTATGATTCTGACAGGTGTTATTTTTATTACTGCAAAGGAAAATTTTTAGGCATGGTTCATGTTAGTAATATTTAGAATCTTTAAACAAGTTTTCAGAAAATACCCAAAGCTAGTAGCTCTTGGATATATTTCTGTTATTGGAGCATCGCTTTCTGCTATGGCTATTCCATGGTTCATAGGAGCAAGTGTGAACAGCATACTTGTGTCAGAAGGGGCGGATATTACAGATCTTTATAGAGTGTGTATTATATTATTTTTAGCTGGTTTAAGCCGAGGATTATTTTCATTTGGGCAAACATATATTGGTGAACTCGTAGCCCAAAAGTGGGCATATGATCTAAGAAATATGTATTTTGATAAATTACAGCACCTCAGTTTCTCTTTTCATGATTCCGAAACTACAGGGAACCTCATGTCACGTGCAACGATAGATGTTGAAGGTGTACGAATGTTTGTCAACATGGGTGCAATTCGTGCAGGTTTCGTGGTTGCAATGATAGTTGGAATTGGGGGAGCTATGATTGCAACTGATTTTAAATTAGCGATGGTAAGTATGGCTTTTTTACCATTACTTTCTTGGCGTGCGGTTTCTACAAGTAGAAGACTAAGACATGGATGGCTGATAATTCAAACACTCGCCGCTAGAATGAATACAGTTCTACAAGAAAATCTAAATGGAATTAGGGTTGTAAAATCATTCGCTGCAGAGGAATTTGAAAAAAAAAGATTTTCGTTTGCGGCAGAATCAGTTGCTGATGAAACTAGAAAGACACAAGTATTGTGGGCAGGAAATTTTTCAATAATGAATTGTCTATTTTTCTTATCATTAGCTGCAATTCTTTGGGTTGGAGGGCGAGATATTCTTGCAGGAACATCTTTTCAAGATGGGGAAACTATTTATAACAATTTAAATCCTGGAGAGTTGACTTCTTTTATTTTTTATATGGGACTTCTTCAAATGCCTATAAGAATGATAGGTTGGATGGTAAATAGTTTTTCGAGAGCGTCATCTTGCGGGCAACGGCTTTTTACCATAGTGGATCAAATTCCAGTTATAAACAACAGGATAGATGCCATTAATTTAACTAAAACAAAAGGAAGAATTGATTTCAATCAGATTTTTTTCAGGTATAGAGAAAATGGTGATTGGGACATTGAAAACTTAAATTTAACAGTAGAATCGGGGCAACATATTGGTATAATCGGAACTCATGGTAGTGGAAAGACTACTATTGCCCATCTTATTCCCCGATTTTATGATGTTTCCAGTGGTTCTATAACAATTGACGGGTATGATATAAGAGACATTTCTTTGGAATCACTTAGAAAAAGTGTAGGTATTGTTCAACAAGATGTTTTTGTGCACACAATGAGCATTTATGACAATATTTCATACGGATTTCCAGATGCAACAATTGAAAAGGTAATAGAAGCCGCAAAAATATCCCAAATTCATGAATTTATTCTTACCCTTCCGCTTGGCTATGACACGGTAGTAGGAGAACGAGGTACAGGTCTTTCAGGTGGTCAAAAACAGAGACTTTCTCTTGCACGAACCATATTACGCGAAAATCCGATAATTATATTTGATGATTCTACCTCAAGTGTTGATGTAGATACTGAAAATGAATTAATTGAGGCAATAAATAACAATATTAGCGGTAAGACAATAATTACAATCAGTCATAGATTAACAGCTGTTCGGGATGCTGATTTTATTATTGTTCTTAACAATGGAAAAATTGTTCAGAAAGGTTCCCATTCACAATTAATTGAGAGTCCTGGAGAATATAGAGATTTGCATTTATTGCAAACAAATTCTCGAAGTTAAAATTTGCTGGAGGTTTAAACTGACTAGCTACATTGGGCAATCCGAACTAGACGAACTTGTTCAAGGTAAAATCTATGATCATATAGTAGTTAGAAGATTGATAAATTATGCTCTACCTTATTACAAGTGGGGTATTTGGGCAGTTATTGGAATGATTGGGCATATTTTTTCCATGTCCCTTCAACCATTAATTATTGCATGGGCTATTGATGGATTTATTGTTCCAAGTGTGAATTTTGGTCCAAATTGGATGACATTTAATCTTGTTTGTGCATCCTTTTTTGGAATTATTATTTTGAATATGCTCTCCAACTATTTACAGTATTATTCATTAGCACGATTGAGTGTAAGAGTTTTAGCTGATATTCGTAAATCTATGTTTGATCATTTGCAGCGTCAATCCACAGCGTTCTTTGATCGTACAATTGTTGGGCGAATAATGTCCCGAGTGCAAAATGATGTCAATCAACTAGAAGAATTCATGGATATTGGAATTATTACTGTAGGTGATATTGCAATGTTAGGATGCATAATTGCAATAATGTTTTTCATGAATCCTTTTCTGGCACTTGTTACTCTTTCTACATTTCCAATTCTGATTGGAATTATGATTTATTGGCAAATGAAATCAAAACCAATTTTTGTAAAAGTTAGAACTGCAATATCAAGTGTTAATGCTAGCTTGCAAGAAAATATTTCAGGTGTGCGTGTAACTCAAAGTATGAATAGGCAGGACAAAAATTTATATTTATTTGATGAATTGAATGCTGCGCATAGAGATGCTGCTATTCACGCAGCAAAACTTTCAGCAATTTTGCTGCCTGTTGTTGATGTATTAACAATTGTTTCTATGGGTTTGGTGATAATTGTTGGGGGATTAATGGTTTTTGAAGGAACTTTAGAATTAGGGTTTCTTGTAGCTTTTCTTTTGTATATACAACGATTGTTCGAGCCGGTACGTGTTATTTCAATGCAATATACAGTTTTTCAACGGGCAATGGCTTCGGGAGGACGAATTTTCGAATTGCTGGATATTCATGCAGAAATGAAGAATGAAGGTAAACTCCAAGGTCTCGTTCCATCAAAAGGACATATTCAGATTGAGCACGTTGGGTTTCATTATGATAACGGAAAGACTGTTTTGGAAGATATTAATGTTGATATACCTCCATCCACTTCAATCGCACTAGTTGGACTGACTGGTGCCGGGAAAACTACTTTAGCTTCACTTTTATCACGATTATATGACCCTACCTCAGGTAAAATTATTCTTGATGGATATGACATTACTAATTTAGAAAGAAGTTTTCTTTCAAATCAAATTAGTATGGTTTTGCAAGAACCATTTTTGTATTCCATGACTGTCAGAGAAAATATTTGTTATAACCGTCAGGAAATAACTCATGAAGAAATTGAGAAGGTTACCAGACATCTAGGAGCACATGAATTTATTATGAATCTTGAAAATGGATATGATACTGTTCTTCAAGAACGTGGTCGAAATCTTAGTATGGGTGAACGTCAATTAATAAGTTTTTGTAGGGCAATGGTGATGAATCCTAGGGTTTTAATACTTGATGAGGCTACAGCTAATATTGATTCCCAATCAGAGAAATTAATTCAGGATGCAATGAGAATTATGCTAAAAAATCGAACATCAATTATCATTGCTCATAGAATTTCTACTATAGTAAACAGTGATAATATTATTGTATTGGAATCTGGAAGAATTGTTGAAATGGGTAACCATGAGTATTTATTTAAACGGAACGGTCGTTACCGTGAATTGTATGAATTGAATTTCCAGGATGAATAAAAATACTAAAATTCAATTTTTTTCTTGATTGTTATTATTTAAAAGGTATAATCCTCTGAAAATTATTCAAATAAAGAGGTGAATTTTGTCGGATCAAATTGAAACACTCGTAACACAAGATATGTTAGATCGCAAAGGTGTTTGGAGTGAAGCTAAAGTTTCACCACCTATTTCAGATTCCGATATTCGCAAGTGGGCTATAGCGGTTTACTGGCCTGAAACCCCACCTAAAATATTTTGGGATACTGATTATGCAAAAACAACTCATTGGAGTGGTATCATAGCACCTTCCGAATTTAATCCATTTGCGTGGCCAGTAGAAAAAGAACCTACTCCAGTTGGTTTACAAACACCTCAAGGTGGAGGTGTAGGCACCCGAGCTATGAATGGTGGGCAAACAGAAGAATATTATGCACCTATGCGACCTGGAGATGTGATTTCCTCTAGTACTGCATTATCTGAATGGAATGAACGCACCACAAGCTTGGGGTTAACGTTGTTTTCAACTACTGAAACACGATGGGTAAATCAACGTGGAGATCTTGTAAAAATACGTAAATCTATTGGTATTCGTTATTAATTATTGAAAAGAGGAGTACTCATGACTTTTAATGTGTATTGGGAAGATGTTGAGATTGGACAAGAAGTAACTCCATGGAGCAGGCAAACTGATTTTATGCATTGGAATCGTTATGCAGCTGTAAATGATGAATTTGTTTACATCCATATGGATGATGAAGCAGGGAAAGCTGCATTGAATGAACAGGGTGCGTTCGGAATGGGTAATCTTCGATTCGCTTATTTCCATAATATGTTTCGTGAGTGGGCTGGTGATGAAGCTCAGGTTCGTAAACTAGGGTGTCAATTTCGAGCCAAGAATCAAAAGAATGATTTTTTGACATGTACTGCTAAAGTTATAGATAAGAGATTTGAAAATGGTGAACACTTAGTAGATTTTTCTATAAGTCTGAAAAATCAAGATGGTCAAGAAACTGCACCAGGAGAAGCTACAATCTTATTACCTTCAAAAGGATAGTGTTCATTGATTATTTTCTATGTCCTTCTCGAGAATTTCAATATCTTTAACATTAAGATTGAAATACTTAGCATCAACGTGGTGCGTTACTAAGGCGCTAACGCTGCTTTCTGGTTCCATCATGTATCCTTCGGTAAGACTTACAGGTAGTAATGATTGAATGTTTAAAAGTCGGAATAATTTTTCTTGATCTTCAAGCCTTGGGCAAGCTGGATATCCAAATGAATATCTTTTACCCGTATACCTTGCTTGAAATAACTCCCTTAGGGTAATGTCTTTTTTGTCTTTTATACCCCATTCATTTCTTATTTGCTGATGTATGATTTCAGCGAAAGCTTCCGCACCCTCTATAGCTAATGATTGTACGATGTGTGAACGTAGAAATTCACCATCTGATCGTAGTTTGTCAGCCCATAATCTTGCAGAATCACTTATCGAAGTAACAAACATAGCAATGTGGTCGGGTTTACCCGATTTTGTTGAAGATACGAAATCACTTAAACATAGTAAATCACCTGTGGATTGACGTCCAAATTCGAATTTTTCAATAGGCAAAATTCTTTCATCGTCATAGATTATTAGTGTTTTTTGTTCAGAAAAAGCTGGGAAAAACTTATAAATTGCCGAAGCTATAATATCTTTCCTGTCGATCATTTCATTTTGAACTTCTTTAACTAAATCATAAAGTTCCATCGCTTTTGGATCATTGGTCATTAATGCTTCTTCAAACCTTCCTCTATATCCTAAATGACGGGTGTAAAGCATAACTGGATTTATGTAAGAAAATATTTCTTTCAAGTCATAATTAGTATAAATTTTTGGTGTTAAGCTTTGAGGTTCCGGGATATCTAAATTGGTATTTACAATGGTTGATGGGATTTCTACAGGACGAATGTATGGGATGTCTTTTGGGGTAGAATCTTGCATTTCTATATCCAGATTAGCTAGCTCCTTGGTAAGCAATTGCACTTCTTTTTCATTTAATAGTCTATTTGTAATTCCTAATCCCTGCATTGCATCTTGAGCATATGCAACAAGGCCATTATATTCTGGTGCAATTCTTAATCGAGTAAATCTATTTGTTAAAGCAGCTCCACCTACGAGAATTGGTACCGTTATGTTTGATTCTTTAAATTCCTGAGCAGTTTCTACCATCATTTGTGCTGATTTAACCAGTAATCCAGACAAGCCAATAATATCGGGTTTGTGTTTATTGTACGCTTGGATAAGCTCTCCAGGTGGAATTTTTATACCTAAATTTATAACTGTATATCCATTATTGGATAATATAATGTCTACAAGATTTTTTCCAATATCATGAACATCCCCTTTTACAGTTGCGAGCATGATTTTTCCTTTTGCAATGGTGTCAGATTTGTCCATGAATTGTTCAAGAAAGGATACGGCAGCTTTCATAGACTCGGCCGATTGAAGAACTTCGGCCACGATCATTTGATTATCATTAAAGAGTTGACCAACTTCATCCATTCCTGCCATTAAAGGTCCGTTTATGATTTCAAGAGGAGTGGATATTTCTAAGGCTTTCTCAAGATCTTCAATAAGGCCTTGTTTTGAGCCCCTTATAATGTAGTTTGCAAGTCTTTCTTCCAACGGAAGTAGAGTAATGTTTGCTTTAGGTTTGGAAGCTTCTTTTCCTCGAAAGTTAGAAGCAAAATCACCTATTGGATCGTTGCCTGTCCAATAAATAAGGTTTTCTGAAACCTGTTTATCTTCATCTGATATGCTGATATACCTTTCGAGTCTTTCTGGATTAACAATGGCCATATCAAGTCCAGCTTGAACACAATGGTAAAGAAAAACTGCATTTAAAACTTCTCTTCCGTTTAATGGTAAACCGAATGATACATTTGAGATGCCTAAAACAGTTTTGCATAATGGAAATTCTTTTTTGATTAACTTTATTCCCTCTATTGTTTCAACTCCAGAACCAATATAGGATTCATCCCCGGTTCCTATAGGAAAAACAAGAGGGTCGAAAATTATATCTTCAGGTGCAATTCCGAATGTTTCAGTAAGTATTAGATATGATTTTTGGGCAACTTCTAGTTTTCTTTCCCTAGTTATTGCTTGTGCTTGAATTGGGTCATCGTCTATACACCCCACTACTAATGCGGCACCATATTGTTTTGCAAGTGGTACTATCTCTTCAAATCTCTTTAACCCATCTTCAAGATTAATTGAATTTAAAATTGATTTTCCAGGTGTAAGCTTTAAAGCTTCTTCCATTACTTTTTTATCTGTTGTATCAATCATTATTGGAGATCGAACTTTTTTAGTTACTTGTCTCAGAAAATTTTTGATGTCTTCCATTTCATTTCTATCGGGATCCTGTAAACAGATATCCAAAACTTGGGCACCCCATTCAATTTGATCCCTTCCAATTTCGGCGGCTTCCTCTATTTTGCCTTCACTGATTAATCGTTTAAATTTCCGACTTCCTAATACATTTAATCGTTCACCAATTAATACTGGACTTGTATCTTTATTAACAGTTACAGTTGTTAATCCGGAAATTTTTGTATCAGTATCTAAAATAATATTCCTTGGTGTTTGACTACTTGCTTGACTTGCTATTTCTTTAATATGAGCAGGTGTTGTACCACAACATCCTCCAACCACATTAATCCATCTTTCTTTTAGAAATCGTTGAAGAAATGAGGACATTCGTTGTGGCGATTCTGAATATAAACCGTTTTCATCTGGTAAACCTGCATTAGGAACACAGGAGACAGGGAATTTAGATATTTCTGAAAGGGTTTTAATGTGATCAGTCATAAACTCAGGACCTGTTGCACAATTTATCCCTACCCATAGTAAATCTCGATGCTTAATTGTTTCATAAAATGATTCAATATCTTGACCTGCTAATGTGGTTCCCATTGATTCGATAGTAGCTTGGATAGCAATTGGTATACTAAATCCGATGTTTTCGAATGTTTGGTCAATACCTATTAATGCAGATTTAAGATTAAGTGGGTCCTGACTTGTTTCGATCAATAGAAAGTCAACACCACCTTCTATTAGACCTTGGGATTGAATTTCATATGATTTAACTAATTCTTCAAATGAAACCCCACCTGTTACAGACAGTGTTTTTGTAGTAGGCCCCATTGAACCAGCAACAAATTTCATTTGATTATTGATTTCAAAAGAATTCGCTACGTCACGAGCAATTTTTGCTGCATTGTAATTTAATTCCCAAGCTATATCTTCAAGACCATATTCTTGTAGAACTAGTGGAGTAGAGCCGAAACTATTTGTTTCCGTTATATCTGCACCAGCATTGAAATAGGAATGATGAATGTTTGCTATTGATTCAGGTTTTGTAATGCAAAGATGCTCGTTGCATCCTTCGTATTCTTCACCACCAAAATCTTCTGCATTTAAGTTTAATTCTTGTATTGCAGTTCCAGTAGCACCATCAAGAATTACGATGCGAGCTTGCAACATCTTTTTCAGGTTCTGTATTCGTTCATTTCTGTCGAACATGCAAGGAGGTTACTCCGAATTTGTCATGATTTCATGGGTAAATTGTTGAATTGATATAAGTCTATACACGCTAATTATATAGTTTGATAACTAATCTTGCCAATTGATTATTATTTCAAACCCAACATTTTAATATCTGACAATATAAGACCCATGTATTATCATAAATAAGGGGTATGCTATGGAAATATTCAAAAATATTGAACGCGTAATGGTTGTTACACCACATCCAGATGACGCTGAACTTGGTTGTGGTGGAACGGTTGCAAAACTTACAAATGATGGCAAGGAAGTAATTTACGTAGTTGCCACAAGTGGCGATAGAGGTGGACGAGACACAGATATGTCTCAAGAGTATTTAAATGATAAACGCAGAGAAGAACAGGAAGAAGCTGCTTCGATATTAGGAGTTAAACACATAGTTCATCTAGGATTTAGTGATGGAAACTTAGAGGATGATCATCCTTTTCGGAGTGCTCTTGTATACAACATAAGAATATATAAACCTAATATATTATTTACAACAGATCCATTTCGAAAATCATTTTATATTCATAGAGATCATCGTATTGCTGGCTTAGTAAGTTTGGATGCAGTTTTTCCTTATGCAAGAGACCGATTGCATTACCCAGAACATATTGAACAGGGATTAGCAGGACATAATGTTGAAGAAATATATTTTTGGGGATCAGAGGAACCAGATATATTTATAGATATAAGCGATACGGTTGAACAGAAAGCTAATGCGGTGATGGCTCATCGTAGTCAAGTTCAGGATTGGGTTGATAGAGCTGGGGGGAGAGAAAAATTCATCGAAAAAATGAAAGAAGTTCAACCTGATGATTTTTTGAAAGAGGGATTTCGTTGTTACGGAATGAAAAAAATGATGGAAGTTTATGAAGAACTCTAATCATTGCTGTTTGAAAAAGGAAGGATGGAAATTTCATGATCAGTTGTGTCAATATTTTCTTTCTTCTTAAGATATCCGACTATTAAATATGTTATAGGTGTAGCCAAAACTTCATACACTACTTTTACTGCCCATTGGAGAAGAATCATTCTAACAATTCCTGGAGTTCCAGTGAATGCAATTGTAATGAATATCAATGAATCTAATCCTTGGCCTACTACAGTTGAACTAATAGTTCTTGACCATAACCACTTTCCCTTTGTTGCTATCTTTAATCTGGATAATACAAGCGAATTAATTAATTCTCCTATTGCATATGCACAAAGGGAAGCAATGAGAAGTCTTGGGGTAGATCCGAGAATGCTCTCATAGGATTGTTGATTTTCAGACCAAAAGCTTGCAGGGGGTAATAATCCTGCTATCCATATAGCTGTTACAAATATAAGATTGCAAAAGAAGCCAAGCCAAATAACTGATCTTGCTTTCTTGAATCCATATACTTCAGTAAGAACATCTCCAATAATATATGTAATCGGGAAAATAATAATTGCTGCAGGTAATACTTCACCAAAAAGTAATGCTAATTTTACTCCTGTAACGTTAGAAACAATTAATGATGTAATAAAAATTGAAGTAATAAAGAGGAATATAGGGCTTAAATAGTTTTTATTCACAATTAATATGCTCCTTGGCTTTAGGGTACGATAATTTCAATAGGAATTCCTAGTTGACTAATGTCATTCTCAATTACTTTTTGGTCACCGATTACTAAAATTCTTAATTGATCAGGTTTTATATGAGAGGTTACTGCATTTTGAATGTCATCAAGAGTAATTTTCTCAATACGGTTTATGTAATTACCATAATGATTAATATCTAAATCAAATAAAACAATTGTTATAATTCGTTCAAGGATTTGATTTAAACTTTCAAACGATGAAGGGAATTGTTGTATTACTGATGATTTAGCGTTCTCAAGTTCTTCAGATGATACTGGATTTTTTGTATATAAAGATTCAAATTCATTTATTGTTTCAAATATAGATTCCTTAGTTGCGGAAGTTTGAACATCTCCACCTGCAACAATTGCAGATATGTCATTATGCCATTCTACCCATGATCTGTATCCATAGCTATAACCTTTGTCTTGTCTAAGATTCATATTTAATCTAGCGGTATATTGCCCCCCCAAGATTTGATTAAGCATCATCAAGGGTTGATAGTCCTTGTGGGATCGAGGTATGGTTAAGTGCCCTGCTCGTATAACAGATTGACTGGCATCGGGTTTATCTGCAAGCATGATTTCGATTTTTTCTGGTAAAGTTTTGGCAGAATTATTGTTATCCTTAATAGATATCGAATTTGGTATCCAATTGCTAAATTCCTGATTAGCAAGATTTATAACTTCAGTAACAGATACATTACCAACTATGATAAGACTTGTATTGGAAGGGGTAAATGTTGCCCTATAATGATTTTTAATATTATCTTGAGTTATTAAAGATAATGATTGGTTGGTTCCTATAGATGAATGGCCATACTTATGGTTCTTTCCATAAATTATGGAAGGGAACAGGATTTCTGAAAGAGAGTTTGGATCATCATGGATTCTTTTGAGTTGAGTGATTCGTTGTGCTTTTATTCTATCCAATTCATGTTGTGGGAAGCTTGGGTTTAGGGTTATATCAGAAAGAATGGATAAAGATTCCCTAAAATGCTTTGAAAGAACTTCTGCTCCAAGTAATGAATATTCTCGACTAGTAATACTAGTCAGACTACTTCCCATAAATTCAAATTCATTTGCAATTTCTTCGCTTGTTCTGGTGCTTGTTCCTTCTTGCAACATTGATGTGGTTAGAGATGAAATCCCAGATTGTGAAATGGGATCAATTGATGATCCTCCTTTTATTAAAAGACCACAAAGGACTGAAGACACGTCTTGTTTTTCAACTATATAAACATCCATTCCATTTTTTAATGATTCTTTATGTATTTGGGGTGGTGTATATTTTGGTTCAGGATCTGGTTTGGGCTGAGCAAACCTGTCTATTGCAAAAGTTTTTTGAGAGTAGGATTCTACCGGCAAAACTGACATTTCAATTCTTCTTGAGCCAAGATACTTGTCTATAACTCTTTTAACATCATTATCGGAAACTTCAAGATATCTCTGCATGTCTGTATTAATTTGATCAGGATCACCTGTAAATATATTGAATGAATTTAATTTATTTGCTCTTCCTCCAAACCCTCCGATATTGGCAATCTGTCTGGAGTATTGCATTTCAAGTCTATTCTTGACTCTTTCCAGCTCATGCATCGAGGGGGGATTAGAAATAAGTTCATCTATTTCCTTGTAGATTTCGTTTCTGGTTTCCTGAAAAGATTTTGCATCTGGGGCGGTAGCATCTATTAGAAAATCTCCAGCTATTTCCATTGCATCCATATATGAGCTAGTACTTTGAGCTATTTGTTTATCATAAATTAATGACCGATATAATCTGCTTCCCTTACCATCTCCCAATATGCCTGCCAATAAAGCTAATGGTGCTTCATCTTTGTGAAATCTTGGAACAGAAGGCCATAAAATAGTAATTCTTGGGAGAGAGACATTATCATATAATTTTAATTCACTGGATCCTTGCAAGGGTGAATCCATATATTTAATTCGTTCTACAGGCATTCCTGGCTTAAGGTCAGAAAAATATTTATTGACTAATTCTAATGTTTTCTTAGGTTCTATGTCTCCAGCAATTGAAACACTTGCGTTGTTAGGTATGTAGTAACGAAGAAAAAAATCCTTCACATCTTCCAAATTAGCTGCGTCTAAATCTTCGTGAAAACCTATTGTTGGCCAATGATATGGATGAGGAAGTGGATAAGTTTCTTTCTGAAGTCTTAGGCTAGCCATTCCATATGGTCTGTTCTCGTAGCTTTGTCTTCGTTCATTTTTTACCACGTCTCTTTGAACATCAAATCTTTGTTGATCCAAAGCTTCTAGGAGAAACCCCATACGGTCAGATTCTAACCATATAGCAAGCTCAAGATGATTTGATGGAAGATTTTCCCAATAATTAGTACGATCAGTTGTTGTTGATCCATTTAAAGTAGCACCAACAACTTGCAGTGAATCAAAATGACTTCTATTGTGATGTTTTGAACCTTCAAACATTATATGTTCAAATAAATGTGCAAACCCTGTTTTCCCTAATTGTTCATCTTTTGAACCTACGTGATACCATACATTAACTGATACTACTGGCAAAGTATGATCTTCATGGAGAATTACTTGAAGACCATTTGGCAAAACATGCTTTTCAAAATTAATTTTATTCATAGAAGTTTCTCTCGTAAATTTTATTTATATCGTTATTAAGTGTAGCATGTAAATGAATGATGCACAGCTTCCGGATGATAAAAAGGGGTGAAAAATGCAGCAACTAAGTTCTGAAAAATGTGTTGCTTGTAGGCGAGATTCTCCACATGTTACTGATGAAGAAAGAAAAGTACTCCATGTTAGTATTCCTGATTGGGATATAATTATTGAGGAAGGGATACCAAAACTCACTCGTTCATTTAAATTTGATAATTTTAAAAACGCAATGGAATTTAGTAATTTAGTGGGTGAAAAAGCTGAAGAAGAAGGGCATCATCCTCGCATAATTACTGAATGGGGATCGGTAACAATTTTTTGGTGGACTCATAAAATAAGAAATCTTCACAGGAACGATTTCATAATGGCTTCCAAGGTTGATTCATTTTATAAATAATGAAATATACTAGTCAGGAAGACATTGCTTTATTAGTTCATTCGTAGCAATTTCATCATACGGATTTATAAGTGATTCACTGAGAGGTGTTACTGGTCCTGATGTGATAGGAATTGAAATTTTTGACTTCAATTCCCTGTTTAACATACTTAAAAAATTGGAGTCGGAACTTAGAATGACTCTGTCATTTCCAGTTCCGATAGTAGTTTGATATGCTTCAAGACGTTTGGTTACTGAGTAAAAATCTGGATCCTGACTTAATGCTTCTGCAAATATTGCTATTGCGGCAGCATCACCTTGACCTATTACTTCTGTAGAAACTCGATCCCCGCAAGCAAGCATTACTTTTACTGATCTATTCGTTTCTGAAGTAATTATGTCAGCTTTCTGTTGTCCGTCTGCACGGTATCTATCAGCTTCAATCCTTCTTGCAGACTCCATTCGATTGAACACTGATTGTTCAACGGTTTCTGGTAAGTCTGCTCTTTTTGTTCGGATATCAACTATAGTAATACCTATGCCGTTCTCATTGACGCGATCACGCACTTCTGATTGCACGCTGACCATTAAATCATCACGTTTTGCGGAAATCATTGTTGAGTATAAATTTTTTGCAATTTGTGCTCGTAATTCAGCCTCAACGATAGGAAGGATTCGTGCTTCTCCACTTGACTCTGTTCTAACTGAGAGGAAAAATGCTTTTGGTTCAGTAATTTTCCACCGAGTAACTTGGTCGACAAGTAATCGTTTCTCATCAGATGTTAAAAATTCTTGACTAGGGGTATCTAGCGTAAGGATTCTTTTATCTAGATATGAAACATTTTGTATAAATGGTGTTTTAAATTGCAATCCAGGCGTGCTTTTAGTTGCAGTGATTTTACCAAATTGTGTAACAACTGCATGATTAGTTTCATCCACTATATATACTGCTTGGCTTCCAAAAATTAGTATTGCGATTATTATTATTATGGATATTACTATTGGTGATTTTATCATTTTACTATTGCGTTCCTAAACGTGGTGTACCTGTATCAATATCTAATAATGGTAACACTTCAACATTTGTGTCTATTATTGTTTTATCGGTCTTTTGAAGTATAGATTCCATAGCTTCAATATACAGTCTTTCGATGGTAATCTCGGGGGCAGTCCTATACTCTTCAAGTAACGCTAAGAATCTTAAAGCTTCACCTGTAGATCGTTCAACCTCTTGTTGGTAATATGCTGCTGCCTCTCGGATTGTCACTTGAACCTGACCTTTTGCTACAGGAATCTGAGAAGCTTCATATGCTTTTGCCTCGTTTTCTAATCTAGTTTCGTCTTCCAGAGCCCTAGTGACTTCTTGAAAAGCATCCTTAACTTCTTCAGGTGGATCAACTGTTTGTAATTTTACATCCGTAACTAATATACCAACCTGATATTTTTCGAGTAGGTTTTCCAGAAATAATCGTGTATCCTGCTCAACTTTTGAACGACCAGTAGTTAATACTTCTACAAGATTAGTTCTACCGACTATGCTTCGAAGTGATACCTCTGCGGTAGTAAATAATACTTTCTCAGGGTTTGCAACGTTAAAAGTAAAATCCCTAGCGTCTCCAACCTTGTACTGAACAACCATTTGTGCTTCAACGATGCTATTATCAGCTGTAAGCATAAGGGATTCTTGTGGAACCTGAGTTACTGTACCTATTTCATTTATTCTATATCCTATTGTAGCTGTTCGTATTGACTCAGTGTCTACTCGCTCAAGGGAAGTTATTGGATCAGGGAATCTCCAATGTAGTCCAGGGCCTGTTTGTTCTTGAAATGAACCGAATAACCTGATAACACCTTGTTCTCTGGGTTTGACTGAATATATTCCCGTAGCAAGCCAAATAATTGCAATAACTGCAATTATTACTAGCCAAAAGGAAAACCCTCGACCCAACACAGATCTGAATAATTCTGAAAAGGAGTCAAAAAATTTACCTCCATCGAATGAAGGTCCATTTCCACCACGTACCATCTAATTTATCCTACAATTTTTATTGATTTATTCTATAATGATCAGAGTAAATTGTGAATGATCAGAGTAAATTGTGCAAGTTAACCTTTATGAGTATTTATAAATAGTTAACTATATTAGTTTTTATTTAAGATATAAAGGAAAGATGGAATTGGAATTTTTAGATCTTTTGTTTGGGGCTGTCTTAGGTATTTTTTCCGGATCAGTGGCTTTATTTAGTATATATTTGTTGCATTTTAAATTCCCAAACTTATTTAGCATAAATCCATTTCATTTTATCGGTTCAATGGTGTTTACTGACGTATCAGGGATTTATATATTTGGAAGTTTATGTTGCGGGATTATATTTGGAATTTTAGGGATTATTTATACATATGCGTATTCTTTTGAAGGATCAATTATTCTTGTAACAGTATTATTGATACTAGTTCAATATATTATATTTGGAATATTACTTGGGGTAGTTGAAAAATTACATCCTGCGATTACATCTGATGAGTTTTCAAAGCCTAACTATTTTTGGTTAAAGGATGACAAATTTAATGGAATAGTTTTTTGTTTTGCAAATCTTTGTTTTGGGATAATAATTTATTTGGGTTATTCAATACAATAAAAAGGAGCTTCTTGAATAGAAGCTCCTTTTTATTGTATCTAGAAAAGCATCTAATCAGCACCGTCGTGAACGTATCCTCTTTCACCATGCAATGATATATCCAATCCAGCATCCTCGTCTTTTTCAGAGACACGTAACCCCAATCCTGGTATTACATCAAGTACTTTTAGAATAATTACACTCACAATAAAGGAATAGATGAGAGTAGCTATAACGGCTATGAACTGTTCTGTCATTTGTGCACCGTTTCCTTCAAGAAGACCTGCAGTACCACCAATAGCTTCTACGGCAAATATGCCAGTAGCTAAGGCGCCCCAGATGCCACCTATACCGTGAACTGGGAATACCTCCAATGCATCATCTAAGCTAACTTTAGCTCGAATGAGAACTGCTCCGTAGCAAATTGCACCTGCTCCAATACCTATGGCAAGAGCACCAACAACATCTACAAATCCAGAAGCAGGTGTTATTGCTACTAATCCTGCAACAGCACCAGATGCTGCACCTACAGCACTAAATTTACCTGTTTTTATTTGAGCAATTATTGTCCAACTAACTGCGGCTGAGGCAGCTGCAACGTTAGTGACGAGGAATGCGTTTGCTGCTAAAGCATTAGCTGCTAAACCAGATCCAGCATTAAAACCGAACCAACCAAACCACAGCATGCCTGCACCTAGAACTACAAATGGAACGCTATGAGGTTCAACTCCCCGGTCTATATTTCGTCGTTTTCCAACTAACCAAGCTGCAGCAACAGCAGCTATACCAGCATTGATATGAACAACAGTACCACCAGCGAAATCTAAGGCTCCTCTTTCAAATAACCATCCATCAGCAGCCCAAACCCAGTGACATACAGGTGCGTATACAAGAGTTACCCAAAGAACTAGAAAAATCATATATGTCGAAAACTTAAATCTCTCAGCAAATGCACCAGTAATAAGTGCAGGAGTGATAATTGCGAACATCATTTGAAATACTACAAATATTAATGTTTCTCCATCATCCGCTGCGATTCCATTAAGTGCAAAATGATCAAAGTTGCCTATAAAACTGCCACCGGGACCAAATGCTAAGCTATAACCCCAAAGCACCCATACAATACTGACAACTCCCATCGCTATAAAGCTTAACATGATGGTATTAACAATATTTTTTGCTCTAACTAATCCTCCGTAAAAAAAAGCAAGGCCTGGCGTCATAAAAAGAACCAAAGCACTTGCGGTAAGCATCCATGCCATATTTCCGCTATCCATAAAAAGATCCTTTCGTATTTAAATTTCTGTAAATCAGTTTATTCTCTTATTATTTCTTGAGAATTACGTAAATGTTACGTTTATGTGATATTAAATATTGAATCTTAGTTATCAAAGTACATCTTCACCAGATTCATTTGTTCGGACTCTGATTGCATCGCTAACACTTGAGATGAATATTTTTCCGTCACCTATTGCTCCTTCATCTCCTGTTTTGGCAGCTGCAATAATTGCTTCAACTACTGTAGCTTGTTGATCGTCCTGGACTACAGTTGTGATAATTGTTTTAGGCATAGCAGCCCGAGTTGCTGTTTGGCCTCCCCGTCCAGTGAATACTTCCACTCCTTGTTGTCGGCCTTGACCAGTTACATTTTGGTAATGGAAACCACCGCATCCAACATCTAAAAGTGCAGCAGTGACTTGATTAACTTTTTCTGGCCTTACTATTGCCTCTATTTTAATCATTGAAGATACTCTCCTTTCTTATGAATACGAAAAAAATATACATGATGCATTTTACTTTAGGATTACAGCAAGATTACGTTTTTGTAACATTTATAAATAACAGTGTTTAATATCCAATTTGTTCAAGGAAAGCAGGATTTTGTTTCCATTCTTCTTTTACTTGCACCCAGAGACTTAAAAAAATTTTTCTACCTAAAGTTACTTCTATTTCTTGTCGAGAATTAATTCCCAAGGTTTTAAGCTTGTTACCGCTTGAACCAATTAAAATTTGTTTTTGAGTTGTTTTATTGACATAAATCACTGCTTCGATTAAATCCTTTTGATTCTTCTGGGAATTTTCTTTAAATGTTTCTATTTCTACTGCAGTATCAAATGGAATTTCTTGCCCAAAGAGTATAAATAATTGTTCTCGGATTAATTCAGAAGCAATGAATCGTTCACTTCTATCTGTTATTTCCTCGTTTTCATAAACAGGAGATCCGTAGGGGAGATAATGAATAATTTTAGAAATAAGCGTAGGAATCCCTTCATGTTTTTTTGCACTTATAGGAATTATTTCTAAAAAATCATGAGTTTTTTTATAATTTGAAATAAGTGGAAGAAGAGAAGGTTTTACTACTCGATCAATTTTGTTAATTACTAATATTGATTTGCTATCACTTTTTTGAATGTCCTCTATAAGTTTGTTTTCAACTAAAGATGGAGGATATGGTGGTACGACCAGTAAAATTAAATCTACTAGTCCAATAACCTCCCGTATTTTTGATCGCATTCTTTGATTTAATAAATCTTTTACGTGATTAGAGAATCCAGGGGTGTCATGGAATTCAATTTGATATGAATTACCTGTGAGTATCCCAAGTATTCTATGTCTTGTAGTCTGAGGTCGTCTAGAAGTGATTGATAGCTTTTCACCCAGTATTGAGTTGAGAATTGTTGACTTGCCCACATTGGGTTTTCCTATAAGTGCCACAGAACCATACTTGAAAGAATTTCCTTCAGAATTTTCATTTGGATTGATAAAATTGTTAGTTGTCATTTATGCAAGATAGATAATTTATGATTTCATTGCTGCCATAGCCGCTAAAATTTCCTCTTCTGCCTCAGCTGTTTTGGGGAATTCTAAGTTAATTCTGCTGGCATAATGATATCGCTTTTTTAACATATCAGGTAAATCTTTATACTTTCCTACTATTGCGAAAGCTTCTACCATTTCATCGGTTACTAATCCAGGCATTTCATCCCACTGATTATTTTTTGACATTTCTCGTAATTGATCGCCAGTTTTTTCCCATCCGTGCACTTCTAAAACTGGTCTGTAAGCTCGTGTAGAACCATAGAATGATATCCGTCTGCGTACAACTTCGAATTGCCTTGCAACTTCTTTATCATCAAGTCCACTTGCAATAAATCCGCCTCCACTTATTGTGAAGTCTTTCAAAGTTCTACCTGCTCGTTTTGCACCGGTTTCAAGTTCAGGTAATGTAATTTCATTTACATACTTTGAGGTATTAAATCCATGCGGGAGAAATCCGTCACCAACTTCTCCTGCTAACTGAACCATATTGGTGTTCATTGCTGCAATATTGATTTTTGGAATCCCACATGCTAGTGGTCCAGGATTAAATTCAGGTGGCATGAGATTGAAGTTGTAGTGTTCCCCTTGAAAGTTTAATGTTGTTCCATTTTGCCAACAGTCCCAGATCGCACGAATTGAATTTACTAATTCTCGGAGTCGAGGAGCTGGAGCTACCCAAGGCACACTAAAACGTCGCTCATTATGTGCTTTTACCTGAGTACCTAACCCTAATTCAAATCTTCCATTAGATAATTCTTGAATGCCCCATGAAGTATACGCTGTTGCCATAGGGCTTCTAACAAATGCTAGGCTTATACTTGTGCCAACTAATAAACGATTGGTAGAAGATGCAGAAAGTGTTGCAGGGAGAAATGCATCAACACTTACTTCTCCAAATCCTACACCATCAAATCCCAAATCCTCTGCTTTTTTTGCTAAGGCTGGAATATCTGCGAGTTTTTTTGTGTTGAGTCCAGTATAAATCTGCATGGCACCTCTATATATTTCTGTATTTAAGTTGTATTTAAGTTGCATCATATGTTTGTATTTCTATTTCTGTCAAACATTTTTCGTTGAAAGTTGCTCTTGTTTATGATTAGGTCGTGTGGTAATTTTGATCCACAAGTTCAGGGGGAGGTGATTATGGCTGTTGTAGATACTCAGGATAGTATTTTGCAAGGGCGACGAGTATTGGATTTGACCGATGTTAAGGGCTATATGTGTGGTAAAGTTCTTGCAGATTTAGGTGCTGATGTTATTAAAGTTGAACCTCCTGGAGGTGACCTTGGCCGGAATACCAGTCCTTTTTTTCAAGATGATCCTCATCCTGAAAAAAGCCTTCCCTGGTTATTTTGTAATATGAATAAAAGAGGCATAACATTAGATATTGCTTCTCCATTATCAAAAAATATTGTTGTTAATTTAATTAAATCGTCTGATTTTGTTATTGAATCATTTGATCCGGGTTATCTGTCAAGTATCGGATTAGGGTATGAAGAGATGATTAAAATCAATCCTAAGATTATATTGACCTCAATAACTCCATATGGTCAAAGTGGACCTCATTCTAACCATAAAACGACAGATCTGATTAATATGGCTCGAGGAGGTTTGATGTACATGACTGGTGATCCTGATCGTCCACCAGTTCGACCCGGGATCCCTCAGTCTTACCTTCATGGTGGTGTTGAAGGTGCTGCTGCTTCAATGATTGCTTATTATCACAGAGAAGGGACTGGAGAAACTCAACATGTAGATGTTTCAATTCAAGAATGTGTAATATGGACCAACATGGATGCTACTGGATATTGGCCATTATTAGGTACATATAAAAGAAGAAATAACATGAAGAATGTTAATCCAAATGGGGTTGAAATGCGGTCAACTTGGGCTTGTAAGGATGGATTTGTTGTTTTTGCTATATCTGGAGGGGCTGCGGTCTCACAGAGAAGAGTTGCTCAAGGAATGGTAGATTGGATGGATTCAGAAGGTATGGCATCTGATTTTATCAAAAGTATAAATTGGGCCACTGATTACGATCGATCTTCAGTTTCACAAGAAGTAGTTGATAAGGTTGAAGGGAACGTCCAAGAATTTTTCTTTACTAAAACTAAGGTAGAATTGTTCGCAGAAGGATTAAAAAGACAATTACGACTAGGAACTGCGACAAACGGTAAAGATATAGCTGAAAGTGAACAGTTAGAAGCTAGGAAATACCTTATAGATGTTTACCACCCATACTTAGAAAAAACAATTCGATTACCAGGTCCTTTTCTTAGAATGAGTGAAACTCCTATAGTTATTCATCGATCTGCGCCAACCATTGGTGAACATAATGATGAAATTTTCATAAATGAATTAGCAATTGATAATTCATTATTCCAGCAGCTAAAGAACGAATCAATCATATAATGTTAAATGGGGAGGTAGTGGAATGACTAGCAAGGTTTTTGAAGGAATAAAAATTGCAGACTTTGCATGGATTGGTGTTGGCCCAATAACAGTAAAATATTTAGCTGATCATGGTGCTACAGTTGTACACATAGAGTCAGCAACTCGTCCTGATAGTTTAAGGTTAGGACAACCAGCTTTGAATGGCGTACCGGGAATTAACAATAGTCAGTTTTTTGCAAATTTTAATTCCAGCAAATATAGCTTATCTATGGACATGTCGAAACCAGAATCAATTGAAATTGCAAAAAAACTAGTTTTGTGGGCTGATATTGTTGCTGAAAGTTATACACCTAAAGCAATGAAAAATTGGGGTTTGGATTATGAAAGTTTAAGAGAGATTAAGCCTGATCTTATAATGTTCAGCACATGTCAACAGGGTCAAACTGGTCCTCATGCACTATTTGCTGGAGCCGGAAATACTGGCGGGGGTATTGCAGGTTTTTATACTATTACTGGATGGCCAGATCGAGGCCCTACGTATGTTTATGGAGCATATACTGACTTTGTTTCTCCTAGGTTTTTAACTGCTGCTCTTGTTGGTGCTTTGGATTATAGACGCCGAACAGGAATAGGTCAGTATATTGATCAATCACAAATAGAGGCTGGCATACAATTTTCTGCTGTTTCGGTCATGGAATACACTGTAAATGGTAGAATTTTTCAGAGGCAAGGGAACAGATCAAATGAACATGCTCCACATGGTGCTTATCAATGTGAAGGTGATGATCGTTGGATTGCAATTGCCATATCTAATGATGAAGAATGGAAAAGCCTAGTAGAAGCTATGGGTAGTCCAGTATGGGCAAGTGACAAAAAATTCTTATCGTTTGAAGGTCGGAAACAATATGAAGATGAAATTGACATGAACATATCAGAATGGACTTCAAAATTTGAACCTTGGAGTTTACAAGAAAAATTGCAAAGTTCAAATATTCCTGCAGGTATCGTTGCTAATACTAAAGATTTGCATGAAGATCCTCAATTAGTGCATCGAAATCATTTTAGAGTTTTAAATCACAGCACTATGGGGGATGTTCCTTATGATGGACCAAGCTTTCGACTTCCAAAAACTCCTGATAATCAATTTGCTGCTCCTTCAATTGGAGAACATACTGATATGGTTCTCTCAGATATATTGGGAATGGACAGCGATGAAATTGAGGTATTGAAGGAAAACGGTATATTACAATAAATAACGAACGAAAAAAAATTTTTATTTACTTAAAAGTCTTTGGATTTTCAAATCTTGCTGAAAACAATCTATTCAACTTGAGTTTTGTTAATAAAAGGCTTTAAAGCATTTGTGAATTCCATTGGCAAAATGTATTTGGTAGAATCACTTGCTCCAATATGTTTAAGGGTTTCGAAATATTGTAAAGAAAGAGTATCTCCACTTATATTTTTCGCGATTTGTTCTATAAGTTCTAGGGCACTGCTAAATCCTTCTGCTCTTAAAATTGCGGCTTGTTTTTCTCCTTCAGCATGTAATATTTCTGATTGGCGCTGTCCTTCAGCGGTAAGAATTGCGGCTTGTTTTTCTCCTTCAGCCACAGTGATTGCAGCTTCTCGCGTTCCTTGAGCCTCACGGACTACGGCTCTTCGAACTCTTTCAGCTGACATTTGCCTGTTCATTGCTTCTTGGATATCTGCAGGTGGTTCTATTTCACGGATTTCGACATTTGTAACTTTAATTCCCCAGCGTTCTGTTTCTGAATCGAGTTTATCACGCAAAAGATTGTTTATTCTTTCTCGTTGAGAGAGAACGTCATCTAGATCTATATCACCTATAACTGCTCTTAAAGTTGTGGTCGCCAATCCAATTACTGCTGATCGATAATCTTCTACTTGTAAAATCGCTCGATCGGCATGTTCTTCCATTACTCTTAGGTAAATTAGGAAATCGATTGCTATTGGAGCATTATCCTTTGTAATATTAGTTTGTCTAGGGATGTCTATTACCTCTGTTCTTAAGTCAACTTTTGGACCTGAGTGCATAATTGGTATCATGAAAACTGGTCCAGGTCCTTTTAGCCCATCAAAGTTACCCCAACGAAATCTTGCGATTCGCTCGTAGTCTTTTAAAAAATTAAGTATTGCCATATTTCCCTCCAATAAAAGTCTATTAATTTTCTGTTGATGTTACAGTTAAATCTGAGCCGTTCATCTCAAGAACAACAACCTTTGAGTTTTTTTGAATAGGCTGAACACTTACAGAAGTAGCTCTCCAGTATTCATTATGTATATACACTACTCCTTGAGGGGTTAAATCAGTTACTGCCTGACCTGTTTCACCGATAATGTCATCAGTAACAGTAAACATTCTTTCTGATTGAAGATCAATTGCATTTCCACTAGATAATTGAATCCTTCTCAAGTTCCCTTTTCGAATTGCTTTTTTTAATTCAACAATTACCCATATTAATATTATCAAAAGAATTGCAACTAAAATAATTAAAAATATAAGTCCTGTTTGAATTATTAATATATTTGAGGAATTATCCATAAGGTGTGCTCATAATTAGAGTAGTTGAAGATTAACTTTTTTGTGCAGCTTGGAAAGATTTACCTTCAGCTTTGATGTCAGGTGCATAAATTAGACTTGCTTGCTGCAATTCTCTTATATTTGCAGCTCCTACCATTCCCATACATGCTTTAAGGGCTCCAATAAAGTTCATTGTTCCATCTGTCAAAAGTGAAGGTCCGAAAAGTATTTCTTTTAAAGAGCCTCTAGTACCTACGTTAATCCTTGTTCCTCGAGGTAAAGCAGGATCAGGAGTAGCCATACCCCAGTTGTACCCCAAACCTGGTGCTTCGACAGCTTGAGCAAACGGAGTGCCAAGCATTGCACCATCAGCTCCTGCAACCAATGCTTTACATAATTCTCCACCGGTGCGAATGCCACCATCTGTAATGATTGGCACATATCTTCCAGTACGATTATAATAATCTTCTCTGGCAGCCGCACATTCAATTGTTGCAGTTATTTGAGGTATTCCAACTCCAACAACTTCTCTAGTCGTACATGCTGCTCCAGGTCCTATGCCTATTAATAATCCGTGAATACCTTCTTCCAATAGTTCCATAGCTACATCATACGTAGCACAATTACCAACAACAATAGGAATATCTATTTCTTTTACAAGATCGGAGAGTATTAATCCTCGTTCACTTTTTGAGGTATGCCGTGCAGTAGTTACTGTAGCTTGAACAACCAGAATATCAACACCAGATTCGACGGCAATTTTGGAAAAATGTTTTGTGCGCTGTGGTGTCATTGAAACTGCTGCTACAGCTCCAGTTGATTTTATTTCATTTATACGTTGTTCGATTAAAGCATCCTTGATTGGTTCGCTATAAAGTCTTTGGAATAAAGTTGTAATTTGATCTAATGGTGTAGTGCTTATTTCCTGCAGGATGTCTTCTGCGTTTTGATATCTTGTCCAGATCCCTTCAAGGTTAAGAACTCCAAATCCACCAGCATTTGACATATGACCAGAAAACCCAGGGGAAACAACAGCGTCCATAGCTGAAGCAATTAATGGAATTTCGAAGTGATGTTCTCCTAAGGTAAGAGAGGTGTCAGAGAATTCTGGGTTCAGAGTTATTGGACCAGGGGCAATAGCAACTTCATCAAATCCGTAAGCTCGTTGAATTTGTTTAAATGACCTTGCTTCCATAGTGTATTCTAACGTTTATTATGGAGAATAGTCAATCTAATTTTAATTTGAATTGTTTAGAGATTTGTATGATTAATGTTAAGATTAATTTAGTTTTTTGAGGGGGTAATTTATTTGGATTTACCAGTTATATATGCTATTTCTGCCGGGATGCTTGCACTTGTAAATCCTTGTGGTGCAGCAATGCTTCCTGCGTATATAGGATATCAGTTGATAGGTTCAAATGCACAAATCCCTTTTTATTGGGCAATAACAAAAGGAATAATTAATGGATCGGTAAGCACTTTGGGATTTATAACCATATTTGGCAGTGTAGGAATAATAATTGTTTCAGGTGGTAGATTAATCATAAATTACATCCCAATTGCTGGGTTAATTACAGGAATTATAATTGTTTTTCTATCATTGTGGTTAATAATTTCTGGTCAATCATTAGGTATTGTGATGGCTAGCCGTATTGGACTAGATCGTGGCAATAATTTAGTCGGAGTATTTTTATTTGGAATTGCCTATGCAATTGTATCACTAAGTTGTGCACTTCCTATTTTTCTTGTTGTTGTAGTAAGTGTAATGGCAAATATAGGAATGATAGAAGGGTTAGGAATGTTTATTTCCTATTCGTTTGGAATGGGATTAGCACTTATTTTCATAACAATAATATCAATTCTATCTAGAAAAACTGCTCAGGAATTTGTTAGAATAGTGTTGCCGTATGTAAATAGTGCTGGAAAAATTCTTTTATTAGGTGCGGGGCTATACATAATATACTATTGGACTTTAGGTACTGGAGGGAAAGAAATTCTTTTTCGTTAATTGGTATGAGGAGCTTTAATTGGCCGAATTAATAAAAATTGGAATAGTATCTGACTTTGAAGGTGGAACTATACAAGCTGTAGATGTATTAGATGAAAGAGTTTTGGTCGCTAATATAAATGGAGAGATCTTTGCAATTTCTGATAATTGTCCCCATGCAGATCTGCCAATGTTTGAAGATGGAATTTTGCTTGAAGGTTGTGAAGTTGAATGCCCATGGCACGGAAGCAGGTTTAACCTTCAAGATGGTAAATGTCTTCAAGGGCCTTCTACCGAAGATGTTGATTCATATCATGTAACATTAGATGGTAATGACGTTTATCTGCATAGAGAAGAATTATAATCCTACAATTTTGATCATTGAGTGCTTTTTATAAATTTTATTTATATTTAAAAGAAGAATAGTTAAATCCTCAATTTGTTTTGTGTTTTCGATTCTTCCTCCATCAACTGCTCGAATTCCATTTATTCCTTCCGCGAGTTGCATTATGATATTTTTTGATTCGGAATTATTTCCCGTAATGATTACGTCACAATCAACTGAAGTGGTTGGTTTAAGTAATTCAACCGCACTAACGTTGTGGAAAGCACCGATTACGTGTGAATTAGGCAAATTTATAAACGCTTCTTCTGCAGCGGATCCGGAAGGCACTTCAATAGACTCAAAATTCCCTTTGCTAACTTTAAGTGGCACAACAGTATCAACCACAATTTTTCCAGATAGCTCTGATTTAAGATCGATCAGTGTGTTTTGATGGCCTTCATAGGGGACAGTAATAAAAACTATTTCACTTTCGGTGGCAGTTTGTTTATTGTCAGCACCTTTTATAATGAGTTTTGTATTTGTGAGTTCTTTAATGTCATTAGCAGCATTCGTTGCTCTTAGACTATCTCGTGAACCTATTATTACTTCATGTCCGGCCATTGCCATTCGGAGTCCTAAACCTTTGCCTTCTGGACCAGTTCCACCTATAAAACCTATTATGCTCATTTGACTTCCTTTTTTATTTCAATATCGATAATGACACAGATACTATAAAAAGGTTATCATTTTTATAGTATCTGTGCTTAGAAAAACGTTATTGTTAATGTAAATATATTTATTAATTTAAGGGTTAAATTGGATAAATACAGCTATTCTAATGATATTTTTCCTGAAGAAATAGTAGTTTTTTCAGTGGGTAATATCATTTTGACTGATAAAAGAATAGTGCATAGATCAAACGATGAATTGATCATTAAAGACGTTATTTCTGTACATAACCATGTAGATGATTATGTACGTTATGAAGATGTAGAATTCGTAGAACGAAAGCATATCACCAAAAATAGCTTATTAATCCTTTCAGTTTTGGTTTGTTTATTATCGATAGTAACAAATCCCGAAAAAGTATTTATGATTATTGCGTTATTAACAAGCATTTCTGGAATCATAATTTGGTGGTTTACAAGAATTCCTTATTTAAAAATTTTTACTGTGAATTTATTCAACTCCAAAGAATACAATTTTCCTTTAAATAAAATTGATAATAGTAATATTTCTAGATTGATTTATGAGATAGAAAAGCAAATTTATAAACATTAAATTAATTATTTGTTTAATAACCTTTTGTTTTAATCATTTCGAGGATAGAATACCACTCCTGAGTATGTTTGATTTAAGAATCAGTAAATTAGGAGGGGAAAATTGACATCGATTTTAGAAGGTATAAAGGTTATTGACTTAACAAGAATGGCTCCTGGTCCATTTTGCACAATGATATTAGGTGATCTAGGAGCAGAAGTGCTTCGAGTTGAGCAACCTCCTGCAGATGGAGGACCTCAAACTTCGGAGCAAAAGAAACAAGCTAAGAGAGCAGCTGCATTCAATGCATTAAATAGAAATAAGAGAAGTATGGCTGTTAATCTCCGTGATGCTCAAGGTCAAGAGATTCTACATAAGCTTGTTAAGGATGCGGATGTTCTAGTAGAAGGATATCGTCCAGGTGTAGTAGATCGTCTAAATGCAGATTATAAAACATTAAGTGCAATTAATCCGAGATTAATTTATTGTTCAATTTCGGGATTTGGACAAACTGGACCTTTAAGATTGGTGCCAGGTCATGATATCAATTATATATCTGTGGGTGGGGCATTATCTTTGATTGGGAATGATGGTGGTCCACCAATACCACCACAGAATATCGTTGCTGACTTCGCTGGTGGTGGTCTTCATGCTGCAATGGCTATCTTAGGCGCCTTATTCTCCAGAGAGAGAACTGGCAAGGGGCAGAATGTTGATATTGCTATGTCTGATGGATCTACATACCTTATATCATCAATGATTAGTTCCTATCTTGCTTCAGGTGAAGTAGGAAGACGAGGCACTACAGCTACTGCAGGTGCTGTACCGTATTATGGAGCATATCAGTGTAGTGATGGTAAATATTTGAGTCTAGGTTGTATGGAAGCACATTTTTGGGAACCGCTTTGTAAGGCTTTGGGGCATGATGACTTCATTCCTTTTCAACATGATAAGTCTAAACACCCAGAACAATTTGCTGCATTTACTGCAGATTTCAAAACAAAAACTCGAGATGAATGGGTAGATTATCTTCAAAATGCTGGAGATATTGCTGTTGCAAGAATCCTTGATATAGACGACATGGAAAATGATGATCATGTTCAAGCTAGAAATTTGATCATGACAGTTGGAGAAGTTGATGGTGAAACAGTAAAACACGTAGGCTTTGGTCCTAAATTCTCCGATACCCCAGCTACAGTTCGAAGTCTTGGTCCTATAACTGGGGAACATACTGACACAATACTTGAAGAATTAGGTTATTCTTCTGATCAAGCGTCTGCATTAAGGGATGGTGGCATAGTTAGATAGTTGCCTGAAATAAATATAAAAAAGAGTGCGTTTTATAAAACGCACTCTTTTTTATATTCTTGTTAATAATAGAATTATTGCTACGAAAGGGATATAACTACCGAATGTAATTCCTGCAGCGGTTTTGATTGAGTAACTTTCTTCAATAAGTGAATAAATACCATACAAAGAACATGAAATCTGCCAACCTATTATAATCCATACGAGGAAATAACTTATAGAGTCACCAATAGCAATTAGTTCGGGAGAAATGAAAGCTCCTATCATATGCAATGCTCCGGGAGATTGAGCTACTCCAAGGGTTCGAAATAATGAACCCCAACTTCTAACCTGCTCGGCTTTTCGTAGAAATAAATTGCTTAAATTGTATACTATAAATACCCATAGCATCCATAAAAGTATGGTAATAATGATTGATCCAAAAAGTTCAGATAATGTAGTAGGCCTAAATATTCCCATGCTTGCAGCAATTGACATTAGAATGACTATCATAAATGCCTTAGTAGTAGATTCGATATCCAAAGCTATTTTTTGATAATAGTTTTTGTTTAATCTGGCAGCATTTATCATGTTGAGTAATAGCATTTATTACCACGTTTCAGTATAAATACGATCACTGGGGATTTTATTTGAGAGTAAAAGTTTGTGTAAGTCCTCAACCATGGCAGGAGGACCACAAATGTAGAAGATTGTTTCTGGCTTGAGGTTAGTTCTATTAATTAAATCCATATCAATTCTGCCTATACTACCATTCCATTTTTTTAAATTATCGGATTGAGTTATGGTAAATATGCAATTTATATTTTCGTTTTTATTTTCGATTTCTAAGAATTCATTATGAAACAGAAATTCTTCTTGTGATTTAGCACTATAAAGCATAGTTGCTTGTACTTCTGGTGCTTCATCCTGAATGTATCGTAATATCCCAAGTAAGGGGGTTACACCTATTCCACCACTGATTAAAACTACTGAAGTTCCCATATCCTTTGTGAAAAAGAAATCTCCATATCCACCATCGACGTAAACTGTATCACCAAGTTTTACACCATCATGTAAATATTTTGTAACAGGATTTGTTCCAATTTTCTTCACAGCCAAATCGATAAATCCTTTTTGGGAAGGAAGTGAAATGATTGAATAGCCAGCCACTCGAAGTTCTCCTTCAATGTCTTTGTAGAAATCAACCCACTGACCTGGCAGAAAAGAGAATCTACTATCTTCTAATTCCAGCCTGAAGGAACGAATAAGAGAGGTTTCTTGCTGAATTCGTGTGATTTTTGCAAGAACTGACATTGTTGCAACTTTCATTTCAAACTGAACAAGCTACATTTCGAGCAGCTTATTCAGTTTGATATAATTTATTTGTTATTTAACCCATCAAGGATTGCTCCAGGGTTCATTGGCAATTCAGTCATTCTCACACCGACGGCATCTGCAATTGCATTAGCGATGGTAGCCATTGGTGGCACGATTGGAACTTCACCAACGCCTCTAATCCCGAATGGATGACCTGGGCTAGGTACTTCAACGACTATAGTTTCTATCATTGGAAGGTCGAGAGCAATTGGCATTCGGTAATCAAGGAAAGTTGAATTAGCCATAGTTCCTTGGTCATTATAAAAATACTCTTCGTTTAATGCCCATCCAATTCCTTGAGCTGCTCCTCCTTGCATCTGTCCCTCAACATAGCTGAGATGAGCTGCTTGTCCAACATCTTGTACTGCTGTATATCGTAACAGGGTGACTTTTCCAGTATCTGGGTCAACTTCTACATCTGCTATGTGTCCGGCAAACGATACTCCCACATGGGATGGGTTTGAGGAGGCAGATGCGCTAATTGGGCCACCTGTGGTCATGATCTTTCCAGCAAGTTCTTTAAAAGTGAGTTTGTCTTCTGTGTTCTTAGTTGATATGAATTTCCCAGCAGAGAAATCTACATCTTCAGGTTGTGTTTCCCAAAGAATTGCAGCTCGTGTTTTCATTTCATCTATAATTTTATGGGCAGCATTTATAGCAGCTAGTCCTGTTGACATAGCAGTTCTACTTCCAGCGGTAAGTCCCGTCCAGCCAATTGAGTCAGTATCACCTACAGTAGGAGTAACATCTTCAGTTTCAATGCCAAGTATTTCAGCAGCTTGCATTGCGACTGAAACTCTTGTTCCTCCTATGTCAACTGATCCAGTTATTAGATTAATAGTTCCGTTTGTATTTACTACTATTGTAGCTGAAGATTGAAGGCCTGCATTACCCCAATATCCCATTGCTACACCTCTTCCACGGTTAGGACCTTCGAGGGGTGAATTATAATGTTCACTAGCTAGTATGGCTTCTTCCACTTCGATGCAGCCAATCTTTTGATAAGCTACACCATTTACATTCCTATCACCCTCTTCAGTGGCGTTTTTGAGCCGAAATTCCATTGGGTCCATATCGAGTTTCTTAGCAATTTCATCTATTACTGGTTCAAGAGCGAATGCTGTAATAGGTGCTCCAGGAGCTCGATATGCTGATGTTTTGGGTTTATTTACAACTACATCGTACCCATCGATTTTGAAGTTCTCAACTTTATAAGGGCCAAGAACGCAATTAGTTCCACCAGCAACTGGTGCACCTGGATATGCTCCAGCTTCAAAAGCAACAAACATTTGAACTGCTTTTATTTTTCCATCTTTTGTAGCACCAATTTTAGCTCGCATATGACTTCCGGAAGTTGGGCCCGTTGCCTCAAAGACGTCTTTTCGTCCCATAGAAAGTTTAACTGGATGTCCAACTTTCTTTGAAAGTAATGCGGCAACAGGATCTAAGTATGTGCCAATTTTCCCCCCGAATCCTCCACCAATTTCCATTGGGACAACTTTAACATTTGATTCAGGTATATTTAATAATTCTGAAGTTGTTGCTCGTACTCCAAATGGAGCTTGGGTGCTTGTCCATAATGTAACGTAATCATCTCGTGACCAGAAAGCAGTAGAGCTTTGTGGTTCAATATATCCTTGATGGACCATCTTAGTATTGTATTCTCGTTCTACCACTATGTCAGAGTTTTTGAAGCCTTCTTCTATATCACCTCTTTCTAGATTAATGTGAGAAGCAATATTGCTGAATTTTTCCGGAGCATTTTCGTCTAATATTGAATTAAGTCTGACTTGAGTTTTAAGTCGGTTTTCAAAAAGTAAAGGAGCATTCTCAGCCATCGCATCTTTGACATTTAAAACAGGTTGTAAAACTTCATAATCAACTTCAATTAGATTAAGCGCTTGTTCGGCAATATTTATGTCATTTGCTGCAACTGCAGCTATCGCGTGACCTTGATATAAAACTTTGTCATGAGCAAGACAATTTTCCGAAATCAATCGTAAGTTTCCCATTTCTTCGCCTAAATCGGTCATTCGGTCTGCAACGAAAGGCATGTCATGTCCTGTAACTATAGCTAATACGCCATCGAGTTTAAGAGCTTTACTGGTGTCGATGTTTTTAATAATTGCATGAGCATGAGGGCTCCTTAGAAGCTTAGCATGCACTACACCTGCCATTTTTATATCTGCAGCATATTTTGCCCTACCCGTTACTTTATCAACACCATCGTGTCGGATAGGTCTTCCACCTACTAGTCGATAGTGTTCTTGTCCTCGTTTGGATTGATTATCTGATATGGTTGTCAATGTGCTACCCCCTTAAAAGTGAAAGCAATTTCAATGTAGAACTACACTATTATATTCTATAATATTTTATTTGAAACGAACATAGGAGAACTTTAATCAATTTACTTATGTTTTATCGATAACATCATTTTTTAGACTTTCGACTTGTTCTAATTGATCAAATACTGGATCAAGTTGAATAATTTGAGCTCCTGCCTCAATAACATCGTTTAAGCCCTGGATGCATTTCTCAGGGTTGCCCCATACGCAAACCTCTTTTGCTCGATTATTTTTATATCTATCAGCAAACCATTTCTCAAGTCTATTTATTGCTCGATTTTCGTCATTGTCCAGTGCAATATATACTCTTTTGGCAATAGGGAATTTTGCAGGATCAACTTGATTTTTATCCAAGATTATTCTTAAGTCCTTTACATTCTGAACGAATGTTTCAGTTGAAGATCCCCCTGCACCAATCCAACCATTTCCGTTCAGTACAGCCCTTTTAAGTGCATCAGGGTGTCTACCTCCAAACCATATGGGTGGATGGGGAGACTGTACTGGTTTAGGATAAATGGCAACCTCGTTTAATTTCCAAAATTCTCCGTCAAAACTTGTTGATTCTTGGACCCAAAGAGATTTCAATACACGTAAACCTTCTAAGAATTGCTTAACTCGCTTTTCATTTTTGAAACCAAAGGATGAATACTGTTCTGGTAGTGCTCCTAAACCAACTCCATATATAAAACGACCTTTTGACATTATATCTAAAGTTGAAAGTGATTTGGCAAGGTGAACAGGGTTTCTAAAAATAGGTAAAAGTACAGAAGTACCCATTTTCACTCTAGAGGTAAGCGTTGCGGCAAAATTTAATAAACCTATAGGATCCATAGAAGGCTGATACTCTTCGATGTGTTCTTGTACCCATAGACTGTGATACCCTAATTCTTCTGCCTTGAGAATGAAATTTTTGATGAAATCGATGTCAGGTGTAGCGTTAGGGAAGATTTGAGGTATCGATATTCCCCATTTAATGCTTTTTGCCATATGCCAATCTCCTTTATCGTTTACCCTAATTAAGATTAAACGTGGTGTACAATAACAGTCTTGGCGTGAAATCGCTACCTAGAAAAAATTATAGTAATATTCATATGGAAAAATTTTCATGATTCATGAGGTGCAAAGGTGAAAATTAATCATGCTCATAGTTGGCATTTGGATGAGATAAATTTACATGTTGTAAGTGATTCTAAGGGTTCGTCTGATGAACTGATAATATTTTTGGCTTTAGTAATTTTAGTTATTATCATGGGTTCAGTCACTTTTTTTAGAAGTAAAAATAAAAAGAAGTAGAAATTCTTTTTATTTTGGAGAAATCTAGATAAGTAATGGTTGAAAAAAGTGGTATCGATTTCCTTAGAGGTCACTTTTAAAAAAAAGTATGATCTGTTACTGGTGTTATTGTAAAATCACCTGTTTTTTTACACTTGCCAATTGTTTTTTCAATGTCGGAATAATCTTTAGCATCTAGTAGGAGAAAAAAAAGTATGTTTAGTAGGATTTACTTTGAAGAATTTAATTTCTACATTGTTTTCTTCAGCATTTTTTCCAACCTCTCTCCATAAATCCATTTTTTCATTTTCTGGATTAGGTGCTCCGAAACAGGTTTCTGCTGATTGAGGGTGAATTATATGATAAAGTGGAATTTGGTCACCCCCTTAGATAAATTTGATATATACTATAATTGAAAAGACACAATATTTTAAAAAGGAATATAAAATGAATCCTACTAGAGCAAATTTATTGAATTCAATATCCTTAATAGTTATGGGGTTTTGGGGATATATTGAGTTATCATCTCCGACAGCATTAATTCCGGTAGTCTTTGGGATAATCCTTTTTTTATGTTATTTCATAACTAGTAGGAAACCTCATTTGAATATGATTGTTTCACATGTTGCAATATTGTTTACCATGGTAATTTTATTAGCACTAGTTGGAATGAGGTTGCCTAAGTCACTAGACGATGGAGGTGTAGGCTTAATCAGAGTTTTGGTGATGATTGGAACTTCTTTATTCGCAATGATATTTTTTATAAAAAGTTTTATTGATGCTAGAAAAAATAGATGAATTTTATATGAGTGGTGTTTAATATACATGAAAAAACAAATTTATTGGAAAAAAATACTTAGTAGTGATTTTACTTTTTCTTTAGTTGCAATACTTTTTGGTTTCATAATAGGGTTGACTATTTGTAGGCTATTGTAAGTTTTGTAATGTGCTTAAGATTGATAGTCATTTATTGAAGGTGGTTTAATAAAAAATACTAAAATTGCACCTATCATGTTAAGTCCGGCAATTATGGTAAAAATTGTAGTGTAACTTCCCTGCAAGTCATATGCATATCCAGCGGCTACAGGGCCAAAAAATGTCCCAATAACCATTATTGGTTGAGAAAGTCCCATGATTGTTGCAAAGTTTTTAGGTCCAAAGTATTCTCCCCTTAAAGCTACTAGTATTGGAGCTCGTGCACCGTATCCTAGTCCATAAAAAAAAGCATAAAGTATAGACTGACTTACGGTTTTTGTTGTAGCTAATAATAAAACACCGATTGACATCATACTAAAGCATGCTAAAAGGATAAGTTTCCTTCCAAATTTGTCCCCTAGATATCCCCCTAAAACCCTTCCTGCCATAGCAATAGCAGTCATTATTGCAACAATGGTTCCTGCCATTTCAAATGTAATTCCAGCATCATCCAAAAGAGGCATTTGGTGAATCGAAACTGTGCCAACGATAAATAATGAAAATCCATGAGCGGAAGCAAGTAACCAGAAAGCTGGAGTTTTTAAAGCTTGCTGCCATGAAAAATCGGAGCTTTCTACTTGCAAATAATTGTCACTACTTAGATTTTCATTTAAAACTACCGGATCCAATTCCCCATCAGGCAAATAACCGTAATCTTGGGGCTTATGTCGAATAATTTTTGCCAACGGGAATCCAGCGATCCATATTATTATCCCTAATAAAAATGAAGTAGATTGCCATCCTATTGATGATATACTTAGTACTAATAAAGCAACTAAAATTCCCCCAAGATTTACTCCTGCAGATGTAATCCCAGTTGCAAATGCTCTACGCTTAGAGAACCAATTGTTAACAGCAGTAATTGCAGGTAGAAATCCTGCAAGACTAGCTCCAAGTGCAATGATTGGGAAAACCATAAAGAATGTTGTTATTGAATTTACTCTACTAAAAAGGAGAAAACCAAGTCCCCAAATAGCAAATCCGAGGTACATAATTTTTCTTGGGCCTAGTTTGTCTATAAGGTATCCTTCAAATGGACCAAGAAGGCTGCTTTCAAGTCTACTAAATGAAAAAGCCATTGATAGTAAACCCCTATTTGTTCCTAAGGATGCAGCTAATGGGACAAAAAAAACTGGGAAACCGTAGGCGTTGAATGCACCTTGCATTACCATTACGCCTGTAGAGCCAACCAGAAGCCACCATCCATAGAAAATTTTTTTTGACTTCAAATAGGATTCCACAACTAAATTATCCCCTGTATATGGAAAGTTATGATAGGTAATTTTTGTCGATGTGGGCCGTCAGGGATTCGAACCCTGGACGCACGGATTAAAAGTCCGGTGCTCTGCCAAGCTGAGCTAACGGCCCAATATATGATAGCAGATATATAAATTAACCACCATTACTTAGTAAAGATATAACCATTAATAACATAGACTTGACATAATAAAATTACTAGTAGATTTTAGGTGAAAAATTATTGATTTATTGGCCAAATTGTAAACCAAACCTTACCTACAATATTTTGTCTGTCTATAGGGCCAAATGAACGAGAATCTTCACTGAAAGATCGATTGTCTCCAAGTACAAAAACTTTGCCAGGAGGGATTGTAATAGAATGCATGCTATAGTTTCCTATATTTGATACGTACGGTTCTTGTAAAATCGTATCATTTATTAGTATCCTTCCGTTTTTTATATGGATTTTATCCCCAGGAATTGCAATTACACGTTTTACATAATCAGGATTGTTTGGATATGGAGGACTGAAAACTATTATGTCGCCTCTTTTCGGTGGATTAAATAAATATGACGAGTCAGTCAGTTTTGAATTTGAGGTTGTCCAAAACATTGGTTGAAGATAGCTTATTTTATTTACAAGTACATATGAATTATGAGGTAAAGAGCCTTCCATGCTGGCACCCTCAACCTTAGATCCACCTACTAATGTTTGTAATATAAGGAAAACAGCAATGGCAGCTAAAATTGTTTGTATGGTATCAATAATGATTTTTTTCATATAAATAAACAGATAATAAAAATTTCTAAATGGTAATGGGTATCATTAATATATAGAGTATAATGTTTATTCAATACCCGAGATAGTATGCGAGATAACTAATTTAGTGTAAGATTACACCAACTAATCTTATTGGTGGATGCTAATGGATGAGAATACACTTCTTCAGGCCAGCAAAAATGGTGATGTCGAAGCATTTAATCTCTTGGTACTAGAATACCAAGGGCAGATATATAACGTATGTTACCGAATTCTAGGCGACCCTTCTGCTGCAGAAGATATGACTCAGGAAGCATTTGTTTCAGCCTATAAAAACATAGGGCGGTTTAAAGAAGGTAACTTTCGGGCTTGGCTATACAGAATTGCTTCGAATGCTTGTAGGGATTATCTTCGTTCTCCACGGATTCGAAAGAACCAATCTCTCGAAGTCATAGAAGAAACTTCTGAATATGTATTAACAAGCAACTTGGAATCTCCTGATAGTTTCGCTATTCGTAAAGAACTTTCAGGGATAATCCAAGAAGCTCTCTTAAACTTACCTGAAGATCAAAGACTAGCTTTAATTCTTGTTGATGTACAGGGTATGAGTTATGAGGAAACTTCAACTATTCTGGATACACCTATTGGTACAGTAAAATCACGTTTAAGTAGAGCGCGAGAGTCTGTTCGTCTTCAATTAGTTGAACAAAGGGAACTTTTACCTGCTCAATTTCGTTAGAACATTCGAGGGGGGAGTAAATAATGAGTTTATTCTCAAACAGTAAAGTTGAACATCTTACCAGCGAAGTGCTTTCTGAGCATATAGACAACCAACTTACTTCTGAATCTTTTATGGAAGTAGAGACTCATCTGACTATTTGCACAGACTGTTCTTTTCGTTTGGATCAACTTAGTGAGACTGTAAACGTATTACGTTCACTCCCATCAGTGAAATCTCCTAGACAATTTGTATTACCCAAGGTTTACAAGCAGTCTTCTCGAAGTATTCCTTTTGCTGCTCCAGTAAGGATTCTTGCTTATGCAGCAGTTTTGTTCTTAGTTGTTCTTGTAGGTGGGATGCTTACAACTTCTCAAAGTTCTCAGGGCGATATGCCGATATTGCAATCTTTTATGGCAAGTCCTGAGGTAATTGAATCAGATATAAATCCAGAAAAAGTGATACAGCTAAGTCAATCAGATGGATCTGTGGAAAGTTACGAATCCGGTTCAATTGATCGTTCAGATAGATTTATATGGTTTATAACATTTTCTTTGATAACTATTATTGTTTCGACTCTTTACATAAGGTCCATACGTCAAACTAAATCGTATTAGTTTGGCGGTTTCTTTCAATTAAATTAGTGGTGGTACAAATAGTTGATCACTCGTTCAAATATCCTTTTGTTATTTCTATCTTTTCTAATATGTCTTTCGTGCTCATCCCAAGAGAAATCGGATGAAAAATTAAATTCCGAATCACAGAATGAATTAAATCAAGGACAGATTGAATATGTTGAGCGAATCCTTGCTGCTGTTGATGAATCAGGTATGGTAAGGACTTCACAGTTCGTAAACAATAATAACTCACAAAATGGTGTCTGGATTAGTGGTAGAGGCCAGGTTTCGGGTAAACCAGATATTTCTTTCGTATCTCTTGGAGTTGAAGTTAAACGTAAAACTCTTTCAAAAGCAAGATCTGATTCAGCTGAATCGATGTCTGCAATTATAAAAAATCTATTAGGTTATGGGATCATAGAAGACGATATAAGAACAACAAATCTATCAATGGCTCCGCAATACGTTTGGAAAAAAGTTAATGGTGATCAGGAAAGAGTTATTGATGGATATGTAGTTAATAATACGTTAAGTGTAACGGTTCGTGATTTATCACGAATTGGGAAGATCGTTGATGGTTCCTTAGCGGCTGGGGGCGAAGTTACTAGGATTAATAGTATTCAATTTTCTATAGAAAATGTAGAAGTTTTGGAAACAAAAGCTAGAGAAATGGCAATCAAAGATGCTATAAACAAAGCAAAACAGTTTGAAACTTCTACCGATATGAATCTTGGTCCTATAATTTATCTAACTGAAACGGGAAGCGAACCTATAATAAGTGCTCCTAGTTTTAAATCTGCACAGACAATGTCCGCAATGGAATTTGATACTCCAGTCATTGCTGGTTCTTTGGATGTAGAAATATCAATTCGAATAGGTTTTGCAATTAAATAATCCGATAGGAATAGTGGGAATTCATTTTTATTTATAGTTTCAAGTATATTTAATTTAGGGGTTTATTATGTTTGGTAAAATTGGTGTCACTGCAATGGGGGGAGATAGCAAAACAGTAGTAGAAAAGATAATTAAATTTGAAAATAATGGTATAAAAGCTGCATGGTTAACAACAGGTGGTGCGGGAGTAGACGGACTGACTATTTTTGCTGCTGCTGCAATGGCTACTGAATCTATTCTCCTAGGAACTTGTATTACACCAACATATCCTAGACATCCAATAACAACAGTACAGCAAGTGCAGGTTATTAATCACCTTGCTCCAAATAGATTTCGTTTAGGATTAGGTCCATCTCATAAGGTAAGTATAGAAGCAACATATGGGATAGAACATATAGCACCTTTGACTAATCTTAGGGAATACATTTTTATAGTACGTTCCATGCTTGAAAATGGCGAAGTTGAATTTGATGGGAAACAATATCGTGCTCACGCACGTGTTTTAAGTGGTCAAAACTTAGAGATTCCTATTATGGCTTCTGCTTTACGTGTTAAGTCTTTTGAGTTATGTGGTGAAATTAGTGATGGAGCAATAAGTTGGGTGTGCCCTGGAACATATCTTAGAGATGTAGCTATTCCAGCTTTAAACAAGGGTGCATCAAAAGCTAATAGAATTGTTCCCCCTTTGATCGTGCATGCTCCTATATGTGTTCATGATGATATAGATGAGGTTAGAAAGGCGGCAAGAGAACAATTAGGAAACTATCCTAAAAGCCCATTTTATCAGCAAATGTTTAGTGATTCTGGTCACCCGGAAGCTATTGAAGGTGTTTGGAGCGACGGAATGATTGATGATGTGGTTTTAATGGGTAATGAATCTGCTGTAGCGAATCAAATTGAAAGACTTTTCAAATGGGGAGCAGGTGAAATAATTGCACATCCGTTGCTCGCAGGATCAGATACAGAAAAATCATTTGAACGAACATTATCACTTATTTCTTCTTTGAGCTGAAGCTAATGGGTAAAATTAATTATAAGAATATCGAAAATGTCGAGAGTTGATACAACATATAATGATAATAATAAATCCTTCGTATCTATAGTTGATGTTAGTCCCCCGCGGGATACTAATTTGAAAACTTTGGATAATTTTCAAAATCTTAATCCGGATTTTTTATCCATAGCTTATAATCCAGGGAAGATACCACGTGTAGATTCATTAGTTTATGCACATATGTTAAAAGAAAGATATGGTATTGATGTTATTTTCAGTACTGCTACTAGGGATATGAATAAATTAGCATTAGGAACTCGCATGATGTCTGCTTCTATGCTCGGACTAGAAAATGCAATAGTTTTATATGGTGATCATTTTTCTCAAAAGGAACTTGATTTTGTTTTACCAGTACATAATCAGAAGCCGTCAGAATTAATATATGATAGTAATCAGCTGAATTATGGGTTAGATAATAGAGGTTCAAAATTACCTTCCTTATCTTCAATTTGTATTGGAGCTACAATCGACTTAAATAATGATATAGATAGAGAATTATTGTTGATGCGAAAAAAAATACAAGCTGGTGCAGGTTTTTTTATTTCCCAGCCAACGTTCGACTTCATCACTTTTGAAAAGTTTTTCTCTCGTTATCAGATGGAGTTCGATAATGATTTACAGGTTCCTGTTTTTTGGGGGATTCAAATCCTTGTTAAGAATGGATTGAGATTAGGGGAGATTCCAAAAAATTTAGAAAAAGCGATTGAATCAGATGAAGACATGCTGCCTTACGCTATTAATCAAGTTCAATCATATCTTGACTTCGGAGTTCGGGGTTTATATGTAGTTCCACCAATTTATCGTGGAGGAAGAAGGGATTATGATTCAGCAGCACGTTTATTAGATACTATTAATTAATAGTAAACGATATGCTGCTTATTTCTTTTTGTTAGATTCTCTAAGTAAGGTTATTTCACGTGCTACAGCTGATTGGAAATGGTCGGTATATGCACCCATATTTCTAAACTTCTTGTATCTTTTGCTAATTAGCTTGTCCATTGAGGATCCTTGAATCAGTGCGATTTCTCGAATTAGATTTTCCTGTATTGTTGTTGAAGTTTTCGTTATATCGGTATGTGCTCCTCCTTCAGGTTCTGCAATAATTTTATCAATTATATTCATTTCCTTTGCATCTCTAGCGGTCAATCTAAGCGAATGGGCAGCTTCAGAAACACGTGTGGAATCGCGATACATAAGATTTGCAGCCTGTTCTGGAGAGACAGGAGTATAAATAGCATTTTCCATCATTAAAACGGTATCTGTCATACTTAATGCAAGTGCACCTTCTCTACCACCTTCACCTATTATTAAGGCTATAGTTGGGACGTTTATATCAAGTATTGCTGAACTGGTATGTGCAATTGCAGGCCCTATTCCTTTTTGTTCTGCCTCGAGAGTCATAGATGGACCAGAGGTGTCAATGAAAGTAATTACTGGCAAAGAAAATTTATTAGCTATTGTTAACCCCCGTCTGATTTTATGAAAACCTGAAGGAGTTATATAATTTTGTTGATCCGGTCTTTTGTTGATTCTTTGTTGGCCTATTAAGACTATGGTTTTTCCAGTTAATTCAGCTAAGCCACAAATTACTGTAGGGTCATCACCAGTTAGGCGGTCTCCTCGGATTTCTATAAATTGAGCGAATAATTTTTCAATATAATCCCTAGTGGTTGGTCTATTAGGGTGTCTTGTCCTTTGGACAGCTTCCCAAGCTTCTGGTCGTTGTTTAGCTGATTCTTTTCGATTCCTAGGCTTAAGAACCTTTGAATGTATTCTTGGACTACTTAATAACTTTACGAATGTACCTATTGTGTTGCTAAGGTCAACTCTTTCAACAACACCATCAATCATGCCATTAGCTAAATGCGATTCAGCGTTATGGGCCTCAAGAGGAAGAGGTTCTCCTTCCATTTGTTGTAATGATCTTAGTGGAGCAAGTCCTATTAATGCCCCAGGTTCAGCGAGGATGACGTCAGCTAAGTTAGCAAAGCTAGCATATGCTTGGCCAGTAGCTGGATTAGCTAATATCGCAAGATACGGCAATCCTTTCTTATGTAATTTATTAGTAGCTGCTGCAGCCTTTGCCATTTGCATTAATGATAAGGCTCCTTCTTGCAGTCTAATTCCACCACTAGTAATAACCGATACAAGTGGAAGATCTTTTTGGATAGCATATTCACATGCTAGGGCAATTTTTTCTCCTACAACAGACCCCATTCCACCACCTAAGAAACTGAAATCAAGAATGCTAAGTACAACTTGAGTTCCTTGAATTTTTGCTTCACCTATTATTGCCGCTTCTGTTAAGCCTGTTCTTTTTTGATCATTAAATAATCTTGACCGGTATGTTATTTTACTGCTGAACCCGAGAGGATCTAATGAGCTTATGTTTTTATATTTTTCTTTGAATGTTTTTGGGTCAGTTAAGAGTTCAATTCGTTGTCGAGGTGTAACGCTGTAATGAAATCTGCATTGAGGGCATATGCGATATTGTTGATGTAATTCTTTATCAACGAGATTTAAAGAACATACCAAGCATACATCTTGAACCATAGAGTTAGAATCTAAGAATTCTCCTTGACGCCCAAAAACTGCACTTACTACGTCTATAAATCCTCTTACCATATTAGTTTCACTTTAATTTCTTTTTGTAATTAATTGTCATTTTATAAAACTTTTCTTGATTTTCCAGGATCTCCTGATTCAACTAATCCTTTACCTTCTAATTTATTTAATAAATCAGAAGCTTTTGTAAATCCTATCCCGAGTTTTCGCTGAATAAGTGAAGCTGAAATTCTACTATGGATTTTTGTTAAATTAATTGCTTGAGCTAAATCCTGATCAATATTTTCGAATTCATCTAGTAGGTTATGATTTTCAATATGGGCATTCTCAATCTTTGTTGAAGGCATTATAAATTTTGGCACTATTCCGTGTTGTTGCTTCCAATGATTTACGATTTCTTCAACTTCTTCATCTGATATGAATCCCCCTTGTAATCGTTTGGGCTTAGGAGCATTTCCGGGAAGATAGAGCATATCTCCCTTTCCTAGAAGTTTTTCTGCACCTCCGCCATCAAGGATTGTTCTAGAATCAATTTGTGATGCCACAGCAAAACTTATTCTGCTCGGAATATTTGCTTTAATTAATCCTGTCAAGACATCTACTGAAGGTCTTTGTGTTGCTATCACGAGATGTATGCCAGTGGCTCTTCCTAGTTGCGCTAATCTTGCTAGAGTTGATTCAACTTCTCCAGGAGCAGTCATCATTAAGTCAGCCAATTCATCTATAATAACAAGAATATAAGGCATCTTTTCGGTTTGGTCAGAAAATTTCTTATTGTAAGTTACAATATTCCGTGCTCCGGCCTTTGCAAATTTTTTATATCGGGCTTGCATTTCAGCTAAAATGGATTTTAACGTCGGGACAGAATCTTCAACTTCAACTAAAACAGGTCCAGATACGTGAGGTAATCCTTCATAAGGTGTTAGTTCAACTCTTTTTGGATCAATCATGTACATTTGGACTTCCATTGGGGTTTTTTCCATTAATAATGAACATATCATTGTGTTCATACATACGCTTTTTCCACTTCCTGTTGCACCAGCAATTAAAAGATGTGGCATTTCTGTTAAGTCAGCTACTACAGGTTCTCCACCGCTTCCTTGACCTAGAGCTACAGGAAGTTCAGCAGTTTTCTTGAATTTTTGAAAGGTGTTACTTTCAAGAATAGAACGTAAATTGACTAGGCTGGCTTGAGAGTTTGGCACCTCAAGGCCGATAAAATTTTCTCCTGGAACTGGGGCTTCAAATCGTAAGCTTGATGCCGCTAATGTTAGTGCAAGATCATTTTCTCTAGCCAATACACTAGAAACTTTTATTCTTGTCTTTTCTTCCACCTTACTGGTAATTGGTTTGCCTTTTTCATCCAAAGCGTAGGAGCCATCTGTATTCACAACCTTTTCATCCTTGTATTTTCTGATCCACCCTGGAATCAGTCCGTATTGAGTTACTACAGGTCCTGGTCGGATCTGGTCGATAGTTACCTCAATGTTGTATTCTTTCATAGCAGTTTCTATTTTTGTCGCCGTTTCTCTATTCTCTTCTTCAGAAACCCATCTTTTTTCTATCACTCTGAGTATTTCGAACGGAGGGGTTTTCCAATTGGCTTGTTTAAAAGGTTGTGAAATTTCACCTAAGGGTGATTCTATATCTTCTAAATATGAATCTGTATCTATAAGATGTTCGTTATCATTATCTGAGTAAGATGAATTAGAAAGATGTTCAAATTCATCATGGTCAATGAAATTCGAATTATCATTAATGTAACTATCCTCAATGATATCAGGTTCCAATGTGTTGATTTGTTGCAACTCAATTGGTTTATTGTATTGGTCATGGGTAACTTGAGGATTATTTAAATTCCTATTCTTGATTTTGCCGATAAAGAATTGTATTGGCATAGTTATTGTTTTATGAACAGGGAATTTTGGGTAATTCTTGTAAAGAGCAGATGCGATTCTATACGAAATTGCATAGATTTGTTTACAAGCTTGAAATGAATATTTTGCTATAAGTTTTGTGGTTAAATATAACCGCACAACTACAGGAAGTGATTTAGAGTAAAACCAAAGCATCCAATGGGCAAATTTTATGCAAATAGAGGTTAATCTTCTTGGGACAATAAGATATACGGAAAAAATTGCTAAAATTAGGCAGGAAGTAATTCCCAGTTTAAAAGAATTCTCAAATAGAATTTCTCCAAATTCCCCACCTGTTCCTTGCTGGTAAATTTCTAGGACCCCTATAATCGGAATGGTAAGAAATAGTGAGCCCAAAACGGCATTCCAGTATTGAACAGTTATTTTGGGTTTTGTAAATATTAGCCATAAAGTAGCGATTGCCCATAAATTCAATATTGCTATTCCATAACCTATGTAGGGCCATATAATAAAATCTGAAATTGCTAATCCTAAAGATAGTAAGAGTAATAAAATACCTTTTGCTATGCTTGAATAACTATAGCGACTACTACTTTTTAGTTGTTTGTAGGCTACAAAAGAGTCCAATTCATTTAAGCTCTTTGATTTATCTTTTGAATGAAACATGATTGTTCCTTTTGGTGATACTTAACAGACTGTTACTATACTAATAATTCAACGTATGAACCCTTCTGCAGGTTCCCTATAAATTTGCTCCCAAGATGAAAATCATGATATCTCAATAGTTTCGGAGTATTTATTGTCTATATATAGATGATATAGTAAATCCTTTTTTAGCGTTAAGTTTATGGATTGTCCATTTTCAAATGCTTTAGTCGGGGTATGGAACTCAACCATATTTTTAGATTGAAGTTGCATTGTGTATGAATAATGAGATCCTCTAAATTCAGTTGAAATTACCGTTGCATTAGAGTTTAAATTATCTTGAGTTTGTACTAAGTGATTACTCCTGATTAGAATTTGAAAATTTCCTATTTGCTTTTCCGTTCCTTCAGTAACAAAAATTCCTAGCTCTGATTTAAGAGTGGAGTCGGCAATATAGGCATCTATGAAACAAGCTGGGCCCATTGCTTGGGCAACGAATTGTGTTAGAGGATTATTGTAGATTTCTTCAGGGGTTCCGATTTGTTCAATTCTACCGTTATTCATTACTGCAATTCTATCAGCTAAGAACATTGCTTCTTCTTGATCGTGAGTAACAAATATGCAAGTAGCTTTCGTCTCACTTATGATTTGTTTTATTTCTGCGCGAACTTTTATTCTCAGATTTGCATCTAAATTAGATAATGGCTCATCAAATAAGATTACGGATGGGTTGGGGGCTAGTGCTCTGGCAAGAGCTGTACGTTGTTGTTCACCACCGGAAAGTTGATATGGCATCCTGTTTCCCAGCTCACTTAATCCAACTAATCTCATGACTTCTTCAGTCCTATGTGACGAGTTTTGGTTTCCATGAATTCCAAACTCAATATTTTTTCTTACATTCATATTAGGAAATAGTGCATAATCTTGAAATACCATTCCAACTTTTCTTTTTTCTGGCTGTATGAATTTCCCTGGCATTGACATTACTTGTCCGCCTACTGAGAGTGTTCCAGAAGTAGGTTCTTCTAGACCAGCAATAAGTCGTAGGAGAGTAGTTTTTCCGCAACCGCTAGGACCTAGAAGAACTAATATTTCGCCGTGATTTACTGTTAGGTCGATATTGAAAACTGCTTCTTTCTCATTTGCGTAAGTTTTACCTATTCCTATGCAGCGTATAACAGGTAATTGCGACTCAAAGTCCACTTGTCACCTCATGGGATATTAATAAGAACCTATTTTACTCCTCGATTGAGTAAAATGAACATAGGCGTACCAGTGATTAGCAATAAAATTAATGAATAAATAGCCGCATCTCCAAAATTAGCTTCAGTCGAATGAGTCCAAATGCTTGTTGCAAGAGTTCCAAAATTTAGTGGAGCTAAAATTAATGTTGCTGGAAGTTCTTTCATGATTAACATAAATAGTATTGCAAAAGCTGCAAATGAACCTGGTGCCATTAAAGGGATGCTGATGTTCTTCCAAATTCTCAAATTTGATGCACCCAGAGTTTTAGCAGATTCTCCTAGTTTGGGATTGATTTGTAATAGAACAGGTTTTAAAACTCCAATTGAAACAGGGAGGAATAAAATCAGATACCCTATACAAAGAATTGTCATGGTTTGATAAATAGGTGTAAGGTAATTTATACCAATAAATACCACAGATAAAGCTACTACTATTCCAGGCAATACAAATCCAGTATATGAAGCTTTCTCAATAAATCGAGTCCACATGTTATTTTTTGCAATAATTAATATTGTTATTGGGATAGAAATTATCACTACTGCTAAAGCTCCTAGAAGTGAAGCATAAATGGAATTAAATGCGTATATAATTTTAAAATTTTGATTGTAATTAGTTGTAAATTCATATGCCCAGGAGAATAAAACCCATACAGGAATAATGAGAGTAATCCCAATAAACAACATAAATAAAGTTGCTATAGGCCATCTGTATTTTCCTAATAATATTATATTTCCTTGTCTCGGAACTGCAGCATTAGCTCTGTATTGTGTTTCAGAATTTCCTGTAGTTTTGTAAAACCAAAGAACTATTATTCCTATGAATATTATTATTGAAGACAAACTTGCAGCTGTACCCCTTTGGATTGTCTCATAATGATTATATATAACTGAGCTAAATGTTCTGAAATGCAGTAGCGAAACTGCTCCAAAATCACTTGCTACATAAAGCCCTACAAGTATAGAGCCAGCAATTATAGATGGTTTTAATAGTGGCAATAAAATGGTTTTATAGGTGAACAAATTTGACTTTCCTAGACTTTTTGCTGCCTCCTCATAACTTGAATCGATTTTCATGATTGAAGCAGAAACACTTATAAAAATATATGGAAAACAAAGGAATGTTAGGCATAAAAAAGTTCCCCAGAATCCGTATATTGAAGGTATGGTTTCAATTCCGATATTTGATAATATTTTTTGACCCAAACCTTTTGGCCCAAATGCTAGGATGAATATAAGTGCATATATATAACTTGGGAATACGATAGGCATTACTAATAAAACACGTAATAGTTTTTTAAAAGGGAGATCGGATTTAATTGTAATTATTGCTGAAGGCACAGCAATAATTACTGAGGCTGTAACTACTGAAATAATAAGAAGAATTGTATTGAATGTTAGAGTTATTGTGTTGAATCGCCATAAATGCTGAATAAAAGATTCAAAAGAATTGAAAATGTGAATAGATATATAAAGAATTGGGATTAGAATGAATAGGGAAACAAGCAAACAAGATATGTATAGTAGTCTCATAGTATCATTTTATTGAATCTTATGAACTACTACCAGAATGATTCCTGTAAGTATTGTACAAGATGTCATTCTGATAATAGTTCCAATTAACATTTTGAATCCTTAACTGTGCTTCCCAATACGTGACATATTTGCGTCACATATTGCACATGATCCTTTTGTTGCTGGCTTACCATTTTTTAAAGTTGCCGCAACAGTATTTTTCATTTCTGTTTTTTTTCTGCATTTAAAGCAGTATGCTTCCATATTTAACTTCCTTTGTTAATTAGTCTAAGACACCGGCATCAGTAAGTAGCTTTGCACTGCCAGCTATATCTTGAAGCTCAGCTAATGTTACTCCGGGTTTATTGATTTCACTCATTGGTGTTAACAATGGATGAGTTTTTACGCCATCAATAAGAGGATATTCTCTTGTTGAGTTTGCGAAATAATTTTGACTAACACCTGAAAGCATGAATTCAAGGAATTTTTCAGCATTTGCTTTGTTTTCAGATGATTTAAGGATGCCTGCTGCAGAAACCATTACCATTGAACCTGGTCCAGCTGTTCTTGGATGATAGTTTCTAGCTTTGAATTGATCACCCTCACTCTTATCCAATACAAACTTGTAAAGATAGTAGTGATTTACAAATCCAACATCAATTTCCCCTTTTGCTGCAGCTTCAACTTGAGGGGTATTTTTTGGATATACTGATGCATCATTGTCTCGGATGCATTCAATCCATTGCTTAGTCTGTGCTTCTCCCCATTCTGCTCTCATAGCAGTAATCATTGTTTGGAAGGATGAATTGCTTGGAGCCCAACCAATTCGGCCTTTCCATTTAGCATCACAGAATCCAGTCATGGTGTCAGGTAAATCAGCTTCAGTCACTGTAGCAGTGTTATATACAACTACACGAGCTCTACCAGTAATACCAGTCCATAAATTAGATGGTGACTTAGCCCAATCAGGAACTAGAGCACTGGTTTCAGTTTTACCATCATCCGAAGTAGTGGTTTTTGTAAGTATTGAGTCACTTATTGGCTGTAACATGCTTTCAACTGAACCAATGGCACCTGGATCTTGAGCATAGAAAATATCAGCAGGGCTCTTGTCCCCTTCTTCCATAAGTAGAGCGGCAATAGGTGCTGAAGAACCATATTTTACTTCTACTTCAATTCCAGTCGCGTCAGCGAATTGATCAATTATTGGTCCAACTAGAGATTCTTTTCTTCCAGAATAAATAACTAGCTTACCTGGGTCTTTTTCAACCTCAACAATCTTTTCTACCTCAACCTCAACAATCTTTTCAACTATTTCAGGATCACTTGAACAGCCGATAAGTGCGAAAACGCTGAGGGTAAGTGCGAACATGTAAAGATAACGTTTCATTTATAGGTACTCTCCTTCTTAAGAATGTGTGTATATAATTATTAGTTTAGTATATACTTTCTAAATTAGAAATTCAATATTATTTTTACAATTAAGTGTTGACTTAAATATAGATAAAAATATTTACTTTATTGAATTCTTTGTATTGAATATAAAGAATTCAAAATCTGAGGATTTTCTGGGTTGAAATGAATTCCGAATATGCTTTATTGCGAGAACAAATAAATAAATGTTCAATTTGTTCTCTCTGTGAAGGGAGAATATTAGCTGTTCCCGGTGAAGGACCTATTCCATCTGACATTATGTTTGTAGGAGAGGCTCCGGGTTCTAATGAAGACAAACAAGGAATTCCGTTTGTTGGTCAGGCCGGTAAACTACTGGATAGTCTGCTTGAAAAGATTGGAATGGATAGAAATAAAGTTTACATAACTAATATTGTAAAATGTCGCCCCCCAAATAATAGAGACCCTATTCCAATTGAAATTGAGTCGTGCAGACCATATTTTGATAAACAAATTAAATTAGTTGAGCCAAAGGTAATTGTTGGTTTAGGTCGATTTGCTTTGAGCTATTTTCTTCCAGGTAATTCTATTTCTAAAGTTCATGGTGAACTTTTTGATTGGAATGGAGTGTATTTTTTTCCTATGTATCACCCTGCAGCAGCTCTTCATCAAGGAAATCTTAGACAAGTTCTTGAAAGTGACATAGCTAAAATACCTAAACTGATCCAGCAAATTGATTTTAGATTAAATACTTCTGAAAATATTGAAGCCAATGAACCATATCAATATAAACTTCTTTGAATAAAAATTAATCCCTTTTTATTTATCAGGGAATTGTCTCATAATAGTTTCATTTCTGTTTGGTCCAGTAGAGATCATGCTGAATTCGCAACCAATAATATTTTCAATTGCACGAACATAATCTTGAGCTTCTGAAGGGAGTAAAGCCCAATCGGTTAGGCCTGCTGTAGGATTTGACCATCCAGGCATATCTAAATATACAGGCTCACATTCATTTAAAACGTAGTGTTGTGATGGGAAGTCATCTAAAATTATTCCATTTCGCATATAATTAGTACATATTTTTATTGATTCCATTCCGTCAAGGACGTCGAGTCTTGTAAGTATGGGGGAGTTTATGCCATTTAGATTTGAAGAATGTTTCGCTGCGACCCCATCAAACCATCCACATCTTCTTGGTCTTCCAGTAGTAGTTCCGTATTCCCATGCCTTATTACGGATGTATTCCCCTATCTCATTATCAAGTTCAGTTGGCATTGGGCCATTGCCTACTCTAGTAGTGTAGGCTTTGAAGACCCCATAAATGTATTTTAAATGATGAGGACCTATTCCTACACCTACACATGCTCCCCCTACAGTTGGATTGGAAGAAGTAACGAATGGATACGTTCCGTGGTCAAGATCCAGAAGGGTTCCTTGAGCACCTTCCAAAAGTATATTTTCATTTTGCTCTAATGCTTTGAGGATGATATCTTCAACTGGAAGGATTAATTTTCCTAAACTTTTATTCCATTTATCTATGAGTTTGTTTAAGGGCTCTAAATGTAAGGGAGTTTCACCATATATTTTTTCAATAAGAAGATTTTTTTGCGAAAGGGTTTCAGCTACAATTTTTTTTGCATACTCAGGTTCTAATAAGTCACCCATTCTTAAACCTATGCGAGTTACTTTATCTATATATGCAGGTCCAACTCCTCTTCCAGTTGTTCCAATAGCCTTTTTCCCGCGTTCTTTTTCCTGTAATTCATCAAGCAAAATATGATAGGGCATAATTATATGTGCACGCTCACTGATTTTAATTCTGCTTATATCTATATTTTGATTTGAAAGGGTCGACAATTCTTCAATGAGGGCTTCAGGATCAATTACTACTCCATTCCCTATCAAGCAAGTAACATTATCTTGAAATACACCAGAGGGTATTAAGTGTAATTTAAATTCTCCTTTTTCATTAATCACGGTATGTCCTGCGTTGTTCCCCCCGGAATATCGGATGACATGACTAACTTTATCAGAAAGAAAGTCTACAATTTTTCCTTTTCCTTCGTCGCCCCATTGAGCACCAATTACTACATGTGCTGGCATCTTTTCCTCCGAGTAGTGGGTATGATTATCATATTCCCGACGGACAATTGTATCAGAAAATATCTAAGAGTCGATATGCAAACAAATAATAAGATTATTTTGATTCCTATGTTATAATCTTATTGTTACGTTTCCAAACCTATTTTTAGAGGTAAAAATAATGCCACCTTTAGATCAGCTTAAAATTTTTACTGGAAATCGGCATCCTTCACTTGCAAGATCAGTTTGTGATTACTTGGAAATACCACTAGGTTCTGCAGAAGTTTCAAAATTTGCAAATGAGAATACATTTGTCCAATATCAAGAAAATATTCGCCAACAAGATGTATTTATAATTCAACCATGCTCACCTAGTGTCAATGATAGCATTATGGAATTATTGATTATGATTGATGCTGCAAAAAGGGCGTCTGCAGGAAGAATTACTGCAGTGGTTCCTTATTATGCATATGGTAGGACTGATAAGAAAGATCAACCTCGAGTTCCAATTACAGCAAGGTTAATTGCTGATTTAATTACCGCTGCCGGTGCTGATCGTTTGTTGACAATGGACTTACATGCTGGTCAAATCCAGGGTTTTTTTAATATTCCTGTTGATGAACTTACTGCACTACCATTACAAGCATCTTATCTAAAAAGCAAATCCTTTGAAAATCCAGTTGTAGTAGCGGTAGATGTTGGAATAAGCAAAAGGGCTAGAGATTTGGCAAGTAGATTAAGTGCTCCGCTAGCAATTGTTGAGAAGCGTAGAACAGGAAATGATGATGGCAGTGAAGCGTTAAATGTTATAGGTGATGTTGTTGGGGCCACAGCAATAATGTTTGATGATGAAACGGACACTGGTGGATCATTAACTTCTGCTGCGGAGGCAGTTATTTTGGCTGGTGCTAAAGAAGTGTATGCATGCTCTACTCATGGAATATTTTCTGGTAAAGCTAATGATCGTATTTCAAATAGTTCAATACTAGAGATGATTGTTACGGATACTGTTCCTCAAGCAGAGACCACAGGTCTAGAAAAGGTTTCAGTTATTACAATCGCTCCTCTGCTCGGAGAGGCGATAAATCGTATATATAGTGGTCGGTCAGTTGGCGCAATGTTCGATGGTTTTTAGTTCATTTTTTCTGCGAAAAAAAAATTTTAGTATTTTATTAAGGTTTTTTAAGTATGATAGGAAGTATTACAAAATTATTTACGAAGAAGTCAGATAAATCCTTGCAGAAATTCAATTCTGTTATTGAAAAGATCAATGAGTTCGAAGCCCATTACTCTGCATTAAATGATTCTGAGTTAATTGAAACTACTATAAAATTCCAAAAACAACTTCATGAAGGCCGAACTATTGAAGATATTCTGCCATCAGCCTTTGCTGCAGTAAGAGAGTCTGCTTTTCGACATATCGGGCTTAGACATTATGATGTTCAACTTTTGGGTGGACTTGTTCTCCATTACGGTAACATTGCAGAGATGAAAACTGGTGAAGGTAAAACTTTAGTTGCCACATTAGCTGCATATTTAAATGCTATTTCTGGAAAAGGAGTTCATATAGTTACTGTTAATGATTACCTTGCTCGACGAGATGTGCAATGGATGGGGCCAGTTTATTCAGGTCTTGGGCTAAGTGTTTCCGCATTACAACATGAAACATCTTTTATTTATGATCAGAATTCAAACGATTCATCAAAAGGATTGATGTCATTGAAATCTGCTAGTAGAAAAGAAGCATATGCAGCGGACATTACTTATGGGACTAATCATGAGTTCGGGTTTGATTACCTAAGAGATAATATGTCAGTCGATGAAGAAATGCTTGTTCAGAGGGGTTTAAATTATTCAATTGTGGATGAAGTTGATTACATTCTAATTGATGAAGCTCGAACTCCTTTAATAATAAGTGGTCCCGCACAGGAAGCTAATAGATTGTATGGAACAATGGCTAAGATTACTCCAAGGCTTCAGGAAAATAATGATTTCATGATTGAAGAGAAAAATCGTGGAATCACACTTACTGACGAAGGAATTAGTAAAGTGGAAAAAATATTGAATCTTGGAAATTTATATGATCCAGAAAACTTTCAATTGATTCATTATGTTGAAAATGCTATTCGTGCATCAGTCATATACAAAAAAGATCGAGACTATGTTGTACAAAGTGGAAATATTGTGATTGTTGACGAATTTACTGGACGATTAATGGAAGGCAGAAGGTTTTCTGATGGTTTGCATCAAGCGATTGAGGCAAAAGAAGGTGTTCGTATCCGACAAGAATCAATTACTTATGCAACCATTACTTTGCAAAATTACTTTAGAATGTATGAGAAACTTGCTGGCATGACTGGAACTGCTTCTACTGAATCCGAAGAATTTATGAAGATCTATGGTTTGGGGGTTATCCCAGTCCCATCAAATCGTCCTATGGTTCGTGATGATCATTCAGATGTTGTGTATAAAACTTCTAATTCTAAATGGAAAGCTATTGTAGAGGACATAGAGGAAAAACATAAATCCGGAAGACCTATATTAATTGGAACTACCTCTATAGAAAACTCAGAATCATTGAGTATGTCTTTAAAAAAGCGTGGAATTCCTCATGAAGTTTTGAACGCAAAAAACCATGAAAGAGAAGCAAGTATTGTTGCCAATGCTGGCCGTATGGGTTCTGTTACTGTTGCAACGAATATGGCAGGTCGGGGTACAGACATTATATTAGGTGGGAATCTAGAATCTTCAATAAGTTCTGAATTGTATAAAAGAGGGATCCAAAAGGAAACAGATGCAGTGCAAGTATCTGAAATTCGAGATGATTTTTCCAAAGAATGGGAGAAAGAACAAGAATTAGTTCGATCATCAGGTGGATTATATGTGTTAGGCACAGAAAAACATGAAGCTCGAAGGATTGATAACCAGCTAAGAGGAAGGTCCGGAAGGCAAGGTGACCCTGGAGAGTCAAGATTTTATGTTTCCCTAGAAGATGATGTTATGCGTCGTTTTGGAGGGGAGAGAGTTAAAGGCTTTATGGATCTTATCGGTATAGAAGAAGATCAACCCATAGAAGCAAATATGGTTACAAAAGCCATAGGAAATGTCCAGACAAAAGTTGAAGCTCATAATTTTGAAATTCGGAAGCATTTGGTAGAGTTTGATGACGTAATTAATATGCAACGAGAGGTAATATATGGAGAAAGAGTCAAAATTTTAGCTGGTGCTGATTTAAAATTAAATATTGCTGATATGGTTGAAAAAGAACTTGTTCAGATAGTGGATGATTACTTTTACTCAAATCAAACTGATGGGCAAAATCCTCAAAATTTAGTTCAGGAAATCAGTTCGATAGTTGGAGAAGGAATTTCAGATCTTGATTTTGATGAGCTATTTAATTTAGACACTCCCGAAATCAAAGAAACCATAATGAATCATGTATTTTTAATTTATGACCAAAATGAAGAACAACTCAAATATGATGCAATGCGTGAACTTGAACGGGTGGTTATGCTTAGAACCATAGATTCTCATTGGGTCAATCACCTCACAGCTATGGAAAATTTAAGACAAGGCGTTGGATTACAAGCTTTTGGTCAACGTGATCCCCTTGTAGCGTACAGAGCTCAAGGGCATGAACAGTTTCAAGAAATGTTATTATCAATCCAACATGACATTGTTTCAGGTATATTCCATTTGTCTTCAGCTGAATACAGAAGTGAATTTTCTAAAAATGCTAGCCCTTCTAGAAATAAGCACATTCATACAAAACAATCGAGACCTATCGCTTCAGCTCCTGCAAATAATTTCACAAAAGGTTCATCTGAAAAAATTGGAAGAAATGACCAATGTCCTTGTGGCAGTGGAAAGAAATACAAACGATGTCATGGTGTAGCTGTCTAAAATGAAAGATTTGAATATAGAAGATACTAGTTGGATGAATTCATATGATGTCTTTTCAAGTAAAATTGATGTAGTTGGGAAATATAACGAAGTTAATCAATCTAATGAAGTGTCATCTATAATAATTTCTCTTCGTTCGTCGATACAAAAACATGGCAATTGGAAATATTTTTTGTTAAAAGCAATAGGCGAATGGCCCCTTGTCACTGAGGAATTTAAAAAGGGAATTCAATATAATTATTTAATTTTTGGTGAGGCTTTTGATTGGCCATTACTTGCCAGAAGGCTTACTCGTGAACTTATTGATTTAGTAAATCCTAATGAGGTTATACATGATTTAAATAATGGTGAATTCATGCACGCATTCACTCAAAATGAAATTAAGGATTTATTGGGTACTATTAAATATAGGGGTTATCTAAACTACTGGTATGGAGTAATAGTTGAAGAATCTCTTCATCAAGTCTCAAGTAAAATGTTGTTGAAAGATTTGATAAGTAAAGGTTTCCATGATCAGAAAGTTGATAACGAATTAGTTTTAATGCATCTATATGAACAGAATAATTCATTTTTGCTTCAAGAATTCTTTGATTCGCTTAAGAGCAATGAGACTGTATCTACTAACAGGCTAAGCGTTTGGATATTATATTTTTTGTTTAAAAGACGAGTTAATAAGGGTGAACCTACAAGAGTCGCTAGTGATACAAACATTGCGATAGAAAGATTAAAAATATAACTTGACATAAATTTATGAGAAAAGGTAACTATGAGTATTAAAATCATGAAAATTGTATTTCTTTTTCTAGTTGCAGTTACTTTTGCAGGTTGCCAAAACTCTACACCGATCACGTCAAATGATTGTGTAACGCATGAAGATCTTAAAGTTCAGATGCAAGTGACAATTGTGATTGTTGCCAATGGAACTCCAATGATGCTTCCACCAAATATTGGAATAGAACCAGAATGCACGAAAGCTTTGCATACTCACGATGGATCATCGATAGTCTATGTGGAATCACCTGACCGCAAAGAATTCACTCTCTTAGATTTTATGGAAGTGTGGGGTGATCAAAATCCATATAGAGAACTTCCCGAAATTAAAATCTCCCTTAATGGAGAACTTTTTAGTGGTGATTTCGAAGATTTAATTTTGAAAGACGGAGATCGGATAGTAGTTGATTATAGAGATGCAAGATAGCATAAACTAATTCATTTTTTTATTCACTAGTTGTTTTATAAGCTCAACCAATTGGCTTATTCTTTGGTCTAGATCGGCAACTTTTTCTCTTTCACGATCAATTACTTCTTCAGGTGCCTTAGAGAGAAATTGTGTATCTTCTAACCGTTTACTAATATTTTGCTGCAAATTAGAAGCATCAGAAAGTTCCTTTTCTAAACGTTGAGTTTCTTTTTGAATATCAACTAAATTTTCCATCGGCACCGTAAGTGAGATATCTCCAATAACACTATTTACAGAACCGCTTAAATTAACTTCACTATTGTTATCAGCAATTATCAAAGGATCTATTCGCCCAATAGATTTAATGATGTCTAATCCATTTTCAAAAGGGATTTTTTCTTCATTTTGTTGAATAATCAATGCAAGATTTTGAGTAGGAGTTATTTTAAACTCAGCACGAATATTTCTAATCATACGGATGATTTCAGTAAGTAAACCAAAGGATTTCTCAGATTCTAGATCAATTAGAGAAGATATGCTTTCAGGATATTCTGCAATCATAATTGATTCGGGCTGCTTGTTTTCTTGAGGTATTGTGGAGTTAATTTTACTCCAAATTTCTTCAGTTATAAAAGGCATAAATGGATGAAGAAGTCGTAATGCTTTTTCCATTACATGGACAAGAATTATACTCGGTGAATGAAGATGATTATTTCTATATCGAACTTTAGATACCTCAATGTACCAATCACAATAATCGTTCCAGATAAAGTCGTATATTACTTGTTCAGCTTCTCCGATTAAGAAGCTGTCAAGAAGTCTATTGACATCAGATATACATTTTTGTAATCGGCTAAGGATCCATCGATCTTCCATAGTTTGAGGTTCAGGGTTTTCCCAGTTTCGTAGATCGTCTTCATCCTTTATTGATAACATGACATATCTGGCGGCATTCCAAATTTTATTTGCAAAATTTCTACCAGATTCTAATTTTTGGGGACCTAATCTCCCATCGTTTCCGGGAGCTGTGCCAATAGTTAAAGCAAATCTGAGAGCATCACATCCATATTCTAGAATCGCTTCTCGTGGATCGATAACGTTTCCACGAGTTTTACTCATTTTTGTTCCTTCAATATCCCGGATTAATCCACTTAATAAAACGGTCTTAAATGGAGGTTTTCCCATATTTTCAATTCCCATCATTATCATTCTTGCTACCCAGAAGAATAAAATGTCATGACCAGTTTCCATTACAGTTGTTGGATAGAAATAATTTAAATCTTCTGTTTCTTCAGGCCAACCAAGGGTCGAGTGAGTCCATAACCCTGAACTGAACCATGTATCTAAAACATCATCATCTTGAACCAATGATGTTGAGTTGCATTCATGGCAATGAGTAGGATCTTCAACCTCAACGATTTCATTTTCGCAATCATCGCAATACCAAACAGGTATTCGATGCCCCCACCATAATTGTCGGCTTATGCACCAGTCTCTTATGTTTTCCATCCAATTTTCATAAACTCTTTTAAAGCGTTCAGGTAGTATTTCGATCTCACCTTTTTTGACAGCAGCTATAGCTGGTTTTGCAAGTGGTTCTATATTAACAAACCATTGTTTGCTCACTATTGGCTCCACTATATCTCTCGATCTTTGGCAATGGCCGATTGAGTGGGTATTGTCCTCAATGTCTGTAAGTAAATTTTCTTTTTGTAAATCATTTACAATAGCTTCCCTTGCATCAAATCTATCCATGCCTTCATATAACCCAGCATTGGAATTCATTTTTCCGTCGTGTTGAATTACCTGCACTATAGGTAAGTTGTGTCGTTGGCCTATTTCAAAGTCTACCTGACTATGCCCAGGAGTAACTTTTAATGCTCCTGTTCCAAAATCCTTATCAACAGCAGTGTCACTTATAATTGGGATAGGTTTATTTAATAAAGGAAGTATTACATTCATGCCAATTAAGTTTTTATATCTCAAATCGTCTGGATTTACAGCGACTGCTGTATCTCCCAAAAGAGTTTCTGGCCTTGTTGTAGCTACAATAATTTCACTTGATCCATTTTCAGTTTTATATGAAATATAATAAAGCTTCCCTTGACTTTCTTGATATTCAACTTCTAAATCGGACAAAGCTGTTGAACAGTCAGGACACCAATTAATAATGCGTTCCCCTCTGTAAATTAGTCCTTTTTTGTAAAAGTTAACAAAAGTATTCCTAACTGCCTTACTAGGATTGTTGTCTAATGTGAAAACTTCCCTGCTCCAGTCACAAGAAACTCCTAAACGCTGGTGTTGTTCTCCAATACTGTTTCGTGATTTCTCAACCCATTCCCAGACTTTTTCAATGAATTTTTCTCTCCCCAAATCATGTCTGCTTAGACCTTGATCTGCTAGTTCTCTTTCAACTACTACTTGAGTTGCAATTCCTGCGTGATCAACTCCAGGAAGCCAAAGTGTTGGATCACCTTTCATTCTGTGCCACCTTGCAAGAGCGTCTTCAACTGACGCTCTTTGTGCATGTCCCAAGTGAAGTTCACCAGTGACATTCGGTGGTGGTTGAATAATTACGAACGGGGTTTTTGTTAAGTCTATCTTGGGTTTGAAATAACCTTTATTAAGCCAAAATTTGTAAATTTGGTCTTCTATTTTAGTTGAATCGTATGATGCTAGGATGTTGTTGTCGTTTTCCATACAATTACCTTAGTATTCAGATGATTAATTTAGAATAAATATTATTTTACTTCCACGACGCAATTCGTGAAAGTAGTTAAACAAATGGACGTTCCTTCTTTTGATGAATACAATGCATTTAATATGATTGAATTTGATGTAAAAATTTGTTCTTTGTTACCTAGTGCAACAGAAATTGTTTGTTTTCTAGGATTAGAAAGATTATTAATTGGAGTTACACATGAGTGTGATTTCCCTGAATTTGTAAAAGTTTTGCCGCATCTAACAAATAATGTAATCAATGGTTCCGATTGGACTAGTAAAGAAATCAATACAGCAGTTTCGAAATCGCTACACAATGGTAGTAGTATTTACAATCTTGATACTGATAAGTTAAGAGAACTTAAACCCGACATTATTCTTACTCAGGAATTATGTGATGTTTGTGCTGTTTCGTATGGAGAGGTTCAAAATGCTGTCAGAGTTTTGAATTCTGATGCGACAATCATATCTCTTGAACCAACTGATTTGGAGGGTATTTTTAATTCTATTAATCAAGTTGCAATATTATTAAATCAGCAAGAAACTTCAAAGATATTAATTGATGAGTTAAAAGCTAGAATTATAAAAGTTCAAAATATTGCTACAAAAACATCAAAAAATAGTCGAGTTTTGGCTGTGGAATGGATAGACCCTTTATTTATTGGAGGACATTGGGTACCTGAGATGATTTCTTTGGCAGGTGGAATTGATATTTTGGGTGTAAAGGGTGAACCTTCAAAAATTTATGAATGGTCTGAAATTATTAACATGGATCCTGAATTTGTAATATTTATGCCTTGCGGGTTTGATTTACAAACAACTGTTGAGTATGTCCACAAAGAGAAAGTGCTAAAATTAATTGAAAATACTTCTGCTGCAAGAATGGATAATTTGTATGCTGTCGACGGATCAGGATATTTTAATAGACCCGGACCAAGGATAGTAGATGGGGTGGAAATTCTTCTTCAAATATTAAGTCAGGATTCTGTAAAATATCCACAGCACGATGGTAGCTGGGTAAAAATTTAAATCTATTTGCTCATTTGCAACATTTTATCAAGAATGCTGTTCCCGACTTCATATTTAGACAATAGAGGAAGAGCTTCAACTTTACCATTATTATCAATCAGAGTTACCCGGTTTGTATCTACATTAAAGCCCGAATCAGGCTGAGTTACGTCATTAGCAGCTATGAATGAAAGTCCTTTAGAGTTTAATTTTATTTCTGCATTAGATAGCAAGTCTTCGGTTTCAGCTGCAAATCCGATTCGCATAACTCCTGATGGGACTTCAAGGAAAAAATCATCATTTTTCACCAAGTCCAAGGAAATATTATTTTCTTCGCCTTTTTTCTTTTTAATTTTTTGGTTTGCTATTTCAGCTGGCCTATAGTCGCTTACTGCCGCAGCCATGATCAGTGCATCAGCTCCATTACATGAATCAAGTACAGCCTCTCGCATTTCTGCAACACTCATTACGTGAAGGCATTTAATTCCAGGAGGTTCGGGTAAACTCGAAGCAGTCACTAGCGTAACTTCTCCTCCACGGTCTCTTGCAGCTTCAGCTATTGCATATCCCATTTTCCCAGAAGATCGATTAGTAATTACACGGACAGGATCAATAGCTTCTTGAGTGCCACCTGCACTTACTACAATTTGCATACCTTTTAAATCACCAGTTAAACCAAGGACTATTTTGATATGTTCTGTAATTATTTCAGGTTCAACTAAACGGCCAAGCCCAATTAGCCCTGAAGCTAATCTGCCAGCATTTGGGCCGACAAAATGCACTCCATGTTCAATTAATAGGTCAATATTTTTTTGTACTGCTTTATTGTGGTACATATTACCATCCATAGCAGGAGCAATTAAAATTGGAGCTGTTGTTGCCATGCATATTGCTGAAATTGCATTATCAGCAAAACCGTTAGCTAATTTGGCTATTGAGTTTGCAGTGGCAGGCGCGAGTACAATAACATCTGCTTCTCTAGCTAATGTAATGTGCTCTAAAGGGTTTTCCGAAGAATATTCGAAGAGGTTGGAAATAACATTTCTATGAGTGATACTCTGAAAAGCCAATGGTGTAATGAACTCTTGCGCAGCGTCACTTAATACTACATCAACTAATGCACCTGCTTTAACCAATCGACTTGCTAGATCAATGGATTTATAACACGATATACTTCCAGATACTCCTAATACTATTTTTTTATTTTCTAATGGTTCTGTCATTTTAACTCCTCACTGATTCAACTCGTGGATCATTTTTAGTCCAATTATTGTCAGGTCGGGATTTACATAGTTGAAAATATTAGTCTCTTTTGCAATCAATCCTGCAAGTCCTCCGGTAGCAACGACTTTTGTGCCTTCACCAAGTTCATTCTTGAATCTTTCTACCATACCTTCAATCATGGAAACATGTCCAAAAACGAGGCCAGATTGAAGGGCAGAAACAGTATTTTTACCTATAGCATCTTTCGGGGCTGATAATTCAACACGACGGAGTTGAGAGGTTCCAAGAAATAATGCTTCGGCAGATACTTGAAGTCCAGGAAATAGTGCGCCACCAAGATAATCACCATTTCTATTCACAGCATCAAGAACAGTCGCAGTACCTAAGTCAACTATTATTATAGGAGCACCATATAATTGATAGGCTGCTGCTGCATCCACTATTCTGTCGGCACCTACGTCTCTTGGACTATCATATAAGATCTTTACTCCAGTCTTTATTCCTGAGCCAACAACTAATGCTTCAACATTAAATGCAGTTGAACATACATTTTGAAAAATGTTTATAAGTGGAGGTACAACACTGCAGATTATTGCGTTATCAATGCTACTTGAAGAAATATTTTTTAAGGACAATAAGGTATGGATTAATGCTGCGTATTCATCTGGTTGTCTTTTAGGGTCAGTTGATAACCTAAATGAGGCAATAAGATCTTCTTTGTCGAAAACCCCAAGAGTTATATTTGTATTTCCAATGTCTGCTGTTAATAACATAATTAATTCAATTCATGTGAATTTTCTATTCGGGGGAGATTATACATCACGATTTCAACTTGATCCATTTCCTTAGATTTACCTTATCTATCAATGATAATTGGATGAATAAATTCCTTATTCGATAACTTCATAATTGCGGAAGGAATTAATGGCAACATATCTCCAGCTAATGATCCAATTTTTCCAATTCTTTCCGACATAATTTCACCTACAACTGCATGTATATATGCACCAATAGTGGCTGCGTTGAACGGGCTATTCATATTAGCTGCAAAACTTGCAATCATTCCTGCTAGGACATCTCCGGTTCCGGATGATGCAAGGACTGGATTAGCAAAGGGGATTATTCTGCAATTACCTTTAGGATCAGCAATAATAGTACATGCACCCTTTAAAACAATGTAGTGACCCCAATCAACAGCAGCAGTTCTTGCATGATATATTCGATTAGATTGTACAGTTTCAATGCTTGTTTTCATTAGTCTAGCCATTTCGCCTGGGTGTGGAGTTAAAATTGCAGGTTTATGAAAGCTTGACTGCCAATTTTCTGTTTGGCTAAGTATATTTAACCCGTCTGCATCGATTACCAGCTGTGTTTCGACTGTTTTTGAATATTCAAGCATATTCATTAAAAAACGGCGGGACTCTGTATTTTGGTCAATTCCAGGACCTAATAATGTGACGTCATTGGATTTCAATGACGTCACATTAGAATAAGATGCATTGTAACTTAGGTTTCCGTCGAGGTTTTCTGGGATTAAATGATAGATTGGTTCGGTCATCTTTGAAGCAAGTATTTCTTGTAACTTGGGGGTAGTTATTAATGTAACATATCCGCTACCAGTTCGCATTGCTGCCATGCATGACAAGTATGCAGCTCCAATATATTTTCGGGATCCTGCCCATACTAAAACTTTTCCGGAGTCCCCTTTGTGAGAGTTAATTTCCCTTGTGGGTAATTCAGACCTAATCCATTCAGTTTCAATCACTTCTGTTGATAGATGTTCCCCATACTTAGAAAGTCCTATTGGTAGATTTATAATTTTTCCTGTATGAGATAAACCGTTTTCTGTGAACATCCCTATTTTGGGGAATCCAAGTGTAATTGTTAGATCGGCTCTAACTGCATGTGAGTAGACGGCACCATTATCACTGTTCATTCCTGATGGAATGTCGATACTTATTACAAATGGTTGACTCATATTTGAATCATATTTACTTAGACGATTGGTGTGCTCGCATTCGATTAATTCAAATACTTTCGTTAGAGGATCAACTATAGGTCGGTTTGCATTGATCCCTAAAATTGCATCCAAAATAAGATCGCAATTCGATAGATCAGATATTAATTTCGACATAAAGTTGCTGGATTCTATAGAAGTAACAGGAATATTTTTTTCAATGCATTTACTAAGTAAGTTATCTTGATTATTTCTAGGTGAGCATACATAGATGCTTATATCATATCCTTCTGTAAATAATATTGTACCTGCAATTAAGCCGTCTCCACCATTATTACCTGGACCTACTAGAATTAGAATTTTAGTATTAATATTATGGGTTTCTATAATATTTTTTACTACCTCGGCTATTGACTTACCAGCATTATCCATAAGCAATGCAGATGAAGAATTATTTTCGAATGAAAGATTTTCAATTTCCTGCATTTGTGAATTACATACCAATTTCATCGTTCTGATAGCCCAACGACAAATGAAATCGCGTATTCACGAGAATGGGAAATAGACAAAGAAATTTCACTTACTCCAAGTTTATCCGACATCACTTTTGCACGAGAATGAAGTACTATCTCAGGTGCCCTACCCCTTTGGCGAACAACTTCGATATCCTTCCATCCTACTCCACGTATTCCAGTACCTAAAAGCTTCATGGTTGCTTCTTTGGCAGCAAATCTTGCAGCTAATTGAGGAGCTCGGTCTTTCGAATAGCGCAATTCCTCTTCTGTAAAGATTCGCCGTTTAAAGCGATCACCCCATCGTTGGAGTACTGCATGTACTCGGCTTATTTCTATAATATCGACACCAGTTCTAAGCATTGAAACCCCCCAGAGACGTCTCAATATGAGAATATAATCGAACAGTATTATATTCGGTAAGAAAAGATGAGTCTATAGGAAGATATACAGATGTAAAAAAGATTGATTAGAACTTAAATTATAGCTACTATACTACAGAGTCATTTATTTCTTAGAATATTTTAAGAAAAGTACTGTAAAATTATTATAATTATTTAATAAATCCTTGACACGGTAACAGGCTCTATGGTAAATTTCAAATTCGTGATTTTTTAACTTTATTGTGGTGGTGAAGGAGATAATGTGAAAAAGAGTCGCTTGATGTTAAAAGTTGAAGAAGAATATAAGAGGCCTTTAGAGAGATTATTACCTGAACTTGTTAATGAAATTGGTCTTTCTGCTGCCGCTAGGCAATTAGGCGTTAGTAATGCTACTGTTGGATATTGGCTATTAAAGATGAATATTCAGATTCAGCGTGTTGCAGTTTCTCCTGGTGAAACTCTTGAAATAAAACGTCAACAATAACTTAGTAAATTTTATGGGTCTTTGTGCTTCGGAGGGGAAGGCATAAGGGCCCTTTTATTTTCCCTGCATTTTTTTGTTGATCATCCCTGCTAGATATCCTGCTCCGAACCCATTATCAATATTAACTACTGATACTCCTGGGCTACAGCTGTTTAACATTGTAAGTAGTGCTGATAGTCCTTCAAAATTTGCTCCATATCCTATACTTGTTGGTACAGCTATTATTGGTGAATTAACAAGTCCGCCAATTACACTTGGTAATGCTCCATCCATTCCAGCTACCACTATTATTACATTTGCATCTCTTAGTATTGGTAAATGGTCAATTAGTCTATGTAATCCTGCTACTCCTACGTCATATATTTCCCTTGGTATTGTTCCTATTAATTCAGTAATTATTGCTGCTTCTTTTGCTACTGGTCTATCAGATGTACCAGCAGTAATTATCACTATTTCATTTGTAACAGTTGTTGGTTTTGTGTTTAAAGATCTATGATCGATAATTATTGCTTTTGCTTCACTATCAAAAATACAATCAGTAACATTATTTTTTATTGATTTGTAAGCGTCTTTGGTTGTTCTTGTGACTAAAACAATATCGTTGCGAGAAATTTGTTTTTCTACAATTGATGTTATTTGCTCTACAGTTTTACCTTCTCCAAAAATAACCTCCGGGAAATCTTTTCTTAATGATCTATGATGATCTATCTTCGCGAATCCTAAATCTTCATATGGGAGATCTCGAAGTTCATCAAATGCTTCATTTAAAGATATCTTTTTAGTCTCTAAATTTGAGAGTATTAATTTGATCTTCTGAATATCGATTTTATTCCTCCGATACTTGAAAATGAAATTCATTATGATTCTTACCGTTATTATTACATGCAATATATGGTCATACAAAGAGTTTACTGGGAAAATTAAATAATATTAAATTGCGATTTCTTGTTCAGAGCAATATAATTCATAAGGTAAATTCCTCAGGGGGAAATGATGAAATTATCTTGTACTCAGGAAAACCTTAACCGAGGTCTTAGCATAGTTGGTCGTGCTTCACCTAATCGAACTAGTCTTCCAATTACTCAGAATGTATTACTTTCTTGTGAAGGTGGACAATTGAAGCTTACTGCTACTAATTTAGAGGTAGCTGTGAGTACTTGGATTGGCGCTCAAATTGATGAAGAGGGTGAACTCACGATACCTTCTCGTCTACTATCAGACTTTGTGGGATCATTACCAAATGAAGTTGTCCATTTGGTTGGAACAGAAGAACCTAAAACTTTATTAGTAAACTGCGGAAGATTTGAAGCTCGTCTTATTGGAACTCCTGCTTCTGAATTTCCTCCTATTCCTTCTGTGGATGAAGGCATTATTGCTAAGGTGGATCCAAAGATTCTTAGATCTGCTATAGCTCAAGTTGTTTTTGCTGCTGCTACGGAAGATTCACGACCTGTACTTACAGGAGTCAAATTCGAAATGAATGCTGATAATTTAACCTTGGCAACTGCTGATGGATTTCGTTTAGCAGTTCATCATGGGAAAATGACATCGGAGGTTTCGTCCCCGGTCGACGTAATTGTTCCTTCGAGAACAATGAATGAGATTGCAAGATTGCTAGCTGATCAAGATGAAGAAATTGAGATTATTACATCTTCTGAACGTGGCCAAATCATGTTTAAATTAAAGAATGTTGAAGTAGTTTCCCAACTTATTCAAGGGACCTTTCCAAATTACGGGCAATTAATTCCACAGAATTATGCGACACGCGTAGAGATTCCAGTTCAGGAATTTATAAGAGCTGCAAGAAGTGCAGCTATTTTTGCTCGTGATGGTTCTGGTATTGTAAGAATCCATATCCAACCTGGAGAACCTGGAGTAGTGCAGGTAATGGCCAGGGTCGAAGAAGTTGGTGAGAATACTGCAGAGTTGAACGGATCAGTTGATGGTGGGGAGGCAAAAGTTGCATTCAATTCAAAATACTTACAGGATGTTTTAAATGTTATTGATACTGAATTGGTTGCACTTGAAGTAACTACACCGTCTAGTCCAGGAGTTCTGAAGCCTTCAACTCATGATAGTTATGTTCATGTTGTTATGCCTATGTTCGTTCAATGGTAGTACTTTGCATATAGTTAAAATTTATTCATTTAGTTATTAATAATAATCAAAACTAAAGTTATTTAGATTTTATTCAAAACACTTTAACTTTTCTTGAGTTTTATGATATATTTAATTTATGGAAGATCAGTTACTTACTCTAAAAAAGGCATCTGAACTTATAGGTGCAAATCCAAGTGCATTGAGATACTGGGCTAATAAAGGATTGGCTCCATTTGTATTAACCCCAGGTGGTCATAGAAGATTTATATTTTCTGAGATCAAGCATCTTATTAACTTAAATTCAGTACTTTCTGCTGATTTTTTGCAAGAAATCGAGGATAAAAGTCTTGTAAAAGTGAAGCAGTTGATGGAAGACGGGCATATGTATGAAGAACAATGGATTCAAAATATGTCGATTGAAGTTAGAGAGCGATTTCAATTACTTGGCCGGAGACTTATGGGGATGTTTGTCAGATGGGCTCTTGGAGTAGGTTCATCGGAAACTGTTGAGCAAGAAGCCAGAATTGTCGGAAGACACCATGGGAATGAAATGAATGTTCATGGTGTCAGTTTAACCGAAACTTTAACTGTTTTTGCTTTTTTTCGTAACGCTGTGAGGGAAACAGTTCCAGTTGAAACTTGGGATCGTTTAATACGAGTTAACGATCAAGTAATGATTGGAATTGCTGAGTCGTACGAAAAAACTTCTTACTAGTTCATTTCTCTAATGATGAGGTTTGGCGGGGGGGGGCTTTTTGTTATGTATTTAAATTTTAGCATAACGAAATTTATAGCTTGTTAAATTTATTTATTAAGGAGTGTATTTTGAGTAAATATAAGTTTGTAAGGTTAGTAGCAATTGGTTTATTCGCCATTTTAATGGTTAGTCTGATTGGTTGTTCTTCAGATGAAAATTCAGTAGAAACAAGTTCTGCAGCTTCAGAATCAACGAATAAAACTACTCATGATAAAGAGCATGATGATGACAAAGACCATGCTGAACATGATCATGATAAAGAGCATGATGATAAAGACCATGCTGAATCGGAGCCAGAACCATTCCCAGTGACTGTTATAGATGCGTTAGGTCAAGAAATTTCATTTGATAAAGCACCTTCTAGAATAGCTACAATAAGTCCTACCTCCACTGAGATTGTTTATGCTGCTGGGGGCACATCAATTTTACGTGATCGTGCCTCAAAATATCCTGAACTTGTTTTATCTTTGCCGGATGTTGGGAGTGCATACAATCCTTCGGTAGAAACTATTTTAAGCACGAGACCAGATCTTGTAGTTATTGAAGCATTGACACAAGCTAGATTTGCAGGAATTTTGGGAGCTTCAGGACTGAAAGTGTTAGCTGTAAAAGCTGAAAGTTTCAAAGACGTAGAGGATGGGATATCAAATTTGGGGAAAATACTAAATACTGAAAGTGTAGCTACTAAGAAAATAAAGAATTTGAATAAACGATTGGAAGCCATAGGTAGCGAAGATGGACGTAGTGTTTTGATACTTGTTTCTGATGAGGAAAGAAATCTATATGCGGCACGCCCTGAATCCTATACAGGTTTAATTGCTCATACCTTGGGTATGGAGAACAAGGCCGCTGGCTTACCTGATTCAGGTCCTTTTCCTGGATTTGCATTAATGAACCCTGAAGCTATTTTGGTTGCAAATCCAGATGTTATAATCACTATAACACCTGCTCCGGAACCAGCACCAAGATTATCTGCAACAATAACCCAAATACCTCCCTTTGCAGGACTTAAGGCGATCAGAACTAATAGTATTCTTGAGGGTGATGTAACTTTGTTCCTACAAGCTCCTGGGCCTAGGATAGTTGACGCTGTTGAATTTCTTAAATCAGGACTAGAGTCTAAATGATAAAATGACTTTCCCTTTCAGGTACATAGGATTATTTGTAAGTTGTATATTTCTAATATTGGTGGGGCTCTTTATGGGCCCTTCCGATAGTTCGTTTCATGAAACCGTAAGCGCTATTTTTATTTCTGATGATTCTGTTATGAATACTATTATGTGGAGCATAAGAATTCCACGTATTATGGTGAGTTTAGTTGCAGGATCATGTTTGGGGCTTGCTGGAGCCTTAATTCAAATTTCCTCCAGAAGTCCTTTAGGAGATCCAAACCTCTTTGGGATTGGAGGAGGGGCAGCAATATTTATAGCGGCATGTAGTGCTGGATTGCTAGTATTAGATGGGTTTTGGATTTTTGCAGGTTGTATATCATTTGCAGTTATTGTTTCTATTTTGCTTTCCCAACTAATAGCAACCAAAGACTTAAGTCCAATAAAGCTTGCAATTATGGGAATTGCCTTAGGCTCTTTAACAGTTTCGATAAGTACAGCAGTGATTTCTCATGGAAGAGTGTTTTCAATCCAAGTAATTGGACTTGTTGCAGGTTCATTTGCAGCAAGTAATTGGGAAACTTTTTATTATATGGTTGCTACATTGGGTATTTGTGCAGGAGTTTCATTTTTTCTTTCAAGAAAATTTCAACCGATCATGTTAGGAGACACACTATCCAAGTCTTTAGGTGTTAACCCTGTAAGTACAAGACTTACAGCGATGATATTGGTTGGAATTCTGACGGGTGCTTCAGTTTATGGAGGAGGCATCATAGGTTTTGTTGGATTAATTTCTCCGCATTTAGCCAGACGTTTATTTGGGAATTTCCCATCTAAACTTATTTTAGGTTCAATCATTATCGGAGCGTTACTTACTATATTTTCTGATCAGGTAGCAAGATTGATTTTTGCACCTACTGAGTTACCTGTTGGTATGGCTACTACGATTATTGGTGCTCCGATGATGATGTATCTAGCAATGAGGATAAGATGAATATTGAATTGAAAAACGTATCGTTAAAGATGAATAAATTAAATATACTAGAAAATATCTCATTTGATATTAAAAATGCGACATTCACATGTTTGGTAGGTCCAAACGGTTCGGGAAAATCTACAATTCTTAAAGCAATCATAAGAGAGTTGGATGATTTTGAAGGAGATATAACTGATATCAGAATAAAGGATATTTGTTATATCCCACAAAACCTAGAAGATCCCTCTTTTCTAACTGTTATGGAAGTTGGGTTGTTAGGTTTTTATGCTAATCATAAGAGGTCTGAAAACAATGAAATATTAAATGGCCTGATGCATACATGTGGAATTTCCACAATTACTGACAGAAAATTTACTGAAATTTCATCTGGTGAAAAACAACGAGCTTGGCTGGTTTTTGCTTTAGCTCAAGGTAAAGACATGATTATTATGGATGAGCCTCTTTCATCGGTTGATCAATTCTCTCGTGAGCAATTTTATTTGTTATTAAGAAATGTGGCGAATATGGGGAAGACGTTATTTATAGTTACACATGATATGGATATGGCATTAAAATTTAGTGATAATCTGGTTGTTCTAGATCAAGGGAAAGTTAAATTTTTTGGGAAAACTGGTGAATTTAAAAATGAAAACTAGTATATTTAAGTTCTTTTCATCTGAATGTATTGAAGCAGGAATATTTTATGAATAAAGGTCAAACGATAGGTTATTTGTTAATGAACATTGGTACCCCCTCTGACCCTTCAATTAAAGGGATCCGTAAATTTCTTAAGGAATTTTTATCAGATCCTGACGTAATTGATTCAAATTCTATTTTACGATGGGCAATAGTTAATTTGATAGTTGCACCTTTTCGTCCTAAAAAAATCCTTCATCAATATGAGAGCATTTGGATGAAGGAAGGATCACCTCTCATAGTTTATTCTGAACGATTTAAGTCTTCTTTAATTAACTCGAATTCTGGAATGAACGTTGAAGTAGGGATGAGGTACGGAGAACCATCTATTGAAGACGCTTTGGGGAAATTTAAATCTCAGGGAGTTAGTAAGATTATTATATGCCCGATGTTCCCTCAATATGCTCAAGCCACAACAGGATCATGTATTTCTCGAGCCATTGAACTAATTGATAATGAGGGTTTTGAATATAGCGTTCTTAATCATTTTTATAATGAAGAATTTTATATTGATTGCATGGTGGATAGTATAAAGAATAATGATTCATATAAGGAATGTGATTTATTATTATTTAGTTTTCATGGACTTCCGGAACGGCAAATAAAGAGACTAGATACTTCTGGTTCGTATTGTATAAATACTGATAATTGCTGTGAACAGGCTAGCGAATTTAATGAATTTTGCTATAGATTCCATTGTTCTTTGACTGTACAAAAAATTATGGAAAAACTAGGAACTGATAAATCTTACAGAATGTGTTTTCAAAGTAGATTCGGTATGGATAAATGGATTCAACCAGACATACTTACAGTATTACAAGATTCTGCCAATAATGGTGTTAAAAATATTGCTGTTTCTTGTCCATCTTTTGTTGCTGACTGCCTAGAGACTCTCGAAGAAATTGCAATAAGAGATAAAGATGCCTTTATTGCCATGGGAGGGGAGAAACTAGATCTGATTCCTTCTTTGAATGATTCGCATGACTGGGTTATAGGATTTTCAGATTACCTTTATAGAAATTCATAAACTAACAACTAGTTGTATTTTTTTGAATTATTATTAAGTCTTAAAGAGTTTAATACTACCGAAACTGAACTAAATGCCATAGCCAATGCTGCAAGAATGGGATTCATGAAACCTTCTACTCCGAATATGTACCTTAGTGGACCATTGGGAATTGATGTATCAGGAAAAAATTGTAGAAATAGGTATAAGACTCCTGCGGCTAGTGGTACCAGTGCTAGGTTATAGCCGAAGGCCCAGAGTAGATTTTGTTTTATTGTTCTCATTGTTAATCGAGATAAAATAACTGCTTCGGGGATTTTTGAAATGTCACCATTTGGCAATACAATGTCTCCTGAGTCAATGGTAATATCGCTTCCGGTACTGAGAGCAATCCCGACATTTGCTTGAACTAATGCAGCAGCATCGTTTAAACCGTCTCCAACCATAGAAACTGATTGTCCATTATTTTGTAATTGTTGAATGATAGATACTTTTTCATTTGGAGTTGCGTTTGCAATAATAGATTCGTTATTTATTCCAACCTTATTACCGATATGTCTAGCAGCAAATAAATTATCACCACTAATTAACATTAAATCCACACCTAATTTCTTTAATGATGACAACGATTTTTCTGCAAATGGTTTTGGATTATCAGAAATTCCAATAATACCTTTAAGAGAGTTATTTATTGCAACATAAACTAATGTTTTTCCAGCTGCTAATAGTTGTTCAGTTTCATCAAACTTTTCAAGGGTGATTTTATTTTTAGACATAATTGCATCGTTGCCCAAAATGATTTTCTGTTGATTGATGTCTGCAGATATTCCTAAGCCAGGAAAAGCTTGAAAATTAGTTACCTGATGTAATGACAGATTGCGTGTTTTGGCCGCTTCTATCAAAGGAAGTTTTAGTGGATGTTCGGATGCTTGTTCTACAGATGCGGATATCCGAATGAGTTCATTTTCTTCGATGTCATCAACGAGGATATTTGTTACCTTCGCGTTTCCGTCAGTGATGGTTCCAGTTTTATCAATTGCAACCAAATCGATACATGATAACATTTCCAATGTTTGTGCATTTCTTATTAATATTCCACGCTTAGCACCTTGACCTATTCCAGCAATAATTGCAGTTGGAGTTGCTAATCCCAATGCACATGGGCAGGATATCACAAGAACATTAATTGCATTTAACATTCCAGTATTAAAATTAGGTTCAGGTCCCCAAATGTACCAACCTAGAAATGTTAGAAAAGATATAGATATGATTGTTGGGACGAAATAACTAGCTACACGATCAGTTAAATTTTGAATTGGAGCCTTAGAACTTTGCGCAATTTCAATCATAGATATAATTTGCGAAATAATTGACCCTTGAGTCGTTTCGATGACTCTAAAAGTAAATGTTCCCGTTTGATTAATTGTTCCTCCATAAACCATCGTGTCTAAAAATTTTTCAACAGGAATACTTTCACCTGTTAATGTGGATTCATCAACTGATGTTATTCCATGAATGACTTGACCATCTAATGGAATTTTCTCCCCCGGACGAACTAGCACAATGTCTCCAACTGAGATCTTTTCTATTTCGATGCATTTTTCTTCATTATCTACTAATACATTTGCATTTAAAGATCGCATTTCAAGTAGTTTCTGTATTGTGGTAGAAGTTTTTCCTCTTGCTATGGTTTCCATCAATTTTCCAAGTAGGACAAAAGTTATTATGAGTGTAGAGGCTTCAAAGTATGTTGAAGTATTATGTTTTAAATACATACCTGATTGTTGAGTAATAAGAGTATTCATAAATATATCAGGGAAAAATGTAATAAGAGTGCTATAAATATACGCAGTAGTTGTTCCCAAGACTACTAGTGTGTTCATGTTAGAAGTTCTATTTCTTAGAGCTATCCAGCTAAGACGATAAAAACTTCCTCCTATCCAGAATTGAACAGGGCTTGCCAATATTAGTAGTATTAGTTCCAATTGAAACTTACTTAACGTTATTGTGGTAAAAGGTAGATACATCAGGACCATTATTAATGAACCAAGAGACAATCCTACAGTAACCTTTCTTTTTAATTCATTGATTTCCTTGGTTCTTTTTAGAAATTCAATTTGAGTTAATGTGCTATGATACTCGGCAGGATTCGACTTTACATAATATCCACTATTTTCTAATGGAATATGTATATCTGATTGAGTAATTGATCCAGGTATAAAAGTAATTAACACTTGATTGGAGGATGTATTACTTTCGACTGACAAGATTCCTGGCACTGCTTCAAGAATTTCACTAATATTTTGATTTAATTCGGATTGTTTTTTGTTTTCGATAGAAAGCATTAGGGATTGTTTGACTACTTCATAACCCGCATTCGAAATTTCGTTTGCAACATTTTGCAATGTTGAAGATTTTTCATCATATTCTATTATCGCGCTTTCAGTTCCGAGGCTTACAACAGTAGTAGAAATTCCAGAAGTTGATTGTATAGCCTTTTCGACATGGAAAACACAGGCACTACAAGTCATCCCTGCAATTGGAATAGACATTTTTGTTTTTTGTAAAGTTGTCATAGTCAAATGAATGTTGGAAATCTTATGAATGTTATTGATAATTCTACAGCTGAGTATACTATAGAAATTATAATTGTATAAAACCAAGGGGGTTTAAATGAAAGCCATCCACCCAAATCTTGTATGGATAGATCTTGAAATGACAGGATTAGGTGATGAACAAGTTATTCTTGAAATTGCTACAATAGTGACCGATGGATTTCTGGATATTATTGCGGAAGGACCTGAAATTGCTATTTGGCGATCGGAGGAAGATCTCAATAATATCGAAAGCTGGTCATTAGAACATCATACTGCCTCTGGATTACTTGCAAGGGTTAAATCTTCAAAAATTACTTTAAAGGAGGCTGAAGTCCAGACTTTAGATTTTCTTTCGAAATGGACATCTAAGGGTGAATCTCCTTTATGCGGGAACTCGGTTTATACGGATAGAAGATTTCTAAGAAAAGAAATGCCGATACTTGATGAATTTTTACACTACAGACTTATAGATGTTTCGACAGTCAAAGAACTTGCAAAGCGCTGGTATCCATCCCTTGATAAGCCCGAAAAGGAAGGTTACCATCTGGCATTAGCAGATATTAGAGAGAGTGTTGATGAGTTGAAGTGGTATCGGGACAATGTTTTCTTAAAAACTGATTTTAAAAATGAATAATAATTAAATCAGAGCCATTAATTCATTAAGTGAATTAATGGTTTTTTCTGAATTTATCCCATTGATTCCTATGAAATAAATTCCAGCTTTTTCTGCTGCTTTCTTGTCAAATTTGGAGTCTCCAATCATTAACACTTCTGATGGTGTGAGTGATAATCGTTCGCAGGCTAAAAATAACATGTCAGGTTCTGGCTTGCCATTTACCACATCATCCCCACCGATCAAAATTTTTGGATATAGTTCTGCATAACTAAGGATTCCTTTTGCAAGATTATTGGCAGTGTTAGTCACAACAGCTATTTGATAATTCAATGATTCAAGTTTGGTGAATACTTCTTTTGTATCCTTAAATATTTCAATGCCTTCTTTGTGATCAAAAAAGTGATTTTCATAAAAGGCATCGATTGTTTCTACTTTTTGCCCAGGAAAAAAAACTTGAACATCTTCTTGTGTGGATTGACCATATGCTTGACGAAAAACACTTTCCGGTATGGGGTTATATCCAAAATTGCTAGCTGTTTGATTCACAAGGCCGAGCCATGCAAAAAAACTATCAAGTAATACTCCGTCCATATCAAATAAGATGCCTTTAAGTTCTTTTAAATGTTCAGAATTCATTTCGATCCTTTAAAACGATTGTAGTTTATCAATTATTTTCTTTATTAGATTATATATTGTTTCGAGAGAATGAGTGAATTTTCAGAGTGAAAATTAATTAAATCAGGTAATTAGAAGGAAACATATTGATTGATGTCCCATTAATGATTAATAATGAAGCGTGCAGGTTTTCAATGGAGGTTGAGAAATGTTACTCAGGAAAATTTTTACTATAACCATGGCGTCATTGTTAGTGATTTCTATATCTTGTTCAAGCGAAAGTCCTTCCGAAGTTCAAGTGGATGATTCAACAGTACAAGTTCTTCCTACTTCAACACCAAATCCTACTCCTGCAGCCACTGCTACTCCTACTCCTGCAGCCACTGCTACTCCTACTCCTGCAGCCACTGCTACTCCTATTCCTACTCCTGCAACCACTGCTACTCCAGAACCGAAAGAAAAAATCACATCTATAGACACTACAGATACAGCAACTGAATCTACTGAGCCCACTTTAGATATCGCAGTTTTTCAGGGAGTAGTTCAGCACCGCCTTTCTGGGTCTGAAGAGGATAGTTGGAGCAATGCCGAAAATGGAATGTCTGTTGAAATTGGAGATCATGTACGAACTCAGAATGTATCGTTGGCAGTACTTAATTTCTCAGATGGGAGCAAAATAAAATTACAACCAAATACTGAAGTAATGGTTGAGAAATTTGAAATGATTGATGGAGGTCCACCAGATGGATTTCGGGTTGTACAGGTAAAGCTGATCAAAGGAGATATTTCTTTTGATGTTGTAAGTGTTCCTTCACCTCCTAATTCTTGGGAATTTCTGACAGATGATGGAGTAGTAATTATCCAAGGAACCAAAGGAACATTGGGAGAGGAGTTAAATATTCTTGAAGGAAAAGCCACAGTTGCTTTAGCAGGAATGAGTGAAGAAACAGGAAAACCGGAATTAAGTCTCTTTACAATAAAAGAAAATACATTGTTGTCCATGGATAGTGTAGATAGTTCAAAATTGGCAAACGTTGATCTTCAGAATTTAACTAATATTGGCCGGCAAATAGCCAGAGGTGGAGAAGAGGCAGTGTCTACTGCTAAAGAAACTGGCAACTTAGAGGAAGCCCTCCAAGTTGCAAAGAAAGTTATAGATGACAACCTTAAGAGTACTGGTGCAGCTGAAAATAATCGAGTTCGCGATCACTTTAATGAGCAAACTAAAGATGTTCCATCAAATGTGAGTGTTGGAGTTGCTTTTACTTCAACTGATACGGATCCAAAAAGAATTGCAGCATTGGAAGAAGGTAGTGAAGTTCAAAATGATAATGCCCGTAAATTTATAAAAACTAGTCTTGAATCCGCAGATAATGCGACAGGTGTTGGAGATAATAGACCTGATGAATTAAAGGATCTTAAGCATGCCTTTGATAATGATTTTAAACCACCATCTCCAAAGAATTTATATGATGAGTCAGGGAAAATTGTTGGCATTCAAAAACCAGATGTTCCTGTTATGGATGATAAAGGAGAAGTTGTGGGTTTTCGACCTGGAGATATTTTAGCTGCAGATAAGGATGGAAAACCTAAAGAAGATGGCTCGCTACCCAATGTATTTTTTGTTGAAGATAAGTATGGACGGGATAAATTAATTGCTGCAGGGATGAGTGATATTCTTCCTAATCTCAAGATTGGAGATAAAAATACTTCAGGTGATGATAGATGGGTTCCTCCTCTTGTTACCATGAATAAAGATGGGGAACTGGCAACTACATTTGTTAAATTAGATGAAAATGGAAAACCAAGTGGAGTTCGTCCGCTGGATGATAATTTCAAGCAAACTGACGGAGCATCTCTTGAGCCGGTAAAAAATCCATTATTGAAAAGGGAAAATGGAAAATTATCCGGAATGGAAAAGATGACGCATATTGCATTGAACGATGAAGGGAAAGTTCAGGAATTCCAGATTGAATCAGTATCTCGTGATAAAGAAGGGAAAATAATTGGAGTTCAAAGCGGATTTAATGTTGTCCGTGATAAAAAAGGTGTAGCCGTAGGCTTAGAAGATAAAGGAATGATGAGTAAAGAATTCCTCAAAAATGCTGAAAGCTTTAATCCAAATGAAATGAATGATAAAGATCTTGCAGAGGCAGGATTAAAGGACGCAGTTATTTTTGATAACGATGGAAATGCAAGAACAAAAGATGAGATGTTTCAGAAAATTTTACGAGATGATAATGGTAAAGTTGTTGGTGAACAGGCAATGACTGAAATCGTCTGCCTGAAGAAGGATTGTTATGACAATATCTCAAATGATCCTGATAAACTTGCTAAATTAGAAAAGACATTACAGGTCATGATCAAAGGGCAAGATGGTAAAAATACAATTGCTGAAATTGGAGGCAAGGTTTTATATGATGACAAAGGGAAATTCCTTGGAAATATTGAACCTGCTGTAAAACGTTTAAATGATGGAAAAGCTGAAGGTTTTGTTGATGGTGAATTCAAAATGAGGAATGCCGATGCATTGCCTTCCAAAGATCAGGTTGGACTTTTTGATAAATCAGGTAAAAAGATGGGGGATTATAAACTCGAACCTCCTGTTGATGGTCGAATGCCAGATGACTCCAAGAAATTAAGTTCTGATGGTAAGCTCTTTCTTGATGAGAAAGAAAAAGAGCGATTAGATCCCAAGGCAAAGTTTGATTATGATCAAAATAAAGGCTTGCTTGAAGCTAAACCTATTGATGGACAGCGACTAAATGAACTCAAATCTTTAGATAGGTCAACATTAAAAATTGATGATGCTCGAATTAAAGGAGAAGTTTCTGTAGGGGATGAATTCAAGAAACTTGTTGAAGATCGAAGAAACAAGGAAGTTGAAGATTTTAATAAGGATTTTGAAAAAGACCGAAGTAAGTTTATAGATAACCAAAACAAACCTGACATGCAGAAACCAGAACCTAATCAGCCTGAAGCTGGTAAAGACGTGGCAAAGCCAGAAGCTGGTAAAGACATGGTAAAACCTGAAGCGGGTAAAGACATGGTAAAGCCTGAAGCGGGTAAAGACATGGTAAAACCTGAAGCGGGTAAAGACATGGTAAAAC
>CAJWQJ010000007.1 GCA_913045315.1 uncultured Chloroflexota bacterium | reverse complement strand
GTCAGCTCGTGCCGTGAGGTGTTGGGTTAAGTCCCGCAACGAGCGCAACCCCTGTCCTGTGTTGCACTCTCACAGGAGACTGCCCCCATGAGGGGGAGGAAGGTGGGGATGACGTCAAGTCCTCATGGCCCTTACACCCTGGGCTACACACACGCTACAATGGTGGGGACAATGGGTTGCCAACCCGCGAGGGGGAGCTAATCCCAGAAAACCTCACCCCAGTAGGAATCGGAGGCTGCAACTCGCCTCCGTGAACGCGGAGTCGCTAGTAACCGCAGGTCAGCATTACTGCGGTGAATACGTTCCCGGGTCTTGTACACACCGCCCGTCACGTCATGGAAGCCGGTAACGCCTGAAGTCGCTGAGCCAACCCTTTTGGGAGGCAGGTGCCGAGGGTGGGACTGGTGACTGGGACGAAGTCGTAACAAGGTAGTTGTACCGGAAGGTGCGGCTGGATCACCTCCTTTCTAGGGAGATTTTACTCCTAGGTCGGTAGGATTTTCGTCAACACTAATGTGTTGCAGCTTCGGTATCCCTACGGAGCACACGAAATAATCTTATAGGGAAACTTCAAGTTTTTTCTTCTTCTTCCTGCTCTTTCCCTGTTAAAGCATTGATGTTCATGAATTCTTCTGGGCAACAATAATCATTCTGCGACTATTTATGCTGTATTTTTCCTTCTGAAGGTTTCCGTATACATCTTTCACATCCATATTTGCTTTTTCTAGAAATCGAACCATTTCTGTTAAGGTGTATAATCGAATGTGATGTCCTATTGAATTTAGTATTGAACCGTCTTTTTGTAGAGTTGAAAATGTAATTGAACTTCTACTTGTCATAAGATTTATGTCTCTATGTTCAATTATTGCATGATTATTTGCTCCAATTTTCCACTCAGTTTTGATATTATTAGCAACAACCCATTCTCTATTTAACATGTCTATTAATAGCCACCCTTTGGATTTTAATGAAGAATGAATGGCTTCTAAAACTTTGAAATTTTCCTCATCATTTTCTAGGTATCCAAATGAAGTAAACATATTGATTATTACGTCGAACTGTTGGTGAAAAGGTAAGTATCGCATGTCGCTTCTTACGGTTTTTAACATAAGTTTATTTTTTTTTGCATTATTTATAATTTGAGATAAATATTCAGCATTTAAATCTACTGCAGTTATATCAAATCCAAGCTTTGATAGGAGCAATGCGTGTCTTCCAGGTCCACAACATAAATCAAGTATTGAGTCATTTTGTTTAAATTTTAACAAATTAACTAATGAATTAACTTCTGATGTGGTTTGGGATTCTTCAAAAATAGTTGAATAAATTGATTCATAATCTGAATCAAAAAATTCTATATACCATGGAAGATAATTTTCTGGCAAATTACACCTCATTATTGGTGATTGAAACTAATTTATAAATACAGATAACTATATTTTATTTGTTTATCTTGTAAAGGCTATTGTAGGATAATAGGTAGGTGCATTATAGGAGATTCATATGGATGTTAAAGGGAAAGGCGTGCTAATTGTTGGCTCAAAAAGGATTGGATCTGTTATTGCAAAATATTTGTCTACTCAGGGGATGTGCGTTGCAATAGGGTATAGAAATTCTATCAGTGAAGCAGAATCTTTGCAGCAAGAGATAGATAATTCTAATGGGAAAGTAGTCTTAATTAAAGGTGATATTTTGATTGAAGAAGACATTAAACAAATGCTTAAGATTTCAAAAGAGAAACTTGGAGACTTAACTTTTATGATTAACTTGGCATCAGATTTTCCATTAACTCCTTTTAATGAATTGAATGAGGAGTCATGGGAGAAATCAATGGGGATAGCTAAAGGTAATTATTTACTTAATTTACATGCTTCAAAAATATTCTTTGGAAATCCAGGACCCGTGGCAGGACATATTATTCAATTTTCTGATTGGGCAGCTGGTGAAACACCTTATAAAGATTATCTTCCTTATCTAACCTCAAAAGCTGCTATAGATTTTATGACTAGATGTTTTGCAGTTGAACTTGCTGAATATTCTATTTTAGTGAACACTATTGCACCAGGTCCAACTATGAGACCCCCTGAAATATCAACTGATGTATGGGAACGAGAAGTGTTATCTAAAACTCCTTTAAATCGAGAATCCTCAGCACAGGATATTGCCGAAATTATCCTTGCACTTTTAAGAAGTGAAACTATTACTGGGGAAACAATTCGTATTGATGCAGGTAGGCATTTACTAGGTTCAGGGTGAGAAGTTCAGGAGTTTGATTTGAAATTACATAAAGTAACTAAAGTAATTGATTTTTGTTATGGCCACAGGTTGCTCAAATATGATGGTAAATGTAAGAATTTACATGGGCATAATGGTGTCTTAGAAATTGATATAAGTAGTAATAAATTAGATGATCGCGGAATGGTAATGGACTTTGGGGATATTAAGGGGATCGTAAAATCATGGATTGATGAAAATTTAGATCACAAAATGATATTAAGTGTTGATGATCCAATGGTTGAAGCATTGCAATCTTATAATGAACCACTTTATATAATGGATGTTAATCCAACTGCAGAGAATATAGTTAAGTATATTTACGAGATCATTCTTGCTCTTGGTATTACTCCTCTTGAATTGAGACTTTGGGAAACTCCTTCTAGTTATGCCTCATATTCAGAAGGGTAATATATGAAAATTGCAGTTTTATCAAGTGGTGGCTTGGATAGCTCCATTCTTTTAGCAGACTTTTCTCATCGTTATGAAGAAGTTTACCCATTGTATGTTCAGGCAGGTTTGCATTGGGAGGACAATGAAATCAACATATTAAATAAATACATTGTTAAACTTAATCTTTCTTCGATAAAACCAATTTTTCTATTGCAAGCACCTACACAAAATATACTTGTAAATCATTGGAGTGTTAAGGGGGAAAATATTCCTAACGCGGATAGTTCCAATGAATCAGTTTTTATTCCCGGTCGCAACATCTTGCTTTTAGGGATGGCTTCAATTTGGTGTAGTGTCAATGGGATAGAAAATATAGCGATAGGGACACTTCTTGGTAATCCTTTTCAAGATGCTTCTGAGAATTTTTTTGAAAACTTTTCGAATGTTTTATCACAAGGTCTTGGGTCTAAAATCCGCATTCTTGCACCTTACATTTCTTTGTCTAAATCTGATTTAATTAAGAGCCATTCTTCGTTACCACTTGAATTAACCTTGACGTGTATTGCTGGAAAAGGGATGCTTCATTGTGGCAATTGTAATAAATGTTTTGAAAGAAAAAAGGCTTTTTCTGATGCAGATGTTTTTGATCCTACAGAATATATATACAGAGGTGTATTATGAATAGTGGAGATGAGAATGAAATAGCTAAACGTGTTGAAGAACTGAAACCTTTGTTGAAATCTGTGCTTGAAATCTTAGGCGAGAACCCAGATCGCCAGGGACTTCAAAAAACACCAGAAAGGTGGGCTAGGGCATTACTCGAATATATACAAGGATCTGATCAGGATCCTTTCGATCATCTAAAAGTTAATTTTACATTAGACGAAGATGATTACCCTCAAGGAACAGATGATATGATCATACAAGGGAATATTGAATTTGTTTCAATGTGTGAACATCACTTGGCTCCTTTTCGTGGAATTGTCGATCTTGCATATATTCCCAATAATGAAGCAAGAGTTATAACAGGACTTTCAAAATTATCTCGAGTCGTAAATGTTTTTGCACGACGATTACAAGTTCAGGAGAGGATGACTCAACAGATTGCAAGAGCTTTAGATGAACATTTAAAGCCTGCAGGTGTTGTAGTTGTATCTAAAGCGATTCATTATTGTATGATTCAAAGAGGAGTTGAACAACGAGATAGTGTTACTATTAGTACTGCAAGGAGGGGAGTTTTTGTTGAGAAACCTGACCTTGAGCGCAAATTTCAGGACTATCTAAGATTTGATTCTAAATCCAACTTCAATTAATTATAACCTGTTTTATTTTAAAGAATTTGGATATAATATCAAAAATTAACCCTAGATTATATAAGTGGGTAGTGAGGGTACTGGATTGCAGGAAGTGAATGATTTATTTAAAAGAGGTTGGGGAAACTATCCTACTGGTGTTTCAGTTATTACTACTGGAAAAGACGAGAATGAAATTTATGGAATGACTGCCATACGAGTGATGTATTGTTCAGAGAATCCGCCTATGGTCTTAATGCTTTTAGGTCGACTACGACAAACTTATGACAATTTGGAAAAATATCAGCGCTTTGGATTAAATATTCTTGCTGGTAATCAATCTGCATGGGCTGATTTTTGTGCTCGTCCACCTGAACAACGAGGTTGGAATGTTCCTGATGGATATACTTTCTCAAAAAATGGAACTCCACTTATTCCTGGATCATTAGTAAGTTTTGATTGTAAAGTTGTTGCAAAATATGAATTAAAACCTGAAGTGTTAATGTATGTTGGTGAAGTAGAATCTATTGACCCTACTGATGGATTACCTATGATTTTTTTTCGTGGTGAGTACCTTGACGTAGGCTATGTTGAAGATGAAGAGGAACAAATCAGTTAGATTACATTATCTTGCTGAAGTTTAATTATTTCATCATTATCATAGTTAAGAATTGTTCTCAGGATTTCCTCGTTATTTTCACCTATTTTGGGAGCATTTGTAGTTATTGGAAGATCAGAGGAACTTAACTTGAAAGGTAATCTTGAGTAAGTGGCTTCTCCAGCATTTGGGTGGTCAACTTTATCAAAATGATTCCTGAACTCTACCTGAGGGCAGTTGAGCACTTCTTCGAGAGTTTGAACCATGCCAAAAGGATATCCTGCTTCTTGACCACCTTGAACCACATCGTGTTTGTTCATTTCAAGAATTTTTTCCGAAAGGATGTCTTGAATTTCCTGGGCATGTAATTGTTGTCCTTGAGGGGTTAAATATTTTTCTTCAAGTAATTCTATAGCATCAAAGAATAATGCATAATTATCCCATTCTGCTCTACCCTTTAATGGCATTGCCCATCCATTATCTTTTGTGCGATAAAGTTCTTTGCCCCCTCTTGAAGGGGACTTCATTCCAGTATAGGTATAAAGAGAATGATTTGAGTAGTAAAAACCAGCTACTGATTCCTGAATTGAAACGTCAATAAATTGGCCTTTCCCAGTTATACGAGAATATTGAAGTGCAGCAAGTGTGACACCTGCCGCATTTGCTCCAGCTGCGAAGTTGGCTTGATATCGTGGAAATCGTAAAGGTTCTCGGTCTTCAGTTCCATTATTACTTAACATGCCTGATAATGCTTGAACGATTAATTCACTTGATTCGTATTGATTGTAGGGTCCAGTTTGACCAAAACTGGTTATAGAAGTCATCACTAGACCAGGATTGCTTGTTGAAATATTGTTATATCCAAGAGATATACTATCCATGTATCCTGGCGGATGATCTTCTATAACAATATTTCCCCAATTCATTAATTGCGATAAAATCTCTATACTATCTGAATTTTTAAGATTAACCTTTAGACCCTTTTTGTTTGCGTTTAGGTAGAGGTGCAATGCACTTACAGTTTCTTCAGAATCAGAACCAATTCTTGGGCCAATATGTCTACATACATTACCTTGAGTTGTAGTTTCAACTTTTATTACCTGTGCTCCGAGTTCAGCTAAAAGTTTTGCACAAAAAGATCCAGCGATCCCACAATCAAAATCAACGATTTTTACTTGACTTAATGGTGCGTTTAGTTCCATTTTTGTATCCCTCTTGATATTTTCTAATCATCTAAGCCTAGTTGTTTTCTGTAGTTAGGGTTATAACTTGAGATTGCACCCTGTCCAACCATATTAATACGTTGTTCAGGAGCTAATGGTTTTGGAGCTGGAGAATCATGAAAAATAGGCAATGTTCCAGTAACGCCCTTTTCTACAAGTCGTTCAATCTCTTCTGGCGAGTACCCTAAGATGTCTCCTAAAACTTCATTATTATGCTGTCCAAGCATAGGAGCATGACGGAAAATGTCTCCGGGAGTTTCTGTCATTTTAGCTGATGGTCCTGGGAACGGACGTTTGCCTACACGTTCTTGGTTTTCGTGATGTTGTACCATTTTATAGAACTTTCGATCTTTCATGTTTGGATCAAGTTGAAGAGTTGAATGATCAAGCACTACTCCAGAAGCGATTCCATGATTTTGTAATAGTTCTTGAAGTTCGTATGCTTTTTGGTATTCAGTCCATTTTGAGATGTGATTATCTAATTCATCATTTGAAGAAATTCTTCCTGTAACAGAGTCTAATAAAGGATTTGTTGACCAATCTGGTTCTCTCATGAGCTGTTTAAGCATTTCCCACTCAGTATCATTCCTAATTGCTATTGCAATCCATCCAGGTTCTCCAGTACATGGATAGACACCATGTGGTGCCATCTCATCATGCTGATTACCATTTTGTGTAGGCATTTTTCCTGTCAATGAATATTCTACATATGCGTCACCAATCATATGAATTCCTGCTTCATATTGGGAAAAATCAATCCATTGCCCTTCGCCTGTTTGATGCCGATGTTCTAATGCAGACATTACTGCTAGAAACCCCATATATGTTGAGGGATGATCAGTATAAGGAACTGATGTTCTCATAGGTTCATCTTTTTCGTAACCATTTAAATAACTAATTCCAGACATGGCTTCAGAAACCATTCCATAGTTTCGATAGTCTCCATATGGTCCACCATGTCCATACCCAACTGTAGATATATAAATGAGCCCTGGGTTTATGTGTTTAATAGATTCGTAGTCTAAACCAAATTTTCTCATGACTCTTTGAGGAAAACTTTCCTCAAAGACATCACTAACTGCCATAAGTTTCTTTAGAATTTCGACCCCTTCAGGATCGTCAAGCTCGAGGCATATTGAAAGTTTATTACGCATTTGTTCGTGAAAAACAGCACCTTGATTCCAATATTCTTTACCAGGTTTGTTTTCAGGATAATGGCTAGTTCTTGCTGCATCAGGTCGATTTCTTGATTCAATTCGTATAACCTGAGCACCCCAATCACCAAGATAGCGGGTTATTAATGGGCCTGCTTGAACTATACCGCAGTCAATTACTCTTAAATGTCCCAATGGTGTATCAGTCATGGCAACCTCCAACGTAAATGAAAAACGTTTTACATTAACATTTGATTAAGGTTCGTGCTGAATACTAGATGTTGTGTAATTCGGTGTCAACGGGTTGTTTAGAATAAGTAATTTTGGTGGAGATGAGGGGACTCGAACCCCTGACCCCCTGCATGCCATGCAGGTGCTCTCCCAACTGAGCTACATCCCCATTCAAGAGTCTGACTATATCAGAATGGTCGATTGATTATCAAGGATTAGCAATAATGACCTTGACCATTTTTTTATCTGAATGCTAACCTTCAAATTAGATTAAAAAAATTTATATAATTATAAAAAGGAATTTCCTTGGAAAAAGAATTAATAGAAAAAATGCGAGATGGCGATAGTCGATCCTTGGCAAGACTACTTACTTTGGTTGAAAGAAATACTTCCGAAGTAGTTGATATTTTAGATCAGGTTTTTCCGTATACCGGGAACGCTCATGTTATAGGAATTACTGGTCCACCAGGTGCAGGAAAAAGCACGTTGGTTGATCAACTCACATTATCGTATCGAGAAAAAGGAGCAACTGTAGGAGTTTTGGCAGTTGACCCATCAAGTCCATTCACCGGTGGGGCATTACTTGGAGATCGAATAAGAATGCAACAACATTACCTTGATAGTGGTGTGTTTATAAGGAGTTTAGCCACTAGAGGGAGTAGTGGCGGATTACCTCGTGCAACGCGTGGAGCAGTGAAAATATTGGATGCTGCCAAAAAAGATGTGATAATTCTCGAAACAGTCGGAGTTGGTCAAACGGAACTAGAAATAATGAGTGTTGCAGACTCTGTAGTAGTTGTTTTAGTTCCTGAGGCAGGTGATGTAATTCAAACGTTAAAGGCAGGCCTTTTGGAAATCGCAGACATATTTGTTGTGAATAAAGCAGATAGAGATGGAGCAGGTGCTTTTGCAACAAATTTGGATGCTATGCTAAACCTTGCACAAATAGAGCCTTGGTGGAGACCATTGGTTTTACAAACTCAAGCTACGAATGGGGTTGGTGTAGATCTTTTGCATAATGGAATTGAAAAACATCGAACGGAATTGGAAAAATCAGGAAACTTGTCTTTAAGGCGCAAGAATCGAAGCAGAACAGAATTCATTAGAACTATTGAACAGGGTATTAATGACATGTTAATTGAATTGGAGCGAAAAGAAACCGTTACTCGTGATATAATTACAGATGTAGAGAACGGAAATAGAGATCCATTTGTTGCAGCTAGTGAAGTAATGAATAGTGGAAGAATGCTTCAGGAATGGCTTAATTCAATTAATGACTAGTTATTAGTATTGACATGCTGAGACCATAGGGCTAGCATCGTATTTGGATATGAAATAAGGTGGCACATAAATGTTACGAATTCGTCTGCGTCGTGTAGGAAAGAAAAAACAACCTAATTATAGGATAGTTGTGGTAGATTCGAGGGTTCCAAGAGATGGGAGTTATATTGAAAAAGTTGGTTTTTACAACCCTCTTACTGACCCTCCTACTATAGAATTAGATTTAGATAGAGCAAAACATTGGTTGAGCGTTGGTGCTCAACCCTCGGATCCTGTTGCATTAATGCTGGAAAAACAAGGTCTGCTGGGTGGAGGAAGTGGAGATGCGGGACCTAGTTGAATTTGTAGCAAAGTCGCTTTGTGATCATCCTGAAGATGTTTTAGTTACTGAAGATGGAGAAGATGGTAATTTAACTATAAAACTTCAGGTTCATCCAGATGATAAAGGAAGAGTCATTGGGAAGCGTGGACGAGTTGCAGAGTCTATGCGTGTGTTGCTGCGTGTTGCTGCAGTTAAAAAAGGAATAAGAGTTAATCTAGAAATATTATAATCGTGATCTTATTTCTTTCAACGGGATGGTACAATTGTTTGAAGACAAAATCCCAAATTCCAAACCTGAAAGGTTAGTAGTTGGACGGGTCTCAGGAGTTTGGGGCCTCTTAGGACATCTTCGAGTTCAAGTAATTACTAACAACGCTTCTCGTTTTAGTGTTGGTAACCATTTTTATATTGAAAACAATAATTATGAATGTTTGGATTCATGGTATTCCAAATCAAGTTTGATTATTAAATTTTCTGATGTTTATGAAAGATCTAAAGCTATGGATTTAGTAGGTAAACTTATCGAAATTAATATTTTGGATGCTCCTCTACTTCCTGATGGAGAATATTACCATCATGAGATTGTGGGAGTTGAAGTTTGGACTAATACAGGATTGTACGTTGGTAGTATATCTGAGATACTCGATACTGGAAGCAATGATGTGTATGTAGTAGAGTCTGAAACAGGTGAACTGTTGATACCAGCAATTCCAGATGTGATTGAGTCTTTTAACGTTGATACGGGCAAGGCTGTTATAAGCCCTATAAAAGGGTTGTTATAATAATTTAAATTTATTTGAGATTTGTTGAATATCATGGGGAGATAATTAGATTATGTCGGGTCATTCAAAATGGTCAACGATAAAGAGAGCAAAGGGAGCTGCAGATGCAAAGCGAGGTAAAATTTTTACCAAATTGACGCGAGAAATAGGTGTGGCTGCTAGAGGTGGTGGATCTGATCCATCTATGAATCCACCATTAAGATTAGCGATTGACCGTGCTAGAAGAGAAAACATGCCAATGGATACAATTGATCGCACTATTAAAAGAGCTACTGGTCAGACAGGAGAAGACCAGGCTAAATTTGAAGAAATTATTTACGAAGGTTTTGGTCCTTCGGGGGTTGCAATTATAGTTACTGCTTTAACTGATAATAGAAATAGAGCTGCTTCTGAAATCCGTCATGCATTTGAAAGAAATAATGGAAAACTTGGACAGATAGGAGCAGTTGGATATTTATTTAATCAAAAAGGTGTGATAACTATTAAAATGGCAAAAGCTATGGCTGAAGAAATCGCATTAGATGCAATAGATAGAGGAGCAGAGGATTTTACGATATTAGATGAACATTTAGAACTTATTGCTTCGGTTGAGAAATTTGAAGAAATTAGATCATGGTGTGATTCGATGAACTGGGAGATAGCATTAGCTGAACTTGCTATGATTCCTAAAATACAGGTTGATATAGATAATCGACCTGCAGAACAAGTGCTTAAATTGCTTGATCGCCTTGAAGACCTTGATGATGTTCAAAAGGTATTTTCTAATGCAGACTTCCCGTTGGCAGCACTAGAGTCATATGGTTCAGGGGTGTAAATTGGATGGGAGAATACTAGGTGTTGATCCAGGCACTCTTTTAATGGGATTTGGTATTATAGATCAATTTCAAAATAACTTAGATCATGTTGTTTCAGGAGTTATTAGAGTTAAAAAGTCTAATAATGTTGGTAGCAGATTAATAGAATTGTATGATAATTTGAATCAAATTATTTCCGAATGGCAACCATCCGAGATAGCTATTGAATCTCCTTTTATTCCTGAGCAAAATTCATTTGGGGTGACAAATAAAGGTAGTGTAAAATCTGCGATTGCTATTGGCCAAGCGCAAGGTGTTGCATTGATGTGTGCGTCGCGAAATGAGATTCCCTATTACTTATATGCTCCAACTAAGGTTAAAAGCCTTGTTACAGGATTCGGCCGAAGTACGAAAGGTGAGATAGCAGATATGGTAGGGATACTTCTCAAGATGAATAATTTAAAAAATAGTCTAGATGCTACTGATGCTCTGGCAGTTGCTATATGCCATAGTTCCGTAAAAACAGCAGAGGCTGTATTCACTCAATAGTTAGTTAAGAAGGAACTACAAGGATTAAAAATGCTCGATGGTGTTCGTGGTATTATTCATAAATTTGGACCAGACTATGTTGTTTTAATGGTTGGTGGTTGGTTTGTCAGGGTTTATGTCTCCAACTTGGACATCGAGAAAATTGGCGAAGTTAATTCTGAAGTTATGTTGAACACCTCACTACAACTTCGAGAGGATTCTGTGACCCTATACGGATTTTTAAGTAATGAATCTGTCCGACTATTTGAACAATTGGTTTCTGTATCAGGTATTGGGCCAAGATTGGCTTTGGGATTTTTGTCTAGTTATTCACCAGAAGATTTAATTAGAATTATCTCTAATGGTGATACTGTTCTCTTGACATCAATTTCAGGAGTTGGTGCACGTACAGCAAGTAGAGTTGTACTTGAATTAAAAGATAAATTAGAAACAATTCAATTTGAGAATAATATATTAGGTTCAAGTTCTTCTAATATTTCTGAAGACGCTCTTGAAGCATTGACTGCACTTGGTTATTCAAGAAACGAAGCATCCAGAGCTCTTGTGGCAGTTGACTCGGATACAATTTCGGAAGTTGAGGAAAAGATTAGAAAAGCCTTAGTTTACTTGAATTCCTTGTAGTAAAATAGTAAGTTATAGTTTATGAATAATGAATGATCAATTGAACTGATTCATTGCGTTCTCAATCCCTTCTCCGACCAAGCAATAAATTGCAGAATATATTTTTTCAAGCAATGCTGGCAGTATTTCTTTTTCTTCGGCGGTGAATTTTCCTAAGACATGTTGGATTGGATCATTAGATTGAAATGGACGGCCGATGCCAATTTTCAATCTAGTTATTTCATTGGTGCCTGCGAAGTCTATTACAGATTGCATTCCGTTATGTCCTCCGCTGCCTCCTTTATCTCTTATTCGTATTTCGCCAAAAGGAAGATCCATGTCATCATAAAGGATAATCAATGTACTTGATGGCATATTTAAAAATGACAAAACTTCATTAGTTGCTTTACCACTATGATTCATGAAAGTTTTTGTTAAATTAAGTACTATAGGCTCCTCTCCGATCTTAGAGTGGGTTATAGAATTAAATTTTGTTGAACTTTTTTTAATATTTTGTATATTTTGTATAATATGCTCGACTGCTTGAAAACCAATATTGTGACGAGTTTGGTCATATTTTGTTCCAGGGTTTCCAAGCCCGGTAATTATTTTCATCCCTATATGTCCTTCTGCTGGTTTGAAAAAGCAAAAAATTCTATTTCGGATATTTTTTGGGTATTGTGTTTTTCTGCGGAATCAACTTTGCTTTTGCTAGGGTTTTTGCCAATTATAATATAATTTGTTTTTTTACTTACGGAACTAGTTACAATAGCTCCATTGGTTTTTAAGAAATTTGAAATTTCTGTTCTTGTCATAGATTCCAGTGTTCCTGTTACACAAAATATTTTTCCGGTAAACATCGAAATATTTTTAGACATTTCAAGGTTTTGATTGAAGCATGTTGTATTGATCCCACATTCTTTTAACTTTTTTAACAATTTCTGATTATTTTCATCTTGAAAAAAATGAATTAGGCTGATTGCAACTTTCGATCCTATTCCAGGAACAACCATAAGATCATCAATTTGAGCTTCTAATATAGAGTCTAAATTTTTGAAATGGTTGCATAATGTCTCAGCTATTTCTGATCCCACGTGTCTAATGCCAAGACCAACTAATAGATTATTTAAGCTTTTGTTTTTACTTGATTGAATGTTTTCGATCATTTTTGTTGCTAGTTTTTCACCCATTCTATCAAGATCAATTAAATTTTCGATTTGTAAAAAATATAAGTCAGCAGCATCAAATATGACGTCATTTTCCAAAAATATTTTTACCCATTTTTGTCCAATTCCCTGAATATCCATAGCATTTTTGGATAAAAAATGATTTATTCTTTCAAATTTTTGTGAAGGGCACAAAGTATTTATGCAGTAATGTGAAGCTTCCGATGGATCACGAATAATTGGATGATTACACCCAGGACAATTAAAAGGCATAGAAAACGTACTTAAATTTTGATGTTCATCATTGTAAATGGGTTCGATAATTTGAGGTATTACATCCCCAGCTCGTTCTACTTTAACAATATCCCCGCTTCTAATATCCCTATCAAAAATATAATCATAGTTATGCAAACTGGCATGAGTTATAGTTACTCCTCCTAAAGAAACTGGGTCGAGTATTGCATATGGAGTAATTCTCCCTGTACGGCCGACACTAATTTCAATAGAAAGTAATTTTGTTGAAGTAAATTCTGAAGGCCATTTGTAAGCTATAGCCCATCGAGGTTCTCTCCCGGTATGCCCAAGAATATTTTTATGATCCTCATTATCAACTTTTATAACAATTCCATCTGTTTCATAGTCTAATTTATTATGCATATCAAGCCAGTTGAAATAATAATCATTGATTTGAGAAGTTTGAGAATAATATCTAGAGTGTTCGTTTATTGGGAAGCCTAAGTTTCTAAGCCATTCGAGTGTTTCCCAATGCGAATCGAATCTTCTTGTAGGAATTGTCGATCCCAAACCATATATGAATATTTTAAGTGGCCGTTTGGCTGTGATTAATGGATCTAATTGACGTACTGAACCTGCAGCAGTATTCCGAGGGTTGGCGTATGTAGGCAATCCATCATATTCTCGCTGGATATTAAGTTCATTAAATGCTTTTTTTGATATATATACTTCTCCTCTTACCTCTAAAGTCTCTGGAGGATTCCCAAAAAGCTTGAGAGGTATTGTGTGAATAGTACGTAAATTATCAGTAACATTTTCTCCTTCAAATCCATTTCCACGGGTTGAACCTTCTATAAATATCCCATTTTCGTATCTTAATGAGATTGCTAAACCATCAATTTTTAGCTCGCAAGTGATTCCAAAATCTGAATTTAAGGTTCTTTTTGTTCTTTCGACCCATAAATCCAAATCTTCTTTGTTAAAAGTATTTCCCAAGCTCATCATTGGTGGATTGTGTTGAATTGATTCAAAATCTCTAGACTTTTTTTCACCTATTCGTTGAGTAGGCGACTCTGGAACAATAATCTCAGGATGGTTTAGCTCAAGATCCTTTAGTTCTTTGTATAATCTATCGTAATCAGCATCACTTATGTCTGGGTTGTCTAAAACATGATACTTATAACTGTGTTCAGATAGAATTTCCCGAAGTTTATATGCTTTTGCTGATATTTCTGAGTCCATAAAGACATGCCTTTACAATGGATTTCTAATATACATTATAGATCGGATAGCTACAATATTTCGATAAATACAAAGATTTTCATACTTAGAGATAATAGACTTTGATAAATCATTTATATATAATTTACATTCGTTAATTATAAAATTAATGGAGGGGTTTTGGCAGACGTACGGCCTTTTAAAGGCATCCGATATAATTCAAAATCATTACAGATTGGATCTGTTCTGTGTCCTCCTTTTGATCAAATAACACCTTTTGCAAAGAATGATCTTCTCGATAGAGATTCACTCAATATTGTTCGACTTGAAGCTCCAATATTGGGTTTGCCTGAAGAAGAACATTCAGAGGCATACTTTAATGCTTCTGAATTACTAAAAGAGTGGTTAGATCAGTCGATTTTTACTCGCGAGGAAAAATCGGCATATTATTTAGTGAGAGAAACTTTTGGGAATAATTTGCAGATTAGATTAGGACTTTATGCTGTTGTAGGAATTGAAGATTATAATTCTGGAATGATTTTACCACACGAACATACTAGAAAAGGCCCAAAGGAAGATCGTTTAAGGTTAATGGAAGCTTGCAACGCTAATTTCAGTCCAATAATGGTTTTATACCGTGGAGACCAAGAGATTGCTGATCTTTTATCTTCTCAAATGATTTCAAAAAAACCAGACTATTCTGCACAATACATGGGAAATTTTACCTACGAGGTTTGGATAATTACCGAACAGACTATTTTGAAAAAGATTCAAGGATTTTTCGACCAAAAAAGTTTGTTTATAGCTGATGGGCATCATAGATATGAGACTGCTTTGGCCTATAAATCCAGCATGGATAATAATGTAAAAAATGATTCTGGCTACAATTTTGTTATGATGTGCCTAATAGACATTATGGATACTGGACTAAAGTTAGAATCCTTCCATAGAATTATAAATGGTCTTTCTGACGAACAGTTAGACCAATTTTATTCAATAATCGATAAATATTTTATTGTTGAAAATGTTGATTTTGGATTAACAGGAAATTTTGATTTAGATGAAATAATGCAACTTATTGAAAGCAGAAATCAGGTTAAAACTACTTTTGGTCTATTAGATGTAAGAAATAACAAATTTTTGATTTTCAGTATTGATGAATCTTCAAAAGTTGATTTTATTACCAAACCGGAAGTATCAGAATTTCTTAATTGTGAGCCTTGGGTTTTACATTCACTCTTGATAGATCCATTATTAAGTGAAATGAATTCAGACAAAATTAGTTTAGAATTTGTCTACGAAATTGCATTAGTAAGAAATATTATTAATGAAGATCAGGATTCATTGATAATATTTCTTCCATGTATGGCTCCGGAAGTTTTTGAGAGTTTAGTTAAAAAGGGGGCAAGAATGCCACCCAAGAGTACTTATTTTTCTCCCAAATTGCCTACTGGTTTAGTTATGAATATTTTGGACTAGTAGGCCTAGATTATTAAGAATGGATTATTTATTAAGTTAGTAGGAATATATGGTATTAAGTGATGCTGACATAAAAATTGCGATAGAAAAAAGAGAAATTATAATTGAACCTCTTGATGTTTCCGCAATACAACCTGCAAGTGTTGATTTAAGACTTGGATCAGAGCTGAGGGTTTTTGATAATCATAAGTTTTCTGTAATTGATCCTATGAGATCCATGCCTGATTTAACTAGAATGGTAGAAATTGATGAATTAAATCCTTTCGTGCTACACCCTGGAGAATTTGCTCTTGGGGTAACGTTAGAGTATATCGTAGTTCCTGATGATGTTGTGGCTAGATTGGACGGGAAAAGTTCATTGGGCCGTTTAGGATTAGTTGTCCACTCTACAGCTGGATTTGTAGATCCAGGATGGAACGGAAGACTAACCTTGGAGCTTAGCAATTTGGCCAATCTTCCAATTTACCTTTATTCAGGCATGAAGGTGTCTCAAATATCATTTATGCAGCTTTCTAGTCCATCAAAAAGACCTTATGGCTCGAAAGGTCTTGGAAGTAAGTATCAAGGACAGCAAGGGCCAGTTCCTAGTCATTACCACGAAAATTATTATCAGGGCAAAAATAAAAAGATTGCAAATTCTCAAAGAAGTAGTGATACAGACCTAAGAGCGTGGCTAAAATCGAGTAAATTCAAAGGGAGTATTGTGCTATTTTCTGATGCTTTGGGCTGTAAACCAAAGACTGTTGAATCTTGGATTTATGGACGTTCTGTCCCATCTAGAAAACATTGGCCTCAACTGTATAGAATTACAGGATTAAATGACTTTGCTTCAATTGATTTTGCATTTTAAGAGATAAATTTCAACTTATTACTTTAATTATGTACTATATGGAACGTGCACTAGAATTATCAAAGTCATGCTTAGGCAAGACTGATTCAAATCCTCCTGTCGGGGCAGTTTTGGTTAAAGATGGTGTTGTTATTGGTGAAGGATTTACTGAGCATGTTGGAGGAAGACATGCTGAAATTGTAGCTATTGACCAAGCTGGATCTTTGACGAAAGGAAGCACTTTATATGTTACCTTGGAACCATGTTGCCATTATGGCAAGACCCCGCCTTGTACTGATCGGATCATTGAAGAGGGTATAGCAAAAGTTTTTATCAGTGTTATTGATCCTAATGAACTTATGAATGGTTCAAGCATACTACATTTGCAATCTAATGGTGTTGAAGTGGTGATTGGAGACGAAGAGGAAGCAGCTAAGCAGATTATGGAAGGATACTTACATAGAATTTCTAGTGGTATTCCATTTGTGACTGCTAAATTTGCGATGAGCCTTGATGGGAAGATTGCAACGTCTACTAATGAGTCAAAATGGATAACTAATGAAAAATCTCGTCATTATTCTCATTATATTCGTAGTATTAGCGATGCAATTTTAATTGGAGTAAATACGATTTTGATTGATGATCCTAAACTTACAGCTAGAAATGAAATAGGTGAATTACGTGAAAATCAACCATTGAAAATAGTTTTTGATAGTAAAGGTAGAACACCAGTTAACGCAACTTTATTTGCTCCAGGTCATGATGTCATTATATTTACCAATGATTCAGATAAAATTTGGGAAGAAACTATAAATAATCAGGCTGTTTCTATTATAAAAATGCCTGGTTCTGATGGACGAGTAGATACATTAATGGCACTTAGATATTTAGGTCAGATAGGAATAAATTCAATTCTTATAGAGGGAGGGGGAACAATTATCTCTTCATTTTTTGAAGCTGGCCTAGTTGATAAAATAGAAGCTTTTATTGCCCCAACTATAATTGGTGGAGAGAATGCGCCTTCCGTAGTTCGTGGAATTGGAGCACTTGATTTAGCGAATTCCTGGAAGTTGCATAATATGACATTAGACTGGCTTGATGAAGACATGCATATAACTGGATATGTTGCAAAGAAGGGATAGATTTGTTTACTGGCATTGTAGAAGAAGTAGGAAAAATCATAAAAATAGAGGGTAAATCTTTTGAAATAAAAGGTGATATAGTCACTACTGATATTTCAAACGGAGATAGTATTGCTGTAAATGGAGCATGTTTAACTGTAACGAATATAGAGAATTCCATATTTACAGTTGATGTAACTCCTGAAACTCTTTCAAGGACTAATCTTGGAGAACTTAAAAATTTTGATGAGGTAAATCTTGAAAGATCCATGACTTTAGGCGGAAGAATGGGCGGGCATTTAGTTCAAGGACATGTTGACTGTGTTTGTTCGGTTAATAGCATTGAAATTATCGAAAATCAATCGTTAGTTTCAATCGAACTTCCTATTTCAGTAAAGAAATATATTGTTGAGAAGGGTTATGTTGCAATTGACGGAATTAGTTTAACAGTTGTTAAGAAAAGTGATGCCATTTTTTCTGTAGCCGTGATACCATACACTCTCTCAAATACAGTTTTAAAAAATCGTAAAAAAGGGGATCTGTTAAATCTCGAGGTTGACATAATAGCAAAATACATCGAAGGATTTCGACAGGTAGATATCTAATAATATTTTAATATAATGCCCTAAAATGGGAGTGAGAAATGGCTATTGCGAAGATCGAAGATGCTATTGAAGAATTAAGACGAGGACGACCTGTAATAGTAGTCGACGACGAGGATCGGGAAAATGAAGGCGATGTAGTAGTTGCAGCAGAAAAAATAACTCCTGAACAAATTAATTTCATGGCTAGAAAAGCTGGTGGGATTATTTGTATTTCCATGACAGGTGATAGGCTTGATGAATTAGAACTTCCATTGATGGTAACCGAGAATTCTGCGAGACACGAGACTGCTTTTACTATATCAGTTGATATAAAGGAAGGTGCTACCACAGGAACTTCTGCTTTTGATCGTGCAGCCACAATTCTGGCGATGGTGGATGAAAATGCTAAGCCAGATGATTTTGCTCGACCAGGACATATATTTCCATTGCGGTATGCTCCAGGTGGCGTTTTGGTTCGGGCTGGTCATACTGAAGCCTCAGTAGATTTAGCTAGACTTGCTGGACTTCAACCGGCTGGGGTCATTTGTGAAATTATGTCAGATGACGGAAATATGGCTCGAATGAATGAACTTGAATTATTTGCTAATGAACATAAATTGTTGATGGTAACAATAGCTGATCTGATAGCATATAGAAGGCAACATGAAAAACTTATATCTGAAGTAGCTAATGCTCAACTGCCTACTCAGTTTGGGATGTTTCGAGCAGTTGCATACAAAAGCATGGTTGATCCTGCTGAACATATTGCCTTGGTAATGGGAGATATTGATCCAGAAGAACCGACATTAGTAAGAGTACATAGTGAATGCTTAACAGGTGATGTGTTTGGAAGTCGACGATGTGATTGTGGCAATCAGATGAATATGGCATTGAAAGCTATTGGGGATGCAGGCAAAGGGGTTTTTGTCTATATGAGGCAGGAAGGTAGAGGTATAGGCCTTCACAATAAGATTAAAGCATATGCTCTTCAAGATTCTGGGCTTGATACAGTGGATGCAAATATAAAGCTTGGATTTCCTCCTGATTTACGTTGGTATGGAATTGGTGCTCAAATACTAGTAGATCTTAAAGTAAAAAAAATGCGATTACTGACAAATAATCCAAAAAAGGTTGTTGGTCTGGATGCTTATGGATTGGAATTAATTGAGCAGTTGCCTATAATTTCAGATCCTACCAAAGAAAATCAAGGGTATCTAGAAACCAAACGGCAAAAAATGGGACATAAATTATAAAGGTGCATCTATTTTGTTAGGAGAATGAGTTTTGACTGTATATGAAGGTCATGCTTGGCGATTTATTAATGAAAAAAATAATGATGGAAATGATTATTTGCCTAAAATTGCAATAGTAGTTTCTAAATTTAACGAATTTGTTACTGAAAAACTTGTGGAAGGAGCCTTTGAAGTAATTGATAAATATTTAGACAGAGATCACTGTGATGTTTTTTGGGTTCCAGGTGCGTTTGAGCTTCCTTTAATGGCTCAAAAAATTGCATCATCAAAATCATATGACGGTATTGTATGTTTAGGTGCTGTAATAAAAGGAGAAACTCAGCATTTTGATTATGTTTGTTCAGAAGCATCTTCAGGTATCCGCCAAGTTTCAATAAAATATGATATTCCTATTGGTTTTGGACTCCTTACTACACTTACACCTCGTCAAGCAATGGATCGAGCAGGAGGAACGAAAGGAAATAAGGGACACGATGCTACTACAACCGTACTTGAAATGCTGGATTTAATTCAAAGTATAGTACAATAATTTATGATCTACTTTTGGAGAATATTTTGAATTATTGGATGTTAACGATCTTACCTGAGAATTTTGAAGCAACTAGAAAAAATGGCTATAAATTACAAGGATTTGGTCGAAGTCAAAGAAAAAAAACTGAACGTATGGAACCTGGCGATAGACTTATTTATTACATTAAACAAAAACGTGCATTTCCTACTTCAGCAACGATTACATCAAAGATGTTTAAAGACGAAAGTCCAATATGGACAAGTCATAGGTCAGACGAATCATTTGCATACAGGGTTGAAATTAAAACTGAAGTTATTTTGAATGATGATGTTTGGATAGATGCCAGAGATTTGGTGCCTAGATTAGATTACGTTCGCAAATGGCCAATGGAATTGTGGGAGCATGCATTTTATTTGGAACTCCATCTTCTGCCACGGGCCGATTTTTCACTTTTAGAGTCAGAAATGTTGAGAATAGTAAAGAAAGGTGGTGGGGAAACTGCAGATTAGGAATACATTGACAGTTATATCTATAACTCGTCATCTCCTAATGACTCAGCTTTTAGAAGTGGCTTGCCTCCCTGTCTTATGAGTGTACCGGCTCGTTCTTTATAACCGTGGGAAAAAAGCATTAACCATCCTTCCTTCTCTGCTTGTTCAATAAAATACCGTTTGTATCTCAGTGTTATCTCCGGGTCTTGATCTAAGGAGCTAATCCAAGGCAATGTAAGATGGTGTGGAGTAGGGATTAAGTCTCCAAGGAATACGACTTTTCTTGTTCGATTACCTATCTCAACTATTTGATGTCCTCGAGAATGGCCATCTGTCTTAAGAATATTTATTCCCCTATAGACCTCGTGATCACCCTTGATCAAATCTACTAAACCAAGATCAGCTAGAATTTGAAAATCTTCTCTTAAAAATGATGCTGAGCTGCGTTCATTTGGATTTACTGCATGCTGCCAAGCAGATTCTTGAATTATATGTCTTGCATTAGGAAAAGTAGGAACAAGAATTCCACTTCGATTAGATTTTGTTAAGCCACCTGCGTGATCAAAATGAAGATGCGTTAAGATGACTATATCAATGTCATTACTTGTAATACCTATTTTTTTTAGTGCACGTTGGGTTTTATTTCCCTTGAGACCATAACGATCCAACATGACATCACTGTATTTGTTACCAGCTCCAGCATCAATGAGTATGTTTTTGTTACCGTTCTTTATTAGTAATACATTTAATCCAAGGGTAACTCGATTTCTAGTATCGGATTTAACTACCCCTCCCCAAAGTTCTTTTGGAACTTGTCCGAATAGTGTCCCGCCATCAAGTTTAAATGATCCATCTTTTAGTAAATATAATTCTGAAGATCCAACTTTCATTACATTACCTGGTATTTGATTATCGATCGTTTTAGTTGTTTTAGTAATTTTTTTGGTATGATTTAATCTCTATATTCATGGAGCTTATAGGATTTGAAGTAACTGTAAAATATTTCCGTCAGGATCGCAAAATGTTGCAATCCAACCTCCCCAAGACTCCTTTTCAGGTTGTCTTATAATTTTAACATTATTTTTGATCAATCGATCAGTAATTGAATGAATATTTTCTACACCTAGATTAATCATAATTCTGTATGAATCCTTAGAATTTCCCGAAATTTTATCATGTAGTCCTATATTTAATCTACCAGTTCCGATATCAAATGCTACAAAATTCCCATGATCGGAGTGTACAGAAAGTTCTAGGATATTTCCGTAAAACTCTTTCATTACATTCAGATTATTTGTCCAAATATTGACGCCAGATATTTCTGATATTCCCATTAGTTTAAAAGATATCTCTTAAGTATTAGTTAGAATTCACATTAATAAATAATTATTTATAGAGGTTGGCTCCTCGGGTAGGATTCGAACCTACGACCTAGCGGTTAACAGCCGCCCGCTCTACCACTGAGCTACCGAGGATCATCAAAGAAGTATAGCACGAGGAATAAGTTGTGACACCTACTAAAGGGAAGAAAAACAGAATTCCAGAGATGGCTTTTTATATTATTTTGACTTTTCAGAGTAAATGCCTTCATAGGCTTCAGAAGTTTCATTATCAAGATGAAAAAAAACTATTTGCAATATTCTTGAGTTTTTTTCTACTGAAAAACCATAGGGGTTATATATTGTCATTAACGCTTGATATTTCCCACTGTAGCCGGCATCACCTATACCGCTATTAATTGCAATGCCTGATCTTAGTAAGCTTGATCTAGTTTGGCAAAGACTCATTATCCCTAGGGGAAGATTAATTTTTTCATTTAACGTGATTTTGTATGATCCTTGTGGAAGAAATAGTTTACCTGAGTCTTCAAATTTTAATTGAGAAGTTTCTGCTAGAACTCTTGAATTGTTGTTAGTGCCGATTACAGAGTGACTTTTGAAATTTGATACATCATGTAGTGTCAAGTCAAATCCATTAGGTTGTATTTGCGAATTAAAATCTATAAATTCATCGATAATAGGGGGTGTTTCATCCATCAATTTTATAATTGTTTGACGGCTTAAACATGAGCCTGACATATAAACAACCTAGTTTGAACTTGAGATTTTAAAAAGGATATATTTCAGGTTCTAGGTTATCACTATTTCACTAATTGATCCAAGATTGAGATTGTTGTTAGCAATTTTATCATTGAACAATGGAAAGTTTCATCTACATAGGCCTGATCGGTTTTTGAAAGGTAGTTATTGTATTTGCCAGGCATATTTTTTTGTCGCTCTATTTCTGATAGCAAAATATTTTTCAGATAAACGTGACTATTTTCTATGTTGATCTTCTTTGGATTCATGGTCTTAGAATAAGCGTGATCCTGATTTAAACGCATTGAAATGCACTGATTTCTTTCAGTACGAGACTTGTATGAATTGTTGTATGCTATGGCCTGATTTTTGGATATTAATCCAGCTTTAACTTTGTTTGCTAATATAATAGTAAAAGTTTTTTCTATATGACTATTCATATTTTGAGTAGCTCTATTTAAATCGGAAGCAGGTTTTTTTTTGGAAATAATTAATTCCATTTCTTGAGTTCTTTGCTGTATAAGATTGGTATGGAATTTTACTTTTTGGGCATCAGAAGGAATTATTCGAAGCATAATTCCTTCTTTTAATTTCTTTGCCGGATAAAGTGTTTCGCCTGGCAAACTTGATGCTGATGCACTTGTAACAAGTAATCCACTAGATATTATTGATATAAATGCTATAGCAATGACTGCTGTGGTTTTTTGTAAACCCCAAGAAAATTTAAAGGAAAATTTCGACTTAGAGGTGTTGAGTATAAATTCATTAGAAAGAGTTTTCCTTAGGGATTGCTGAAATTCATTTTTTGGAATTATGGAGTTGGAAGAATTCTGAAAATCAATTGCATTTAGAAGGAAAGGTTTAATTTTTTCTTTTATATCTGGATATAACGCTAAACTATCTTCAAGATCTGATCCATTCCGGATCAGATCAATACAGTTATTAAGTGCTTCTTGTTCTGATGATGATAATTGATTGTTACTCATAATTTTTAAAATTGCTAATTAAACTTACTTATTTTTTTTCTTAAAGAAGCCAAAGCAGAATGCTGAATATTCTTTGTGGCATTAACATTACGTGAAATGACCTTGCTAGTTTCTTCAAGGGATAATTGTCCAAAAAAACGAAGGATTAATACTTCCTTTTGTAATTCTGACAAATTATCCATTTGTTCTTTCATTTCTTTTATATTGAGTGCAAGTATTGCAGACTTCTCAAGATTATTATCCGATTTTAATTCTGAGATATTTTCAATAGGCACATTGTTCATATTTTTTTGCTGTTTTCTTAAATGATCTATTATTGTATTTCTTGCAATTCTGAATAACCAACTTGAAAAAGGAGTTCCTTTTTCTCTATATTTATTAATAGATTTGATAACTTTTAAAAATATTTCTTGAGTTAAATCTTCTGCATCCTGAATATTTCCGATTTTTGCAAATGTATAACGATAAATTTCAAGAAAAAAGAATTCATATAATTGAGTAAAAGCTCCAAGTTTTCCATCTTGGGCTTGTATTACAACCTCCTGAATGTTAGGTGTTATTTGCTCCATTTGCTTATTCTTATTATTCATTAGGGATTCCACATAATTATATAACGCGTTATTTTATACAAAGTTAGTTGAAGTTTTTCAATTTTGAAAAACTTCTCTTGATTATCTCAAAAATATGATTCCACTGAAATAAATTTTCTTTTAAAAAAATATTATTAATAATATGTCGTTTTATATAATTAAAAATATGCACAAAAAAGATTTAATTGCTGTTTCAGAGATTGAACGTGAAGCCTTTCCTGAAACTTGGCCTCCAACACGATTTATTGATGAGTTGGAAAGCAAACTATCTTCTTATTTTGTAGTTGCTAACAAAGAATCTGACGTAATTGGCTACGTAGGCATCTGGTATTTATTTGATGAATCACATATCGTGAGCATCGCGTCGAAGAATAATTTAAGAAGAACTGGAGTTGGCGAACTTCTACTAATTAGAACTATCGAGGATGCAATGTCTAGAAATATGGCCGTGGTATCACTAGAAGTGCGCGAAAGCAATCAAATAGCACAGTTCTTATATCAAAAATATGGATTTGAACATGTTGGTTTTAGAAAGGACTATTATCAAGATAATAAAGAAAACGCTATTATTATGACTACCCCAAATATTCATTCGAAAGAATATAGAGATTTATTTTTAAATATAGTAAATGCTTACGAGAAAAAATTTGGATCTATAAAAAGAGAACATTAAAATAATGACTTTTTCTTCTTGCAACATTCGATATCTTCACTTGACCAAAATGTGACATTGGATTAAAATTCACATCTACTCTGTGGAGAATTTTCATGCAGTACAATATCTCTCAACTGATTCAGGAGCCTACAGGCTCCAAAAGAACATACGAAATTAATGAAGACTCTTTTGATGTCGATGGTTTGGATGCCTCAGATATCAAGGGTCACATACTTCTAACTAAGACTGATATAGGAATATGGCTTCGTGGCGATGCAATTTTGATGGCTCAGATAGAATGTGTACGCTGCCTTGAATATTCCTTAAAAAAAATTGATGTAAAAATTGAGGCACAATTTTACCCTTCACATCTTAAAAAAGACGAAACGCTTGGAATGGATGAATCTTTTAGTTTCGATTCTGACAAAGTACTCGACATAACTGATGCGTTTCGACAAAGTGTTATAACTAATGCTTCAATGAAGCCTTTATGTTTCCAAAATTGCATGGGGCTTTGTCAATCTTGTGGGATTAATAGAAATTATCATAAGTGTTCGTGTGTGGATAAATTGATTGATGTTCACTGGAAGAATTCTGCTCACTTTGTAAATTCATTTGGAGTGGATTCAATAAAGGTCTGATTATGCCAGCATTACCCAAAAAACAGCTTTCTAAATCTAAACAACGCTCACGAGCTTCACACTACAAATCGAAAGCCTCTTCTGTTAACAAGTGCTCTCGTTGCAATTCTCCTGTCTTAAGTCATCGTGTGTGTCCTTCTTGTGGTTGGTACAAGGATAGGTACGTAATTAATCGTGGTGCCAATGGAGACAGTAACTAATACTGTGTGACGTTGGTTGGTTTAATATAGCTGATATATCTTTAGATGCTTGGCTGTCACAAAAATAGAAGGGAGAAAAGGCGAGATGAGTGACGTCACAAACCCAAGTATGATAAATGAATTAAAGAAAATCGCATTTGTTTTTCCAGGACAAGGAGCTCAACGTGTTGGAATGGGAAAGGATATTTATGATGGTTCCAAAGCAGCACGCGAAGTCTTTCAGGAAGCCGATGATGCTCTGGGTATTAAATTAACTAAGATAATGTTTGAGGGTCCTGAAGAAGAATTAACAAGAACTCTTAATACTCAACCTGCAATTTTAACTATGAGCCTTGCGTGCCTTAGAGCTGCTGAAGAGTGGTTAGGTGAATATAATATGCCTAGTCCTGATTATGTAGCTGGGCATAGTCTTGGGGAATACTCATCGTTGGTTGCAACTGGAGTTTTGTCTACGAGCGATGCGGTTAGGTTGGTTAGAGAACGCGGTAGGCTAATGCAAGAAGCTTCAGAGGTACAACCTTCCGGGATGGCGGCTGTTATTGGCTTGGATGAACTTAGTCTTGAAGAAATTTGCAGTGAGACAGGCACCTATATATCCACATTAAATACTGAAGACCAAATTGTAATAGCAGGAGATAGAGTAAATCTTGCTGTAGCAGTTGATCTTGCTGGAGCTCGAGGAGCTAAAAGAGTAATAAACTTGCAGGTGAGCGGTGCATTTCACACAAGTTATATGAAACCAGCCGAACAAGGAATGGTTAAAGTGCTTAATGATGTTAATTTTCAAGACCCTCTAGTCCCAGTTATAGCTAATTGTTCTGGAAATCCTTTACATACTGGAAATGAAATTCGTGATGAATTGCTGAATCAAATTTGCTCTCCAGTGCAGTGGAGAAGATCTGTTTCTTATCTCAAAACAGCTAATGTTAATCAGTTCTATGAAATAGGACCAGGAAAAGTGCTTGCTGGGATGATTCGAAATACACATCCAGAAGCAGAAATAATAGGAATTAATGATATAGATGGAGTTCGCTCACTCGGAGCATGACATGACGTCTCGTGAGACGTCATGTCATGCTCCTGAAGAAGAATCTGAAGATCTGTCTCAGCCTCAGGATTGGTTTGAAAGGAATTCATTGTTTCCTTGTGATGATGATTCTGAGAACGATAGTGAAGATGAAGCTCTTGACCTGCCGTCAAGACGGTTGTCTAGAGCGATAGCATTCCAAGTATTATCTGAAATTGACGTTACTGGACATGATAAAAGTGTTGTCTTTTCTTGGATAATTGAAAGTAATCAGGTTGATAGATCATCAGCTTTGTTTGCTGAGGAGCTTATAGAGCATGTTGATTCAAATAAAGCTGATTTAGATATCATTATTGAACAGCATGCTACTGCATGGCCTCTAAACCAAGTGTCTGTAGTGGATCGCAACGTCTTACGTATAGCTTTTTATGAGATTGTTTTTGAAAATGAGACTTCTTTTCAAATAATTGTTAATGAAGCTGTTGAGCTTGCTAAACTTTTTGGTGGTGATAACTCGCCTAAGTTTGTAAATGGTGTTTTGGGTGCTCTTGTTGATAATAAAATTTTAGAAAAACTTACCTAGTTTTGAAGGGAGATAACATGTCCAGCATAGTAGAACGCGTTACAGATATTGTTGTAGATAAATTAGGAGTTGAGGAAGACCAAGTTACCTTGGAGGCTTCTTTTACTGAACATTTAAATGCGGATTCTCTAGATTTAGTTGAACTTATTATGGCTTTTGAGGAAGAATTCTCTGATACAGATGTCCAAGTTGAAATTACTGATGAGGATGCTGAAAAGATTTTAACTGTAGGTGATGCTGTAGAATTTCTTAAAAATGCAGGCGTTAAAGAATAGTAGTCGATTTCTTTTCTTGTAATAACAATATCAGATATGGGTTTTGTCTTATTTGATCATAATTTATTGTATTTATATCTCTAAGTATCGATTCTCGTAGGAAAAAGTGTTATTCTTCTTAACTTGTGCCGGATAATGACTTTTAGTTCATGCTGGCTTAGTAAATTTGGGGTATGCCATGGGAAGAAAACTCATAGAGGATCATCTTACTTCTGATAAAAGTATAAATCGTGTTATTCCTTATATAACTGTTGGGTTTCCTAATTTGGAGGCTACTGTAAGGATTGTTCATGCTTTGGAACAAGCAGGTGCTTCACTAATAGAGTTAGGAGTTCCATTTAGTGATCCTATTGCTGATGGTCCAATTATTCAGAAAGCTAGCTTCCATGCTTTGCAAAATGATGTTAGCCTTGCAGATTGCCTTTATATCACTGGTAGGTTACGTAAGGAAGGGGTAAAAATTCCTTTAGTACTGATGGGGTATTATAACTGTTTTTTGGCTTATGGAATCGAGAAAGCTTGTTGTGATTCTGTGCAAAATGGTGTTGATGGCTTTATTATTCCTGATTTACCATCTGAAGAAGCAGAAGTAATGTTATATTTTTCTGAAATTAATGAACTAGCATTAATTCCACTTGTTTCCCCTACGAGTACAAATGAACGATTGAAAAAGTCTTGTTCATATGCAAGAGGATTTGTTTATTGTGTAAGTCTTTTGGGCGTAACTGGGGTACGAACAAACGTTTCTTCTGATGCGAAAGATTTGGTTGAGCGTATTCGTCAGCATACTAAGATTCCAGTTGCTGTAGGGTTTGGCATATCTGAACCTCGACATGTTCAAGAGGTTTCTAAATATGCAGATGCAGTGGTAGTTGGAAGCGCCTTACTTAATGCAGTTGATAATGCTACTGCAGGCCAAGAAGGAATTATTGCTGGGGAGCTTATTTCCTCTTTCTCTACTATACTAACTGACTATACAATGGAGGCATGAATAGTATGATTTGTCGAGGTATAAGAGGGGCTACAACGGTTACAACTAATTCAAAGGAAGCAATAATTGAGGCAACAACAGAAATGCTTAATGAATTAGTTTCAGAAAACGGGTTTAATCAAGAGGATATTGCTGGAGTTTGGTTTACTACTACTCCTGATTTGGACGCAGAATTTCCAGCTGTTGCTGCACGAGTAAATTTGGGATGGGTTGGTCCAGCACTTATAAATGGACATGAGATTGCAGTGCCTGGTTCACTTCCCATGTGCATTAGAGTTTTGTTGTTGGTAAATACTCAAAAAGCACAAAATGAAATTAAGTTTGTATATTTACGTGGAGCTGTTGGCTTACGTGATCGTGATGGAAAAAAATAAGATTTAGTATTGAAAATGGAAATGGAGGAGATCTCTTGATAGTTGTGATGGAACAAGGATGCTCTCAAGAACAAATAGAGCAAATAACAGCCCATATTGAAGGAAAACCTGGACTTAGTGCACATTTATCATCTGGTACGGAACGAACGATAATAGGTGTTATAGGTCCTGCAAGTCCAGATTTTCGTAATGAATTAGAACAGATGCCTGGAGTTAACGAAGTCGTTCCAATTTCAAAACCCTATAAACTTGCAGGAAGAGATATGCACCCAGATGATACGATAATTAAAGTTGGGGACGTTTCTATTGGTGGAGATGAAGTTGTAGTAATAGCTGGGCCCTGTTCAATAGAGACTGAAGAACAGTTAATGTCAACTGCAGTAGCTGTTAAGAATTCTGGCGCTAGAATACTTCGTGGAGGAGCGTTTAAACCTCGTTCTTCTCCGTATGCATTTAGAGGGCTTGGAGTAGAAGGATTAAAATTACTTTCTAAGGCAGGTAAAGAGACAGGTCTCCCGGTATGTACTGAAGTGATGACCTCTGAGGATGTTGATGTAGTTGCTGAATATTCTGATATTGTCCAGATTGGAGCTAGAAATGTCCAAAATTTCATGCTGCTTGATACTGTAGGAAAACTTAAGCAGCCAATACTTCTAAAGAGAGGTTTTGCTACTACCTATGAAGAATGGCTGCTTTCTGCTGAGTATATTATGGCAGGTGGGAATCCTAATGTAATTTTGTGCGAGAGAGGAATTAGGACATTTGAAACCTACACTAGAAACATACTTGATGTGGCTGCTGTACCTTCGATTAAAAGATTAAGTCATCTTCCAATTATTGCTGATCCAAGTCATGGAACTGGAAGATGGCATTTGGTTCCAACAATGGCGTTATCGTCAGTTGCAGCAGGTGCGCATGGATTAATTATAGAAGTTCATCCTAATCCTGATAGAGCTTTATCAGATGGTCCGCAGTCACTTACATTTGAGAATTTTGACAAAATGATGCACGGTGTAAGAGCAGTTGCTAATGCTGTAGGAACCCATGTTGCTTCGGCAACATCATAATGCTACTTGAAGTTTTCTCCTGAATATGGCGTAAGGTGATTTCTTGGAGTTAAGGGCAAATCAAGAATTATTGGAAGCAAAGGTTGATGAACCCACATTGGTTACTGTGGGCATGTTTGATGGCGTTCATCTTGGTCATAAATATTTGTTGAATCTTCTGAAAAATGAATCAACAAAAAGAAATATGAGTCCTGCAGTATTGACTTTTCGTGACCATCCCCAATCGATATTGAGGCCCGAGAGTCAAGTTCCGTTAATTACATCCTTAGATGACCGTCTTAGTCTAATAAGTAATGAAGGGATTAACTTTCTCGTTCCGCTAACTTTTGATCAAGACTTGTCTTTAGTGGGAGCTCGATCATTCGTTGAAATGCTAAAGATAACTATCAACTTAAGAGGATTTTTAGTAGGTCCAGATTTCGCCTTAGGGCATAAAAGAGAAGGTACTATTCCTGTATTAACTGCTCTTGGGAAAGAGATGGGTTTTTTTGTATCTGTTCTTGATGTTCTAGAACTAGAAGGAAATTCTGTTAGAAGTACAAACGTTCGTAATTCTATAAAAGAAGGTAATATGGAGCTAGCTGCAAAGCTTTTAGGACGTCCTCATTCTTTTTCCGCAAAGGTTGTTCATGGTGAAGGAAGAGGTAAGAAACTTGGATTTCCCACTGCCAACCTTTTATATGATAATTCGCTTATTATTCCTCATGATGGTGTTTATGCTACTTGGATTGAAATTGATGGTCAGTATATGCCCTCAGCTACTAGTATCGGGAATAATCCTACTTTTAAAGGAGAAAATATTACTGTAGAAACTTTTATACTTGGATTTGATTCAGATATTTATGATGTTAATGTTCGTCTAATTTTTGGACCGATGCTTCGCGAAATGGCCTCTTTTTCCTCTTCAAACGAACTTGTTGAGCAGATGAAAAACGATATTTCAAATGTTCACGATGCTTTGAACAAGTTTCCTTTTAATCATGATAGTTTTTCTTTCTTGCCTTAACGTTCTTTGTATACAAAACAACTAAAGAAAAGGGCTGCGACTGCAGCCCTTTTCTTTAGAGAGTCTTTATTACTAGAACTAATTAGTTCATAGGGTCATTAGCGTAGTAGCCATCTCCCCACCATCTTTCATTGTCGCCGAGCCAGATGCGCTCATGCATAACATGGTAGATATAGGTTCCGAAATTGTACCAGTTGTTACCACGTACTTGCGGTGCATTACCGTAGTTGTACATAGTCCATCCAATTCCTGAATATGGGATTGAGTCTTGCAAAAGAGATAACTCAATCTGTCTTGCTAATGATAGTTTTGCTGCTGGCTCTAGAGTCGCTAGCATCTGATTACTTGTGTCATCTATCCATTGCTGATAATCGGTACCTGGGAATCCACGGTCACATGGTCGGGTGTTAACTGCAGCATGGTTTGATGCAGAGTTAAATGCCCTCCAGATTGTCCAGTCAGGATTTTGCAAAGCCGACGTTCCACTGGACCAGGTTACGTAGATATCATAGTCGCAGGCACGAGCTGCAGCAGTGTTGGCTGCACTTTCAAGGAATCTACCCTTAACGTCTATGCCGAGGTGATCCTTCCATTGCTGCATTCCAAATAGACACACATCCATATAGTTCTGTGATGTTCGCGTCATACAGGAAGCTTCAAATCCATTTTCGTATCCTGCTTCTTTCATTAATCGTTGTGCTTCAGCAATGTCATCAGCCTTTGGCTGACGGTATCCTTCAAGTGCATAGATTTCATCATTACTCATACTCCACTGGTTACCCCATGCCTGAATACCGGCAATTCTGGCGTTACCATAGAGTAAATCTTCGTCTGCACCCTGAATCTTCATCCATGCATCACGGTCTAGGACTAAGTCCATGGCCTTTCTTACTTTTGGATCATCAAATGGTGCTTTGGATTGGTTGTAGCTGAATCCCTGCTGTCCAGGTGCACCTGTCCAGCTCATCGCTACACGGTCGGAGAATCGATCGCGCACTTGTGATACTTGTGCTGGGAGCAAACTGCTGCTTCCTTCACCTGCCTGATGGATCTTGCCGGCTGTCAAAGAAGCAAAACGGGTTGTGGAGTCGGTAATCTGGATATCATGAACGCCATCAAGTAATGGAAGGCCAGGCTTCCAGTAGTTAGGATTTTTCTTAATTGTAGCCTTAACACCAGGCTCAAAGGATTCTGTCTGATAAGGACCACTTCCACAGACCATTGAAAGATTATTATCTATCTCGTACTGCAAGGTCATACCATTGATACCAAATTCAACACCTTCAAGTTGTTTCATGCATTCGGTATTCATAATTTGCATAGTACCACTTGCAATACTTGCAAGTGTGTGTCCCTGTATTTCGCCAAATGTTATAACGAATGTATTTGCATCTGCACAGGAATAGTCAGTGGTGTGTTGTAGCATGGAGGATGCATAACCATAAGTTCCTGATCCTTCATACCCGTAGACATACCTGTTATAAGTTTCTTTCACATCTTCACAGTCCAAGATGGAACCATCATGGAATTTGATGCCTTTTTCAAGATTGAATGTGTACGTAAGACCATCATCAGAAATTGACCAGTCTTTGGCAACATTTCCTTGAATTGTTCCTACATCACCCCATGGATCAACACGAATGAGCTGATCGTAGGTTGGCGATGTATGCTTATTGTAGAGGACTGCTCTGAAGGGTTCTCCACGATTAAGGATTGGCCACGGAGCACCATGGAGGAAAGTGCCTCCATACTGGGGAACTCCCCATTCCTCACGATAGCCAGGAAGGGCCATTACTGTTTTTTGATCTTCAGTTAGTGCTACTGCACTATCCTGAGTATCTGTTGCTGAGGCTGGTTCTGAGCTTGCTGTTGATCCAGTGTCTGTCGAGGAGTCACTATCTGACCCGCCGCAGGCACCTATCATAACTAATACTAAGAGCAAACTCATACCTATGAGCAACGTACTTTTATAGGCTTTTCGCATTATGTAACCTCCTCGAGTTTTTCAAATGGGAGACGTATACCTTTTTTTGAACTTATTTAAGTACATGGCCAATGTACACACTTTTTTTAATCTGGTCAATCAAATTGAAGCCATTTTTCAATTCCCAACAAATTTTGGAGGTCGTTTTTCAACAAATGCTCGAGCTCCTTCCTTATGATCATTAGTTTTTCTTGCCAAACTCAATGCCGCGTTGGATTCTGCTAAACCTTGCTGAAAAGAAGTCTCTAAACCACTATGTATAAGATATTTAATTAACCCATGTGAAAAAGTTGGTCCGGCAGCTATTTTTTTTGCCAGTTCTAGGGTTGTTTCCATTAATTTGTCATGATCGACAATTTTACTAACTAATCCCATTTCAAAACATTGTTTAGCGTCGTATCGATCTCCTGTATATTGCATAAGGAAAGTATTGCTTAAACCTACTAACCTTGGTAATTGCCATGAACTTCCGTCACCTGGAACAAGTCCCATTCTTACAAATGATTCGGAAAACACAGCATTTTCTGATGCAATTCGTATGTCGCAGCACAAAGAGAGTCCAGCGCCAACCCCGAATGCATATCCATTTAAGGCAGCAATTGTAGGCTTTTGAAGTTGCCATAATCGCCATGGTAAAAATTTAATTCTTGAAATCTGGGCATCGGAATTCTTGTGCCTTGTTGCTTGTGTGGGGTCCATTAATTGCCATGGAGTAATTGAATCTTCTTCTTGAACTGTTTTATTAGATTGGTCAAATCCTTTGACGTTTGCCCCTGAGCAGAATGCAGGATCTGTTCCAGTTAGCACTAGAACTCGCATTCCAGGATCATTTTCAAATATATCAATTTGCTCATTTATTTCTGAATTCATATCGGGACCTAAGGAATTTCTTGAAGGAGGATCATCCATAGTAAGGATTAGAACTCCTTCGTCCAAGGTACTTTTAATAAATTCCATTTAAGACCTCCTTTGGTAAATTTAGAGAATAAACTAATTTCATTCTAAAGTGTATGTTCTTATGGCTTTTACATAATTCATAGAAAATACTTTTAATGTATGAAATTCTATTGACTTTAACTCTATAAGGAGGTATAAAAACCGTGATTAATCAGATAATTCTTGCTGAGGGAGAACAAACACTTGTTGGCGAGAAGTCTATAGATTAACAAGGCTATGTATAGAGGAGGAAATTTTATGGGCGCAAAAGAGCAAGCCGAAGAAATACTTGCGACGGCTCGTAAACTCATAGGTACTGAAACTGAGCCAGTAAAAGCTCGATATCCTGTTGAGTACGATCCAATTCGAAGGTATTGTCATAGTACAGGTGATGAGAATCCACTTTACCTTGATCCAGATTATGGAAAGAAGAGTAGGTTTGGTGGTACTCCCGTTCCAATGTGCGGTGTTCACCTTAGTGGTGGCAATGGTATTTGGCCACCAAAGGCTGAAACTGGTCAAGGTCTTCCACCAGTTCCAACACTTGGGCAGAGTGCGATCAACCTGACTACCGAATGGGAATTCCTAAAGCCAGTATTGGTCGGTGATCATCTTTCTACTTCGCAGAAGATAGAAGATGTATATATCAAACCAATCAGATTGGACCCATTGGCATTTTGGAGAGTAACGGCTAATGTTTACAGGAATTCTGCTGGTGAAGTTGTGGCAATCCATAGAAATATAGGTTTGGCACACAGAAAGCCTGATGAAGTAGCTGCCGATCGTGGTGACTAATCACTAGGTCTATTATTTTATAAAGGTAATTATCAAAAAAGGTAGGAAAGAACAAAAGGAGGGCGATATGCCATTTGGAAATCCCGCCAATGTAGATGTTTACACAGGTCGAGGTGATGAAAATCAAGGAGATGGAGTTTCTATCTTAGCACCTCAACGATACTGGGAAGATGTAAACGAGGGTGACACTATTCCAGGGTTCAGTCACAAGCTTAACTGGACACGCATCTGCATGCAGGTAAGCGGTTCTCAGGACTTCAATCCTGTCCACCATGATCCACAGTACGCTCGTGAAGCAGGTCATGAGGAAATGTTCATCAATACAGGTTGGTACCAGGCAAACTTCGGCAGAATTGCTACAAGTTTTGCAGGTGATGAAGGATGGGTTCGCAAGTTCCGCATGGAAATGCGACGCATGAATCAACTTGGTGACGTTAGTTCTTGGGGTGGCAAAGTTGCTCGCAAATATGTGAGTGATGAAGGTGACCACTGTGTTGATCTTGATCTCTGGGTTGAGAATGATCGACATGGAGTTACTACACCAGCTCAAGCAACAGTTATTCTTCCTTCAAAAGGTTAAATAACTAACTTAAATAATTGTGCTTAACAAAACAGAAAAAAGCCCCTAAATTGATACTGTTTCTATGGGGGCATTTTTCTCTTTTAGTTTAATTTTATTTCTGTTCTCCATATTTTAAAGGTATTCAATGTCAGATTATTCTTCGCGTACTCGTCCACGATCATTGTTTTTTCATGGATGGTTAATTGTTCTTGTTACTTTCCTTGGAACGTTTTGTTCTGCAGGTATTGGTGGCTATGGTCTTGGCGTATTTTTAAAACCAATGACCACTAGTCTTGGGTGGTCACGTACTTCCTTAGCTTGGTTTTCACCGGTTAGAGCGGTTGTCATGGCGTTCACGGGACCACTTTTAGGTCCTTTTGTTGAAAGAAAAAACGGACCCCGTATTCTATACACCATGGGAGGAATTGCAGCGGGAATTGGATGTTTTGCTGTTTGGGGAGTTAAGGATGCATGGCATTTTTACTTAGCATTTGGAATTGTATGGGGATTTGGCCAGGCACTTTTAGGGGGACAAATAATTGCTGGACCAATAGTTTCTAAATGGTTTGTAAAGTATCGCGGTAGAGCTACTGCCATATACGCGATGGGAGTTTCAGGTGGAGGTGTATTTTTCATTCCTTTAAATACTTTTCTTATTGAAAAATATGGCTGGGAGAACGCCTGGGTAATATTAGGATTTATTACTTTAATAAGCATTGTTCCATTGTCATTTTTATATATGAGAAGACAACCTGAAGATATGAATCTTCTTCCTGATGGTGAAACTAAAGTTGATGATAATCGTGATATACCATCTGCTGCTGATTTAGAAATAAGCTGGACCGTAAAGGAGGCTTCTAAAACCCCATCACTGTGGTTATTAATTCTTTCATTCAATCTGATGACAATGTCTATTGGTGCCACGCTTCTTAATCAAGTTCCATATTTGACCGATAAAAATTTAGGGATTGGAATGGCAACTGTTGCAGCTACTAGTTTTGGTTTTGTTGCTATGACAGCAAAAATTCCTTGGGGCATTCTTGCTGATCGATTTGAAATCAGATATTTATCTGGTTTGTGTTTTTTAATTGCTAGTTTAGGCCTTTTTATATTAGTAATTGCAGATAATATAGTTTTAATTTTTCTCTATGTAATTATTTATGGGATTGGTGCTGGTGGTCCACCGGTATTGCAAAATGTTATGTGGTCTAATTACTATGGGAGAAAATTTCAAGGGGCAATTCGAGGAACTTTTGCACCATTGAATCTTGTAGGAATGGGGTTTGCTCCTGTTTTTGCAACTTGGATTTACGATTCAACGGGTAATTATGATATTGCTTTTTTTGTTTTTGCAGTAGGATGTTTTTTGGGTGCAGTCTTCATTCTTTTTGCTAAAGCACCAATACATAGCTCAATAAAAAGGTAGGATAATGAAATCTATTTGGACGAGTTAGTTATATTCCAAGCATCTTCTTCAATTAATTTCTGCACTTTTATTAAAGGGATATTATTATTTTCTGCTATTTCTTTGCATTCTTCATATTCAGGTGAAATTGAGATTATCTCATTTTCAATCCATTTAATTTTTGCAGATACAATTCCAAAACGAGTATGAAAATTTCGTATTTCTCTTTTTGCTTCTAGTCGGTCTATAAATCGTTTTCGAATACCTAAGGTTGATGTTTCTCGTAAAATCAATTCTGATATTTTTTGTTCTTCTTCGGATTTAATTAAAGCGTTTAAAATTATTCCTGGACGTCCTTTTTTCATTTGTATCGGTACTACCCAAACATCTAATGCACCATGTTGAAAAAGTTTCTCCTGGATATACCCAATTATTTGTGGATTAGTATCATCAATATTTGTTTCAAGATGTAAGATTTTATTGCTACTTGGTGTTTGTTGACCTATAAGTAGTTGGACAATGTTGGGTATGTTTTCCAATTCTCTTGAGCCGGCCCCGTAGCCAAATTTGTTAATTTGAAAGGTTGGTTCACTGAATTCAGCTATTGATGTTATAAGTGCTGCTCCAGTAGGTGTAACTAATTCAATATTATGTGTATTAGTTGACATTTTAAAAGTAGCATTTTGTATAAGGGCTATATTTGTTGTTGCTGGAGATGATGCAGGTATTTGCCCATGTTGAGTTTTTATTGATCCACTGGGAAAAGGTAATGGAGACGAATAGATTTTTTCAAGGTTTAAACTTTGAATGCCAACAATAGTACAAACAATATCTATAAGAGTGTCAATTGATCCTAACTCTTCCAAATGAGTATCCTCTTCAAAGGTTTTATGAGCCATTTTTTCGGCTTTACTTATTAATGAGATGATCTCAATGCACTTTTTTTGGATACCTTTGTTTAAGGAACTTGAATTAATAATAGATTTAAAGTCATTCCAAGTGAATTTAGTATTTTCATGATTTCCTAGGTTTACAATTGCTTTTGTAGCTTTAACTCCTCCTTTTTGTACAATTTCTGAGTTTATTGAACAATCCAGATCAAGTTTTTTTATTGCAGAATTAATTAAGCTTGTTTCAACCCCCAAGTCAATTAATGCACCAAGGAGCATATCCCCACTTACTCCGCCAATAAGAGAAAAGTAACCTACTTGCATTTTACCTTCTTATTATAAATTTAAATTTTAACTTGTTTTTACGTTTAACGAACCAGAACGGAAGCCTTCTAAGTTTAATGTGATATATTGATAGCCAATTTCTTTGAATTTATCGATTATTTTGTTTCTTATATCTTCCCTGACAATTAATGAGATATCTTGATCACTAATTTCTATTCTTGCAATATCATCTAAATGACGGACTCGTAATTGACGAAAGCCTAATTCTTTTAAATACTTTTCAGATCTAGAGATTTTTTTCAGGGAATCTATAGTTACACTATTTCCGTATGGAATTCTCGACGCAAGGCATGGTTGGGCAGGCTTTTCTGAAGTAGGAAGATGATAGATTTTTGAAAGTTCACGGATATCTTTTTTTGTGAACTTTGCTTCTACCAGGGGATTGCGAATCAAGTGTTCTTTTCCAGCTTGAATTCCAGGTCTAAAGTCTCCTAAGTCGTCAACATTTGTTCCCGAAGCTACCCATTTGTAATTTTTCATTTTCGCTACAACGTGTAGCTTTTTGTATAGTTCATCTTTACAGAAGTAACAGCGATTTAGAGAATTTTCTACATATGACGGATTATCCATTTCATTTGTATGAATAATCATGTGTTGTATTGAATATTCTTTAGCAAAATTGACTGCTTCATCACATTCGTAAGATGCTAATGAAGGTGATAAAGCTGTGATTGCTAATGCTTTATTGCCAAGTGATTTATTTGCCATAAATGCTAACAGTGCGCTGTCTACTCCTCCAGAGTAAGCGATTATCACTGATTCCATATCCTTTAGTATCGATTTGAGTTCAGTTTCTTTATTCTTTAAAAGTTTATTCATTCTGTTGATCCATCTCCTCTTTTTGCGATTAAGGCATAATTTCAATAGCATTTATTGCTTCAGATAAGGTATTCACAGTAATTATATCGATTTCATCACTTTGAAGTTTTTCTCCTCTAGTAGGAACAAGAATTTTAGGGATTCCAAGTCTGATAACTTCCTGTAATCTTCGTTGTATTTGCTGAACTGGTCTTAGTTCGCCATTTAATCCGATTTCCCCAATGGCTGATATGTCGGTTGCTGGAGTTATTCCAGTAAAAGAGGACGTTATTGCCAATGCTACTGGTAAATCAATTGTGGGTTCACTTGTCCTGAATCCCCCTGGGATATTCACTATAATATCTTGATTAAGAATTGGAATCTTTGTTCTTTTAGATAAAACAGCAGAAATCATTAAAAGTCTACTTTGATCAATTCCACTTGCTAATCGTCTGGGATTTGGACTATTTGTATTAGAACTCAATGCTTGAACTTCAACAAGCATTGGTCTGCTACCTTGAATAATTGGAGCTATTATAGATCCAGCACTTGGACCTGAGCGTGAAGAAAGAATTGCACTTGATGGGTCATTAATATTAATTAATCCATTTGCACGCATTTCAAAAAGTGCAATTTCGTCACTTGAACCGAATCTATTCTTTGAGCTTCTAAGAAGTCTATAAATTCCAAGAGTATCCCCTTCTAGATGCAAAACTACATCAACCATATGTTCTAATACTTTTGGGCCAGCAATATCACCTTCTTTAGTTACATGACCTGAGAATATTATTGGAGTGTCGTTTTCTTTACCCCATAATGTTAACAATCTGCAACATTCTCTTAGTTGTTGTACTGTTCCTGAAGTCGATGAAAGGGATTCACTAAAAATTGTTTGTATGGAATCTATGATCACGAATTTGGGCTTAATAGAATTCATAACTTGGATTGCATGTTCGACGCTTGTTTCTCCCAAAGCTAATATGTTGTTCTGATCGATTTCGATTCGATCAGAACGTAATTTAATCTGATTTATAGATTCTTCTCCTGAAACATAGAGAATAGGATTATCGGTGGAATTTGTATTGAAAGTTAATTCGTTAGCCAATTGAAGTAGAATTGTAGATTTTCCTATACCTGGTTCTCCAGCCATCAGAATTATTGAACCTGGGACAATGCCTCCACCAAATACACGATTTATTTCATGAGAGGCAAATTCAATTCTTTTGACATCGTTGGAAGTAACACTAGAGATTGGTTTAGGGGATAAATGAACATTACTATTAATATTTTCAGGATGAGTTGGTGCTTCTACAAGTGGTTCATTCATTCCACAAACGTGGCAAAATCCCATCCACCTAGAATTTTCGGAACCACAATTCTTACAGAAATACAAAGTAGCTTTAGGGCTCATAAAATGAATCTCCCAGCTGATGATAACTTATGATAATAGAGAATTTTGACATTTGCACTAATAGAAATAAATTCGTCTTTGAATTTATTTCTATTACAGACTAACTGCTCGAACGTTAGTAATTCCTGGGAACTTTTCTAATTCTTCTCTTGCTGTCGATGGAATAAACTCATCTATACCAAGTATCATCATAGCATGACCTCGCGGTGCCAATCGTCCTAGTACCATAAAGCTTATGTTAATATCGGCTTTGCCTGCGATTGCTCCAATTCCACCTATTACACCAGGTCTATCGATGTTTTCAACGAACAAAAGGTGTGGGCTATCAATAGTTGTATCGAAGTGATAATCATTAACACGCAGTATGTGAGTGTTTCCTCTAACATTAGATCCGGCAAGCACAACACTACCATTATCTGTATTTATTCGGATTGTAAGTAAATTTACATATTCAGTAGTTGAAGAATTATGTGTTTCAACGATATCTAATCCTCTTTGGTCGGCAAGTAACAAAGCGTTTACTAAACTTACACGTGAATTAGTTACATGTTGTAATAGTCCGACCAAAGCGGCAGCCTTGATTCCATCAGTGTTGTAGCTGGCAATATTTCCAGTATACTCAATTCCTATGCTTCGAATTTGTCCTGAAGCTAGTTGGATTGCGATTTTTCCTATTGTTGCGGCAACTTGCATATACGGTGCGATATCCTCATCGCCTTCCCGAGAAGAGAAAGGTGCGTTGAGAGTGTTTGATGCAGGTTGTCCTCTTAAAACTGCAAGTACTTGTTCTGCAACCTCGATTGCAACATCAGATTGAGCTTCGTTTGTTGAAGCTCCGAGGTGTGGAGTTGCAATAACTTTTGGATGTTTAGCTAAAGTGTAATCTTCAGGGGGTTCTTCCTTAAATACATCTATAGCTGCCGAAGCTAGTTTATTTTCATCAAGAGCTCTCATTAATGCGTTTTCGTCCACTAATCCACCTCTTGCTACGTTAATAATAGTTGCTCCGGGTTTAAGCTTTTCTATTTCATCTTTACCTATAAGATACTGAGAGGGATCAGTTAAGGGTGTATGAATTGTTAAAAAGTCTGACTTAGGGAGCAATTGTTCAAATTCAACTAGTTCAACTCCTATTCGGTTTGCTCGTTCTTCAGTAACAAATGGGTCACATCCAATCACTTTCATTTTTAACCCTAAAGCCATTCTGGCTACCTCAGTTCCCACTCTGCCTAGTCCAATTATGCCCAAAGTTTTGTTAAGTATTTGAATGCCCATAAATTGCGAACGATTCCAAAGTTGATCTTTTAATGAGGCATCTGCTTTGGGAATGTGACGAGCTGATGCCAACATCATGGCTATGGTATGTTCAGCTGCAGCAATTATGTTTCCAGTTGGAGCATTGACGACTGCAATACCATTACTTGTTGCTGATGTAATATTGATGTTGTCAATACCTACTCCTGCACGTCCGATAACTCTTAATTTTTTTGCGGCAAGAATTACCTCCTCATTTATTTGTGATTCACTTCGGATAATTACTCCTTCTACGTCACTTATGAAATTGAGGAGAGTATTATTGGTCAAACGTTCAGAAGGCACTATTACTTCAATATCATTTTGTTGTTGTAAAAATTCAATTCCAATTTCATGAATAGGGTCAGCAATAAGTATTCTCAAAGGTATCTCCAGACTTATTAATATCTAATTAAAATCCCACTTCAGGGAGTACAACTTTAAGTTTTTCAATTACTTCGTCAATTTCTTTTTCTTCTACGTATCCAAGATGGCCAATTCTAAATATTTTTCCGTCTAAATCGGCTTGCCCTCCGGCTAGTACGATATTGTGCTCTGTTCTTAATAAACCAAGGAGTCTTTTGGCATCTACACTTTCAGGAATTCTAACAGAAGTTACTGTATTTGAAGCAGATTGCTCATCTTCGGCAAATAATTTCAAACCAATCTCTTTAACCGCACTTCTAACTTTAGTAGCAGTTTTTTCATGACGAGTGAAAATATTAGCTAAGCCTTCGTTTAACATCTTCTTTAAAGCGAGATCAAGTCCATAAAATATCGAAACCGCAGGAGTCCAAGGTGTTTGGCCTCTATGATAGTAAGAAGTATGTCTTTCAAAATCAAAATAAAATCGAGGCATAGTCGCTGTTTTTGAAGCTGAAAGAGCAGCATCACTCTGGACTCCAAAAGCTAATCCTGGAGGCACCATGAATCCTTTTTGAGAACCTGATATTACCACATCGCAGTTCCATTCATCAGTTGGCAAAGGGATGCAACCTAAACTACTTATAGCATCAACCAAAAGAAGTTTATCAAAACTTTTTACCACTTTTGCAATTGACTTGATGTCATTAGTTACACCTGTTGATGTTTCGTTATGAGTAACAAGTACACCTTTAATAGAGGGGTTTTTTTCTAATTCATTTTTTATTAATTCAGGATCAGCTGCTGAACCGTATGGAATGGTGGGTTTTACTATTTCAGCACCATAAATTTCAGCAATCTGGGCGAATCTGTTTCCAAATACACCTATACTGATTGAGAGAACTTTGTCACCAGGAGAAAAAGAGTTGACAACAGCCGCCTCCATAGCACCTGTGCCAGATGCAGTAAGAATAGAGACTTCTTGTTTTGTTTGAAAAATGTGTTGCAATCCACTGTGAACACTATTTATTAGTTCGGCAAATTCTGGACCACGATGATTAATCATTTGTTGTGCACCAGCTGCACGAATATCTTCAGGAACAGGTGTAGGTCCGGGTACTCTTAGATTCAATAGACTGATCCTCCTAAAATCTTTTAAGAAAACTGTATTATTGTACTACGAAAATGCTTGAACTATAAAGTAGGAAATAGTTTTATCAGTATGAAAAATTGATGGCATGTTGCTGTTGCCACTATTAAGAAATTTCAATGAAACGAAAAAACCTTCTTTTGCCAATTTTAAGTACGGAATTATGTTGAATGGGAAAATCGTTTGATATTTTGTGCCCATCAAGTTCAAATGCGTCTTGTGATAGCAATCTTTTAGCTTCACTTCTACTTTCGACGAGACCGAGTGCAGTAACTATGGAATTTAATGGTTCATTAGATTCCATAGTTATTTCCTTGCCGCTTCCAAGAATAAAGTTGTAAATCAAGTTTTCCTGAGAGGATTGATTTTTTTTAAATATAATTGTAGGTATTTCATTGGGGATGCCTCTTTTTTGAAATACATCTTCAAATTGTTTTTCTGCAATTTGAGCATCATGAACGCCCCAGAATTGCTTTACGATTTCATATCCAAGCCTCTTTTTTATATCCATAGGATTTTTAGAAAGATCGGATATATTATTTTTTATTTCAATTAGATCATTCCGAGAAATATCAGTTAATAATTCGAAATATTCAGTTATTAGATTATCAGGAAGCGACATTATTTTCCCATATTGTTCATTAGGAGGTTCATCAACACCAATGTAGTTTCCTAAACTCTTGCTCATTTTTTGGATACCGTCAGTGCCAACTAATATTGGTACCATTAGACATTGTTGAGGAATTTGGTTCATCATGACTTGCAATTCGCGTCCAACTAAAAGATTAAATTTTTGATCTGTTCCACCAAATTCAATATCTGACCTAACGATCACGGAATCATAACCTTGTAAAAGAGGATAAAGAAGTTCTGTTATCGCGATAGGTCTTCCACTTTCCCATCGCTTCTTAAAATCGTCTCTTTGTATTATTTGCGCTAATGTAAATTTTGAAGTAAGTTGAATGACTTCAGATAGAGTAAATTTTCCAAGCCATTCGCTTTGCCATAAGACTTCGGTTTTGTCGCGATCAACAACTTTAAAGAATTGCTTCAGGTATGATGCGGCATTTTCTGAAACTTGTTCGTGCGTTAGCATAGGTCGAGTGACTGATTGTCCACTAGGGTCTCCTATTTGTGCAGTCCAGTCTCCTACAATAACTACCGCTTTATGTCCAAGTTCTTGTAGTTGTCTCAGTTTCTTTAATCCAACAACATGACCCAGATGAATATCAGGACTAGAGGGGTCAAATCCCATCTTAAGTCGTAATTTTTTTTCACCATTTAATAATCTTAGAAATTCTTTTTCCTCGATTATTTCAGATACACCCCTATGGAGAATGGTTTCAATAGTTGATTCATCAAGCATGCTTAACCTTCCTATGACTATTCTATATCATAAATCTTTATATGGCAGCATTAACATCTTTAATAAACGAATAAGTTAATGTTTGTAAAATATAATTATCAAAAAAAGCACACATTTTTTCCGCATTAAGATATAATCAGAAGGTAGTTAATTTAATGGTTTTAAAAAGTTATAATAGATCTTATAGGTAGGTTTATATGAAAATTGGAGCTTTTGAAATTTTCGAACCGATACCGAACCTTGTCAAACCTCATGCTATTTCAATTTTACATCCTTGGGTAGATGCAGGTTCTGCAGGAACTCTGACCTTGGCACGTATGGAAGAAATATTTGAATCTAGGGAATTGGGTGAATTAAATCGTCCGGGTGATTTTTTTGATTTTACACGATATCGCCCAAATACTTATCTAAGGGATGGCGAACGACTAGTTTCAATACCAAACACATCGATATCTTATGCTCAAAGGGATGGATTTCCTGATTTAATCTTCATAAACATTCTCGAACCTCATCATATGGCTGAAGATTATATAGATTCGTTACTGAAGCTGTTTGAATTTTTTGACGTGCAGCTACACTGTAGGGTTGGAGCAATGTGGAATGCTGTCCCCCATACAAGACCTTTATTGCTTACGGGGCAAGCTTCTGGAAGTTCAGGTGAAAAGTTAGCAAATTTAGTAACTCAACGCCAGAGTACTTACGAAGGACCAACAACTATAATGGGCCTGATGAATGAAGAACAAGCTAGCCGAGATATTGAATCAATTTCTATAATGACTCACCTTCCTCAGTATCTTCAGTTAGAAGAGGACTATAATGGAGCTGCTAGATTGTTGGAAGCTTTGAATGCCCTTTATGATATTAATGAAGATTTCCCCGAATATTCATTAGGTGTCAAACAATATCAAGAAGTAGATGTTCAAATGGAAAGCAATTCTGCCGCAAAGAATTTAGTGGATCAATTAGAACAGGAATATGATAATCGTAGCGATGTTCCTCAAAGTGGAGCTAGTTTTGAAGATTCTTTACCACTAGCACCTGATGTCCAACAATTTTTGATGGATGTCGGACAAAGACTAGATCAAAATGATGGTCCATCTTCATAAAAGTAATTATTTTGTTGACTCTTTTTGACTTTAATAAAGTGCTAAGACTATCTTTTTTAACCCCAAAACGTTTTATAATGTAAAACGTTTTGATTGATTACAATACTTTTGATATTACCAGGATTTATTTGATGAACTATATAAAAAGCAAAAGAATATATTTTTCAATTGTAGCGATATCAATTTTATCACTTATTGCATGTATTAATGGGAATAATTCTGAGAACGAATCTGAACCTATTGCTTCAAATGATCAAGTTTTGTCATCTTCAAATTTAGAAAATGCTCAAATTTCAAAAAAAGACCTTTTATCTGAAGATAACGAGAGTTCATATTCCCAAAAAAATGATTTTCAAGATGCTCAAAAGATTCTTGAAGCTCAAGAACTTATATTATCTAAAATTTATAGTGATACTAAAAATTCGGTAGTAAGCATTCGTACTACTGAAAAACTGGTAGATTATTGGAGTTTGCAACAATTTGATCGGGAGTTAGGTCAAGGATCCGGTTTTGCATGGGATCAATTTGGGCATATTGTTACCAATAATCATGTTATAGAAGGAGCTTCAAGAATTATCGTTGTTATGTCGGATGGTAAAGAATTTTCTGCTGAGATAGTTGGATCTGATATTCATTCTGATCTTGCAGTTATAAGAATCATTGATGCTGATGATTTAATTGAATTGGAGCCTATCACTATTGGCAGTAGTAATGAAGTTGTTCCTGGTCATATGACTGTTGCTCTTGGTAATCCATTCGCACAACGTAATACAATGACAACTGGTATTGTTAGTGCTGTAGGGAGAACATTTCAAGCAAAAGATAGCCCCTATTCAATCACAGAAGTTATTCAAACTGATGCTGCTATTAATCCAGGCAATTCGGGTGGCCCCCTTCTAAACAACAAGGGCGAAGCAATAGGTGTAAACTATATGATATACAGTTCTGGTGGATCAAATGTAGGTATAGGTTTCGCCATTCCAATTGATATCGCAAAACGTGTAGTTCCTTCCCTGATTGAGATTGGGGTTTATGAATATTCTTATCTTGGGGTTGGGGTTGGCGATATCACGAACGAAATAGAACTTAAGATGAAAGAAGTATTGCCTAGGGAAAATTTATCTGGTGCAGTCCTATCATTTATTTATCCTAATACCCCTGCTGAAGATGCAGGTTTTGTAGCAGGTGATGTCGTTTTGAATATTAACAAAATTGATATTAGAAATGCTGATGATTTATTAGTTTTTCTTAATAATAAAACTTCTCCAGGTGATGTGATTGAAGTCGAAATTTTTTCTGAAGGGGAAGTAATTCAAAGATCTGTTACATTAGGTGTGAGACCTTCATGATGGTTTTCATAATTAAATGAATTGTGTTCTGGTAGCGGGGGGTGGATTCGAACCACCGACCTTTGGGTTATGAGCCCAACGAGCTGCCACTGCTCCACCCCGCGAGGAGTTTTTGTAAACATTTATTTTATCACACATGCTCTTATAGTGATATAATATTGTTGGATTTTTCGAGACGGATTAGTTCATTTTTTGGAACTTGCGATAACCGTTCCAAAGCTTTTGATTCATGTCTTTTGTTAACTGATTGAGATGCTTCAAGTATAATTCGTGAAGCATTTAAGAAATCTGAAAGATTGATTTCTTCAGCTAAAGTATTTTCCTCTTCTCCTGCATTATGGTAATTTCTTAGTGGTAAAGCGATTCCAGTAGAACGATATCCATTTACTATAAAAGCACTTGCCTCACATACTCCTCCACTCATTAATTGACGTTGAGCTTGAAAGTCGCTTGAATTATTTTCCAGATTTTCGCGTGCGATTGATAGGATTTGTTCTGCTTCATAGTTAAATGTGAATAGTGCATCACCAGTACGAATTACGGGTCCCCTTCCTGCATGTGCGCTAGCTAATTCACGACTGGATTCTACAGAAACGATAAATGTATCCATTGGTATTGTTTTATTATTTGCAATCGCCCTAGCACCAACTAGACCTACTTCTTCTGCTCTAGTAAATATTCCATATATTGTTTGATTTCGCTTAAGGTGTCGAGCACTTTCAAGGGCAGCAAGAATTGCAGAACATCCGGCTAAGTCATCAGCTGCTAACATTTTAATTGTGTTATTTGAAATATTAAAACCTTCTACATCAAAAATGACTCCTGCAGAAATATTGACCTTTTTATCATTATCAGTTTGAACATAAACCATACGATCGTTAATCGATCCAAAACGACCGTTCAGATATCCTTTGATTATTTCATTATCATTCCCAACAATTTTGACAGGAGTTTTTTTTGTAAAAGTCCATTCTGGTACTCCTCCTAAAGCTTTAGCAATAAAATTAGAATTTTCCATTTGAACTATTTCAAATCCAGGATGGTCCATATGAGCCACAAATCCAATTCCGTCGGTTAATGATTCCCCGGGAAGTGTAGCAATTATATTTCCAAATTGATCAACTTCATATGAGATTCTCCATTCACGAAGAAGATCAGTGATGTATTTAGCAATTTGTTGTTCTTGGAATGGAAGTGATGGAATCAAAGATATTTTGCTTATTATTTCTAGAGATTTTTCATCTAATTTAGTCATTAAACTAACTCACAACTATATTAATGATTTTGTTTTGTACGTAAACAATTTTATTTATTGAGTTTCCTTCCAGATGTCGCTGTACGTTGGGGCTTTCCAATGCAGTTTTTTCTGCCTCTTTTTCGTCAATTCCTGATGGTACGATGATTCGGTCTCTCATCTTTCCATTGATTTGAACAATCAATGGAATTTGATTTTCTTCTGCAATTGAATCATTCCAAGAAGGAAATAATTGTTTATGTATACTATTTTTTTCACCTAAGATTTCCCAAAGTTCTTCGGTTATATGAGGGGCTATTGGTGAAAGCATTATTAAAAATGTTTTACAAGTATTAATCCAAGTTTTTGGATCATAGTTTTTTGTTTTACGAATTTCTTGCAGGTCATTACTGAATTCCATCAATGCAGCTATAGCAGTGTTGAATTTAAAAGAATCTAGGTCGTTATGAACTTTTCGAATAGTTTGATGTAATCTTCTTTGAATTAATTCATCAACTTTGGGAAGTTTTTGGGTTTCAATATTTGGTTTAGGATCATGTGTTACTAGTTCCCATATTCTGTTAAGCCATCTTGCAATACCATTTATTCCTGAATCATTCCATTCCCCTCCACCTTCCCATGGGCCAACGAACATAAGATATGTTCGGACTACATCTGCGCCAAGTTCTTCAACGTATGGGTCTGGATTAACAACATTTCCTCGTGATTTACTCATTTTTGTACCATCAGCAATTATATGACCTTGATTAAATAATCTTAGAAAAGGTTCGTCTATTGAGAGTAATCCGATATCTCTTAGAGCCTTAATAAAAAATCTTGCATAAAGAAGATGCATTACTGCATGTTCTGCCCCACCAGTATATTGATCAACAGGTAGCCATTTCTTTACTTTTTCAGGATCCCAAGAAGCTGTGTCTAATTGTGAACTTGTGTATCGTAAGAAGTACCATGATGAATCGAAAAATGTGTCCATAGTATCAGTTTCCCTATATGCTGGAGTTGAACAACTAGGGCATTCGGTATTTCTGAATTCTTCGTGGCGAGCCAATGGAGATTCACCACTAGGTTTAAATTCAGCATTTTCTGGTAATAAGACAGGCAACTTATCTTCTTCAACAGGAACAAGGCCACAGTTTGAGCAATGGATTATTGGAATTGGTGTTCCCCAATATCTTTGGCGAGAAATTAACCAATCTCTTATTCGGTATGTTCTTGTAGATTTTCCCCATCCAGCTGAGCTTAGAAATGAAGTTATGGATTGTTGTGCATTAGTATTTTCTTCGCCATTGAATTGCTCAGAATTAATTAAAAATCCTGAACCAACGAAAGCCTCAGGTAATTCTTTGGTTTGACTAAATGATTTCTCAGGAGAAATTACCTGTTTGATAGGGATATTGAACTTGGTTGCGAATTCGAAATCGCGTTGATCGTGAGCAGGTACACCCATTACTGCACCAGTTGCATACCAAGAGACTACGTAGTCTGATGTAAAAATAGGAATTTTTTCATTGTTTATTCTATTTATACAGTATGAACCAAGTGCAACTCCTGATTTTTCTTGGTCTGTAGACAATCTTTCAATATCTGATCTGTTAATAGCTTTTTCTACATAACTTGTAACAGCTATTTTATTTTCTTTAGTAGTTAGTAATGGTAATAATGGGTGTTCTGGAGCTAATACCATAAATGTTACTCCATAGAGAGTATCAGGCCGAGTGGTAAAAACTTTAATGTCTTTTTCATTAATTCCCATGTGTGATATGTCAAATGAAACCTCGGTTCCTTCGTTCCTTCCTATCCAGTTTTTTTGCATGGTAATAATGCGATCAGGCCAATCTAAATTTTCAGATGATTCTAATAGTTCGTCTGCATATTCAGTTATACCCAAAAACCATTGATTTAATTTTCTTCTTACAATAGGGGTTCCACATCGTTCACATTGTCCTTCGATTACTTGTTCATTAGCTAATACAGTTTGGCAAGATGGGCACCAAACTGCAGGAGCATCACTTCTATAAGCAAGCCCAGCTTCATATAGTTTAAGGAATAACCATTGATTCCATTTATAATAATTTGGTAGTGCACATATGATTTCCCTGTCCCAATCGTAAATAGTTCCCATGGATTTCAATTGTTTTCGCATCTTTTCGATATTTGCCATGGTCCATGAACGTGGATGGACACCTCTTTTTATGGCAGCGTTTTCTGCTGGCAAACCAAAGGCATCAAATCCCATTGGGTGAAGAACGTTGTATCCTTGCATTCGTCTAAATCTTGCGTGGGCATCTGCGGGTGCCATTGCATACCAGTGTCCAATATGTGTATCACCTGAAGGATAAGGATACATGGTGAGTTCATACCATTTAGGTTTTGAATCATTATCGTCGACTTTGTTCAAACCATCGATGGTCCATTGATTTTGCCATTTAGCATCAATGAAGTTAGGGTTCCATCGCAATTTGACAGTTCGGTTATTAGGTGTAGTCATTAATTATCCTTTGTGAATTATTCATTTTCTTCTAAAACTTTTTCAATTACCATTTGAAAAAATTCATAAGGTCTTGCTCCGGTGAATAAGTATTTACCTATAGCTATGGCAGGTATCCCAGATATTCCGTAGGATCTCGCTTCATTATATTGTTCTAAAATCGTTTGGGAATATGTTCCATCAATTAGAGTTTTGGAAAGTAAAGAAGAATCAAGTCCAACATCTTTTCCAATTTGAGTTAACACTTCAACATTTTCAATGTTCTCGCTTTTTGCCCAATAATGCTCATAAATTGCTTTATGGAATGGAAGTTCAAGCCCTGAATTTTTTGCAAATTCAGTAGCTTCAAGAGCAGGGACTGTATATGGAGTATGAGATTGTCGGAACATTGTAAGCCCTGCAGATTCTGCTTCAGTCCTTATTGGGTCTGTCATTTCTTTGCTGAATTCCTTGTTGCTTGACCTGTCTATTCCACCTTTCGGTATATCTGGGCGAAGCAAAAATGCTTTGGTTTCTAGTTTGATATTGTATTCATTGTTTAATTGCATCAGTCGATCCAGACCGATATAACACCATGGTCAAATGTAGTCATACCATACGGTTACTGGAACTATTTTTTCTTTTTTCATTTTTGACTCCCTTCATGTTCCAATTAATATCTTATCAAACTATACCATAAGATATATCTATCTAAGAATTTAATTGGATCATATGGTTTAACTTGACACTATAATAGTTCACAAGATACGCTTTTTTAGAATTGAGTTTATTGGAGGTGTTTTCTTTGCCAACGTATGGTTATCGTTGTTTGTTGTGTGGTCATGAATTTGAAATCAAACAAGGTTTCCATGACCCTGCCTTAACGAATTGTCCTATTACGGACTGTAATGGTGAGACTCGTCGTATGATTAGTCCTGTAGGTGTAATTTTTAAAGGCAGTGGTTGGTACGTTAATGATTATGGCAAAAAAAATAGTGCTATGGCTGATTCAAATAAACCATCATCCGAAAACTCCTCTGAGGGCTCCAAAGATGCCCCCCCAGGTTCTAGTAAAGATGGTTCCCCAGGTTCTACTATAGAAGGGGCATCAACTACTAGTTCTAAAGACAAGAATACTGCTTCAGGTACCCCTAATAACTCTTAGTATTCCATGAGAGCACTAATTCAACGAGTTAAATATGCGTCCGTTTCGTCAAATGATAGTTTGATTGGTTCTATTGGGATTGGATTAACTGTTTTTATAGGAATAGGAAGAAATGATACTATTGAAACTGCAAATTATATAATTAATAAAGTGCTTAACCTGCGACTTTTTTCAAAAGAAGATAATCCACTTGCATTGTCTGTTGACGAAATACATGGTGGATTGTTAATTGTTAGCCAATTTACCCTTTATGCTGAGATTAAAAAAGGTAGACGTCCTAGTTTTATTGCTGCTTCAAATGCTTCAGATGCAATTGGCCTTTACGATTATGTTGTCCACGAGTTTAGTAAATCAAATTGTTCTTTGGTAAGTGGTATTTTTGGGTCTGAAATGATTGTTGATATCAAGAATGATGGTCCGTTTACGCTTTGGATTGATTCAGATAACTAGTTAAGTATCTGCTAATCAATTAGATTTTAAAATTTAAACTGATATCTAATGCTTTGCTAGAATGTGTTAATGCGCCTACAGAGATAAGATCCACACCAGATTTTGCTACCATAGATACAGTTTCTAGAGTAATACCACCTGAAGCTTCTAGTAGAGCTTTTCCTTGATTTATAGAAGCTACTTCTTTCATATCTTCTGGGCTCATATTGTCAAGCAGAATCATTTCTGCCCCTGCTTCTATAGCCTCTATTGCTTCCTCAATATTTTTTACCTCAATCTCTAATTTAAGGGTATGAGGTGCCTTTGATTTAACCAAAGATATTGCCTTACTGATAGACATGCCTTGTTTTTTGAAACTTTCAATGTGGTTATCTTTAATTAATATACCGTCGCTAAGCCCATGTCTATGATTGCTTCCTCCACCTGTTTGAACAGCATATTTTGCTAATTCCCTTAAGCCGGGTATGGTTTTTCGAGTATCGATGATTTTTGCAGGTAAGTTATTGATAGCATATACATAATGTGATGTATTTGTTGCTATTCCACTTAAGTGTTGCAGGAAGTTCAAAGCAACTCTTTCTGCTATGAGGATGCTACTTGCACATCCCTTGATTTCACTTAATAAATCCCCAGACTTAATGGTATCCCCATCGTTTTTACTAATGTTGATATCTAAACTTGGATCCACAGTAAGGAATACTTCCTTGCTAATTCCGATACCACATAAAATACCATCCTGTTTTGCTACTAATTCTCCTACAGCTTGTGTTTGTGAATCTACAAGTATATTTGTGGTGATATCACCCGAACCCAAGTCTTCTCTAAGTGCTTCATGTATTAAAGTTTTAATATCAGGTAGAAAATTCATTATGTATCCTTAAAAATCTGCTTTCAATACTATGTGATTATTCCAATCAGAAGAAGTAACAGGAAAATCTGTTCGGTAATGAGCACCACGGCTTTCCGTTCTCATCAATGCAGATTCAGCCATTAGTTTTCCGAGAAGAAAGGTATTACGTAAAGTTTTTGTTTTTTCGATTGCCCATAGTTTTTCGTTTTTTTCCATTTCATTTATTTTTGTAGCTGCTTCAATTAGTCCCTTATGGTTTCTTGATATTCCAACATTGTTCCACATGATTGCTTGTATTTTTTCCAGTGTTGGAATTTCTTCAGAGTTTTCTGAGGTTTTTCTATTTGGAATTGTAATAAAATCATTAATTTCCGGGCCTTCCCATTTCTCTTCAATTGTTGCTTGAATTAATCTACGTCCAAATACTACTGTTTCGAGAAGTGAATTACTTGCAAGTCTGTTTGCTCCATGAAGTCCACTGCATGTAACTTCACCACATGCGTATAATCCTGGTATTGAAGTTTCTCCTCGCGTGTTAGTTAAAACACCTCCAATCATGTAGTGTGCAGCAGAAGCAACTGGGATTAAATCTTTTGTTATATCGATACCATATTCTAAACAAGTTTTGTAAATATTTGGGAAACGGGTAACAATTTTTTTCGATGACAAATGAGTTGTGTCTAAGTATACATTTTCGGAGTTATATTTAGACATTTCCATAGAAACTGCTCGAGCAACGATATCTCTGGGTGCAAGGTCAGCGAGTTCATGATAATTCTTCATGAATGGAATTCCTTTTGCATCTCGCAAAACCCCACCTTCACCCCGTACTGCTTCCGAAATAAGAAAATGTGGTGCTCCAGTGATATGCAATGCTGTAGGGTGAAATTGATAGAATTCCATATCCATTACTGCTGCACCTGCAGTGTAAGCAAGTGCTACACCTTCACCAGTGGCAACTTGTGGATTAGTAGTATATTTAAATAATTGGCCTGCTCCGCCACTAGCCAAAATGAGATTTTCTCCAAAAAATGTATTATGTTGTTGTGAGGATTTATCGAAAACTTCCACACCATATGCTCGTCCTGTTTCATTAATGAGTATTTTTGTTACTAAAGTATGTTCTTGAATTTGTATTCTGGACTGTTTGGATAAATTACTTAAAGTGGTTTCGATATGAGCTCCTGTTGCATCTCCTCCTGCATGCAGTACACGTGGAACACGATGGGCTGCTTCTTGTCCAAGAGTAATACTTCCATGAACAGTATCGAAAATCATTCCTAATTGTATCAATTCTCTTATTGCATTTGGTCCGTCAGAAGTAAGTATTGTTGCAGCTTCAGCATTACAAATTCCAGCACCAGCATCAAGGGTGTCTTGTAAATGAAGTTCAGGTGAATCTTCAGGGCCTATTGCTGCTGCGATACCTCCTTGAGCATATAGGGTATTGCATTCCTCAATAGATTCTTTTGTAAGGAGTAGAACTGAACCGTAATCTTTTGCTAGTAGCGATGCATGTAACCCAGCAATTCCGCTACCTATAACTATATAATTGTAGCGGCTACTCATATTATTCCTACACTTATTACTTTATAGCAAGCATTCTATCCAAAGCTATTTTAGAATTTTTCGCTATGGATGGGTCAAGGTCGATAGTATTTACTACTTTACCTTCTAATAAATTGTCGATTACCCACAGAAGGTAAGCAGGATGAATTCGATACATTGTCGAGCATGGACAGACAATAGGGTCTAAACAAAATACCGTTTTGTCAGGATTAGCCTTACTTAAACGGTTTACCATGCTTATTTCTGTACCTATGCCCCATACTGATCCCTTGGAGGCATTTCCAACGGTCGTTCTTATATACTCAGTTGAACCTACGTAGTCAGCTGAATCAACTACTTCCATAGTGCATTCTGGATGAACTAGGATATTTATATCTGGATATTTAGCACGAGCTTCTGAAATTTGATCTGTGTTGAATCTGGTGTGGACTGAACAATGCCCCTTCCAGAGGATTACTTTAGATTCTTTAATTTTTTCCAGACTGTTACCACCTAGATCCTTATAAGGGTTCCAGACAATCATTTTTTCTAAAGGGATACCAAGGGTTTTTGCTGTGTTACGACCAAGATGTTGGTCTGGTAAAAAAAGAATTTTATCAGTTTGCTCAAAGGCTTTTTCCATAACTTTTGCGGCGTTTGAAGATGTACATACATATCCATTGTTTTCTCCGCAAAGAGATTTGATAGAAGCAGCAGAATTCATGTAGGTAAGTGGAGTTATCGAACTCATGTCAAGAATTTCATTTAAATTATTCCAACATTCTAGAACATCCTCAGGTTTAGCCATGTCAGACATTGAGCATCCAGCAGTCATGTTTGGGAGTATAACTTTTTGGTCAGGTTGAGCCAAAGCAGCAGCTGTTTCTGCCATAAAGTGTACCCCGCAAAAAATGACCGTTTTGGCTTCAGTATTTGTTGCAGCATGTTGAGCTAATTTGAAGGAATCTCCGGTAATATCGGCGAATTGGATTATTTCATCTCTTTGATAGTGATGGCCTAGAATAAGCACTTCTTGACCGAGGATAGCTCTTTTTTTATGAATTTGTGTTTCAATTTCTTTAGGAGGTAGTTTCATGTATTGAATTGGGAGGCTTTGCCATCTTACACCAGAACCAAATTCAACGTCTAAAGTTTCAGTTTTAGGTTTTTCTGTTTGGCAAAATGCAGATTGTTCTAATTCTGTTATTGGAATTGCTGTATATTTATTTTTTATTGCAGTATTTTCCATATTTCTCACTTGTTTCTAGATGATGATTCCTTTAAGTGACCAAGGACCTGTATCTGTTATTTTGACATTTTTTGTTTTGCCATTTAAATCGGACTCATCTGAATCTACAAATACTAGTTTATCGGTTCTTGTTCTTCCTTTCCATTTTCCTCTTTCGTGACCATCGATTAAAACCTTTTCAGTAGAATCAAGATATTTTGAATTTATTCTTGTGGAGATTTCCTGTTGAAGAGTTTCAAGTTCTTTTACTCGTAGTTTTTTTTCTGATAGTGGAACGTCATCTACTTGCTTTCTAAATGCTATGGTCCCCTCACGAGTTGAGTATGCTGCTATATGAACTTTATCAAATTGGATTTCCTCAACTATTTTTAAAGTGTTTTGAAATTGTTCTTTGGTTTCTCCACAAAAGCCTACAATTATATCTGTTGTAATGCTTACATGATTTATTTTTGATCTGATTCTGTCTATAAGGTTTCGATATTCGTCGATAGAGTATGTTCTCCGCATTGATTTAAGTATATTGTCATCGCCAGCTTGAATGGGAAGATTAATGTTCTCACATACTTTTGGCAATGTCGCAACTGCATCGATAATTCGTTCGCTCATGAATTGAGGGTGAGAAGTAAGGAATCGTATTCTTTCTAATCCATCAATGCCATCCAGTTTATATAAGAGGTCAGATAGATCAACTTGTTTTTCAAGATCGTGCCCGTATGCGTCAACGGTTTGCCCTAATAGAGTAATTTCTTTGACGCCACGTTGAGAAAGCATTTGTGCTTCGTGAGCAATTTCATCAATTTCCTTACTGACCTGACGACCTCTTCTGTATGGTATTATGCAGAATGAACAAAAAAGGTCACATCCATGGATAATTGGTATATAAGCAGTTGTGTCTATTGCGGGAAGTAATTGTCCTATGCAGCCGGCGGGATCTATTCCTATTCGTTCACCTACTAGCTCTATTAAAGGATCATATTCTTGTGGTCTCATAAAAACATCTACATAGGGGAATTTTTTCTTCAGCAATTTTGTATCTGGGCCAACCATACACCCCATTAAAGCTATTATACGTGCAGAAGAATTTTTTAGTGGTTTCATTGAGGTAAGTTGTCCTGTTACTTTATCTTCAGCACTTTGTCTTACTACGCATGAATTCAAAACAATTACATCAGCTTCTTCTGCAGAATTTGTCGGTGATAAACCCAATTGCGTTAATGCACTGCCCATTCTTTCGGAATCAGCAATATTCATTTGGCAGCCAATTGTCCATAGATGGAATTTCATTCCATGTGAAAAAGTATTAGTTATTGGCTTTAATCCTCTGGTAAGATTTATATCTAATTTACTTTTCAATTTATATTTTTTCTCTAACCTTTATTATTGGCGGAGGGACAGGGATTCGAACCCTGGAGGAGCCTTTTGAGCCCCTAAGCGCTTAGCAGGCGCCCGCACTAGGCCACTATGCGATCCCTCCACTTGATACATTTCTAATATATCAACATTTTGAAGCCTTGGACAATAAGTAAATAATACTATATTCAAAGCTAAAATTGTGATATATGTCACAATTTGGATTTATCAATCGAATTATCCACCAATTCCTACCCAAGAGGAACCATCTTCAAAAAATTCTTTTTTCCAAATAGGGACATTTTGCTTAATTCTATCGACTATTGATGAGCAAGCTAAAAAAGCTTCAGCTCTATGAGCACTTCCAACAACTATTACTAGACTTATGCCCTGTATTTCTACTTTACCCAATCTGTGAGCCACCAAAATTTGATCTACATTAGTTTCTTGTGAAATTTCTTTGATTATTTCATGCAAAGTATTTTTTGCCATTTCTTCATATGCTTCATATTCGAGATACTTTACATTTTTCCCATTTGAGTTGTTTCGAGTAACTCCTTCAAAAGTTACAAAGGCTCCATTTGTGGGATTTCTTAATAATTTAACTAATTTATCAGTTTCAAGTGTTTCGTGAGTTATTATTACTTTTTGAAGGGCCATTCTTATTTTCCTCCACTTACAGGTGGAATTAATGCGAGTTCGTCATGATCAATTAAGATATGAGATATTTCTCGGTATTGCTGATTAACTGCAAACATAGAAATATTTATTAATGAGGATGTTTTTGGATACAGTCTTTTCAAGTGTTCAAGCACATCCTCAACAGTCGAATTGTTCTCTATATTTAGACTCAGTTCGTCTTTGCCAAGTATTTCTCGGTAGATCGCAAATGCACGGATTGTTATAATCACTGATATAAAGGTACCTTAAATTTCTACTAATCAGAGTTGCTTATTAGTAGAAAAAATTATTTTTTGGATATTTCTTCTTTTATGAAATTTGCTATATCTTGAGTGTTGGATCCTGGGCCAAAAATTTCACTTACCCCGTTGTTTTTTAATTCCAGTCTATCACTTTCTGGTATAATTCCACCGAGCACAACCATGACATTTAGACCTTGATCCTTAAGAGAATCAACTATGGGAGGAACCAACTCATTATGTGCACCAGATAATATAGAGAGTCCAACAACATCTACGTCTTCTTGAGCAGCAGCTTCTACAATCATAGCTGGTGATTGTCTTATTCCTGTATAAACAACCTCCATTCCGGCATCTCGTAATGCTCTTGCAATTACTTTAGCTCCTCTGTCATGACCGTCTAATCCTGGTTTTGCTACTAATACTTTTATTATGTCGCCAACTGGCATTATTCCCTCCTATACGTAAAGATTTTTTCAAAATCTATGGTTGAACCAATTCTATTAGAACTCCTTTGGTAGCTCTTGGATGTAGAAACGCAATAGTTCCAGAGAGCCCATGGCGAGGCTTTTGGTCAATTAATTGTACCTCTCTAGATTTTAATATTTCTAAAGCGTTTTCAATGTTTTCTACTTCAAGACCAATGTGATGAAGACCTTCACCTCTGTTTTCAAGAAACTTTGCAACACCAGTGTCAGCTTGGACAGGTTGTATTATTTCTAGCTGTGTTCCTCCTATTTTTATAAGGCAGGCTTTTACTCCCTGATCTTCAATATCTTCAACTGGTCCTGATGAAACTCCAAAAAGATCCTCGTAAAAGGATATAGAATCGTTGATATCTTTAACAACTATTGCTGTATGATTTATATGTCGAACAGTGCATGTTTCGTTTGGCATGGTTTCCTCCCTTTGATATTATTATTGTACTAGCATTTATTGACTATATTAAGCATCTTTTAGAATTTGTCGAGCTATAACGAGACGTTGGATCTCGGATGTGCCCTCATAAATTTCAGTAACCTTTGCATCTCTGTAGGCTCTTTCAGCGTAGGAAGGTTGGAAATAGCCATAGCCCCCATGTATTTGCACAGCCTTATCTGCACAGTAAGATGCACATTCGGAAGCGAAAAGTTTTGCTTCCGATGCTTCCTTTGTATATTGAAATCCTTGGTCTTTCAACTGACTGGCATGTCGCGTCATGAGTCTAGCAGCATTTATTCTTGTCGACATGTCTGCTAGCATGAATTGGATCGACTGGAGATTAGAAATTGGTTGCCCAAATGTCTTACGAATTTTAGAATAACTTAGTGCAGATTCTAGGGCTCCCTGTGCTATCCCAACAGCTTGAGCAGCTACGGATATCCTACTTGAATCTAATACTGACATTGCAATTTTAAATCCGTCACCGTCTTTTCCGAGTAAATTTTCTTGAGGGACTTTTACATCTGTAAAAAAGATTTGAGATGTGTCTGATGAGCGAAGTCCCATCTTTCCATCTAAAAACTGAGTGTCAATGCCTTTACTCTTGGACTTATCAACTATAATTGCATTGATTCCTTTGGTTCCTTTTTCTTGATGCGTTTTTGCAAAAACGATGTATATTTCAGCAATACTTCCGTTTGTAATAAATGTTTTTGTGCCGTTAAGTAGATATTCATTATTGATATATGTAGCAGTAGTTTCGATACCTGCTGCATCGCTTCCAGTAGCTGGTTCAGTAAGGCAAAAAGCTCCCAAAGTAGTAGCATTTACCATACTAGGAAGAAATCTTTTCTTCTGTTCTTTCGTTCCAAACTTGTGAATTGCATACATTGCTAAAGAGTGGTGTGCTATATAAGTTACGCTTGATGCAGCACAAACTCTGGCTATTTCTTCAACAACTATTGAAGACTGTTGAGAATTTCCTCCTACACCACCATAGCTTTCATCGATTCCAATTCCATAAATACCAAGACCGGATAAATCCTTTATAGGCTTCGAAGGAAAATTTCCCGTTCGGTCATTTTCTGCAACAACAGGAGTAAGCTCGATATTAACAAAATCCCTAATTGTTTTTTTAAGTATAAGTTCTTCTTCGGTATAAAGTGTCTCGGTCATGACAGTAATTGATTGACCCTCTCTTAAATTAAGAAAAACCTGAAAAGATTTTATATTCCTGCTTTATGCTCCATCTCGCCAAAATTTGTTCGGAAAGTGTCACAGATCTCTCCAATAGTACAATAACTTTCTACGCATTCCATTATTGCAGGGATAGTATTTTCATCAGATTTAGCCACTTTTTCAAGATTCTCTAAAGCTTTTTGAGCACGATTTTGATCTCGTGTTTTTCTAACGTCTTGTAATCTATCAACCTGAGCTTTAGTTTGAGCAGGATCAATTCGAAGAATGTTTCCTGAATCTGGGGCCTGTTCATTAATAAACTGATTGACTCCGACTACTACTCGTTCCCCAGACTCAACAAATCCTTGATGCTTGTACGCGGCATCGTGGATTTCTCGGATTTGGAAACCTGCGTCAAGAGCTGCTAAAGCACCACCCATTTTGTCAATTTGATCTATGTATTTAAATGCTTCATCTTCTAATGTTTTGGTTAAGTGTTCGATGTAATATGAACCTCCAAGAGGATCAATAACATCTGCAACACCACTTTCATTTCCGAGGACCTGCTGAGTTCTTAGCGAAAGTTCAACTGCTGATTCTGTAGGTAAAGCAAGAGCTTCATCTTTTGAATTTACATGTAATGACTGAGTTCCACCAAGAATGCCAGCAAGTGCTTGCACAGTACATCTTATTACGTTTACATCTGGCTGTTGTGCAGTAAGTGTTACGCCAGCTGTTTGAGTATGGAATCTCAATGTCCATGAACGTGGATTTTTTGCTCCAAATCGATCCTTCATAATTTTTGCCCACATTCTTCTAGCAGCTCTAAATTTAGCTACTTCCTCAAAAAGGTTGTTGTGTGCTACAAAGAAGAACGAAAGTCTAGGTCCGAAGCTATCAATTTCAAGACCTCGATCAAGGGCTGCTTTGACATATTCAATTGCATCAGCAAAAGTAAATGCAAGTTCCTGTATGGCAGTTGCCCCAGCTTCTCTCATATGGTATCCGCTGATACTTATGGTATTGAATTTTGGCATATTGGCAGAACAATACTCAAAAACATCAGTAACTAATCTCATTGATGGTGCAGGGGGATAGATGTAGGTACCTCTTGCTATATATTCTTTTAGGACATCATTTTGAATTGTTCCATCAATTTGATCCTGAGGAACACCTTGTTTTTTAGCAACAGCTGCATAAAGACACATTAGTATCGATGCAGTTGAGTTTATTGTCATTGATGTGCTTACTTTATCCAAAGGAATTCCTTCAAAAAGAATTTCCATGTCTCTTAGAGATGATATAGGCACTCCCACTTTACCTACCTCTCCCAATGACATAGGGTGATCTGAATCGTATCCCATTTGAGTAGGTAGATCGAAAGCGACAGATAGACCTGTTTGGCCTTGTTCTAAAAGGAACTTATATCTTCGATTGGATTCCTCTGCTGAAGCATATCCAGCATACTGACGCATGCTCCATAATCGACCGCGATACATAGTTGGCTGAACACCTCTTACGTAAGGGTATTCTCCGGGGTAACCAACATCCTCGTTGTAATCAAAACCTATTTCCTTTAAATCTTCTGGGCCGTATACCCAGTCCTGATCAATTCCTGATTCAGTTGTGAATTGTTCTTTTCTTGCACCTCTTGCAGTAGCTGGATTTAATGTATTTTCTATCCATTCGTTTTTATTATCTGACACAGCTAAACCTCCCTGTTTTAGGTTACGGAGCACGAATGGCAGTAGTGTAAATCTAGGTTTTTATGGTGTCAATTAATTTATATAGGGATTTATGTTTTTATTCGTTAATGTTCTAAATGAAGTAGTTGTGATTTATTATGTGTTGTGCGTGGTTTATTATACAAACTTATAAATTCCATGAAAAATGTTTATTAAGGGAGTGCTGTTATGGATGAACGAGTTGTAGATCAAAATGTTCAACATGATGACAGCCCTTTTGATCGAACACTTCGCCCCAAAAGTTTGTCTGATTATATTGGTCAACCTAAAGTTAAAGATTCCTTAGAAATAGGAATGGAAGCTGCTAAGCTCAGGTCTGAACCACTAGAACACTTATTAGTTTATGGACCACCTGGATTGGGTAAAACCACTTTAGCTTTGGTAGTTGGGCATGAAATGGATGTGCCAGTGAAAGTTACTTCAGGTCCAGCTATTGAACGACCAGGTGATTTAGCTGCAATACTTACTAGTTTAGATGAAAATGGCATTCTGTTTATAGATGAGATTCATCGATTAAGTCGTGTGGTTGAAGAAGTTTTGTATCCTGCGATTGAAGACTTTGCAATTGATATTGTTATTGGGAAAGGTCCAACTTCTAGAAGCTTACGTCTCAATCTAAAACCTTTTACTCTTATAGGTGCAACAACTAGATTTGCTATGGTAAGTGCTCCTCTTCGAGATAGATTCGGTTCTGTTCATCGATTAGAGTTTTATGATAATGATGCGTTAAAGGAAATTTTAATTAGATCTGCAGAGTTATTAAATTTAAATTTTCATGATGAAGGTTTATATGAAATCGCTATGCGTTCAAGAGGAACTCCTAGGGTAGCCAATAGATTGTTAAGAAGAGTAAGGGATTTTGCTGAAGTGAAAGCGGATGGAGTGATTACTGGTGAAATAGCAAATGAAGCACTTCTCAGATTAGAGGTTGATAATCTTGGGTTAGATAATGTTGACCACAAGGTTTTAAGAGCGATTATAGAGAAATTTAATGGTGGACCAGTAGGAATTGATACTATCGCAGCATCTATAAGTGAAGAAGCTGATACCGTTATGGATGTTTATGAGCCTTATTTGATGCAAGTGGGCTTTCTTGAACGAACTTCAAGAGGTCGATTAGCTACAAGTTTAGCTTACAAACATTTAGGATTGAACGATTTAAGAACAACTCAGTCTAGCAAGTCTCCGCAGCTACCATTGGAAAATTTAGAATAATTATTCTGAAATTTAGTAGTTAATAAGAAAAGTAAGTTTCTACTAAGTTGTGATATTTCCCTTTTTCACTAATCAAACTCTCGTGTGTGCCTCGTTCAAGTATTTCACCTTCTTCTAAGAATATGATTTGATCAGCTTTTCGTATAGTGCTAAGGCGATGTGCAATGATTATTGCTGTTTGAGATGAGATAATCTTTTCTAGGGCATTTTGCAATAATTTTTCCGTTATACTATCAATATTTGCTGTAGCTTCATCAAGAATAATAATTTTTGGTTTTCCAATTATTGCTCTTGCAAAACTTATTAATTGTCTTTGCCCTAAGCTGAGATTTCCTCCACGTTCCTCTACTTGGGTGTCATATTTGTGTTCCAGATCATTTATAAACCCATTGAGTCCAAGTAATTCACAGGTAGCAACAACTTCAATCCCAGTTAAATATTCTCTATTATAGATAATATTTTCTTTGATTGTGCCTGAGAAAAGGAACGGATCTTGAGGAACTATTGCGATATCTCTTCTAAAAATTTCTAAATTGATTGATTTAATGTCGTTGTTGTCAAAAAGAATTTTTCCCTCAGTAGGTTCATAAAAACGAGAAATAAGGTTTATGAGAGTTGTTTTTCCGGCTCCAGTAGAACCAACAAGTGCAATTGTTTCATTGGATTTGATTTCAACATCAATTCCTTTTAGAACTTCAATACCCTCGGTGTAATGAAAATGTAAATTTTTTATTGAAATTTGACCTGATAATTCATTTATAGGTTTATCAATTTGATTGTTTAAAATTCCTGTAGGTGTATCTAATAGCTCAAATATTCTTGTGCCAGATGCCATTGATCTTTGAAGTTGGGTATATTGCATAGTAAGATTTCTGATTGGATCAAAAAACTTTTGAATATATAGTACAAAGGCAACAACAATTCCAAGTTCAATTGTTCCATTTACTAATGCACTGCTACCTATGACAAGAATTATTGCTATTGCACTTGAAGTCGAAATTTCGACAATTGGCATTAGTCCAGCTGAGAGTTTTGCAGAACTTAAATTTGTTTTTAAATGAAAACTATTTAATTCTTCAAAATTTTTCATATTGTGTTGTTCTCGATTGAGTGATTGAATTACCCGTATTCCAGAAATATTTTCCTGAAGACTACCGTTAACATATGAAATAGCTTGTCGGACAGAAATAAATGTTCTCCATGAGAACCTATGCCAAATTATTGCAATTATGGTTAATAAAGGGATGAAAAATAAAACAACGAGTGACATTTTTATATCAAGAAAAATCATTGCAATAACGATGCCAATCAAGCTTGCTAAATCAGCAATTCCGTTTACAGAGATTCCAAGAAATTCTTGTAATTGAGATACATCATTTTGTGCTCGAGACATTATTCTACCCACTCCTGTCCAGTCATAAAAGGAAACAGAAAGTATTTGAAGATGACTAAATATGTGATTTCGTAAATCGAACAAAACTTTTTGGCTTAATATCGATAGGCTAATCATATGTATATAATGTGTTGTACCACCAATTACTATTGCGCTTGCAAATAATACCGAAAGATATATCAATTTTCCTTCATTTTGTATGGTTGTGGATGTTCCAATAGAATCTATGAAAGATTTAATAATCCAAGGTTGGGCAACGTTTGCAAGAGTATAAATGAATATGGTTGTTATACTTAATAACAATTCTTTTAAATAAGGTTTACTATATGCAAGAAGTCGAATAACAACTTTATGGTCGTAAGGTTTAGCTAAACCATCTTCAAATGGGTTCATGTCATTCATCCCGTGGTTATGAGAGTGATGATACATGTGTTAAATTTCTCGATCTAAAAATTGTATTTGATACATATCCCTATAAATTCCTTGTTGAGATATCAAATCTTTATGTGTTCCTTTTTGCACTATCGAACCTTTAGACAGAACAAATATTTTGTCTGCTTCCAGAATAGAATTCAACCTATTAGTTATAATAAAAACTGTACGGTTTTGCATTACTTTTTCTAAAGCATTTTGTAATAGGTTTTCTGTAGCAGCATCTACACTAGAAGTTGTATCATCAAGAATTAATATTGGTGGGTTTAAAAGGAGAGTTCTAGCAATAGACAATCGCTGTCTTTGTCCTCCTGATAATGTTATACCTCTTTCACCAATTTCAGTTTGATAACCATTTGGCAGCGAATTAATAAATTTATCAAGTTGAGCAGTAATTGAAGCATTTCTAATTTCCTGAATACTCGCGTTAGGAATGCCATAGCTTATATTTTCTGCGATAGAAGCAGAAAATATAAAAACATCTTGCATTACAAGCCCTATATTTTCACGTAGTGATTCTAAAGTTACAGATTTAATATTTACTCTGTCTATTTCTATAGAACCTTCGGTTACATCATAGAATCTTGGTAGCAAATGAACTAAAGAAGTTTTACCACTTCCAGGTCCACCTAATAAAGCGATCTTTTCTCCTGGTTTAGCTTCGAGAGAGATATTTGACAGTACATTATTTGATTCTGTATATCCAAACGAAATATTATTAAGTTTTACATCCCCCTTGATTTTAGAAATTTTGGATGCATTAGGACTATCCATGACTGGTGGGAGAGTATCTAAGATTAAAAAAACCCTTTGTCCTGCAGATGTGGCTCTTGAAAACGAGTTTAATATCCATCCAGACATTCTGATAGGCATCTGAACTAGGCCTAAATAAAAAATGAAAGACGCTAATTCCCCTTGAGAAAGTCTTTGTTGTGAAATTTCTTGGCTCCCATACCATAAAATTAATCCAGTGGTAGCACTAAAGAGAAATATATTAAATACTGTGTTCGAGCTTTGTATTCTACTTGCAGCTATGGAAGAAGTTCTTACCAAATTTGTGATCTTTTCAAATTTCTTTCTTTCAAATGTTTCCGCTCCAAACGCCTTAACAACTCTTATTCCGGATAAGTTTTCTTGAAGTACTGCAGTCATTAGTCCAGTGGATTCTTGAATAAAAGTCCATAATTTTCTCATTCTGAGATTTACTATTGTTGATCTGGCAACAACTATTGGTAATACGATCATTGTTAGCAATCCTAAACGCCAATTGGTTATGAGCAGAATGCAATATGTTCCAATTAGCATAAGGATTGTCTGACCAGCACGTAAAAATCCTGTCTGCACGAACATTCTTATTGCCTCTACATCAGCAGTGCATCTAGACATGAGATCTCCAGTTTTGTTTTGGTCGTGAAATGCGAAACTTAGAATCTGGAGTTTTGCGTAAAGAGAATTTCGAAGATGGTATGCAGTTTTTTGGGCAATGTACTCACCAAGAAAGGTTTGAACGTAAGCAAACCCACCCCTTAATATGCTAATAGCAATAATAATAAAGCTATAGAAAAATATCTGCCTTGTGTTACCAGAAGATAGTACACTATCGATTACAACTCCTAATAACCAAGGGATCATTAAGTTAAGAGCGTTATTAGATATTAGTGAAGCATATAATGTCACAATCTGAATCGGACTTTTAAAAGCAATTTTAGCTATTCTTTTTATAATCAGTGTCTGCATTGCCATTGTTTTGATACCATCACAGTTAAGATTCGTCAATTTTTTAAATTTGTGATTTACTGATTGTTAATGAGGGAAGCATGAGGATTTTGTTAACCAATGATGATGGACTAGAATCTCCAGGTTTATGGCATGCTGCACGTGCAATGAAATCTCTAGGGGATATCATTATATCAGCTCCTGACCGAGAACAAAGCGGGAATAGTTCTGCTATTTCATTGAATCGTCCTTTACGGGTTGAAAGAGCTAGGTCAAAAATTCCAAATGTTGCAGCCTATGCTGTTCAAGGGACACCTGCAGATTGTGTAATAATTGCTTTGGAAAGATTAATAGATCAGAAAGTTGATTTAGTAGTTTCTGGAATTAATCCTGGGGCCAATTTTGGTGAAGATATTCTTATTTCCGGGACGGTTGGTTCTGCGATGCAAGGACATCTTCGTGGAATCCCTTCTATTGCAATTTCTGTGGCAGCACTTCGTGACGTCAAATATCGTGCTGCAGCATCTATTTTACATGATATCGTTTCCAATATTTCTCTATGGTCAAATATTGATACTTTTGAAAATAATGATTCTTTGGAAGAAATGAATAAACGCCCAGTTTTACTAAACATTAATCTTCCTAATTTGATGAAGAGTAGACTTAAAGGTGCAATTGTTACGAGTATGGGTAGAAGGGCTTATGGTGATTCAGTTACAGATGGTGACGACGGAAGAAGGGCATGGTATTGGATTGGAAGAGAACGCCTGGACTGGAAAGAAGATAAGGGTTCTGATGTATGGGCAGTCAGGAATCGATATGTTTCTATTACCCCATTGCATACTAATTTAACTGCTCAAAATGCTATTTTGCCATTAAACGGTTTAATTGGAACTCTTTAAGGTACTTAGGTAAAATTATTAGCGAGTAACTCATATTGTATAATGGAAAGACATGTCTATTTTTCAAGTAGTTTCTAAGTTTGATATTACAGGTGACCAACCTAAAGCAATTGACAACCTTTGTATAGGTATTGATTCCAATCATGATTATCAGACTTTGCTTGGAGTTACCGGAAGCGGGAAGACATTTACAATGGCTAAAGTGATCGAAAAATTACAACGTCCTGCTCTAGTTATAGCACACAATAAAACCTTGGCCGCACAGTTATATGAAGAATTTCGAGAATTCTTTCCCAATAATGCAGTTGAATACTTCGTTTCATATTATGATTATTATCAACCAGAAGCATATATTCCTAGAACAGACACCTATATTGAGAAAGATTCATCAATTAATGAGGAAATTGATCGGATGCGTCATTCAGTCACAAGGTCTCTATTCAGCAGGAATGATGTTCTGATAGTTGCTTCAGTTTCGTGCATTTATGGTTTAGGTGAACCGGAGGAATATTATCGAGCTGTTGCAAATGTGACAAAAGGAGAAAAAAGAAGTCTAAGGAATCTAATAAATGCTTTAGTTGCAATGCAATATGACAGAAATGATTATGATTTGAATAGGGGAACTTTTAGAGTTAGAGGAGATACAATTGATATAATTCCATCTTACGATGATAGCGTTATAAGAATATCAATGTTTGGGGATGAGATTGATGATATTTCTCATGTCGACTATGTTACTGGTGAAATAATCGAAAAATTTAATTTCTTAGAAATTTACCCTGCGAAACACTTTGTAACCTCTGAAGAAAAGATGGAAATTGCTATTTCAAGTATAGAAAGTGAATTGAAAGAACGTTTAAATGAACTTAAAGGTTCTGGAAAAATTTTAGAAGCTGCTCGACTCGAACAAAGAACATCATTTGATTTAGAAATGATGCGACAGGTAGGATACTGTTCTGGAATAGAAAATTATTCACGGCATTTATCTGGTAGAGGTATAGGAACAACTCCATGGACCTTGATGCACTATTTGTCAGAGGATGTTTTAATATTTATTGACGAATCTCATATGACTATACCTCAAATTAGAGGGATGTATCGTGGAGATATGTCTAGAAAGACTACACTTGTGCAACATGGTTTTCGTCTTCCATCGGCATTGGATAATAGGCCATTAAATTTCAATGAATTTGAGAATTTAAATAATCAAATAGTATTTGTATCTGCAACACCTGGGCCATATGAAATAGCTAAGAGTAAACAGCTTGTGGAACAAATAATAAGACCAACTGGACTATTAGATCCAGAAATAATTGTTAGACCTACTTATGGTCAAATTGATGACCTATTGACCGAATTGAGATCGAGGATTTCTATTGGTCAAAGAAGTTTAATTACTACTTTGACTAAAAGAATGGCAGAAGAATTATCTGAGTATCTAGCTGAGTCGAACATTCGTGTGCATTATTTGCATTCGGACATAGACACCTTAGAGAGAAACGGCATATTGCGTGATTTAAGGTTAGGAGTTTTTGATGTTGTCGTAGGAATAAATTTACTCCGTGAAGGATTGGATCTTCCAGAGGTGAGTTTAGTTGCTATACTTGATGCTGATAAAGAAGGATATTTACGTTCAGATTCTGCGTTGATACAAACTATAGGTAGAGCTGCAAGGCATGAAGATGGTTTAGTAATAATGTATGCAGATAAGAAAACGAGGTCTATGGATAAAGCTATTTTTGAAACTAATCGCAGAAGAGAAATCCAAGAGAAGTATAATATTGATCATGGGATTACTCCCGTTGGGATAAAGAAAGAAATTAGAGATACAGGAATATATTCTTCAACTATTGTTAAAGAAGATGAATCAGTTGAAGATTATGTAGGAATGCCTCGAGATATTTTGCTTAAGGTGTCCAAAAGTATGCAAAAGGAAATGAAAAATGCTGCAGAGAAGTTGGATTTTGAGCGGGCAGCACAACTTAGAGATCAAATAGCTAAAATGCGTTCTTATATGGAAAAAATCAAAAGTTAAACTTTAAATCTTTTTATAAAGATTGACAGTTTTTTTCCTATAACATAAAAAGATTTATAGAATTTATATTTTGAAGTATAAAAAAGGTGGGAGGAATTCATGTCTTCACAAGTAACTAAAGAACAGGTAATTGATGCTTTAAGAGATGTCTATGACCCTGAAATACCAGTTAATGTATATGATCTGGGATTAATCTATGCAATGGACATCGATAATGAAAACCAAGTTTCGATAACTATGACGTTAACAGCACCAGGTTGTGGAATGGGGCCTTATATTGCTCAGAATGCTGAATGGAGAGTAGCAGAAATTGATGGGGTTGTAGATGTTCAGGTTGAAATGGTTTTTGATCCTCCTTGGAATCCTGAAATGTTAACCCCTGAGGGTAAAATATTACTTGGGCTAGATGATTAGGATAAACACATGACTAACCCAAGAAAGCCTACACCACAAGAACAAGCTCGACTTGATTCTATTCGCCGTCAATGGCAGCAGAAAAAAAAGATTGAAGACCATATGGGTCTGATAAAAACCAAAATAGCTGTTTATAGTGGCAAAGGTGGTGTTGGTAAAACAACTGTATCTGTCAACTTGGCGGTAAGTTTGGCAACTCGTGGTAGTAAAACGGGTATATTTGATGCTGATGTTGATTGCCCTAATGTTGTTGAAGCTATGCAGGCTACTGAAGGTCCGAGGTATACAGAGGAAACTTTTCTTCCTGGTGAAATGTGGGGAGTAAAAATATTATCAATGGGATTTTTTCAAGAAAATCCTGAGGATGCGATCATTTTTCGTGGACCTATGATTCATAATAGTATAACTCAATTCCTTGAAGGTACTGATTGGGGAGAACTTGATTTTCTGATAACAGATTTACCTCCTGGAACTTCTGATGCAGCTTTGAGTATCATGCAGAATATGCCTGTAGATGGATTTGTTGTAGTTACTGCTCCTCAAAGTTTAGCCAGACTTGATGCCAAAAGATCAATAAATATGATTAGGAAAATGAATATCCCTGTTTTAGGTGTAGTTGAGAATTTTACTGGTGATGTATTTGGTGAAGGTGGTGGCAAGGAAATTTCAAATGATATGAATGTTCCATATTTGGGCTCCTTGACTATGTCTCCAGACTATCGCGACCAATCAAAACCGACCGTTTTGACTAGTCAAGGTGTTCGTCAAGAGTATGATGTTATAGTTGACAATTTGATAAAAAACATAGGCTCCTCCTAATGGATCAGTTGTCTCGATCAAATGTTAAGAATCTACCTGCTAATCAGATAGTTACGAATAAATTTCCAGTGATGTCTTATCCTTCTGGGAATGCTCCAGAAATTAATCTTCAAAATTGGAAATTAGCCGCATATGGATTAGTTGAAAAAGAAGTTCATTGGTCTATGGATGAACTTATGAAATTCCCTCAGATTTCGATTGAATCTGATTTTCATTGTGTTACGCAATGGAGCAGATTTGATAATCAGTGGAAGGGTATTCGATTTAATTCGCTAATTTCAGAGTTGAAACCTTTATCTAATGCTAAATACGTTATGATTTATTCATATGGTGGATATTCTACTAATCTAGATTTAGATATACTTCTTGGTGATGATGTTCTTTTTGCACATACCCATGATGGAATTCCATTATCCTCTGATCACGGAGGACCTTTAAGATTGGTGGTTCCAAAGAGATATGCTTGGAAAAGTGCTAAGTGGGTAAAATCGTTTGAATTCATGGCTGTAGATAAACCAGGGTTTTGGGAGTCTCGAGGATATCATATGAGAGGTGATCCCTGGCTTGAAGAAAGATATTGGCCAGAATTGCAGCGCTAAAAAGAGATTATCCATCGTCCAATAATTAGCTTTTTATATCATTACACTTGACATAGATCGTATCAAGTGTAATGATATGGTTTGCATTTATATGGAGTAGCATGATGCCAGAAAGTAAATACAATAGAGTGCGGTTTATTATTGATCCTGCGAATCGTTCTTATTATGCTCGAGTTACAGATAATGTAGTGTATGCAGATGATTCTGATTCATTTTCGCGGGGTACTGTTAATGAGCCTCAAGGAGTCTATGTTATAAGTGTTGCTTCTAGACTTTTAAGTATGCATCCTCAGACATTAAGAAAGTATGAAAGACTTGGTTTAATAAATCCATCTAGAAGTTCTGGAATGCTCAGATTGTACTCAGTAAATGATATCGCACGTTTAAGGATGATAAAGCATTTGGTTGAAAACAAAGGGTTGAATCTTGCAGGTGTCGAAATTGCACTTGATATTGTTAGTAAGTTATTGCATCTTCGTACCAATGTTAAGAAGGTTGCTGCAAATTCAACTGTTGGAGATTTATTACAATATATTGATGCAATTTTTGATGATCTACATTTTGATATTAATTAGGGAGTTATACATTTATCAGTTTTATATTAACTGCAGAAAAAGTAGATTTACAAAGTTTTTAATTTAGAAATTATATTAAAGAGGAAGGTCGAATTTAGTAATGGCGAAGGTTTTAGGTATAGATTTAGGGACAACAAATTCAGTTATGAGCTATGTGGAAGGTGGACAAGCTGTAATCCTTGAAAATGCTGAAGGTTCAAGGCTTACTCCATCAATTGTGGGTTTTAATTCTAAAACCTCTGAGAGATACGTTGGATTAGCTGCAAAACGTCAAGCAGTAGTTAATCCTGAAAACACCATATTCTCAGTTAAACGTCTTATTGGAAGAAAGTATTCCGATGCTGTGATCAAAGATGATGCTTCAAAACTCCCATACCGTATTGCTGAATCATCAAATGGCGATGTTGCAGTGAAAATGGGGGATAAAGATTATCCACCAGCAGAAATTTCTGCAATGGTACTTCAGAAACTTAAAATGGATGCGGAAGCTAAGCTTGGAGAGAAAATTACTGAGGCAGTAGTTACTGTACCTGCTTATTTTAATGATGCTCAAAGACAAGCTACAAAAGATGCTGGAACAATCGCTGGATTAGATATTTTAAGAATTATTAATGAACCTACTGCTGCTGCCTTAGCATATGGAATGGACAAGAAACAGGAAGGTGTGATTGCTGTTTTTGATCTTGGAGGAGGAACTTTTGATATCACTATCTTGAGATTAGGAGATGGTGTATTTGAGGTTCTTTCAACCGCAGGTGACACTCATCTTGGTGGAGATGATTTTGACCAAGAAATTGTTTCTTGGCTTGTTGAAGAATTCAAAAAAGATACAGGAATTGATTTAAGTAGTGATAGAATGGCATTACAAAGATTAACTGAGGCTTCGGAAAAGGCGAAAGTTGAACTTTCATCTGTAGCTCAAACAGAAATAAATCTTCCATTTATTTCTGCCGATTCTGCAGGTCCTAAACATTTAGTTCTAACACTTTCTAGATCCTCTCTGGATCAAATGACTGCAAATTTAATTAATCGTATTAATGGACCATGCAAACAAGCCCTTGAAGATGCTCAGGTAAATGCTGGAGCTATAGATGATGTCATTCTTGTTGGAGGAATGACAAGAATGCCATCTGTAATAAATTGTGTTCAAGAACTTTTCGGCAAGGAGGCTAGTCGTTCAGTAAATCCTGATGAAGCTGTGGCTGTAGGTGCAGCATTGCAGGCCGGTGTACTGAAAGGGGATGTTAGAGATGTTCTTTTGTTAGATGTGACTCCTCTTACTCTTGGGATTGAGACTTTAGGGGGTGTTTCTCATCCACTTATTGAACGAAATACAACAATTCCAGTTGATAAGTCAGAGGTTTTTTCTACTGCTGCAGATAGTCAGACGAGTGTAGAAATTCATGTTATGCAAGGTGAACGATCTATGGCAGCTGATAATAAATCTATTGGGAAATTTATTCTTGATGGAATATTGCCCTCACCGCGTGGAGTGCCACAGATTGAAGTAACATTTGATATTGATGCTAATGGTATTTTGAGTGTTTCAGCTAAAGATCAGGCTACTCAAAAAGAGCAAAAAATTGTAATCCAGCCAGATTCAGGATTGTCAGATGCAGAAATTGATCAAATGGTTAAGGATGCTGAAGCAAATGCAGAAAATGATCAATTGCGTAGAGAAGAAATACAGATTAGAAATGATGCGGAACAAATGGTTAATGCTTCTGAAAAAATGTTAGATGAGAATAAAGAATCTATTCCAGAAAATTTAAAAAATGATGTTCAAATAAAGTCTGATAATTTGAAAAATAGTATTACTGATGGGTCTATTGATCAAATTCGATCAAAAATGGAGGAATTAAATCAGTCCATGCAAGAAATCGGATCTCAAATTTATGGACAGAATAATACTGGGGATAACAGTAATGATGGCTTTAATGGAGAAACTGGTTCGAATGATAACACAGATGGTACTGTGGAAGGGGAATATAAGGAAGTTTAGAGTGTAATAGTTTCTATTTGCAGCATATTTTAAATTTTTTAAGTAAAAACTCATAAGTGCCAATAGATTAAATTTCTTCGAAACTTATCCCTCAGGTGCAAGTTTTTTGCCGCCAATTAAATGCATATGAAGATGTTCAACAGTTTGACCTGCATTATTACCCTGATTTATTACAAGCCTATATCCTTCAGACTTGATGTCGAACTTTTCAGCTATCTTTCTTGCGCTTAAAGATAATTTTCCAAGAATATCTAACAAAATTTTTTCCTTGAGATTAGAAAAAACAACATGTTTTAGGGGAATTACAAGAATATGTATAGGTGCTCTGGGATTAATGTCATAAATTGCAAATACGTCTGAATCCTTATATAGAATTTGAGAATGAATTTCTTCTTTCCTAATCATGCAAAAGATGCATTTTTGAGATTTTTCGTCGGAAGATTTAGTAATCATTGTATTTCCAATTTAATGAATTTAAGTACGAGAACTAATCAGTAATAGGTACAGATAAACATGTTATTGTTCGTATCATTCCAGGTATAGAGTGGATTTTATCAGTTACTATCTTACCTGCATCCTCGAGATTTTTTGCCTGGATAATTGCAATTATATCGTAGGGGCCTGTAACAGGGTCAACGGTTATAACATTATTAACTTTTTGTAATTCCCTTACTATTTCTTTTGTTTGACCTATATTTGTTTCTATTAGAACGTATGCCTTAGTATCCATAATTAAAATTCATCTCCTGATAGTATTAATGATTATAGCAGGTTAATGGAAAGGATATTCAAACAAACTTTTAGCATGTTTGGATATAATGGTATAATAAACTTTGATCTGTTTAAAATTCTTATGTACAATGTATAGGTTCAGTTAGATTTGTTTGGATATTCAATGATGGGGGGATAGAGTGGTTGAATCTTTTACAATAGCTGATTCAGTTAGTAATTATATACAGTCGCTTAGGTCAGGAAAGAAAGAAGCTCAAAATGATTTAGCAAAATTTGTCAGGTGGATCGGTGGCGATCGTTCACTTGTGGATATGAGCCCAAGCGAATTAGAGGATTATTCTGCTAAAGAAGGTTCAAGTGAACCCGACAGCTCAAGACTAAAAACTTTGAGACATTTCCTTAACTATGCAAAGAAAAATGGTATTGTTGATGTAAATATGGCAATCCATGTAAAAATTCGCCGACCGAACAAAAAAATTAGAAACTCTACTGTTATTCATGAAATATCTAGACCGAAACTAACTCAGGATGGTTATTCTGCTTTAGAGGTTCGTCTTGAGTACCTTCAAGGTGAACTTTTGCTTGCAGCTGAAGAAGTTAAAAAAGCTGCAGCTGATAAAGATGTTAGAGAAAATGCCCCTTTGGAAGCAGCTAGAGAGCATTTAGGTAAGTTAGATGCAGAGCGAAGAGAACTTCAAGATACATTATCTACTGCTCAAATAATTAGTGCTGAAATTACAGGTGGAAGTGCACATCAGGGTGGCACGGTGAAATTGAGAGATTTATCTAACGGACGTACAGATTCTTGGTTGTTAGTTGATTCACGTGAGGCTTCTCTTGCAGATGGCAAGCTCTCAATTTCTTCTCCAGTTGGAAGAGCGGTTCTTGGTTTTTATGCAGGAGAAGAATTTACTGTTGATACTCCTGGAGGAGAAGTAAAATACAAACTTTTAGAAGTTGAGTAAATTTACCTTTTCCATACAGATAAATACTCAATGTATTTTTATTGTTACTAGCTTGATTAATGCCAGTTAAGAGGATAGCTATGGCTGTTATAAATGAAATGGAGATACGGGGAGTAGTTGTAGGAACGTTTCAAGAAAATTGTTACATTATTTCATCACAGCAAACAAAAGAAGCAATTATTATTGATCCTGGGGATGAACCTGAACGAATTCTTGAAGTAGCAAAAGATATGGGAGTTAATGTTAAGGTCATTGCTAACTCTCATGGACATGGAGATCATGTGATGGCTATTTCAGGTATAAAGCAAATACATGACATTCCATTTCTTATACATAATTCTGAAATTCCTGTTTTAGAAAGATCCTATCAATCAATGAGAGATTATTTAGGTGATAATCTTAGTGACATACCTCATCCTGATGGTTATGTTGAGGATAATGGTAAAGTTAGTGTTGCCGGATTAGATTTACACGTAATTCATACTCCTGGACATACGCCAGGAAGTGTAAGTTATTTTGTAAATGGTTTGCTTTTTAGTGGAGATACCTTATTTCGAGGATCTATTGGACGTACAGACCTTCCAGGAGGTAGTTATGAGCAAATTATGGAAGGAATTACTAATAAACTGCTTAAATTGCCTGATGACACTATAGTTTTACCAGGCCATATGCTTCAGACATCTATTGGTGAAGAAAGAAATAATAACCCTTTTATACTTGATGCTTTAAGAAAAAAGCAAGATAAGTAGTCCATACCCTTCATCAGACATTCATTTCTAGAGAGATGAATCTCTTTTTTATTATCTGGCAGATTGAATCCATTGCTGAAGCTCTTGTGTGAGAATATTCATCAATAAAGGAATCGTCTGGAACATCAGGACGAAGCTCATAAATTTTCATAAGAGTTTTTTCACCATCATCATCTTCCCAAAGTTCTATAAGACCTGCTTCAATTATGATTCCATCTGAAATATAGTCTACTATACAATCCATTTGGTAGAACCCACCAATTTCTTCGTCAAATTTTCCGTTATAGGAAAATACGTAATTATTAATGTCCTGGGCAGTGGATTGAATTAATGTGTAACACTGATCTACATTTCCTCTTAACCATTGTTCATCTAATTGAAAATTCATATAGTTTCCTTTGTCATTCTAAGAAGCTTAACTTGGTTCTTGTGTCTTTTGAAGGAGTATATTTGCTATAATTTCTGGATGGAAAAATGGGGCTTCTTGTCCATATGGAAGATTAATTGTAGATGCATTTATATATTTTGCCATATTATTTTGAAGACTTTTAGGAATTAAACGACTCTTATCTAATATCACATATTTTGAATTATGTAGTTTTATAAATGATTCAGGATTTGCTAGCATTCCTAATGTTTTAGCATTTAGTGGATTTAACCTTCCTATTGCCTTGGCAGCTTCGGGATATGGCACGTCACTACATAAAATTTTCAGGATGAATTCTCTATGCATTGCAATCTTATCGAACGAAATAGTTCCAGTTAGTAATGAAGAAGTCATAAGTAAAAGTCTCAATTGGATAGGTATCATTTCCATAGATGTGCGAAACATGTCTGGGATTATTGAGCCTATAAATACTAAGCCTTTTATTTCTTTACCTAGTATGTTGCAAAGTTCAAGAGCTAGAATTCCGGAAAAGGAATGAGAAACGATAATTATGTTAGATAGCTTCTCATTCCTGATTTGATCTACAGTCTTCATTGCATATTCAGCCAAGGAGGTATATTTGTTATCCAGGTTACTGAGATTTTCTGGAGCAAATACTTTCCCAGGGTGATAATTTAAATGTCTAACTTCAGATTTATTTCTTAAGTTATCTTCAATTGCACCCTTTACTCCATCCCAAAACCAAGGACCGTGTCCTGGACTGTCTAAGAGAAGGAAATCTGTCATTAGTATACTTGCTCCTTATTTACTTTAAATAAATAGCTCTTAATAAATAATGCATTGAATCGAAACAATTATCAATTTTTTGATAAAGTCTTGATGATTGCATTTTCAAGGTATTTTTCTTCTTCCATAAGAACAGTTCTTGGGTCAAGCAGAAATTTGTCTTGTTGAACTTTCCCAATGATTGGAATTGGAATTTCATTACGTAATATTTTTGCCATTTCATAAGATGAGAAGTGGATATCCTCTTTAAACCCTATTAGCCAGCTTGGTATTGTTTCACCGGGTAGACTTCCTCCTCCGATTGTTGATTCCCCAGCAATTATTTCGCTTCCTGAGAACATTGAATTCCATTTTTGTGCAGTTGTTAATACATCTTCTGTAGTTCTGCTAATCATTCTCCAAATAGGAATTTCCTTTTCAAATTCTTGGTTTACATAATGCATAAGGGTAGCGCTTAGTCCTGCAATACTTGCTTTGTCTGATCTTAATGCTCTTGCCAATGGATGTATTTTTATTTGATCAATAAGTTCCTTCTTGCCCAATATAACTCCTGCTTGAGGCCCGCCTAATAGTTTATCGGTGGAAAATAACACGAGATCCATTCCTGCTTGTATACTTTCTTGCACTGTGGGTTCATGATTAAGTCCGTATTTGCTTGAATCTACCAAACATCCACTTCCTAAATCATGGATCATGTACAGATTATTTTCTCGAGATAATCTCGCCATTTCTTCTATTTCTGTTGATTCAGTGAATCCAATAATTTTGAAATTTGAAGTATGAACTTTTAGTAAAACATTACATTCACTGGTGATAGCTTTTTGGTAATCTTCAATGTATGTTTTGTTAGTTGTTCCTACTTCTATTAGTTTAGCTCCTGATTCGTTGATTATATCTGATATACGAAATCCGCCACCTATTTCTACTGATTCCCCTTTTGAGATTAGAATTTCTTTTTGTTTGCTTAGCACTGAAGCAACTAAAAAAATTGCTGAAGCATTATTGTTGACTATTAGTACAGATTCGGCTCCAGTTAAGAATTGAAAAAGTTCCTCCACATGCGATAATCTTGTAAGTCGTTTTCCTGTATTAAGATCATATTCTAGGTTTGAATAATTAGAATTTATTTGACACATGATGTGGCTAGCTGTGTCACTTAGCGGTGCTCTACCTAAGTTAGTATGTAGGATAACACCTGTAGCATTAATAACGCTTTTAAGTGAGGATGTTTTCAATTTATCTATATTGTTGAGAATCTCATCAACAATATTCTCAATAGTTGGTATGGAAGTAAGTTCAGAGTGGGCTTGTCTATAAGACTGGATTGTTTTTCTAGCAAAATAAAGCTGAAGATTTCTTGGATGTTCCTTTTTCATGGACAGAAGCTTAGGATGGTTTAAAACCTTATCAATGCTTGGTATGGATCTGTATATTGATTTCATTACATTCGAAATACCTAAAATTAAATGGTTTACTTTTCTTTTTGTTTTTCTAACTCTTTACTTAAAAATTCTAACTCATTTTTAAGTTCCTTCTGTTTTTTAGAGATAAAAAATAAATATATAAAAAATCCTAACCACGTAACAGTGTATGCTACAAAAAGGTACTCCAAATATTGATTAGATTCTACTGTCTCAGAATGGGAAGCTGCTAAATTAAATAAAGAGATTCCAATTAAAAGTATGTATATGTAGATACTTTTAAATTTTCTAGTTGATTTCATATTGTAACCTTTCTATCTTTTGTTCTGTTTTTCGTGTAGAAAAACGTAGAGTAATAAGATATGTAAATAGCAAAGAAAATGCCAGAAGAGCTATTAGCAATCCAATTCGCATTGATGAATCAAGTGAATCATTTTCAGCTAATGGTCCTACAACCGCTTCAGGGTGAACGTCTCGCCATATTTTTGCTGCTAGATATACGAAAATAGAATTTACAGATCCGATTATTCCTAATACTGCTGCGTATTTGGCTCCTTGACTACCTCTTGGAGAATAAGCTCTTAGCATCAAATATGCTATATAGACTAACCATGAGACTAGTGTAAGTGTTGGTTGAGGAGACCAAGTCCACCATACTCCCCATGAAGGTTTTGACCAGAGCATACCAGTTATTAAAGCTATAGTAAGGAATAGTGCACCTATTTCTGCTGCAGAGTAAGCAATTGAGTCCATGGTGTCTTTTTTGGTTATTAGATAGGTGGTACTACATATGAATACTATTGGGAACGCCATTAATCCTAAAATTCCCATTGGAACGTGTATGTAGAAAATTCTTTGACTGATTCCAAGCACATCATCTGTTGGAACCCATATAAAGATTAGATACATGGTTACAGTCATTATGAGCGTGGATAAAATCAATATAGTTAATGATATAAAATTTCTTAGCATAATCTAATTATATTACTCTTCTGTCACAAATCGAAAGGTCCATGCGCCAATTAATATAAATAAAGCATCAAAAACAACTAACAATTCAAGCCATATATGGATTTCACTTAAAGAACCTCCATTAATGATTTCTGTACTTGAGGAAACTGCAGCAATAATCACAGGAATAACAATTGGCAAAAATAATATGGGTAGCATAATGTCTTTTGATCTCAGGTTCATTGTCATGGCAGAAAAAGTAGTGCCAATAGCTGAAAAGCCTAGTGTTCCTAAAAGTGTTATAAGCCAAAGTTCAAGTATGAAAATTTGTATGTTAAATAGAATTCCAAAAACTGGCAGCATAATTAATTCTACAATTGAAAGGAAAAGAAAAGTACTAATTAGTTTGCCAAAATATATCTGTTCTGTATTTGCTGAACTAGAAGATAGGCCTGCCATACCGTTATTTTCTTTCTCAGAAGAAAATATTTTAATTAATCCTAAAATGCCCCCAAATGTAAACCCAATCCATAGTATTGATGAAGCAAATTTGTTTGACAATTGAGAAGATCCAGAAAATAACATGCTAAAGATTAATATTGTTACAACTGAAAATCCTACGAGCGGAGTAATAATCTCCTTAGATCGAATTTCTGTAAGTAGATCTTTCCATAATATTGCCATAATTGGTTGTAGAAATGATTTCAAAGTTTCTCCTTGGTTATCTTTTGGTATTCATAGTTAAATAGTTCCTTGTTTGTGCTGTTGGAATTTGTAGAAAATGCTATTTGACCATCAGAGAGTATAAGAAGAGAATCACTTACAGAAATTCCAAATTCTAAGTTATGGGTAGCTATTAAGGCGAGGCCACCTGATGATTTATGTTGATCTATAATATCCATTAGAATTTTAAGGGAATCATTATCTAATCCTGAATCAGGTTCATCTAGAAGGAGAATTCTAGGATGATGCAAGGTTGCTCTTGCGAGAGCAACCCTCTGTTGTGTTCCTCTCGAAAGCTTGCGGACATGCGTATCTCTATATTTATTTAAATTAAATTTTTCTATAGCTGTTGATACATTTGCGAAGTAGTTTGAAATTCCAAATACCTGACAATAGTATTTAAGATTTTCCTTTACTGAAAGATGATCATATAGGAATGTTTGGTGAGTAACTACCCCGATTGTTTTTCTGATATTGTTATTATTTACTTTGAAATCACGGTTCTGAATGTAGATATCTCCCTGATCATAATCAGTGATATTACCAAGTATACGAATTAGAGTGCTTTTTCCTGAACCGTTAGGTCCAAATATAGTTGCAACCTGTCCCCAATTTATTTTTAGAGAAAAGTTTTTTAGGATTATCTTTTTATCGTAGATCTTGTTTAAATTATTTATAGATACTGCTTGTTCATTCATGTGATTACACTGTCAAAATATGAATTGTATTATGATAGTATAATAAATCTGAAAATTTAAAGCACTGCAACTTGCAAATTATAGTACATTTTAGGTTTGGGCTTGCATCATATTTTCATAGTGGTATAATTTTTGTTTGTCTGTTAATTACAACTTATATCTGGAGGAAGGTGATTGAATGCGCTTGGGAAGCACTTGATCCTTGAACTAAAGGATTGCGATGCTATTTTGCTCGACAATTTGGATTTCATAAGAGAATCCATGCTACATGCTGCTAGTTCAACTGGAGCTACTGTTATAGGAGATACGTTTCATAAATTCTCTCCACAGGGGGTTACTGGAGTTGTAGCTATAGCAGAATCCCATCTTTGTATTCACACATGGCCAGAATATGAGTATGCTGCTGCTGATATATTTACATGTGGTGAATCCTTCGATCCTAATGATGCTGCTGATGAAATTATTGAACGGTTAAAGTCAAAAACGCCTTCTAAGACTGAATTAATTCGAGGAATACTACCACATTTGACCGAGATTCCTACTTACTGAGTTGTGTTTTGTTTTCACAATATAACAATTGGCATAATGAGCCTATTAGCCCAGGACTGATTCATTATTGGGCTGTTGAAAATGTAGTTTACTCTGGCTCATCAAAATACCAAGAAATTAATATTCTAGATACTGTGCCTTATGGAAGATGTCTTGTCCTAGATGGAAAAATTCAATCTTCCGAATGGGATGAGTTTATATATCATGAATTATTAATTCATCCTGCAATGTTATCTTTTCATAACCCTGAACGTATTCTTTTGGCTGGAGGAGGAGAAGGAGCTTCAGCAAGAGAAATTCTCCGTCACAGAAGTGTTAAAAAACTCACTATGGTTGATTTGGATAAAGAATTAGTAGAGTTATGTATTAAATTTTTACCCAAAATGAACACAGGAGTTTTTGAAGATCAAAGACTTGAAATTAAATTTATGGATATATTTGAATATCTTCGCAAAAGCGAAGATATTTTTGATGTAATCATATTTGACCTTCCAGATTCAACAGAAGGAAGTCCAGTAGATCAACTATATACTCTTTCCTTTTATCAAATGGCTTATGAAAAACTTGCTCCTAATGGTATTTTGGTAACTCAGTCAGGTCCTACTAGCTTTCTTAATTATTCAGAGATATTTCCTGCGATTCATAATACTATTAATCAAATTTTTAATAATGTGACATCTTTATCAGCATCAATTCCCTCATTTGGGGATACTTGGGGAATTACAATAGGATCTTCGGGTAAAAATACAAATGAATTAAGTTTGAAAGAAGTTGATGTTGAGTTAAAACGCAGGGGAGTTACAAACTTAAATTTCTACGATGGCACTACTCATATTGGTTCAATAAATTTACCTAAATATTTACGAGATGCCATTAATTATGAAACAAGAATAATTACTTCTCAACATCCATTGTATGTGTATTAATTAATCATATTTAAACTTCTGAATGTTTCTTGTGCTACAATTTATGAAATTATGAGGAGATAATTGTGACAGAAAATATTTTTGTAGCTGTTGCTTGGCCATATGCAAATGGCCATTTGCATCTTGGACACATAGCAGGTTGTTATTTACCTGCTGATATATTTGCAAGATACCATAGAATTTTTGGAAACAATGTTTTAATGGTTTCCGGAAGCGATTGTCATGGTACACCGGTTACACTTAGAGCTGAGTCAGAGGGGAAATCCCCTTATGAAGTTGCTCAAAAATATCATTCTTCATTTGTTGATTCCTGGAACGGTTTAGGTATTGGATTTGATTTATTTACTACAACAATGACAGAGAATCACCGTTTAACGACTCAAGAGATATTCACTACTCTTTATTCAAAAGGTTATATTTATTCAGATAAAATGAAAGTTGCATATTCCCCTGATTTTGACCGTTTCTTGCCTGATCGATATGTTACGGGTACATGTCCGCATTGTAGTAATTTATGGGCAAGAGGAGATCAATGTGATGAATGTGGGCAAACACTTGATCCTGTCGAATTAATTAATCCTATATATTTTAATGATGGTAAGGAATATTTAATTGAAATACGCGATGAAGAACATTTATTTCTTCGTTTAAGTGCTTTTGAAAATGATTTACTTAACTGGATTCATGACAAGGATTATTGGAGGTCAAATGTACGTAATTTCACTAGGGGATTTCTAGAGGGTGGACTTAAAGATAGAGCAATAACTCGTGATATTGATTGGGGAATTCCAGTTCCTTTAGATGGATTTGAGAAAAAAAGAATTTACGTTTGGTTTGAAGCAGTAATTGGTTATCTTTCTGCCAGTAAAGAATGGGCTCAAAAGAAAGGAACCCCAGATGCATGGCGAGTGTTTTGGGAAGATCCTTCAACACTTCCTTATTATTTTATTGGTAAAGATAACATACCTTTTCATACGATAATTTGGCCTGCAATAATTCGAGGATTCGGAGATTTCAACTTGCCATATGATGTACCTGCGAATGAGTTTTTGTCACTTGAAGGCAAACAACTTTCAACTAGTCGAAATTGGGCTGTGTGGGTTCCTGATTATCTTGAAAAATTTTCACCTGATCCTTTGAGATATGTCCTTGCTTCGAATATGCCTGAGCATGGGGATGCTGATTTTTCATGGAGAGAGTTTGTACGGAGGAATAATGATGAATTAGTTGCAACATATGGTAATTTGGTTAATAGAGTTTTAAATATGCTACAAAGAAGTTTTGGAGGGATAGTTCCAGACTATCAAGATAATGATCATGAAGGAAATGAAATTCGAATATTAGCAGATCAGACTCTAAAGAAAGTTGGGGAAAATATATATAATTGTCATTTTCGAGAAGCCTTAAATCAAGGAGCAATGAGTTTGGCATCGAGAACAAACAAATATTTAGAACAGAAAGCCCCATGGAAAACTGCTAAAACTGATATAGATGCCACTGCAGTTACGTTAACCAATGCTTTATATGTTTTAGCCACATTAAAAACTGTAATGTATCCTTTTTTGCCATTTAGCAGTAGGAAATTGCATGAAATGCTAGGGTTTCAAGATAATATGGAAGAAAATGGGTGGAAGATTAATTGTCCTAAACCAGGAACAAAATTACCAATACCTGTACCGCTTTTTGACAAGTTGGATGAAAGCAGTTTGGAAATTTAACGTATTGGCTGATTAATTAACATTTCACTGGAGTATGATTTGACAATTGAAAATGTAAGTTTTTATAGAATCGTTACTGAAGAGTTAGGTTTAGTTGAAAAAAAACTACAGGAAGCTGTAGGTCAAGCTCCTGAATCTATAAGAAAACCTTTTTCTCATGCTGTAAAAAGTAGTGGTAAGAAGTTACGTCCTGCACTAAGCATTTTATCATCTCGTATAACAAGTGAACGTCCAGATTCTGCAATTTTAGTTGGAACTGGAGTTGAAATGCTACATCTTGCAACACTTATTCATGATGATGTTGTTGATGAAGCAGACACTCGTAGAGGTGAAGCAACCGTAAGTAATATTTGGGGGCCTGAAATAGCTGTTTTGGTTGGTGATTACCTTTTTGCCAGTGCTGCTACGTATGTTTGTGAAACAGGAGATTTGAGGGTTATTCGTCGATTTGTTGCAAAAACAATTATGGAATTAGCAACTGGTGAACTTACAGAACGCATGGATTTGTACAATTCGTCGCAAACTAGAGACCAATATTTTTTGAGAGTATATAATAAAACTGCTTCTTTATTTGTAGCTGCTGCTGAGTGTGGGGCTCTACTAAGTCAAGCTTCTGGAGATCAAATTAATTGTATTAAAGAATATGGTATTAATATAGGCATGGCTTTTCAAATTATAGATGACATATTGGATTTTGAAGCATACTCTATAGATATTGGTAAGCCTGTTGGAAATGATCTTTCTCAAGGTGTTCTTACCTTGCCATCAATTTTAGCCTTAGAACGTTCTAGTCCAAACAATCCGATAGTTAAACTTTGTGAGACCAGAAATAAAGACAAATATCTTGATGATGCTTTGAAATGTATTATTGACTTAAAAGTTATTCCTGATGCATATGATATTGCGAAAGATCATCTTGATAAAGCAAAGAATTCACTATATTTAATTAATGAATCACCAGTAAAGTCTGCTTTACTGGATCTTACTGATTATATTATGGAAAGAGATAAATAGATTAATAAATAACTTTAGTTTAATACTATTTTCGAGTTAATTTAGATATGGTATATATAAATCTAAGATCAGGGGTTCTTAAATGAAAAGGCGAATTTCAAAACCTGTATGGGTTGGTGGTGTGAAAATTGGCGGGGATGCTGAGATAACTGTTCAGTCGATGACAAAAACGGATACTCGCGATGTTAATGCTACTGTTAATCAGATTCTTGCATTAGAGGATGCTGGATGTGACATTATTAGATGTGCTGTCCCAGATATTGATGCAGCTCTGGTATTAGGAGAAATAAAGAAAAAAATTAATATTCCATTGGTTGCAGACATTCACTTTCATCATCGTCTTGCATTGGAAGCAATTAATCAGGGGGTTGATTGTTTGAGGCTCAATCCCGGCAATATTCGTGATTCAGAAAAAGTTAAAGAAATTGTAATGGCAGCAAAACAAAAATCCATTCCAATTAGGATTGGGGTAAATTTTGGTAGTCTTCCTCCAGTAGGGGGGATTGGCAGGATTGGTGGGTTTCATAGATTGTATGATATGGTCAATCAATTACCAAAAGCTGGTAATGAAAAAGAGGGTGAATATAGTATTGTTGACCATATGGTGGCGACTGCATTATGGGAAATTTCTCTACTTGAAGAACTTGATTTTGATTTGATTAAAATTTCTATGAAAGCATTTGATGTTCCTACAACTATTGAAGCCTATAAACGATTAGCTGAAATGGTTCCATATCCTTTACATCTTGGAATAACAGAATCAGGAACTGTTAGATCAGGTTCGATAAGAAGTGCCGTTGGACTAGGATTCTTATTATATGAAGGTATTGGAGACACTATAAGGGTTTCTTTAAGTGGGGATTCACTCGATGAAATTGAAGCTGGATTTGATATCTTAAAATCACTTAATTTGAGAGATAAGGGACCAACTTTAGTAGCGTGTCCTTCCTGTGGTCGAGCTGATGTTGATGTTGTTCGTCTTGCAAATGATGTAGATAAATTATTAAAAAGCATTGATACGTCAGTAAAAGTTGCCGTGATGGGTTGTGAAGTGAATGGTCCCGGGGAAGCTAAAGATGCGGATGTAGGTATTGCCGCTGGTAATGGTAGAGCAATCATATTTCGTAAAGGAATTAAGTCTCGTGTTGTAAAAGAGGAGGATATGTTGATTGCTTTAATGGAAGAAGTGGATTTAGTAGCAAAAGAAATTGAATCAATATAGTAATAAGCTATTTAGTAGAAGATTTAAGTACTGATCCAGGAGTGAAACCAACTCTTTTATGTGCAGGTACAGTTATGTTCTGACTTCCTTTCCCAATCGATCGGACTTTTCTTTCTTTAACTTGTCTTATTTCGAAGGAACCAAAACCCGTAAGTACAACTTTTTCTCCCCTAGATAGGGCTTCTTGAATGCTTTCGAGTACTGCTGCTAATGCTGCTTCGCCTTGTGATTTATTTCCACCCAACTTTGTTGAGACATGATTACTTATTTCACGGCGACGTAAGATAGAACCCATTGAATTCCCCCTGGAAAAGAAAATTGAGGTTGCAATATATCATATGAATAATTGCTTTGCAAAGAAAAAGAATGCAATATTTTTTGTTAAAGTAAGTATTAGATTTGATTCCGAGTACTCTAATTACATGCTATAATTAATTTGAGGTTTATCTATGCGTACTTCTCAATTTCTTCTCAAAACTTCTAGAAATGATTTCGGTGATGCAGAGAGCACGAGTCATAGATTGTTGTTAAGAACCGGAATGATACAACAGTTGGTTTCTGGTATTTATACTTATGCTCCACTTGCTCAAAAAAGCTTGGCAAAAATTTCGAGTATTGTAAGACAGGAAATTGATATTCAGGGGGGTCTTGAAGTTCGAATGCCCGCTCTACAACCTAGAGATATATGGGAAAAAACAGGCAGAGATTTGGCTTTGGGTGCAACTCTTTTTAGTCTTAAGGATCGAAGAAATCGAGAACTTGTTCTGGCACCTACACATGAGGAAGCAGTTACTTTATTGGCTAAAAGTTTAATTGAAAGTTATCGGGATTTACCAGCAATAATGTATCAAATTCAAAATAAGTTCAGAGATGAATCTAGACCTAGAGCTGGGCTAATTAGAGTTCGAGAATTTGACATGATGGATGCCTATAGTTTTGACAGAGATTTTGATGGTTTAGACATAGCATATGAAAAAATGGTTAATGCATATAAAAGAATATTCGAAAGACTTAACCTTCCTGTGATAATTGCAGAGGCTGATAGTGGAGCCATTGGAGGAAAAGATTCACATGAATTTATTTTACCTGTCCCAAGTGGTGAAGATACAGTAATTTGGTGTAAAAAATGTAATTATGCGGCAAATATTGAAAGAGCAGAATTTCGCCATGAGTATTTAGGTGATGATGAAGAACCTAAAAATATTTTTATATACTGCTGTTCCCGCTGTTCTTGTATTAGCAACTTTAGTTGGTGGCTTTATGGCTAGAAGAGCCTTAAGACCCGTGGACAAAATAAACCAAACTGCGAGAAAAATTGGTAGCGGTATTGATTTAAGTAGGAGAATACCTGTTTCAGAAGCTCAGGACGAAATAGGAAGACTCGCACAAACTTTTAACGATATGTTAGAAAGACTAGAGAATTTTTTTATACAAGTGAGGCAGTTTAGTAGTGATGCTTCGCATGAGTTGAGAACACCATTGACTGTTTTAAAAGGTCAAAGTGAGTTGGTTCTCAGAAAAATACGGTCTCCTGAAGAATACCAGGAGGTGATTTCTAGTAACTTAGAGGAAATAAATTATATGTCTAAAATTTTGGAGGATTTATTTTATTTATCAAAAGCAGATGAAGCTGAAATCCAATATCTTTGTACAGGAGCATATAATTCACAAGCTGAATCTGGAATATTGTGGAATGATCCTGAAATAGGTATCGATTGGCCTTTTGAAAACCCTATTCTTTCTGCAAAAGATGAACATGCACAGAGTTTGTCCCAATGGTTGGATTCTCCTGATTCTGCAAATTTCACTTTTTAATCACCAAAAAACTTTTTAATCAATATTAATAGGTAATTTTATGAAAGTACTAATTGCAGGTGGGGCTGGTTATATTGGATCAACACTGATTCCTAA